>NC_018011.1:0-727500 GCF_000265365.1 Alistipes finegoldii DSM 17242
CAAAATTATTCACAACTTTGTCACATCAAAAACAGTGCAACCCTTATCATGTTAAACAACGCGCAAACATATAGCGATATGTGGCAGAACTGCCTTGACCGAATCAAGGCCCAGACCTCCGAAGAGGAGTTCGTGAAATGGTTCCAGCCGATCGTACCGCTCGAATTCGACGGCACGAACCTTCGCCTGCGCGTTCCCAACGAGAGCTACGTCCACCAGATCGAGAAGAACTACATTCCGTTCCTGCGCCCGATCATCTCGCAGCTCTACGGCCAGCAGACCCGGCTGCACTACGCCGTGCCCCGTTCGGCCGCTCAGGCCGTACCCGTCACCGCCGACGCCGACACCACGGCCATCTCGCGTTTCAACACGCAGACCAATACCGCAAATATAAAGAATCCCTTCGTAATTCCGGGACTCAAGAAGATAATTATCGACCCGCAGCTCAATCCGGGTCTGACGTTCGCGACCTTTATCGAAGGCGAATGTAACCGGCTGGCGCGCTCGGCGGGCATGTCCGTGGCCGTGAATCCGGGCAACAACCCCTTCAACCCCTTATATATATACGGGAACTCAGGATTGGGCAAAACCCACATCGTGCAGGCCATCGGCCACGAGGTGCGGCAGCGCCATCCCGAACTGCAGGTGCTGTACGTCTCGATGAACAAGTTTCAGGCGCAGTTCCAGACGGCCTACAAGAACGGCGAAATCCCCGATTTCATCCACTTCTACCAGATGATCGACGTGCTGATCATCGACGACATTCAGGAGCTGACGGGCAAGACGGGTACGCAGAACGCGTTCTTCAACATCTTCAACCATCTCCAGCTGGCGGGCAAGCAGCTGATCCTCACTTCGGACAAGCCGCCCGTGGAGCTGAAGGACATCGAACAGCGGCTGCTGACGCGTTTCAAATGGGGACTCTCGGCCCAGCTCAATACGCCGGACCACGAAACGAAACTCAAAATCATCCGCGTAAAGGCCCAGAAACTCGGCGCCCAGATTTCGGACGACGTGGTGGCCTATCTGGCCGACAACATCTCGGCCAACGTGCGCGAAATCGAAGGCGCGCTCTCGTCGCTGGTCGCCAACGCCTCGTTCCTCGGCCGCAAGATCACCACGTCGCTGGCAAAGGAGATACTGAAGGTATACGTGCAGCTCTACCAGAAGGAGATCACCATCGACCACATCATCAAGGTCGTATGCGAGTACCTGAACCTCGATTTCGAACGCTTCAACTCGACGGAGCGCACGCGTGAGATCGCGCAGGCGCGGCAGATCGCCATGTACCTCTCCAAGCAGCACACCAAAGCACCGCTCACGACCATCGGTTCGGCCATCGGAGGGCGCAACCACGCTACGGTGCTCCACTCGTGCAAAGCCGTGTCGAACCTCATCGAAACCGACAAGGCATTCCGCCGCCAAGTCGAAGAGATCGAAAAGAAAGTACTCGCACAATAGTGCAGCACATACCGTAACACCCAAACAGAGGGCCGTGACAGGATATGTCACGGCTTTTTTATATCTTTGCGGCATGAGAAAAGTCTATCACTTCAAAATGCTCCGGACGGCGGCCCTGATACTTATAGGCGCCCCTGCATTCGGAGCGGCCGGCTTGCTGCTCATCCGCCTGCATCCCGGCAACCTGCCCGTAAGGATCGTAGGCTATGCCGGCATACTCTTTTTCGGAGGTTGTTTCGCTGCCGGACTGCTCGTCCTCCGACGGTTGGCACGCAACAGCGAAGCGCTGACACTCACACCCGAAAAACTCACGGTCCGCCAACCGAACGGCAGAGAGTACGCGCTGAAATGGAACGAAATCCGATCCTTCCGTGAAGCAGACATCAACGGACAACCCTTTATCGCAGTCATCACCTCCGAACCGCAAAAGCCGGCCGTGCAGAGCCACAACAGGCTTCGCCTATGGCTGAGAAGGCTCGACGAACGGCTCACGGGTTCGGCGATCAACATTTCACCCTCCTCCATCCATTGCAGGCGGGACGAATTATACGCAACGCTTTGCGAATACCTCGAAAAATACGGACGATAACTCATCATGGACCAATCCAAACTCGAACGCCTGCTGCGGCTGATGAAACTGCTGACGGCAAACACCACATACAACATCGACCAACTGGCCGAGCGGCTGCAGATGTCGCGCCGGACGGTTTACCGCTACATCGACACCTTCCGCGAAGCGGGATTCGTCATCAAGAAGAGCGGCAACTGCATCCGTCTCGACAAGGAATCGCCCCATTTCCGCGACATCTCTCAGCTCGTCCACTTCACCGAGGAGGAGGCGGTGATACTCAAAAGCGCCATCGAGAACATTGACGACACGAACATGCTCAAACAGAACCTCAAGCGCAAACTCTACTCGGTATACGACAATAAAACGCTGGCGGACACGGTCGTACGGGGCAAGAACTCTCCGAATATCCGCACGCTCATCGAAGCCATCGACGAGCATCGGCAGGTGATCCTGCACGGCTACCAGTCGGCGCACGGCGGCGAAGTCCGCGACCGCAGGGTAGAGCCGTTCGCCTTTACGACCAATTACGTGCAGGTGTGGTGCTACGATCCCGAAGCGCATGCCTGCAAGCTCTTCAAAACCTCGCGCATCGGCTCCGCCGAGCTGACCGAAGCCCCGTGGGAACACGAACCGGAACACTGCGAAGGTTTCATCGACGCCTTCCGCATGCACGGCGGCGCACGCCGCCGCGTACGGCTGGAGCTGGGACTGCTGGCCTACAACCTGCTCTGCGAGGAGTACCCGCTGGCCGAGCGCGACGTCCGGCCGCTGGGCAGGGGACGCTGGCTGCTGGACACCGAAGTGGCGGGATTCGCCGGGGTAGGCCGCTTCGTGGTAGGGCTGCTGGACGACATCCGCATCGTCGATTCGCCCGAACTTACCACATATATACACAATTATATCAGAGCGAATATTTCCTGAGCCGCGTTTTTTCGCTACATTTGCTCTTGCACGAATACTAAAATACCAACACCTATGAAAACAGGCAGTATATTGACGGGAGCATTGTGTATGGCACTTGCCGCAGGCTCCTGCTGCCGGCAGACGCCGGCGGCGGAAACGGCGGGGAAGCAACTGACAACCGCGGAAACGATCGTATTCAAGGACTACGGAGCCGAACCGACCGTGCTCGACATCGAAAGCTACACGCTTGCCAACGAGAATTTCCGCACCGTACTCTGGACGGGCGGCAACCTGCAGGTCACCGTCATGGCGATTCCCGTCGGCGGCGACGTCGGGCTGGAGCTGCACAACGGCATCGACCAGTTCCTGCGCGTGGAAGAGGGTACGGCGCAGGTGATGATGGGCGACAGCGCGGACAAACTCGACTTCGTGAAAGAGGTCAAGGACGACTATGCGATCTTCGTCCCGGCCGGCAAATGGCACAACATCGTCAACAAGGGCGACAAAACGCTGAAGATCTATTCGATCTACGCTCCCGCGGAGCATCCTCACGGCACGATACACAAGACCCAGCAGGAGTCCATGGAAGCCGAGCACGCGCATTGACCGGCGGAAAACAGAACGAAAAACGTGTGTTTTGAATAAAAAACGCACGTTTTTTATTTCGTGTCACAACCTGTCACACAAAGGCCGTTCCTTTGCAACGTGAACCTAAAAGAAAAACGATTATGGGAACAGCTTACAAAATCAGGTGCCGCCACTGCGGAGCGCAGTTCGAGCACTACATGCAGCCGGGTTACGGCGTCCTGCCGATGTGCGTGGGTTGCGGCGAATACGTCGAGACCGAAACGGCCATCCGGTGCCCGGCCTGCCTCAAGAGACTCAACACCACGCAGGAGGAATTCAACGAGCAGATAGAGGTGACTTACATGTGGGATTAGCGCGCAAAAAGTCGGCGCGGAAATATGGAAAATCCGTGAAAAATTTCTATCTTTGAAAAAATAAACCCTTTTTTCGAAAACACATGACACAGCTTCAGGCGGGGGATATGGCCCCCGATTTCAAGTCCACGACCCAAGACGGTGAGACACTGACGCTTGCCGACCTGAAAGGACAGCGCACGATACTTTATTTCTACCCCAAGGACAATACGTCGGGCTGCACGCTCGAAGCGCAGAGCCTGCGCGACGGCAAGGCGGAACTGACGAGGAGGGGATTCCGGATCGTCGGCGTAAGCCCCGACAGCGAGAAGTCGCACCGGAATTTCTGCGCGAAGCACGACCTGAATTTCACGCTGCTGGCCGACACCGACCACAGCGTATGCGAAGCGTACGGCGTGTGGGCCGAAAAATCGATGTACGGCCGCAAGTACATGGGCGTACTGCGCACGACGTTCGTCATCGACGCCGAAGGACGCATCGAACAGGTTTTCACGAAGGTAGACACCAAGAACCACTATCAGCAGATTCTGGACGCATACAAATAGGGCGATGAAGCGGTTGGGGAGCATATTACTCGTCGCAGGCTGTCTTTCCGGCACCTTGCAGCCGTATGCTCAGGAATATCCGGCCGGCCCCCTGTACGACACTCCGGACGAGTTGTCGTTCAAGGCCCGCGCCGCCGCCCGGACACTGTTGTTCAAAGAATTGGAACCGCTCAGTCTCCAATGGCTGCGCGAAGAGGCAAACCCGCTCCTGCGCGCCCGGCGGAAGCTGCGGCAGGCAATTCAGACCCGCGCGGAGAAAGCCGCGACCACCGCCGTGCCGATGGTTCCCAAACGCGACCTGAGCAAGGAAGTCGGCCTGTGGCGGATGAGTGTCGGCAACACCTCGGCCGACAACTGGAGTCCGTATCCCGACCGTGCGCTGGACGCCCGGACCCTGCGGTTCCCGCTGCCGCGCGACTCGCGAGCCGACAAGCGGCCCGACAACCTAAAAGCCCTCGACAGAATGAGGCAGCAGAAAAGATAAAAAAAAGAAAAAATAACAGACAAAGACAATGGCAGAAAAAGTACAGGTAAATGCGGATAAGCTCAAAGTGCTCAACGCAGTGATGGAAAAAATAGAAAAAGACTTCGGCAAAGGGTCGATCATGCGTATGAACTCGCAGGAAGTCAGCGACGTACCGGTGATTCCGACGGGTTCGATCACGCTCGACATAGCCCTCGGAGTGGGCGGATATCCCAAAGGCCGCGTCGTGGAGATCTACGGTCCCGAATCGTCGGGCAAGACGACGCTGGCCATCCACGCCATCGCCGAAGCGCAGAAGGCGGGCGGCATCGCGGCGTTCATCGACGCGGAGCATGCTTTCGACAGTTTCTACGCCCAGAAATTGGGCGTGGACGTGGACAACCTGCTGATCTCGCAGCCCGACAACGGCGAGCAGGCATTGGAGATCGCCGACTCGCTGATCCGTTCGAGCGCCATCGACATCATCGTCATCGACTCGGTGGCGGCGCTGACCCCCAAGGCCGAGATCGAAGGCGAGATGGGCGACTCGAAGATGGGCCTGCAGGCCCGCCTGATGTCGCAGGCGCTGCGCAAGCTGACGTCGAGCATCTCCAAGACCAAGACGGTCTGCATCTTCATCAACCAGCTGCGCGACAAGATCGGCGTGGTCTACGGCAACCCCGAAACCACCACGGGCGGCAACGCCCTGAAGTTCTACGCCAGCGTGCGCATCGACATCCGCCGCATGTCGGTCATCAAGGACGGCGAGGAGCAGCTCGGAACCCGCACGAAGGTCAAAGTCGTGAAAAACAAGGTGGCGCCTCCGTTCAAACGCGCGGAATTCGACATCATGTTCGGCGAGGGCATTTCGAAAATCGGCGAGATCGTCGATCTGGGCGTCGATTACGGCGTTGTCAAGAAGGCCGGATCGTGGTTCTCGTACGGCGACCGCAAGATCGGTCAGGGCCGCGACGCCGTCAAGGAACTGCTCAAAAACGACGAGGAGCTCCGCAACGAGATCGAAGGCAAGGTGCGCGAAGCCATGAAGGCGCCCAAAGAAAAATAGGTATTTATGGATTATACTGCCGAGGATGAAGTAATAATCAAGGAAAAGTGGGACGACCTGCTCCTCTCGTGTACGAAGATCTGCAAGAACGACGAGGACTGGAACTTCATCAAAAGAGCATTTTTCCTTGCCAAGGAGGCACATCAGGGGGTAAGGCGCCGCTCCGGCGAGCCATACCTCCTGCATCCTATTGCAGTAGCCAAGATCGTCATCGAGGAGATCGGGCTGGGCGTGAAATCGGTCGTTGCGGCTCTGCTGCACGACGTGGTGGAGGATACGGAGTACTCCGTGGAGGACATGGAACGCATCTTCGGTCCCAAGATAGCCTCGATGGTGGACGGGCTGACCAAAATGTCGGGAGTCTTCAACGCCGACACCTCGGAGCAGGCCGAATATTTCCGCAAGGTACTGCTGACCCTCTCGGACGACGTGCGGGTCATCCTCATCAAGATCGCCGACCGCCTGCACAACATGCGCACGCTGGGGGCGATGCCGATGAACAAGCAGATCAAGATTACGGGCGAAACCATCTACCTCTTCGCTCCGCTGGCCTACCGGCTGGGACTCTACTCGATCAAAAGCGAGCTGGAGGACCTCTGCATGAAGTACCGCTTCCCGCAGCAATACGCCGAAATCACGCAGAAACTCAACGAAACGGAGGCGTCGCGCCGGGAGTTCATCGACAAATTCAACGCCCCGATCATCGCCGCGCTCAACCGCGACAACATCAATTACGAGATTTCGGGCCGCGTGAAGAGCATCTACTCGATCTGGAGCAAAATGCAGCGCAAGCAGATTCCGTTCGAGGAGATTTACGACCTGTTCGCCATCCGCATCGTCTTCAAACCGCTGCCGTTCCCTTCGGAGAAAACGCAGTGCTGGCAGGTTTACTCGACGATCACCGACATTTACACCCCCAAGCCGGACCGCCTGCGGGACTGGATTTCGATGCCCAAGGCCAACGGTTACGAGGCGCTGCATTCGACCGTGATGGGTCCCGACGGGGTATGGGTCGAAGTGCAGATACGCACCCAGCGGATGGAGGATATCGCCGAAAGGGGATTCGCCGCCCACTGGAAATACAAGCACGCCACGATTTCGCAGGACGAAGACGAGTTCGACAAATGGCTGAAGCAGATCCGCGCGGCGCTGAACAGCCCGACGGAAAACGCAGTTGACTTCTTGGATAACTTCAAGTTATCGCTGTATACCTCGGAAATAGTGGTGTTTACACCAAAAGGCGAGGCCCGAAAAATGCCGTTCGGCGCTACGGCGCTCGACTTCGCATACGACATCCACTCGAAGATCGGCAACAGCGCCATCAGCGCCAAGATCAACCACAAACTCGAACCGATCACCACGCAGATCAACAGCGGCGACCAGATCGAGATCATCACGGCCGACAATGCCCGCCCCAAGCCCGAAT
Source organism: Alistipes finegoldii DSM 17242 (assembly GCF_000265365.1). Lineage (NCBI taxonomy): Bacteria > Pseudomonadati > Bacteroidota > Bacteroidia > Bacteroidales > Rikenellaceae > Alistipes > Alistipes finegoldii. The sequence continues at coordinate 7,377 of NC_018011.1, forward strand.
GGCTCGAAATAGCGACCACGGCCAAGGCCAAGCAGTCGATCAAAAGCTTCCTGAAGCGCGAACGCCAGAACAACATCGAGCGGGGTATGCAAATGCTCGACGAGAAGATGAAATCGCTGAATATCAAGCTCAGCGGCCGTGTCCTGCGCAAGATCGTCCCGATATACGAAAGCAACAACAAGGAGGAGCTGTACAGCAAGATCGGAGCCGGCATCATCGACCTGAAGGACCTCGACAAAGTCCTGAAAGTAAACTCCAAAAGCAAGATACTCAAGTTCTGGACCCTTTTCATCAACAAAAAGGAGGACGAGGAGGGCGACGACCCGGCGGCTATCAACGACGCGGGCGAAACGGCGCCGAATGCAGCGCACCCGGCCAAAGAACAGCCGGAAACGCCCCAGTTCGAGATAGCGGAATGCTGCAAACCGATTCCGGGAGACAAGGTCGTGGGTTACCGCGATCCGAAAACCGGCAACATCATCGTCCACAAAGCCACGTGCGACGAATTGAACCGTCTTGCGACCCAGTTCGGCCGGAATATCGTCAAGGAGGAGATCAAATGGTCGCAACACAAGGCGATGTCGTATTTGGTCACCATCGAACTGCGCGGCATCGACCGTATGGGAATTCTGCTGGATCTGGCGAAAGTCGTGAGCGCCGATTTCAGCATCAACATCCGCGAAGTCGGCATCCACAGCCACGACGGCATCTTCGAAGGCAGCATCAGTCTCTATGTCAAGGACGCCGAGGGCCTGCAGGACGTGATGACGAAACTGCGTAAGATAAAAGGGATCGAGAGTGTCAAACGAACTTTAAGCTGATATGGAAGACTATTCAACCGTAATATGGGTCGTGGCGATTTTTGCAGCCATGTTGTTCAACGCGACCTCGCAGGCTCGCAAAAAGGCGAAAAAACAGGCTCACGAGACCCAAAAGCACACTCAGCACGAAGCTTGGCCCTCGTGGGACACGCAATCTGCGGATGAAATGCGGCACCCGGACAGTCAGGAGACCGTATCCGGAGCGGAAACCGACCGACTGCGTTCCGCAATGCAGCAGCCCGCACCGACGCCCGGATTCGGTGAAGTCGCCCGCAAAACGGCCGATTTCAAAAGCTCCGGGCGGCACGCCGGACGCAAAAACGCTCCGGACGGACGGCATCCCCACGAAGAAATCCTGCACGAAGAACACGCAGCAGGGGACAAGCATACGACAGCGGAGGCTGTAGCGGAAATTACGGAGGATTTCGACCTGCGCAAGGCAGTTATCTACTCGGAGATACTCAAGCCCAAATTCAACGAAGAATAAGGCTTTGAAGAGCAGCCTGCCGAAAGACGGCGATTTCCGCACAGTGACAGCAGGCAGATAGCGGAGGCTCCGAACAACAACGGGAAGTTCCGGCAGCGCTATTTCGCAGGGACGCCCAAAAAAGCGACAAAAAGCTCTGACAGCACCATTTGCAAGGACATACTGAAAAATAATGGGAAACGCTCTGTCGGCACTTTTTTGCGAAACGTATCGAAAGTCCGACGGCCTATTTTGTGGGGGGGGGCTATAAACAACGAGGAGCGACAAACACGGCGAATTAAGCAGGAGGGTATAGCGCCAATGCTTTTTCGGGGTATATATGAACGCAGGGCCATGTAAACCTTCTGTCGATCGGGTTGGACCACGGTGATCTTGTCGATCCCAAGCGTCACGGCTTACGGCGCATCCTCGTGAAAGATCCTCACGGGACTAAACTAAGAAACTTTAAAAGATAAATATATGGCATCCATTTTTTCACGCATTATCGCAGGCGAAATACCTTCCTATAAGGTCGCCGAAGACGAAAACTATTACGCCTTTCTGGATATCAATCCGCTGACGAAAGGGCACACGCTGGTCGTACCGAAAAAGGAAATAGACTACATTTTCGACCTCGACGATCAGACATTGGCAGGCATGATGCTGTTCGCCAAAAAAGTCGCAGGTAAAATCAAGCAGGAAATAGCGTGTTCCAGAGTCGCAGTGGTGGTTTTAGGGCTTGAAGTGCCGCATGCGCACATCCATCTGATCCCCATTAAGAGCGAAAACGACGTGGATTTTCACCGGGAAAAGCTCAAATTGACTCCGGAAGAGTTCGAAGAAATCGCAACAAAACTTTCGAAATAGGCAGCTGTTTACAATTATATAAACAACTGAAAAATAGGCGGGTATTGGGTTATTAACACTATCCGCCTATTGTTTATTTAACATAATATATCGCCAATCAACGAAAGCTAATAATTCAGGCGATTATCCGTCGGAAATCCGTTAAAAAAATCAAAATTTTCCTAAAATAGGGTGGTGAATTTACACTTGTAAATACACAATGGAGGAAGTATTTCCATTTGTAATTACACTTGTAAATACACAAGCGTCGATACATGTGTTAATATATCCATTTGTAAATAATAGGCAGACTGGCTCTAAATAGCGTTCCACGCATAATCGAGGAGGTGTCAAATGGTTAAACATTGGAGATTAATTCAATTATAACCAATGAATTACAATAATTATATACAACTCTAATTGATATATGCAAATATAGCCTGTCGGGAATAGGGGAGTATTGCATACACATGGACATCATACAGCATAGACTTACTAATATCCAGCTATTTAAAGTAAAATATATCAACTAATACATGATATCAACCACCGGAGGTAGATTTAACAATATTCCCTTCGTTACACTTGTAAACTTTTTCAACACTTATTAACATTTTACAAATGCAAAAATTACTTGTTTTACAAAAAACAAATATTTATATTTGTAAAAAATTCTGTTGATGAGGGAAAAATTGCTCGATTTGATGAAAAATGAAGGATTGAAGCCAAGCCAGCTCGCCGAGCTGCTGGGAATCAATCCCGCCGGAATCTCCCATATTCTCGCCGGACGCAACAAACCGGGCTTCGATCTGCTGCAAAAGATTCTCCGGAGGTTTCCCCGGATCAACCCGGATTGGCTGCTGCTCGACTCGGATAAGATGTACCGCGACGAGCCGCCGGCCCAATCGTCAGCTCCGCAGCCGATGAGCCAGCCCGCGTCGCCCGGCGGCGACCTTTTCGGCCTTGTCTCCTCCGGTCGGCATCCGCTTGAAGAAAAACGGCAGCCGGAAACGGCGGAAAACGAAACCGACGATCCGGCACCGCAACGACAGCTCCCGGCAGCATTGTTTACCGCTAACGTCAAACGGATCGTCGTGCTATATGACGATCAGACCTTCGAAAGTTTTACGCCGACGACAAAGCGTTAAAAAAATTCATACGGGCTGCGGGACGGAATACTCGATTCTCAGAGCGTAAAAAAACCGGCTTCCGGTATATTCCAAGGTAACGGAACCGGACAAGAAATTGCGGCGAAATCGCAGACAATCCAATCCCGACCACCCACCGACAACAAATTAACAAGGCAGGTTTAAAAACCTGCCTTACTTGCACATGGCGCAAATTTGGCCGCCTTAACTTGCAACCGGCGCAAACATCAACTTGCCGCCTTATTTATTCAACGGATTTTCTTCGGCCGCTTCGACGCCGCAATCGCAAAAATGGAATTCCGAACGCGCCTTGTCCGGGGGAAACAGGAAATAAACGCATACGGCCTCCGTGCACAACACTTCGTGCCGGTCATAGATGCGGACTTCGATCTCAACGATGTTGCGACGCTGCCGACGCACGGAAGCCCGCAAAACGATATGGTCATCAGTCGTGTGAATCGGCTTGTGATAGCGGACCTCCATCTTCGAAGTAACGCCGCTCGTCTGAAACTTCCGGAATACGACCCAGCTGCTGATCTCGTCGGCCAGCGTTGCCTGAATGCCTCCGTGCAGCGTATTCACCCAACCTTGGTATTCGGGACGAGGATGCCAGACGCTCACGATTTCATCGCCGTTTTCGTAAAATTCCATCCGCAGTCCCTGCGGACTGTTCGGATCGCAGCCGTAGCAATGGTAACCGTCCATGCCGCGCCAAGGATTCGTTATCTTCTTCATAATATGCTATTCGATCGTTGCGGTGCGGACCGAATCTGTTCCGTGATCTGAGAATCGGTTCCGAAATCGGCCCGGTATAACAAAGATAGCCATTTTCCCGCGAATCTCACCGTCTTCGGCAATGCAAATCCGGTTCATTTCATCCGGAATATTATTCAATCCCGACAACAAAGTCACAGGGAGGAATCAACCTCCTTGGCGCAATGTTTGGTGTAATATTCACATTATGTTAAATTATTGCAAATAGAAGGTCTATTTTATTCATAATCGAATCTTTATACACTATTACATCCCGATTATTCGGCAAATTGAGCATATAAGCGCTATCCCGCAATCGGACGATATATAACTTCACCGAATTTTTGCTACTTTTGCAATATCAAATCCGGAACAAATGGCTGAAAATGACAGCTGTATAAAACGCTCGGCAATTATCCTGACGGCTTTCGGGCTGTTCTTCGTGACGTGGTATTTCAACCTCGGCGTTCGGCCATTTGCAAATTTCATATCTACTTGCAAATCAATTCACTACATATTGCATTACCTGATTGCGAGTATAATTCCGGCAGCGGCGCTTCTGTTGCTGCACCGACCCGATACCATATTATATAGGCTCGGACTGACGCACGGATTCGGCCGGGGATTGCTCTTCGGAGTGCTGAGTACGGTCCCCATGTTTGCCGGCTATGCGGTCATCGGCAGTTTCAACCGGGAAACGCCGCCGGATCACATGTTTACGTTCATAGTCGTCGCGGGATTCTTCGAGGAGCTGATTTTCAGAGGTTTCGTATTCGGAGAGCTGTTCCGGACAGCCCGTTGGGGATTTCTGCCGGCAGCGACGCTGACGGCTTTGGCATTCGGATCGCTGCATCTGTATCAGGGTGACGACCTGATTTCCGCATCGGCAGCTTTCGGCGTCACGACTGCCGGAAGCATCTTTTTCAGTTGGATCTATGTGGAATCGGAGAACAATCTGTGGAGCGTAATCTGGCCGCATACGCTGATGAACGCGCCGTGGATGCTGTTCAGCGGGAGCGGGAGCGGCGCAGTCGGCGGATTGTGGGCGAACAGCCTCCGCCTGTGCACGCTGCTGATCGCAATCGCATTAGTCGTCATATACAAGAAACGGAAGGGACTACCCTACCATATTTCAGGAAAAACACTGATAATCAACAGACAATATGTATAAAAAACTCGTTTTCATATTTATTGCAGCGCTGATGGGCGCTTGCACGCCCCGCCAGCAGGCGGACGAAAAGACATTGTATGTCTCGATCCTCCCGCTCCGCAGTCTCGTGGAGGAAATCGTGGGCGACGACTTCAAGATCGAAGTGCTGGTACCTCTCGGCGCAAGTCCCGAAACGTTCGAACCGACGCCCCGGCAGTTCATCGGGCTGAACCGGGCGGAGATGATCTTCAACGTTGGACTCATCGACTTCGAAACCACGCTGTTATCCAAGATCGAGGAGCGCGGCAAGGTCGTGAATCTCAGTCAGGGCATAGAACTGATCGCCGGCAGTTGTTCGCACGCTTGCACGCATGCGGAGCAGGAGACATCCGGCGGACACGGCACCTCCCACGCCGAAACCCACAACCATAGCCACGCTCACGGCGTCGATCCCCACGTATGGACATCGCCCCGCGCATTGCAGAAAATGGCGCAGAACGCTTATGCGGCCATTCGCCGGGCATATCCCGACTCGGTGAAGTACGAAACGAATTACAAACGACTGCAGGCCGATTTACGGGCGCTGGACGCCCGCACCGGCGAGAAGATCGCGCAGAGCGGCATCGAATACTTCATCATCTACCACCCCGCCCTCACCTATTACGCAAGGGATTACGGCATCCGGCAGGTGGCGATCGAAGCAGACGGCAAGGAACCTTCGGCCAAGCAGCTGACGCAGGTCATCCGTCAGGCCCGTGAGGACGGCGTACGGCGCATCCTCTATCAAAGTCAGTTTCCGGCATCCGCCGTGGAGATCATCGCACGCGACATCGACGCTGAATATGTCGAAGTGGACCCGCTGCGCGAAGATGCGATCGCCAATATCGACGCGATAACCGACATAATCACGCGGCGATGAATCTGGTAACGCTACGCGACGTCGGCGTCGCATACGACGGCTACGAAGCCCTGCAGCACGTCGATCTGGAGATTGCGAAAAACGACTTTCTGGGTGTCATCGGCCCGAACGGCGGCGGCAAGACGACCCTTGTGAAGGCGATTCTGGGCACGGTGCCCCATACCGGAGAGGTGCGGCTCGCACCCGAACTGTTCCGGGACAAGGAGCGGCTGATCGGCTACATGCCCCAGCTATCGGATTTCGACCGCACGTTCCCCATCTCGGTGCTCGAAGTGGTATTGTCGGGTTTGCAGGGGCACAAGGGAATTTTCAGCCGCTATACGAAAGCCGACCGCGCAAAAGCACTCGGCCTGCTGGAAACGGCGGGCGTGGCCGATACGGCCCGCAACCCTATCGGCGAAGTTTCGGGCGGCCAGATGCAGCGGGCGCTGCTGTGCAGAGCCGTCATTTCCGATCCCAAACTGCTGATTCTGGACGAGCCGGCCAACTTCGTGGACAACAAATTCGAAAACGAACTCTACCGCACGCTGCACGAACTGAACCGCCGCATGGCAATCGTCATGGTGTCGCACGACATCGGCACCATCTCAAGCGTCGTGAAGGAGATCGTCTGCGTGAACCGCCGTGTACACCGCCACCGCTCGAACATCATCACCGAAGAGCAGCTGCGCAACTACGACTGCCCCATCCAGCTCGTGTCGCACGGGCACATTCCCCACACGGTGCTGGAGCATCATCCGGGCGACTGCTGTTGCGACCACGAATAAAAAGCGCGTTCCCCGGCGGGGAACGCGCTTAATTTATAGACCGGCCTCCATCCGCGAGCGTTTATGCGCTCTCGGCCCGATACCGGAAATCGGACAACGGCTTATTTCTTCGCCTCGTTGATCTTGCTCAGCTTCTCGAAAAGCTTGTCATAAGCCTCCACCATCTCGACGCGCAGAGCGGCGAAATGCTTGCGGACGAGCGAACGGTTGTGCGGCTCGGCGGGATTGTTGGCCTTCGTGAAGAGATCGTTGCGGACGGCAACGGCCTCCTGCATCACTTCGAAAACCTCCTTTTCCTTCGAAGGCTGGAAGCAGATCGCCATATCGCAGTCGAAAACCACCTCTTCCAGACGGTAGTCGATCTCCTTTTTCAGGTTCCTTAAATTTGCCATATCATTGTGCGTTTTAAAAATTTGCTCCGACAAAGGTACGAAAAGCTTTCGGATTATCAAACGTTTTATGCCCTACGCCGCTGAAATAATCCCCGCCGGCCCATGCAAAAAAAAAGGATTCCGCATGCGGAATCCTTTTTACCGTATTATTCGGCCTTACATCTTTTCCAACTCCCTGTAACTCTTTTTGGCGGCTTTAGCCTCCTGCCGGGCCGCCTTGCGGGCTGCTCGCTCCTGCTCCCGGACGATTTTCTTCGCTTCGCGGAGCTCCTTTTTATAATCGACATCCGATCCGGGCATTTCGACGATGATGCCCGTTATCGACTCGTCGATCACCTCGCATCCGCAGGGTTCGCAGACGGGCTGCGGCGCGGGTTTGGGCCGGGGAATCATCGTGCGCTGCTCGACGACGCTGCCTTCGCCGTAATTGATCGTCAGTTCGACCCGGCGGAGCGGCGGAAGGATATTCTTTTTCATATAGTTCCATGCCGAAGGCATCTTTTTGAGCGCCAGCTCCTTGGCATCAGGCGACCGGCTGCCGTCGAGGATATCCAGCACGGACTGTTTGTCGGGCACCTCCGACTTGGCGACCAATGAGCGGCACATCTCCCAATCTTCGGCGACGGCATTGACCGTCACGTCGTACTTATTTGAAAAACCATACTTTCGATCGACGTAATTCTTGAAATCCTGCGCTCGGTTCCGGGCCAGCGTCTCGTTGAATTTCAGCGGACCGTCGGGCGACGAATATCCCGTGATCTCGACCGATTTGACCCTCATCAGCGTGTCTTTCATCAGGTTGCCGACGAAGTCGTCCAGATCGCCGAGCTCCCGCGAATTGCCGTCGAGCGTCGAGGAGAGTTTCGCCAGATTGATCTGGTAGCGGACCGAGTAGTCGGTGTCGCCGGGACGTTTGACGATGAACCTGCGGACGAGATAATCGCCGTCGGTGGTCTCCGACAGCATCACGGTATCGGCCGCAGGCACCGGCGCCGCGCTCCTGACTTGGGCCGTCGCTCCGGCAGCGGCACACAACGCAAGAGATAGAGCGAATGTTGTAAAGATTGTTTTCACGCAAATAATAGTGTTGGTTAATTCCTGCCGCACAACTCGCAAGATTCATACCACGGTTGAGCACTAAATATTTATGGCCGCAGCGGCAAGCGGAAGGGATAATAAAAAAGAGGAAGATCGTTGTACTGCACCCCAAAAGTTGGACACTTTTGGGGTGTTTTTTATGAAATATAATTATGAGATTCGTTTAAAGGCCGTAAAACTGGTACTCGAAGGCGGACTTTCGGTTAGGGAAGCCGGATGTCACTTGGGCTGTGGCCGCTCGCAAGTTCACTTGTGGGTAACATTATTCGAGCGCCATGGCCTTGCCGGCCTTAAGCTGCGCCACGGTAGCTACAGTGCAGAATTTAAGTTGTCAGTTTTGAAGCATATGCACCAAAATCATCTATCTTTGCTGGAGACAGCAGTGCATTTCGGCATTCCGGGCCCTTTTGTTATTCGTCAATGGGAGCGGCTCTATCAAAACCAAGGTGCTGAAGGCCTGCGGCGTAAACCGCAAAGAAGGAGGCCGGCCATGAGTAAATCGAAGACTAAAAAAGTCAAACTCAAAACGACTCCGCACGAAGAGTTGCTTAAGGAACTGGAGTATCTTCGTGCCGAGAATGCTTACTTAAAAAAATTGCAGGCCTTAGTCGAGGAGCGCATTGTCCGCGAGAGCGGGAAAGAGCCCAAGCCATCGAAGGACTAAGGCCGCAGTGCCGGCTTTCAGTATTGCTCAAAGCCGCAGGGATGGCGCGAAGCACATTTTATTATCACTTCAGAAAATCAAAACAACCCGATAAATATGCTCGCGAAAAAGAGAGTATTATAAGGTTATATCACGAACATAAGGGGCGTTATGGTTATCGGCGCATTACCGTTGAAATGAATAAGATCGGATATGCGATAAATCACAAAACCGTACTTAAGCTGATGAATATTTGCGGGATAAAAAGTCAGGTCAGGCTCCGTAAATACTGTTCATACAAAGGACAGATCGGACGGATAGCGCCCAATCTTCTGCAACGCGACTTTGCAGCCGAAAAACCGAATCAGAAGTGGGTTACTGACCTTACGGAATTTTCGGTTTGCGGCGTAAAGTTATATCTATCGCCGATTATGGACTTATATAACCGGGAGATTATTAGCTATAAAATAGCTGAACGCCCTAACTTTATGCAGATCATGAAGATGCTGGACGATGCGTTTGCCAGAATACCGGATTCTCCGGGTATTGTCTTGCATTCCGACCAGGGCTGGCAGTATCAGATGAAGCAGTATCAGCTCCGTTTAAGACAGAAAGGTATTACACAGAGCATGTCGCGCAAGGGTAACTGTCTGGATAACGCTGCTATGGAAAGTTTCTTTGGATTATTGAAGTCCGAATTATTATATTTGCAAAAATTCTCATCCATAGACCATTTCCGAAAAGAATTGGAAGAATATATCGACTACTACAATAACAAGCGGATAAAGAAATACTTAAACAACATGAGCCCGGTACAATACCGAACTCATGCCATCTAAACAAATACTAATCCGTCCAATATTTGGGGTGCACTTCATCGTCAGCCGAGAAGAAACGAGGAACCGTCAGCCGGAGAAAGCGGACAAATCGTCAGCAGGGAAAAGCGGGCGGAACGTCGGCAGGAGAAAAGCGGGCGGAGCATCAGCCGGAGAAAAGGCGGAGCATAAAACCAAACACCCCTCGGCGGGAACAGGCGGCGAAAGCGAAAAAAGCCGCAGGAAAAATCCTGCGGCTTTTCTGCATTTCCGGACAGCGGGCGGAACGCCCGGCGATCAGTAGGTCTGCTCGATATTCCAGACGAAGGCCCGCGAGCCCTGCAGTTTGGTGGCGGCGTCCATTTCACGGAAGGCCGCCATCAGCGGCGCGACCTTTTCGTCGTCGACGATCGCCATGATCGAAGCATTCATCGACGGCCACGCATGCGTGCCGTAATGCGGTTCGCCGTCGACGGAGCCGCGGCCCTCGGTCAGCGCCCAGCGGGTGAAGCCGCGGATGCCCTGCTCGTCGAGGATGGCGTTCACACGGTCGGTAAGCGCCTGATTATAGGATAAGAATACTGCTTTCATAATCGTTTTACCTTAATTAATGCACACTCGCCTGATGTTCGGCCGACAGACGGGCCAGTTTCTCCTTCTCCTTGCGCTGGGAACGGTTCACGAATACCGAATAGAGCGCAGGAATGATAAACAGCGTCAGCAGGGTCGAACAGGTCAGACCGCCGATCACGGCGATACCCATCGGCTGCCACGTCTCCGAGCCTGCGCCCGTACCGATCGCCAGCGGCAGCATGCCCAGAATAGTCGTGAACGAGGTCATCAGCACGGGACGCAGACGGCTCTTGCCGCCGGCGATCACGGCGTCGAAGACGCCCGAACCGCGCTCGACCAGCAGGTTCATGTAGTCCACCATCACGATACCGTTCTTGGTCACGATACCCACCAGCATGATGGCGCCGATCAGGGCGATGAGCGACAGTGGCGTGGAAGTCATCCACAGCGCGAGGAACACGCCCGTGAAGGCGAACGGAATGGTGAACATGATGATGAACGGGAACAGCAGCGACTCGAACTGCGTGGCCATCACGATATAGACCAGAATGACGATCAGGATGAACAGCACGCCCAAATCGCCGAAAGCGTCGCCCTGATCCTCGACCGTGCCGCCCACTTCGAGGTCCACGCCGTCGGGGATGTGGTATTCGGAGATCAGCTTTTCGACCTCGGCCACCACGTCGCCCAGCGCGACGCCGGCGCCCAGCGTCGATTGCACCGAGATCACGCGCTGGCGGTTCTCGCGCTCGATCATCGGAGCGGCATACTCCTCCTGCACCCGGCCGACCTCCTTGAGTTTCACGGGGCGGCCATGCGCGTTGTAAAGCGTGATGTTCTCCACGTCATCGACCGAGGTGCGGAATGGCTCGCCGTAGCGTACGACGATGTCGTATTCGTCGCCGTCCTCGCGGTACTTCGACGCCACGAGACCGTCGATCCGGTTTTTCACGGCCTGCGACGCAGTGGCGCTGTTCATCCCGTAATACGACAGGCGGTCGCGGTCGAAGACCACGTTGTATTCGGGGCGCAGGTCGTCGCGCGAAAGTTTCACGTCGCGCACGCCTTTCATCCCGCGCATCTTCTCCTTCAGGTCGTTGGCGATGGCGTTCGTGACGTCCATATCATAGCCGAAAACCTTGACATTGACCGTCGCCGAGCCGCTCATGCTGCCCGACATGCCGCCCGGCGTCACCGTGTACTGACGCACTTCGGGAATCCGGTCGAGGTCTTCGCGCAGCAGGTCGGAAACGACGTAGATCGAACGCTCGCGCCCCTCGACATCCGTCAGACGCATGTTGTAGTTGATGATATGCGAGCCGGTGGTCTGCATCGCGGCGAAGGCGTTGTCCGAAGAGTTGGCTCCGGCCGAAGCCGACACCAGCACGATCTCAGGATATTTCGCATAGATGATGCTGTCGATCTGCCGGGCGATGCGCGCCGTATACTCCACGCCGATATTCTGCTCCAGCTCGACCATCGCCGAGATACGGCTGTTGTCCGAAGGCGGGAAGAACTCGGTCGGCACGCGGGTGATCAGTCCCAGCGAAACGACGAAAAGGCCCATCATCGAGAAGATCGTGATGCGGCGGTGGCGGACCACCCAGTTCAATGAACGGGCGTAGATGTCGTCGAGCCATTCGAGCGCACGGTCGATCGGCTTGTAGACGATGCCGACGCCTTTGTAGTCGTGTACGCCTCCGTCGAGTTTGAGGAGGTAGGCCGACATCATCGGCGTGAGCGAGATGGCCGCCGTCGTCGAGACGCAGACCACGATCGTCACGATCCAGCCCAGCTCGCGGAAGAGGATACCGGCCATGCCCGGCACCATCGTCAGCGGCAGGAACACGGCGACGACCACCAGCGTGGTGGCGATGACCGACAGCCACACCTCGTTGGTGGCGTAGATGGCGGCCTCCTTGGGACTCGATCCCCGCTCGATATGGGTCGTAATGTTCTCCAGCACCACGATGGCGTCATCGACGACCATACCGATGGCGATCGAGAGCGACGAGAGCGAAATGATGTTCAGCGTCGATCCCGTGGCGAAGAGGTAGATGAACGAGCAGATCAGCGAGACGGGGATCGTCATGCAGATGATAAGCGTCGCCCGCCAGCGTCCGAGGAAGATCATCACCACCAGCACCACGAAGATAAAGGCGTACATGATGGTCTCCGAGAGCGACCCGATGGCGTCGGTGATCTCCTGCGAGCCTTCGAAAATCAGCTCCATCTTCACGTCCTTGGGCAGCGTCTTCTGGATTTCGGGCAGACGCTTCTGGATTTCGTGGACGATATTCACGGTATTGGCGCCCGACTGTTTCTGGAACATCACGCGCACGCCGCGCTGGCCGTTCACACGTTCGTCCATGGTGAATTTTTCGAGCGTGTCGCGGATTTCGGCCACGTCGGAGAGCATCACCGTGCGGCCCCCGGCGTTCGACACCACGACCTTGCGCAGCTCGTCGCTGAGTTTGAACTCGCCGTCGGCCTTGATGTTGAAGGTGTTGTTGCCGATGTCGATCGTGCCGCTCGGAATATTGACGTTCTCGGCGGCGATGATCTGGCCCAGCTGCTCGACCGTCAGGTTGTAGGCGTCGAGCTTGGCGGGATCGACATTGACCTGCACCTCGCGTTCGGGCGCACCGATAACGGAGACGGCACCCACGCCGTCCACGCGGTTCAGCACGTTGACCAGCTTGTCGTCGAGCAGTTTGCTAAGGGCCGGATAGCTCTCCTCGGCCGTGACGGCGATCATCATCACGGGGATCATCGAGGTCGAGAACTTGAAGATCGTCGGATAGTCGATGTCGTCGGGCAGCATGGACTGCACGCGGCTCACCACGTCGCGGATCTCGTTGGCACCCTCATTGAGGTCGGAACCGTACTCGAACTCGACGGTGATCATCGACACGTTGTCCTGCGATTTGGAGGTCAGTTTCTTGAGGTTGCTCACCGTATTGAGGTTGTCCTCCAGCACGCGGGTGATGTTGGTCTCGATCTCCGCGGCGTTGGCGCCGGGGTACATCGTGATGACCGAAATCTGCGGAATCTCGATCTCAGGATACTGGTCCACGGCCAGATTCATCAGCGAGAAGAGTCCGAAGACCATCACGCCGACGAACAGCAGCACCGTGGAGACCGGTTTGCGGACCGCACTTTCGTAAATTTTCATATGCGTCGGGGCGTTTAATTCTGTTTGACTTCGACCTTGGCGCCGTCGAAAAGCTTCGACAAAGCCGTCACGGCAACCCGCTCGCCCGGAGCGACGCCCGAAAGGATGTCCACGCGGTCGCCGACCTGACGGCCCACCTCGACCCGGCGGCGTTCGGCGACGCTGTCACCCTTGATGACATAGAGGAACCGCTCGGCGGTGCCCACCTGTTTCTGGACCGCCACGTCGGGCACCATGACACCCTCTTTCTCGCCCATGTTGAATCCCGTGCGGGCGAACATGCCCGGACGCAGCGTACGCTTGGCGTTGGGCACCTTCACCTCGACCTTGAACGTGCGGGTCGCGGGATCGAGCGCCGGATAGATCAGCGACACGGTGCCGGGGAAGGTCTCGCCGGGGAAGATATCGACCTTCAGATCGACGGGCATGCCGACCTTCACGTTGCGGAAATACTGCTCCGAAATGTTGGCGACGACCTTCAGCGGATCGATCTGCATGATATGCAGGATAGGCTGCGCGGCGAACAGGTCGCCCGACTCGTAGTTGCGGGCCGTGACGACGCCCGTAATGGGCGAATGGACCTCGATATTCTTCTTGAGGTTGGCGACCACTTCGCGCTGCACGTCGAGCTGGGCCTTGGCCTGCTCGATCTGCTGGGCCGAGATTCCCCCCGCCTCGTAGACCGGAAGCAGGCGGTTGTAGTCGTCCTCGACGGTCTTCAGCTGCACGAGCTGCTGGGTGTACTGCGTGGGGTCGAGCGTCACGATCAGCTGACCCTGACGCACGGGATCGCCCACCTCGACCAGAATCCGGTCGATATGCACGCCCGACGCCGCGGGCGTGATGTCGTTCTGCTTGTAAGGTTCGATTTCGGAGGTGAACTCCTCGGCAAGCTGCACCGGAGCTGAGACGGCCGTCTCGGTTTTGGTCAGCACACGGGTCTCCTGCTGGACGTCGGCGGTTTTTTTGCCCGTGCAGCCGGCGAGGGCTGCGGCGGCGATCAACATAACTGTTAAATTCTTCATAGGTTTTATCTGTTTTTCGATTTTATGCTAATTCTCCTTGCCGACGATGCGGTCGTACTCGGCCTTGGCGGTCAGGTAGTCGAAAATCGCCTGCGAAAAGTTCAACTCAGCCTGCGTCTGCGCCAGCTGCGCGCTGTTCAGTTCGAGGATCGTTCCCGCGCCCGCACGGTAGCGGGTGTCGGAGATGCTGTAGGCCTTGCGGGCCTGCGCGACGGTCAGCTCCTGCGCATACATCGTCTCGCGCGCGGTGAGCAGGTCGTTCAGGGCCGCGCGGACCTCGACGTCGATCTGCTGCCGGGCATAATCCCGCTGGAGACCGATCTGCGAAATCTGGTTCTTGATCTCGCGCGACCTGTTCATCTTCGTAAGGCCCGAAAAAATAGGGATCGAAACCTGCAGGCCGGCCGACATCGGGTGCTGCCACCAGAATTTGGAACCGTCGAGCACGTCGCCCGGCTGTCCTCCCTCCGCACCGCCGAAATTGAGCTTCGTCATGTCGATATCGTTACCAGTATAGGTCGCCGTAAAGAATGCGGTGACCGTGGGCATGCGTCCGGCGTTCGCCACTTTGAGCTGACGTTTGAGCAGATCCTCCTGCAGTTCGAGCGTACGCAGGTCGGAGTTATCCTGCACGTCGGTCGTCAGGCCGTCGGTTCCCGCCAGCACCGCGTCGCGCATGGCGTCCAGCTCTCCGACGACTTCGATTTCGACGTTCTCAGGGATCGAAAGGTACATTTTGAGCATCAGCTTGGCCAAGCGGATCGAATTCTCGGTCTGCAGGATCGAGGGCTTCAGGTTGCTCAGCTGCACCTGCGCCGTAAGCAGGTCGTATTCCGACGCAAGTCCGTTGTCGTACTGCAATCTGGTGTCGTCCACGGTGCGCTGCACGGTGGCCTGAGATTCGCGGAGCACTTCGAGCGACTGCTCGGCCAGCAGAATGTTATAGAAGGCCTTTTTGACTTCGGCGACCAGCGTAATCCGCGACGAGCGCGCCGACTCCACGGCGGCAGCCCGCTGGACGTCGTTCATCTTCAGCGTGCGGAACACCGCCGGAGCGAAGAGCGTCCACGTGGCGTCGCCCTGCGCCGCCAGCGTATTGTCGGCTCCGAACGAAAGCCCCTTGGTCATGCTCTGCTTGACGATCGAGCGGGTATAGGTGCCGCCGACCGAAATCTGAGGTATCCAGCTCCCCCACGTCTGCCGCTTCACATAGTCGAAGCGCTGCACCTCCATTTCGGCGACCTTGACGGTCGGGTTCTCGCTCAGCGCCAGATCGAGGGCCTCACCGAGCGTGAGACGCATTTGTGCCGCAGCGCCGAAAACGCCCGTCGCAGCAAGACACACGGTTAAAATCAGTTTTTTCATAAAATATCCCAAATTCAATTTTTATTTGCCGTACTTGGTCAGTTCGTATCTTTTCAGGTTGTCGTCGATCAGCCGCAGCCCCTTGGCCGTCGAAATGCCGCGGAAGAAATTGCTGATTATCTGCACGAAGGCTTCGCGCTCGGTCATTCCGGCGGGCAGCATCAGCTCCTTGCGGGTCACCAGCGCGGAGGCCGTGTAATAAAGCACCGAGATCGCCAGATCGATATTGATGTTATCGACGAACAGGCCGTCGACGATACCCTGATCGAGCATGCCGCGCAGGCTGCGCCGGTTCTTTTCCATGCCTTCGCGCGTCAGTTTGTCATGGACGGCAGGATAGAATTTCTTGAGATTGTCCATCATGCGGCTGGACACCTCGGCCTTGTCCATCACCTGCGCCAGCACCATGAACATGGCTTCGAGGACGTTGCGGGCGTTGGCGGTAAGTTCGGTCCAACGCTGCCGGTCACGCTGGAAGTAGCGCTCCATCGCCAGATAGAGCAGCCCTTCCTTGTCGCCGAACAGTTCGTACAGCGTACGCTTCGATACGCCGAGATGCTGTGCGATGTCGTCCATACGCACGGATTTTATGCCCTGCGTGGCGAACATCTGCATCGCTTGGTCGATTATGCGTTCTTTCTGGGGAGGGGTCATGTCTTCAGTCGTTTTATTCGAGGGCAAATATAGCAACAAAACCCACGAAACCAAAAAAGTTTTCTGTTTTTTGGAGTTTTTACCGCCGATTATGCCCTGAACAAGCAGAAATGCAGACAAACAGAACAATCGGAGCCGGAAACCGGGGCCGAAAAGAAAACTTATTGAATAATAAAACAGGGGAAGGAAAGAGATTGCAAGAGGTGGCTTCGGCGTTACGGATTCCGGATCAGGCAGATGTTTCGGGCAGGTCGAACGGCACTTCGAAAATCATGCGGCAGCCGGACGCATACTCCGGATCGACGAACAGACGGCCCCCCCCAGTTTCACGGCGATAAGCCGGCAGATAGGCAGTCCGAGTCCCGTCCCCTGCGAAAAGGGATCGAGTTTCACGAAACGCCCGAAGACCTCTTCGCGCAGGTCGGCGGGAATGCCCGGCCCGGTATCGGTCACGGAGAAGCGCAGCAGCCGTTCTGCGGGCAGGCAGTCGTAAGTCAGGGTAATATGTCCGGAGAGCGTGAATTTGGCGGCGTTGCGGAGCAGACGCAGAAGCACCTGTTCGATGCGTTTGAGGTTGGTCCGCACTACGGGATCGTCAGGCGTGAGTTCGCCCAGCAGGCTCACGCCGGGATGCAGTTCCGGCAGGGTGCTCTCCACGCAGTCGTTGCAGAGGTTGTTCAGCGCCGTGACGTCGCAGCGAGGCAGGTCGCCCGTCTGGTCGAGGTAGGCGACTTCGAGCACGTCGTCGAAAAGCCGCAGCAGGGTCGCACTGTTGGCTTCGATGATGGAGGCATACTCGCCCGTGGCGGGCTTGTCGCGGAATTCGGACGCCAGCACCTGCGAAAATCCGACGATCGAATTGAGGGGCGTGCGCACCTCGTGCGACATATGCTGGATAAATTCGGTCTTCATGCGGCTGGCCTGCTCGGCCTGCTCCTTGGCTTCGAGAAGCTCTTCGCCGCTGATCCGCAGATGCTCGTTCTGGGCCAGCACCGTCGCTTCGGAGGCCTTGAGACGCCGGTTGAGCTTCATCATGCGCGCATATCCCACGCCGCCCGTCACCAGCACTCCCGCCAGCAGGCAGATAATCAGATAGGTGTTGCGCAGGCGTTTGCGCTGGAGGTCGTACTGCAGCTCCTTGGTTTCGTTGTGCAGGCGGCTGATTTCGAGAATTCCCGAAAAATCGTCCGTCGCAGTGCGGATTTCGCGGTTGCGCACCGAGTCCGACAGACGGATGTATTCCCGGTAATTGGCCGCGGCCCGCTCCATCTCACGCAGGTGCCAGTAGACGTCGCCAAGCTCCTTGGTCAGCGCATAGTTGTTGAACCCGGAACTGCGGATCACCGTGTCGCGCTGCGTCTCCAGAATCGTCTCCAACGCCTTCCCGTACTGGCCCGAAGCCTTGAAATAGGCCGTTCGCAGATAGCTCAGCCCGGCCGTATGGAACCGCAGCGAGGGGTCGCGGCGGAACAGCTCCTCCGAAGCCTCCAGCCGTTTCTTCGCCTCCGCGAAATTTTCAGTCCGGATATAGTAAAGGCCGAAGCCCTTATTGACGGTAAATTCCTGATAGGTGGTCCGCTTGGGCAGCGACGCGGCCTTCTGCAGCGCGACGAACGCCGAATCGGGCATATCCAGCTCCAGCGCGCACTGCGCCAGCGAAGCGTACTGCGTCGGCAAGTTGATGTCGTCGATGCCGTTGTGTTCGAGCACCTCGATCTGGCGGCGGAAGTTGTCGTAAGCCATCCGCTACGCGCCCTGCGTCAGGTAGAGGTTGCCGAGCATCCGGTAGCAGGAGGCGACGCCTTCGGGGTAATCGTCGTCCTCGGCTTCGGCGAGCATCTTGCGGGTCTCGTAAATCGCCGTGTTGGACTGGTTCTGCTTGATATAATAGGTAATCAGGCGGCTCGACCAGACGAAATAATAGAAATAGCGCAGGTCTTCCTTGGGATGCCTGCGGCAGAATTCCTGCACGCGCCGCACGCCTTCGAGGATTTCCGCCCGGTCGTTCTTGTAGTAGAAATGGTCGAGACGGACGCAAAGCGCGATAGCCTGCATCCTTACGTTGCGCGCGGCTTCGGCCCGCCGAAAGAGCGTGTCGCACATTGCAGGGGCTTCGGCATCGGCGCGGTGCGCCTTGCAGAGTTTGTAATACGCCGTCAAAGCGCTGTCCGCCGGTTGTGAAGGAGTCTGCAAAGCCCGTTCGCCCGCCCGCATCGGGAAGGCATGGGAGAAAGCCATGAGGATGCAGACCGCAAAAGCGGCGAGAGATGACGGAATGCGCATGTATAAAGTGACGTTAAGCGCTACAAAGATAGCATTTTCAACCGGAGAATCAACAGAAAAAGTCCATTTTATCGAATTTGCAAAAAAACCGCCGCGTAAAATTACGCGGCGGCAAACTCGGCGGAACAGCGTTCCGGCCATCGGGCGTTCCGTTCGGAGCCGTAAAACAGAGCCGTCCTTTCCGACGTCCCGTCCGGTCCCGCGAAACGCTCCCGTCCTGTTATCGGGTGACCCGTTCGAGCCAGCGTACCATCGACAGCATGACGAGCATCGACAATCCGCAGGCGGCCACGAAGACGAACCACGTAGCCCACATCGGGGTGTGCAGATAGAGCCATCCGCCCACGAACAACAGTGCGTTGCCCACGGCCGTGGCAGCCAGCCAGAAGCCCTGCATCAGCCCCTGCATGTGCGGCGGCGCGACCTTCGACACGAAGGCCAGTCCGAGCGGCGAGATGAACAGCTCGGCGACCGTCAGGATGAAGTAGAGTCCCACCATCACCCACGGCGTAACCAGAATCGACTGCATTTCGTCGGCCTTCATGCCTGCGAGGGCGGCCTTGCCGGGCAGCGCCAGCGAGAAGAACATCAGGAAGAGGTAGGCCGTGGCGGCGATACCCATACCGATGGCGATCTTCATCGGCGTCGAGACCTCAACGTTGCGTTTGCGCAGCCAGCCGAAGAACCACATGATCAGCGGCGTGAGGGTCACCACGAAGAACGGGTTGACGCTCTGGAAGATTTCGGCGCCCTTGATGACCGTGAAGCCCAAGTCGATGTTGATGACGTCCAGATTCACGTAGTCACGGGCGAAGTAGGTCAGCGAATAGCCGTTCTGATGGAACGAAACCCAGAAGAAGATCACCACGCCGAACACGGCGAAAAGCGCATAGATGCGCTGACGGATCTCCTGCGCCGACATCGTGATCTCGGCGGCGGAAGCCTTCCCGCCCTTGGCCGCAGCCTTCTGCGAGGGATCGGGGAAACGTTTCTTGTTCGACATGTAGATCATCAGCGAAACGAGCATCATCACGATAGCGGCGATGAAGGCGTAGTGGAAACCGCGGTTGAAAACGTCGAGGTAGCTGTTGCAGAAGGCATGCAGGTCGCCGACGGGCGACCCGTCGAGGTAAGCCGAATTGGCATACGAGGTGAGGTTGGCAAGCCCCTCGCCGGCCATGTCCTGACCTTTGGCAAGGTATTCGTGGCAGAGTTCGGGCAACTTGGCGTTGTAGTCGAAATTATTGACCTTGAGCCACCAGTTGCGCACGCCGATGGCCACGAACGGCGCGAAGAAGCCGCCGATGTTGATGAACATGTAGAAGATCTGGAATCCCGACTCGCGCTTGGCGCTGAACTCCTTGTTGTCGTACATCTGCCCCACCAACGCTTGGAGATTGCCCTTGAAAAGGCCGTTGCCGAAGGCGATGACCAGCAGTCCGAGGCAGGTCAGCGTCAGATAGAGCGGCAGGCTGGGAACCGGCGTGGGCGTGGGAATGGCGATCAGCAGGTAACCCAGCGACATCACCACCAGACCCCACATGATGGTGCCCTTGTAGTTCTTGGTCTTGTCGGCGATGATACCGCCGACAAGCGCCAGCAGATAGATCGAAGCGTAGAATCCCGAATAGATGTAACCCGCCGTGGCCTCGTCGAGACCGAACTTGGCGGAGATGAACAGGGTCAGGATCGCCATCATGATGTAGAAACCGAATCGCTCGCCCATATTGGCCAAAGCCGCGGCGATCAGTCCTTGGGGTTGTCCTTTCATAAGTTAATTTTTGGTGTTAGTAATAAATGATTCGTTTTTTGTTTGCTGACAAAGATAGAAAAATTTTCCATATATTTGTATAAACACAAAACCGGTTATGGAAAAAACGACCCGCAGGCTTCCGATCGTCGAACGCGACGAGTGGCTGCTCCCCGCAGAGCAGGAGCTCAACAACCGTCACGAGCGGTATATGGACAAAATGAACGCAATCGTGCAGGCGGCGGGGTCGCTCGTCGATTACGCCAACGGCTACCGCTATTTCGGCTGGCAGCGCGACGAGACGCTCGACGGCTGGTGGCTGCGCGAATGGCTGCCCGGAGCGCACGACGTCTACGTCTTCGGCGATTTCAACAACTGGCAGCGGACCGAAATCCGCATGCAGCGCGACCGCCACGGCGTATGGAGCGCCTTCTTCCCCACGGCGATGTACCGTGACAGGCTGGTGCACGGCTCGCTCTACAAGCTCCACGTCCATGGCGACAACGGCTGGCTGGACCGCATTCCGGCCTACGCGACGCGCGTGGTGCAGGACGAGGCGACCAAAAACTACACGGCGCAGTTCTGGGCGCCGGAGCCGTTCGACTGGCGGGGCGACGCATTCGACATTTCGAAAAACGGAAACCTCCTCATCTACGAGGCACACGTGGGCATGGCGCAGGAGAAGGAGGGCGTCGGGACCTACCGCGAATTCACGGAGAAGATATTACCTATAATAAAAAAGGACGGCTACAACGCCGTGCAGCTCATGGCCATCGCCGAGCACCCCTATTACGGGTCGTTCGGCTATCATGTGTCGAGTTTCTTCGCCCCGGCATCGCGCTGCGGCACGCCCGAAGAGCTGAAGGAGCTGGTGCGCCGCGCCCACGAGCTGGGGCTGGGAGTCATCATGGACCTCGTACACGCCCACTACGTGAAGAACCTCAACGAAGGCATCAACGAGCTGGACGGCACGGACCACCACTATTCGCTGCCCGGAAAGGCGGGCTACCAGCCCTATTGGGACTCGATGCTCTTCGACTACGGCAAGGACGAGGTGCAGCATTTCCTGCTTTCGAACGTCAAATACTGGCTCGACGAATTCCATTTCGACGGCTACCGCTTCGACGGCGTGACCTCGATGATCTACCACCACCACGGCTACGTCGATTTCGACTGCCGCGAACGTTTCTTCGACGCGGGGGTGAACGGCGACGCGCTGACCTATCTGACGCTGGCCAACCGGCTGGTGCACGACTTCCGCGCGGGCGACGTGACCATCGCCGAGGACGTGTCGGGCATGCCGGGGATGTGCATTCCCGACACGGACGGAGGCATCGGCTTCGACTACCGGCTGGGGATGGCCATTCCCGATTTCTGGATCAAGCAGCTCAAGGAGGTGCCCGACGAGGAGTGGAACATCTGGGAGATGTGGAACGTGATGACCGACCGCCTGCCCGAAGTGAAGACGGTGGCCTACGCCGAGTCGCACGATCAGGCGCTGGTGGGCGACAAGACGCTGGCGTTCAGGCTGATGGACAAGGAGATGTATTTCAACATGGACCGCGCGTCGCAGAGCGTGGTGATCGACCGCGGTATGGCGCTGCACAAGATGATCCGCCTGATGACCATTTCGACGGGCGGGCAGGCCTACCTCAACTTCATGGGCAACGAGTTCGGGCATCCCGAATGGATCGACTTCCCGCGCGAGGGCAACGGCTGGAGCTACGCCCACGCCCGGCGGCAGTGGTCGCTGGCCGGGAACGGGTTCCTGCGCTATGCATGGCTGGGGGATTTCGACAAGGCGATGATCAAACTGGTGAAGCGGTACAAGGTGCTGGCCGACGGCTACGCGTGGAATCTCGTGATGGACGAATGCAACAAGACGATGGCCTTTGCCCACGGCGACCTGCTGTTCGTCTTCAACTGGCACCCCTCGGCGTCGATTCCCGACTACGAGCTGCCCGTGCAGGCGCCCGGCAAATACGTGCCCCTGCTCTCGACCGACGAACGGCGTTTCGGCGGGCAGGAGCGGCAGGCGATGGACGGCGAGCACTTCTCGTTCCCGGCGCAGGACGGGGATAACACCGAGCGGCCGCATATCCGCATCTACAATACTTCGCGCACGGCGACGGTATATCTGAGAACCGACGGACGACAACCCTCCGCCGTGACCGGGAAGTGAACGGTCCGGAGAAAGGACGAGGCCGGGATCAACAGCACGGAGAGGAAGCAAGAGGCCGGGAGGAAACCGGAACGGAACGGCGATGGAAAATCCTATTGCGGTAAAGGGAAACGCCGAAAAAACAAGGCTGGAAAGCAAAAGCACGGAGAGGAAACAAGGCCGCAAAAGCCGGGGAGGAACGGGGCTGGAAGACCGCAAAAAAACGATAACGATTAACGGCAGGGAATATCCCTGCCGTTAATCGTTACCGAGCAACACGAATCGGCGGAAGTCAGCGCGCCCCGTCGGCGGGATAGACCACGCCCAACTGGCGGCGCACTTCATCGATGATCTCCAGCGTCGCAAGCGAATTGGCGTGGCTGTTGACCGCCGATTCCGGGCGGCCCTGTTCGATCAAATCAATGAACTCCGCGATTTCGTAATAGTAACGGTCCCGGTCCGGCTCCACACCGACCGATTCGCCGACAGTCTCCGGGCCGCGGCCCGAAGCGGCGCCTCGGCGCGGAAAACGGGTCACACAGCGTATGTCGTGGATCGTATCCAGCAGCAGCGTACCCTCCTCCCCTTCGATCTCGGAGGGCAGGCGCGAATCGGCGATCTTGGAGTAGAGCACCGTGGCGTTCATCCCCTCGTAACGGAAGTTGACGGCTCCCTGACCGTCCGCCCCCGAAGAGAGCACGACACCCTGCGCATCGACGGCCTGCGGCCGCCCGAAAAGCGCGACCATCGGGTAAACCGTATAGACGCCGATGTCCATCATGGCGCCGTTGGAAAGCGACGGATCGAAGGTGTTGAGCACGACGCCCTCCCTGAACTTGTCATAGCGCGAGGAGTACTGGCAGTAGCTGGCGAAGTAGCGGCGGATCGTTCCCAGACGGGGAAGCTGCTCGCGCACGATCCGGAAATTGGGATTGAGCGTCGCAATCATGGCCTCCATCAGCACGACGCCGTATCTGCGCGCGGCTTCGATCATCGCACGGGCTTCACGCGCATTGGAGGCCAGCGGCTTCTCGCACAGCACGTGTTTGCCGCAGCTCATGCAGAGGATGCTCTGCGACGCATGCAGGGCGTTGGGCGAGGCGATATAGACGGCATCGACGAGCGGACTGCGGGCCATCTCTTCGAGCGAGGTGAACGTATGCGGAATCCCGTGCTTCGCGGCGAAAGCGTCGGCCGTAGCCTGATTGCGCGAACAGATCGCCGCCGCCTCGAAGCGCGCATCCTGCCGGGCGCCGGCAAGCACCCAGTCGGCGATAAAGCCCGTGCCGACCATTCCGAAACGAATCTTTCCTTTCATACCAATGCTGTCAATATATTGTTATAAAGTACGTTCGTAAATCCGGGACTCCGCATCCCACGGGTGATAGCCCTGTCCGATATAGCGGAAGCCCCACTTTTCGTACAGCCCGGCGTGATCGGTGCTGAGGTAGAGTTTGCCGAATCCGGCGCGGCGGGCGTCTTCGGCCGCACGGTCGAGCAGCAGCCGTCCGTAGGCGTGTCCGCGCATATGTTCGGCGACATAGAGGGCGCAGGCCCACGGGCACAGGTCCATGCGGCTGATAAAGTCATTGGCGATCAACCCTGCACAACCGACCGGCTCGCCGCCCGACATCAGCAGATACCACTGCGGAAGCGGACCTGCGGCGCTGACAGCGTGGCGGATGCAGTCCTCATAAAGAACGGGCGGCACTTCGGGCCAGCAGGCCGAAATATAGCCGATCGCGGCATCCGCGAATTCGGGGTGCTCCCTGACGGAGACGATTCTCATGGTCGGACGGTTATTTCGCCGTGATGCGTTTCACGGCGGCGGCGACGTCGGCATAGAGCGCAGGCAGGTCCACGCCCGCCACGCGGCGGTTTTCGACCACGATGCGGCCGTCGACCATGACCGTATCGACATCCGACGCCTTGCCGCAGTAGACGATGTTCGACACCAGATCGTGAACGGGCTGCAAATGGGGTTTCTGGAGGTCCACGACGATCAGGTCGGCCAATGCGCCCTCGCGGACCACGCCCAGTTCGCCTTCGGCGTAGCCCAAAGCGCGGGCGCCGTTGACCGTCGCCAGCTTCAGCGCTTCGTAAGCCGGGAGCGCGACGGGGTCGCCCGTGGCGGATTTCTGCAGGAAGGCCGCCGTGCGCACCTCCTCGAACATGTCGAGATCGTTGTTGGAGCAGGTGCCGTCGGTGCCGATGGTCACCAGCGCACCCGCGGCGCGCAGCCGCTCGACGGGCGCCACGCCGCTCGAAATCTTCATGTTGCTCTGCGGGTTGTGCGACACGGCCACGCCGCGCGCGGCCAGCGTCGCAATGTCGGTGTCGGTCAAATAGATGCAGTGTGCGCCGATGGTGCGGGCGTCGAGCATGCCCAGCGCGTCGAGGTGTTCGACGGGCGTCATGCCGTATTTCTCGCGCACGATGCGCACCTCGTCCTGCGTCTCGGCGATATGGGTCATCAGGTGCAGTCCGTACCGCTCGGCCGTCTCTTTGCCGCGCCGCAGGTTTTCGGGCGACACGGTGTAGGGCGAATGGGGTGCGAGGGCGATCCGGATCCGGTCGCAGCCGGCGGCGAGTTCCACCGCCTGCCCCACTTCGGGAAGCACCTCTTCGACGTTGCTGTCAAAATAGTTGCAGCCCAGCATCGCGCGGATGCCCAGCCGCTCGGCCACTTCGACGCAGCGGTTCTCGTGGTAATACATATCCACGAACGAGGTCACGCCGCCCAGCAGCATCTCGACAATGCCGAGCGTCATTCCCAACGCCACGTCGTCGGCCGTCTGGCGCGCTTCGAACGGCCAGATATAGTCGTGGAGCCACTCCATCAAGGCGATATCGTCGGCATAACTGCGCTGCAGCGTCATGGCGGCGTGGCAGTGGGTATTGACAAGCCCCGGCATCAGCAGCCGGCCCGTGCAGTCGATGATCCGTGCGTCGGGGTGTGCGGCGCGGAATGCGTCGGCTTCGGACGCGGACTCCGTGACCAGCGCGATGCGGCTGCCCGCGACGCCCACGAAACCCGTAAAGGTTTTGGGACTGCCTTCGTCCGCCGTCATCGGCAGAATCGTGGCGTTGGAAAAAAGAATTGCCATAAATAGCGTAGTTACTTTATTGTAGTGTATGTATTATTCGGCCCGCGGATCGACTCCGACGGTCGTTGCCGCCGCCAAAGGCGGCGTTTGCAAGTCTGCCCTTCCCTGAATCCCCTCCTCGGAGAAGACTTCCCGCATGCGGGCGGATTGCGGGCGGAAACTTCAGCCGCCCCCCGAAACCGTCAAGCCCCCGGAAACCCGAAACCACCAGTCCCCGGAAACCCCGCCCCGACCCGGAAAGGCAGTCCTACTTATCTTTCTTATACTTTATCTTCACCTCCCCGGTCTTGACCTTGCGGGGTCCCGGATCGATCGAGTTGCCCTGCACGGTGATTACGTCGCGGCCGTCCACCGAATTCGAGTAAATCTGAATCACCTTGTTGAAGACGCCCGGTTCGCTCTTGTGGGGTTCGTAGATGATGCTGATGGTTCCGCTCTCGCCCGGAGCGACCGGCCGTTTGGAGTACGACGCCTTGAGACACGAACACGAGGAGATGACGCGCGTCACGACCAGCGGCACCGTGCCGTCGTTGGTGAAGGTGAATTCGCGCACCAGATCGCCGCCCTTGCGGGGCACGTCGCCGAAATCGTGGCTCGCGACCTCCATATGCAGATGCGCCCCCTCGATCTTCGCGAGCTGCTGGGCGCGGCCCGCCGCAAAGGTCAGGCATCCGAAAAGTGTCAGTAATAAAAATCGCATTGTCTTTCGTTTCAAAAATTACTCCATACGGAAAACATAGGTGATCGTTCCGCCCTGCACCGCCGCGCGGCTTTCGGTAAAGCGCGCCTTGCGCGCCGCGGCTTTGGCGGCTTCGACCAGTTCGGCGGCGTCGGTGGTCGAGCCTTTCGGTTCGTAGGCCGCACTCGTGACCCGTCCCGAAGCATCGACCGTCACGCGGACGATCACCTTGCCGCTCTTCGAACCGGGGTACGAAGGTTTGGGCAGGTCGCCCACCAGCCCGCGCCCCTGCAAGCCCTGATCCAGCTGGTCCAGCCCGTCGGGATTGAGTCCCGGACCGGTGCCGCTGGCCCTGTCCTCGCCTTCGGGAGCGCGGGGATTGCCCGCGTTGTCGGGTTCGTCGGCGCCGCCCTTGTTCATGTTGAACAGCGCGCGGGGATTGGGCGTCTGCGTCGTCTCGTCCTTGCCGGAGACCTGCGCCGTCTGCTCGACGGGAGCCGTGCGGTCGTGCACGCGCGGCTCGGTGGCCGTCCTGACGCGCGGCTTGGGCGGTTCGAGCGCAGGCGGCTCGGTGAAGTCGATCGTGATCGTATCGCCCGGCTTGTCGTGGATCTGCCGGAAGTCGAACGAGACCAGCGCGAACGAACCGATCAGCAGCAGCGCGTAGACCGCCGTCGCAACCGTCGCCCACCTGCGGGGATTCCTGTTATTTGGATCGTAATAATACATAAAACCTGATTTTGGCGACGGCTGCCGCCGCCGGACGGCGTCCGTCAATTCGGCGCCGTCGCCAGAATTAACTTGTAATTGTTGTCCTTGGCGATATTCATCACCTTGACCGTCTCGCCCACGGCTACCGTCTCGTCGCAGTGCAGCGACACGGTGGCGTCCTTCTGTCCGTCGAGACGCGTCTTGAGCGCACGCTCCACGCCCTCGATCGAGCCGACCTCCTGCAGTTCGACGTAATAGCGGTACTTGCCGTGGCCCGCATCCTGTATCGAAACCGTGGTCATCGCCTTGTCCTTGAGCTGGTTGGAGCTTTTCGGCAGCATCAGCTTCAGGGCGTTGGGATTGATCAGCGTCGTAGCGATCAGCAGAAACAGCAGCAGCAGGAACATCAGGTCGGTCATCGACGATGCCGAGAAGGACTTATCGACCTTCGATCCGTGTTTAATTGCCATAGCGCGTTATTTTTGAACGGGTTGATTCAGAATGTCCATGAATGCGATCGAGTTGGCCTCCATCTGGAAAACCAGCTTCTCGATGCGCGCGACGAGGTAGTTGTAGCCGAAGTAGGCCGGGATGCCGACGATAAGACCCATCACGGTGGTCACCATCGCCACATACATACCGCTCGAAAGCAGTCCCAGATCCACCGTGCCGCCTGCGGCCGACATGTCCATGAAGGTCTGCACCATACCGAGCACCGTACCCAGAAAACCGATCATCGGGGCGCCGCCGGCGATCGTCGCCAGAAACGGCAGGCCGTTTTCGAGCTTCGAGACTTCGAGGTTGGCGACGTTCTCGATGGCCGTCTGCACGTCGCTCATCGGGCGTCCGATGCGCTCGATGCCCTTCTCGATCATGCGGGCGATCGGCGTGTCGGTCTTCTTGCACAGATTCACGGCCGTCTGGATCTTGCCGTCGGAAATGTAGTCGCGGATGCGGTTCATGAAGTTCATGTCCAGCACCGAAGCCTTGCGGATAGCCATGAAACGCTCCACGAAGATAAAGATCGTCACCCCGCCCAGCGCCAGCAGCGGCCACATCAGCCAACCGCCTTTGGTAAACAGCGTCCACAGTCCCATACGGGTCTCCTCACTGGTGGCCACCGCCTCGGCAGCCTGCAAAAAAGTCATCATAGTGTTTTAGAAATTATAGAAGTTTGTCATTGAATTTTTTCTGTTTCCGGTTCCGGCCGATCCGTTTCACGGCGCGGGCGCATCCTTTTCATGTTTAACGTATCGGAACGCCTGCAGCGTATCCGCCGCCGCACGCCGAAGCTCCTTTTCCCGGCGGGCGGCCTCGCGGCGCGCTTCGCGCCGGGCCTTGCGCTTCTTGTTGGTGAAACGCTCCCGGATGCGCCGCCGCAGGTCGCGGAAGTTGTCGAAATCCTCCTTGAAGTAGATGCCGACGCCGGTCTCCTGAAGACCCTGATTCTCGTCGAAGCGGTCGATGGTCTGCGTAAAGGCCTTGGCCTTGAGCGTTCCCGCCCGGTCGATCAGGTAGGTGATGTAGGCTTCGCCCATGAAGTTGGACATCGAGCTGTTGATGGCCTGTTTGTTGTCGATCAGGTAGTTGCCCTCGACCTCGACGAACAGACGGTTGTTTATCAGGCTCTTCGAAAGGCCGAAATCCACTTCGTCGCTGGTCAGCTCCGACTTGGGGCGGTAGCGGATGACAATGTTGTAGTCGTCGTTCGAAAGCAGGTTGCTGACCATGTTCGAGAGGAACTCCAGCCCTGTCGCGGCCGAAACCGACGCACCGATGTTCGACGAGGCGGCGTTGTTCTCGGACATGAAGCTGTTGAACAGCAGCAGGTAGGCGAACTGCGTATCGACCGTCTCAGGGGTGGTCAGCGCATTGGCGACCACGGCCTGCGTCTCAGGGTCGGTGCCGGGCACGTTCACGTCGAAGGTGATGGCCGGGTTCGAAAGCCGGTCGCCGAGGTGGATGATGCACTCGACGGGCACCGAGCGGTCGGCCGTCACGTTTTCGGCCGTGCCCTGCAGCAGCGGCTGCAGCGAGGCTTTCAACTTATAGATGGCGTCGATATTGAGCATGGCGTCCATCGGCGCACCGGTCCACTGGATCGTCGAGCCGTTTTCGATAATGAACTTCTTGTTGATGATGTTCTGGAGCGAGAAAAGGAAGCTTCCCTCGGTGATGGTATAGTCGCCGTACATTTCGAAGACGTTCGAGCGGGGATTGATCTGCAGGTTGAGCGTTCCGTCGCCGCGGCCCTTGAGCGTATTGCCCGACACGCTCAGCTCGACCTCGACGCCGGGCCGTACGTTGAGCGCCAGCGCAATGTTCATCTGGCTGCCGGCCACCGTCTTCTGCTGCCGCCGGCGTTCGAACATCATCTTCCGCCGCGCCAGATTGTCCACCGTATCGACCTTGGGCTTCTCCTTGAAGGTCACGAAATCGGCGTACGAGATATTGGACTTGTTCGACAGCGGCATGAAGAACGACGAATGGTCGTCGGTGGAGGCGGCGATGTCCATATTGACTGCGCCCTTGTCGCCCGAAATGCTCGCCGTGCCCGAAGCGTAGACCTTGCCGTAGAAGAAATCGTTGTCCTGCGCCGTGGTGTTGAGCACCAGCATCTGCTGGGGTGCGACACGCACGTCATAGGCGATATTGGAGAGGTGCTGCAGACTCAGGTCGATGTCGAAACGGCCCCGGTTGCCTTCGGGGTCGAAGACCGGAACGTTCGACGCGCGGAAGCGGTTGCCCCGCACGTCGAGAACGGCTTCGGGCATCGAATAGGCCACCTGTGTAAAATCGACTTTCGTCGAGAGTCCCGTGACGTGAATCCGTCCCGTCAGGTCGGCATCCCGGCGCTGGCCCTGCAGCACCAGTTCGGCCGAAGCGAGCCCCTCGGTCTGGGAAATCACGCCCGAAAGCATCGGGTCGAGCAGCCCCATGTCGAGACTGTCGATGTCCAGCCGGGCGTAGTAGCGCACCTGCGAAGGGGCGTAGAAGCCCCGGATAAGCGTATCGCGCTTGTTACGGTCGGTGACGGTCACCCCGGCGCGGTTGCGCGAGAAATCCCAGCGCGAAGAGAGCCGCAGCGGAGGAGCCGGAATGTCGTTGACCTCCAGACTGTCGAGCAGGATGTCGGCGGAGATTTCGCCCGCATGGAGCACGGATTTCATCGTCGCGGAACCGTTGGTGCGCCCCTCGACGACGTACCCCAAGCCCTCGGCGACCTGCATGAAAGGTGCGAGGTCGAAGTTGCGCAGGCGCAGCGTCACCGAATCCTCGCGGCTGCGCGAGGCGACGCCGTCCAGCAGCAGCTCCTGCTCGCGGTTCATCACGAAAAACCGGTCGATCACGACCTGCGCCGTGTCGAGCTGTATCTTGCGGGCGTAAATCTGCCACGTCTTCGAACCGCGGGTGACGTGCGAAGGCAGGATGCGCAGGTCCACGACGCGGCCGTTGGGGCCGTGTTCGTCCACCACGTGCGCCTGCACGCCCAGCAGTCCCGACACCTTGCGCAGCGTATCGTTGAAACCCGCCGAAACCTGCATGCGGCCCTGCTTGGCGCCGCCCGTGAGCGACAGTTGCGGCAGGTGCAGCACCCCGGCGTAGAGATCCTCGGCCGAAGCGTAGACCGTGAGCGAGTCGCCCCGGTTGGAGGCGTTGATGCTCAGGCGTGTGGCCAGCATGCGTTTGCGCTCGACGTATTCCGACGTCGCCTTGAGCGAAAGCTGGTCGCTGGCCGGATTGAAAAGCAGCTGCATCGACGACCCGTCGGCGATCTGCAGGCCGGCCGTGATGGCGTCGGTGATGGGGTCTATGTGACGGATATTGACCGACAGCAGCGAATAGTCGTTGGCCACGGCCGTCTTGCGGCCGCGGGGCGTCGGGTCGCCCTCGCCGCGGCGCAGCAGGGGCAGGTATTTCCATGCGCTGCGGCGCAGGTATTCGAAGACTTCGCGGTAGCTGGTCTTGCTGCGGAACGTGGCGTCGGCGAAGTCCGAGCGCAGTTCGACGAGTTTGCTCCGCGCCGAGTTCTCGCCCGTGACGGTCATGGTCTTCGAGGTAATCCGCTTGTCGTTGTAGCGGTATACGGCGTCGGTGACGTGGATACGGCCGTTCAGGTCGTCCAGCGAGCGTCCCCCGGCATTGGCCTCGATACGCGCCGCGAGCTGCGAGACGGAGTCGCGGCGGTTGATATGGAGCCGGGCGAGGTCGGCATGGCGCAGGTCCATCGTGAAGTCGTAGCGCGGAATCGAGTCGTTGAAATCCACCAGCCCCGAAAAATCGAAATCGAGGTTGGGATCGCGGGCCGTGATGCGGCCGTCGAACTGGCGGTTGCGCAGGCGGCCGTCGAGCCGCAGCGAGTCGTAGATATAGTCGTTGAAGCCCAGCTGCGTGACGTTGCCCACGACGTTGGCGTCGGTATAGCCTTTGCCGACCACTCCGTCGATATAGGCCGAGAGGGTCGCGTTGCCCAGCAGGTCGCGGCGGCCGAGCAGCTCGCCCAGACGCAGGTTGTGCGTCTCCACGTCGCCCCGCACGCTGCTGCGCCCCGCCTTGAGCGGCGTCATCCGCAGGTTGCAGGTCACCTCGCCCACGCCGGTCGAGGCGCCGAGCTGCATGTCGAACGACGAAAGCAGCCCCTTGAAGCGGGCGTTGACGTCGATCTGCCCCGTGTTGCCCAGTATGCCGACCAGCTTGTCGGACAACTCGCGGCCGCCGATCCCCGCAGCCAGTTCGTCGACGGCTTCGGCGGAGGATTTGAGCCGCGGAACGTTCAGGTCGAAACGGGTCTGCCGGATGTCGGGAAGCCCCCGGACCGAAGCGTCGGCGATGAGCCACGTACCCTCGCCGATCTGCATGCTTTTGACCTTGGCCGTGAAATCGGCGACCACACCCGCGACCTCGACATTGACGTTGCTGAAATCGGTATGCCAGCCGCGCAACTTGGGGGCGAAGTAGGCGATGTCGTCCGTCGAGACGGTCGTATTGCGCAGCGCGCCGTCGATGCGCACCTCGCCGATGAAGTCCTTGTACTCGGCCCACGAATCGCCCGCCAGCGAGATATAGGGAATCTGGACGTTCGAACGGCCCGTCACGACCGAGACGTCCTCGAAACCCATGCAGCCGTTGGTCAGGTAGAACCGCCCGGCGAAGCGGTCGAGGGCGAAGCCGCTGCGCTCGCGCGCCGAGAGGGTTTCGATGGTGGTGTAGATGGACTGCCCGTCGATGGTGAAGTCGTTCACATATGCCGTGATGCCGTAGAGGTGCATATGGCTGAAGTCGATGCCGAACTCCGGGTCGCGGCGGTCGAGCCGCTCCAGACAGAGGTCCATATTCTCGATCGACGCCTTGCGCAGCGACAGGCGGAAGTTGCCTTTCTTGGGTTTGTCGGGGTTGCTGATACGATTGACGATCTGCTTGATGTTCATCTCCCCGCCGGGCGTCTCGCGCAGGTAGAGCTTGGCGTCGGCGATCTCGCCGCGGCTCAGTGCAAGTCCCCCGCCGAAGATGCCCAGTCCGGTGACAAAGGCGTCGAGACGGCCCACGTAGAGCAGCGTGTCGCGCTGGTAATCCTCGACATAGAAACCCTTGATCTTGACCCTGCTGAAAAGCCCGATGTCCACGCGGTCGATGCTGACGGTGGTTTCGAGCTTCTTCGACGCCATGCGCACGGCTTTCTGCACCACGTAGTTCTGCACGGCCGGAATGTCGAGCAGCAACGAGAGCGCCAGAGGCAGAATTATCAGCAACAATACCGCGGCCGATAACACCTTTCCCAATATTTTTATACCTTTGCGCATTGATAGGTCGTTATAACCTGCAAATTTAACTATAATTAGTTAAAAAAACGAAAAACCGCATGGATATTACTATTCTGGGCATCGAATCCTCGTGCGACGACACATCCGCCGCCGTGATACGCAACAACGTGCTGCTGTCGAACGTCATCGCCTCGCAGGCCGTCCACATCAAATACGGCGGCGTGATCCCCGAACTGGCTTCGCGGGCGCACCAGCAGAACATCATTCCCGTGGTGGACACGGCGCTCAAGGAGGCCGGACTGACGCCCGAAGAGATCGACGCCATCGCCTTCACGCGCGGCCCCGGACTGCTGGGTTCGCTGCTGGTGGGCGTGTCGTTCGCCAAGGGGCTTTCCATCGCGCACAACATCCCGATGGTCGAGGTCAATCACCTTCAGGGACACATACTTTCGCATTTCATCGACCTTCAGGACCGCGCGCTGCCGCACCCCGGATTCCCGTTCCTCTGCCTGCTCGTGAGCGGCGGCCACACGCAGATCGTGCGCGTGGATTCTCCCCTCGAAATGGAGATCATCGGCACGACGATCGACGACGCCGCGGGCGAAGCCTTCGACAAGTGTGCCAAAGTGATGGGACTGCCCTACCCCGGCGGCCCGGTAATCGACAAACTGGCCAAGGAGGGCGATCCGAAGGCGTTCCGGTTCGCACGGCCCCACGTAGACGGATACGACTACTCGTTTTCGGGGCTCAAAACCTCGTTCCTCTACACGCTGCGCGACGCCGTGGCCAACGATCCCGGTTTCATCGAGAACAACAAGGCTTCGCTCTGCGCTTCGCTGCAGAAGACGATCGTCGAAATCCTGCTGGACAAGCTGGTGCGGGCGTCCAAGGACCTCGGCATCCGCGACATCGCCATCGCGGGCGGCGTTTCGGCCAACTCAGGACTGCGCAACGGGATCGTCGAAGAGGGCCGCAGGCGCGGCTGGCGCACGTTCCTGCCCGAATTCAAGTTCACGACGGACAACGCGGCGATGATCGCCATGGCGGGTTACTACCGCTACCAGCACGGCGACTTCTCGTCGCTCGGCGTCTCGCCCGTGGCGCGGCTGCAGGAGCTGTAGGAGCCGGACGCGGAAACGGCAGAAACCGGACGCCGAAGCCGCATGAGCCGGATGCAGCCGGCCACAAAAAAGCTCCCGGCCGAACGGCCGGGAGCAGGTCCGGAAGACGCGGAAAAGCACTCCGCGCTTCCACAAAAGCGATCTATTTAGAATGCAAGGATCGGACGGGCGATACCGTCGTAATCGATATACTCGCACATAAGCTCCACCAGATGTTTCTCGGAACCGCCGATATGAATGATACATGCCGTCTCGCCGGGTTCAAAGCAGGTCGTAGCCCACAGCGTACAGGTATTGTAATGGGTGCCGTCCGTCACGAACAGCTCCTCCTTCTGATCGGCGGGAATCATCGCAAGCGTCTCGTTGAATTTCGCAATCACGTCATAGCTTACATTTTCGGAGTTGTAACCGTAATAGACATTATAACTCGAAGTCTGCCACTCTTTCAGAAGCAGAGCAGCTTCATGGCCGCAGAGATTGGCCACCATATCCCATAACTGCCCGGTGCTCGGCAGGAACCAGCCGCTCGACGTTTCGGGAGCCGGGAGCGAGAAATTATTAACCGTCAAATCGAAAGCAGGGCACCATGTAGCAAGGTTCGGTCCATAATCGGATACGGTTTTCATCGTCTCTTCGTAACCATTGACATTGCCATACCACGTGCTTGCAATTTTCGCTTTCGGAGTGCTTGCGAAATCATTGTCGGTAGAATACTGAACCGTCTGGCTGTCGGCGCTATGGGCATTTTTCACAGCCACGACATACCCGTGCGTATAGCCCTTCTCCTTGTCGCCGGCGGCGATCCGGTTTTCGTCCGTCTGGCAGACGATGCCGATAACGGTCTTACCGGCGACGGGAGCGGGTTTGGTGTCGGCCCAGACGGGATTCAGTCCGTCGGCCTCGATGCTTACCAGTCCGCCGTCGCTCCACGTACCGTCGGAATAGTAATAGTCGCCGATCTTCGGCGCAACGTAAGCCACCGTCACCGTGCAGGTCGCCTTGCTCTCGCCCACGCTGGCGGTAATAGTGGCCTCACCGGCGGCAAGAGCGGTGACGACACCGTCCTCGACCGTCGCAACTACCTCGTCGTCAGAAGACCAAACTACCGCTACGCCGTCCTGCAGGGGGGGGTAACGGTCGCTACGAGCGTTTCGGAAAACCCGACATTGAGATTCAATTCCGTCCGGTCGAGCGTCACGACCGTTTCGGGGACCTTCTTCTCATCGTCGTCGCAGGCGAAAAACACCAGCGATGCAGCCGTCAGCAAAGCTGACTTCCTTAAAAAGTTTCTCATAAACCAAGTTTTAAGAATTAATAATACGGCAGTACCGACAGCAGTCTCTCCGGACTCACGACAAAAAGCCCAGTAATGTTTTCGATGATCGTCCGGCAAAACACCATCAATAACCTAACCGGGAGTCAAATATAATAAAAAATCAACCCGGTGGAACGCGGATGCCGGAAAAAATTCACGGTCAAATAAAAAGCCCCTAATAAATTAGGGGCTGAAAAGGCAGGCGTCCGGAAACGCCTGCCGAAATATTATCCCGGCAAACCGGGAGGGGGCTTATCTTGCGCCGAAGAGTTTTTCCTTCAGCGAAAAGTTATCGTACTCGTCTCTGAGCGCGGCCATCAGGTCGCGCACCGACTGAATCTTCTCGGCGCGCCATGCGTTGGCGCCGCAGAAGGCGTAGCCGTTCTGCAGCTTGCCTTTGAATGCGTTGTAGAGCGCCAGCATGATGCAGTAGGGACTGTGCGTCACGTCGCAGGTCTTGATGCAGTCGAACGGACAGTTCTTGGGGCGTTTAAGCCCCTCTTTCACCCTATCGAGGAACGAGCTGTGGATAGCCCGTCCCGGCATGCCGACGGGACTTTTGATGATCTCGATGTCCTGCGGTTTGGCGTCGAGATAGGTCTGCTTGAAGGCCGGATCGGCGTCGCACTCCTCGGTGGTCACGAAGCGCGTGCCCATCTGCACGCCGTCGGCGCCCAGCTGCATGATACGGTAGATATCCTCGCCGGTGTAGATGCCGCCGCCCGCGATGACGGGAATATGGCAGTCGTGTTCGGCACCGAAAGCGCGCACCTCGGCGACGATTTCGGGAACGAGGGCTTCGAGCGAAAAATGCTCGTCGGCGAGCTGCTCCTCCTTGTATCCGAGGTGACCGCCCGCCTTGGGGCCTTCGACGACGATGGCGTCGGGAATGTACCTGTACTCCGAGAACCACTTCTGACACAACAGTTTCGCCGCACGCGCCGACGACACGATCGGGGCCAGCTTGGTCTTGGCGCCCTCCGTGAGGAACGACGGCAGGTTGAGCGGCAGGCCGGCGCCCGAAAAGATGATGTCGGCCTTCTCGGCGACGGCGGTCTTCACCATGTCGGCGAAGTTCGACATGGCGACCATAACGTTTACGCCGACGATGCCCCGCGTGGCTTCGCGGGCCTTGCGAAGCTCCTCCTTAAGCCCCCAGATCGAGGCTGCGCGGTAGTCTTTCGAATAGTTGTTGTAGATGGCTCCGAGACCTGCCGACGAAATGACGCCGACGCCGCCCTGATTGGCAACGGCCGAAGCCAGTCCGGAGAGGGATATGCCTACGCCCATGCCGCCCTGCACGATGGGGACGGTGGCGAGCAAATTTCCGATTTTCAATGCTTTCATGTTAAATTGGGATTAGTGCGAACTAAATAACCATGGGGCCAAAGGTACGAAAAATCGGGGCGATTGGTTCCGCACGGGAAGATAATTTAACGCAGGCTTCACATTGCGTCGCCGCAGCGGCCGCCTTTTCGGGGCGGGAAGCCGCAGCCGGCCGGCTGTCCGGAAGTGAAAAGCGGCATTTTTTACAGGCAAAAAAAACGGCGGATATCGCTTTTTTTTCTAACTTGGAAGCGCAAACGTCACTCAACCGCTAACCTTAAATCGACAAGCATGAAAAAACTTCTCTTTCCGGTTCTGGCCCTTATGCTGTGCATTCCGCCCCTCTCCGCCCAAAACAAGGGAGACAAATATGTCGGCGGAATAATCGGCATAACGACGACGTCGATCAGCATCGACGGCTCCTCCGCATCGCAGACGACATTCGGATTTGCACCCGAATTCGGTTATTTCGCATCCGACCGACTGCGCGTCGGCGGCTCGATCGGCTACCAACTGATTTCATCCGACGGCGAAACGACGCACGGGCTGACGGCAGGTCCCAGTCTCGCCTATTACGTCAGACTGTGCGACCGCTTCTACTACACGCCGCAGCTGGCCGTGGGATTCGCGTTCGCATCGACGGACGGGACCAGCGGATACGGCTTCGATGCAGGATTGTCGCTCGGAGCGTTCGAAATCAGGCCGTCGGCCCATATCGGACTCTCAGTCAGCCTTCTGACGTTGGGCTACAGCTACCTGTCATATTCGGGAACAGGTGTGAACGGGGTCTCTTTCCAGCTCGGAATCAGCCCGACGGTCGGTTTCAAATATTATTTTTAGGCCGCAAAAACCCGATCCCGCCCTACAGAAACCGCACGCCCCGCACGCGGCTCCGGCTGCGGTCGGCGGCTTCGCGTTCGACGATGCCCGTCACCACGTCGGCGGCATCGTGCCAGCGGTTGGCGCGGAAACGGCGGCGGTAGGTGGTCAGGTGGGCGTAGAGTTCGGGCCAGCGGAAATTCCAGCCCCGCGGCCACCGCAGGAGGTGAAGCGCAGTGGCCGAATTGGAGAGGATGCGGGCCTCCTTGTTGCCTCCCTGATGAAACCATTCGATGCGCACGCCGGGCGCCAGTGACTGCACGGCGCGGGCGAAGCCGCGGCCGCCGTTGTTGCTCTCGACGGCCGCCTGCCGCGTGTCGGAGCGCAGCAGCATCTCGGCGACCAGCGGTTCGGAGACCTCCATCGGTTCGCGCGTATATACGGCGTCGGTGATGTAGATAGCCCCGTCGGCATCGACCGCATAGGAGAGTGAACAGAGGTAGTCGTCGCCCGTATCGGCCGTATCGGTATAGTTGCCGCGGCGGACGATCTCGTGCGGCAGATCGTCGTACTCG
This sequence comes from Alistipes finegoldii DSM 17242, assembly GCF_000265365.1. Lineage (NCBI taxonomy): Bacteria > Pseudomonadati > Bacteroidota > Bacteroidia > Bacteroidales > Rikenellaceae > Alistipes > Alistipes finegoldii. The sequence continues at coordinate 45,596 of NC_018011.1, forward strand.
GCGAAATTCAGCCCGTATAAAAGTCCCTCGCGCGAGGAGGGATGCCCCTGATACATGCTTTCGAACTGCAGCGGATCGAGCCGCCGCTTGGCTTCGAGCAGGGCGCGGCCCTGCTGCTGCTCCCACAACGCCTCGCCCGGCATGCGCGGGTCGATTCCGGTCGGCGGCGAGGATTTGAGCGCTTCGAAGTTCAGGTGCAGCCACGTATCGGCAGGCAGGCCGTCGAGCTGCGCCCACTCCTTCAGCTCCGCGACCGGCTCGCGGGCCGTGAGCGTGCCGATCAGGTCCTCTTCGTGCCAGCGGGTGAAGACGATCAGCTCGCGCGAAGCGTTGTGCATGCGGGTGCGGACCACCGACGTATACCACTCCCAGCAGTTGGCGCGGATGAGCGGCGAGTTGGCTTCGAGGGCGTCCTTGTAGAGGTCGTCGAGGATAAAACAATCGACGCGGTTGCCCGTGAGCGAACCTTCGCGCCCCACCGAAAGCAGGCCGCCCCGGCAGCCGATGATCTCGACCTCGTCGGCCGTGCGGATATAGCTGGGCGGCTTGGAACCCTGCTTGATGGTCGTAGCGGGGAAGAACGCGGCGTATTCGCGCGACTCGATGATACGCTGGACACGGCGGTTGAATTTCGACGCCAGCGCTCCCGAATAGGAGGCGATCGCCACGCGCTGATCGGGGTCCAGCCCCAGCACATAGGCCGGAAGCAGGGTCGTGGCGCCGACGCTTTTGCCGTGCTGGGGCGGCATGGTGACGATCAGCCGCCGGACGCGGCCCGCGGCGAAAGCTTCGAGCACGCGGTAATAGGCCCGGTGGAAAGGCTGCAACTCCAGAAAGGGATAGACTCCGAGGGCGAACCGCTCGAACGAAGGAAGGTCCGCCGGGCCGGAAACTGCCGAGGTGACACCGGAAAGCGAGGAAAAGGAGGCAGAAGCAGAGCGAGCAGAATCGGAAGGAGCGAAATCCGACGGCACAGAATCGGGAAGCACGGAATCAGACGGGGTGGAACCGGACGAAGTAGAACCGGAGCCGCAACCACGTGAGTCGCAAGCACCGGAAGTCAAAACATCGGAGCCGGGGAGCAGATCACCGGCGAGAGATTCACCGGGGAGAGATTCGCCGGAAAGTGATTCGCCGGAAAGTGATTCGCCGGAAAGTGATTCGCCGGAAAGTGATTCGCCGGAAAACGAATCGCGGAGCAAAAATTCGCCGGCGAGAGAATTCGCAGGATAATCCGGCGCGAGAATGCCGGCCGGAACAAAAACCTCTGCGGAATCGGCTTCCGCAGAGGACAATTTGGATTTCAAGACCATTTGTAGAAATTTTGAACCCATGCGCGGCGCCGCGGCGGGAGGTTCGGAGAGAAAAAGAGCGTTCCGGCGGGCTGCGCCGCACCAAGGAAGGATAAATGCCGGAACGAACAAGGCGGGGAGCCGGAGGGCGCACGGCCTGCGGCCGGGGAGCGGCCCGATGCAAAACGGGGACCGGGCGGTTGCGCACGCCGGCGGCAGAACATGCCCCGGCAGCGATCAGACGAAGCGCTTCATCTCGGAAAAATCGAAGTCGTTCAGCATTTCGCCCTCCGCCGAGAAGGTGTGAAACTCCCACCATACGGGCACGAGGTCCGAAACAGGCTCCGCATCGCCTTCGGGCTGCGAGAGCCGCGTCCGGTAGACGATGACCGACGCCGTAAAGCGGCAGTCCGTATCGCCGAAACGGAATGCGAGCGATCCCGAAAAGTAGTTTTCCCCGTCGACAGCATCCGCCAAACGCGCCGCCACCTCTTGATAAAGTTCAGGTGAAACCGAATACATAGTTGATAATTAGCAGGATTTTTGCAAAATAATTTGCATGTATAAATAAATTGTTTAACTTTACAGCACAAATATAGATTCAAAATTTGAATTTCCAATCGAAAAATACAATTTTTTGATATAAAATTTTCCGATTAAAAGCTATGAACACGCGGGTAAAATTGATACGAAAACAGCTGGGCATGACGCAAGAACAATTGGCTCAGCATCTTGGCATCGGCAAAGCGGCCCTTTCGATGATCGAAACGGGGAAAGCCGGACTCTCGGCCCGGAACCGCAACATATTGGTTCAGGAATTGAACGTAAGCCCCGAATGGCTGGAGAGCGGCAAAGGCAACATGTTCAACGCCGAACCCGACCTGACGGCCTACAGACTCCGCACGGACAATTCGCTGCCGCTGCAGAGCGTGCCGCTCTACTCGATCGAGGGAACGGCGGGACTGGTGCCGCTGTTCACGGATCAGGCGCAGGCCAAACCCGTGAACTTCATCCACATTCCCAATCTGCCGAAATGCGACGGCGCGATATATATAGTGGGCGACTCGATGTATCCGCTGCTCAAAAGCGGCGACATTGTGCTGTACAAGCAGCTGGGCAACATCGACGACATATTCTGGGGCGACATGTACCTGCTGTCGATCGACATCGACGGCGAAGAGTACGTCACGGTGAAATACATCCAGAAATCCGACCGCGAGGGTTACGTCAAACTCGTGAGCCAGAACCCGCACCACGCAGACAAGGAGGTGGCGCTCAGCCGCATCCGCGCGATCGCGCTGGTCAAGGCGAGCATCCGGATGAATTCGATCCGATAGCGGCGGCCCGCCGGCCGGCACCGAGGGCCCGCAAAAAATTCACGCCGTAAAAATCCGAGGGGAGAGGCATTCGTGTGGGTGGGGCCGGGAAAGGATCGGGCAGGAATCAGAGAAGAATCGAGGCAGATCCGGGAGAAACCGGGACGGGATCCGAAAAGGCCGGAAACGAAAATTCGGAACGGGAACGATGAGGAAATGCGGAAGCACCGCAAAAAAGGCAGCGAAACGGCGGCTGGAAAACAGGACAAAACAGAGCAGAACAAACAGAGCAACACAAGCCGAAAAGACCGGAACGGTCCGGCCGAAGCAACAATCTGAGGAAAAAATTCGTATCTTGCCGGAAACAAAGACGACCCAATACGGAACTCTCCGATAAAAAATTCGCGGTGCTGATCGATGCGGACAATATCTCACCACACCGGAAAATCAAAGACATCCTCGACGAAACAGCCAATTACGGAACACCGACGATCAAGCGGATCTACGGCGACTTCACCGATCCGAAATTCGCGGCATGAAAAAGCATTCTGCCGGAAAACTCGATCACCCCGATTCAGCAGTATGCCTACACCACAGGCAAGAACGCAACGGATTCGGCGCTGATAATCGACGCAATGGACATCCTGCACAAGGAGTCGGTCAACGGCTTCTGCATCGTATCGAGTGACAGCGACTATACCCGTCTGGCGAGCCGCATCCGCGAATCGGGCCGCGAGGTGCTGGGCTTCGGCGAAAAGAAAACGCCCAAACCGTTCATCAAATCGTGCGACAAATTCATCTACGTCGAGATTCTCGGACAGCCTGCCGCTCCGACGCCGGCACTTGCGCCTGCACCGGGTCCCGCTCCGGCTGCGACACAGGCCCCGGCAGCGAAAGCCGCACAAAAAAAGACATCCGCCAAAAGGCGTCAGACGTCTGACACGCAGGTCCCCGGAACGCCGGAAGCCGCCGCAGGCAAAAAAACCGCTCCGACTCCGGGACAGACTCCGGGTGTGGTTCCCGCTTCGGAGCAGCCTCAGGTTACGGTTCAGGCTCAGACTCTGGACCCTGCGCAGTCCCAATCGATCATCCGTCCGATAGACGACGATTTCAAAGACCTGCTCGCCAATACCATAGAAGACGCCGCCGCCGACAGCGGCTGGGCATTCCTCGGCATCGTCGGCAGTGTCCTGACCAAGAAAATGCCCGATTTCGCCCCCCGCAACTACGGTTACAAAAAACTTTCGCTGCTGGTGAAAGCCCTCTCCGAGGCAATCGAAACCGAAGAACGACTGTCCGCAAACAAAGAGCAGAAGTTCATTTACGTCCGGAACAGAACAAGGTAAACGCTCCGGTCGCCGACCATCCGTCCGGCGGAAGGATACTCCTCAACCCCAGCCGCACAATTACGCGGCAAAAAGAACTTGCGGGATTTTCCGCCGGCCGGAACCGTTCCGCCCCTGCCATGACCATAATACGCAAACCGCCGGGCAAAACAGCCCGGCGGTCTGAGTATCGAAACAAATCAACAGTCCAACGCGACAGCAAGCGCCTTCGCATGATTCATACGGATCACGCCTTCCCGTTCTTCGACACTGGACGGCGGCATTCCAAAAAAATTAAAAAACTCCCCGCTTTCGGATTCGCGCAGAAACGGGCGTTTTCCGAACGAAACAAAAGCCGGAATCCGCCGAATCCGCACATATTATCACCGAAAAACCGAAACTCCCCGCAAAAAAGCCGCAGGAAAACCCCGAAAAAAGTCGTCTCCGGGGAACAAACTGACAATAAATTTATATATTTGCAATATTGTTTTTCTAAACCCTACTAATCCGAAACAAGACATGGAGAAAACCAATGTACGGGAGTTGCAGGATGTCGTGATTCGCTTCTCAGGAGACTCAGGAGACGGCATGCAACTCACGGGTACGCTCTTTTCAGACACTTCGGCCCTGCTCGGAAACGGCATCTCGACCTTTCCGGACTACCCCGCCGAAATTCGTGCGCCGCAGGGAACCGTGGCCGGCGTATCGGGATTTCAGGTACACTTCGGCAGTCACCGCGAACTCAACCCCGGCGACTACTGCGACGTGCTCGTAGCCATGAACCCCGCAGCGCTCAAAGCCAACCGCAAATGGCTCAAGCAGGGCGCGACGGTGATCATCGACGGCGATTCGATCACCGAAGAGCATCTCAAGAAAGCGGGATTCGCCACGCTCGACCCGATCGCGGAGCTCGGACTGGACGAATACAACGTCGTCATCCCCGACATCACGTCGATGACGCGCGAAGCGCTCAAGCAGACCGGACTGGACAACAAGGCCGTGGTCAAGTGCAAGAACATGTTCGCGCTGGGCATCTGCTTCTACCTCTTCGACCGTCCCGAAGCGTACGCATACAAATATCTGGAGACCAAATTCGCACGGAAAAATCCGGTCGTGGCAGAAGCCAACAAGCTGGCTATCGACGCGGGCTATAACTATGCGGCCAACACCCATCAGTTCGCCAATACCTACACCGTGTCCCCGGCGCCGCTCGAAAAGGGCACCTACCGCACCATCAACGGCAACGTGGCGACGGCATGGGGCCTGTGCGCCGCCGCCGAGAAAGCCGGGCTGCCGCTCTTCTGCGGTTCGTATCCGATCACTCCGGCGACGGTCATCCTCGAAGAGCTCGCCAAGCGCAAGGACCTCGGCGTGAAGACCGTGCAGGCCGAAGACGAGATCGCGGGCATCTGCACCGCCATCGGCGCGGCATTCGCCGGCAATTTCGCGGTGACGACCACGTCGGGTCCCGGACTCTCGCTCAAGAGCGAAGCGCTGGGACTGGCCGTGATGACCGAGCTGCCGCTGGTGGTCGTGGACGTACAGCGCGGAGGCCCCTCGACGGGTCTGCCGACCAAAACCGAGCAGAGCGACCTCTCGCAGGCCCTTTACGGCCGCAACGGAGAGTGCCCGGTGATCGTCGTGGCGGCATCGTCGCCCAGCGACTGTTTCCACTATGCGTTCGAGGCCGGACGGCTGGCGATGGAGCACATGACGCCCGTGATCCTGCTCACCGACGGCTTCATCGCCAACGGCTCGGAGCCGTGGCGCATTCCCTCGATGAAGGACTACCCGGCAATCCAGCCGCCGATCGTAGACGACGCGCCCGAAGGCGGATTCATGCCCTACGTGCGCGACGAAAAGCTGGCCCGCGGCTGGGCGTTCCCCGGCAAGGTGGGACTGGAGCACCGCGTGGGCGGTCTGGAAAAAGACTGCGTGAAAGGCTGCATCTCGCACGACCCGTCCAACCACCAGAAGATGGTCTCGACGCGCGCAGCAAAGGTGGCCAAGGCCGCGGACGACATTCCCGCACAAACCGTATGGGGCGACCCGGAAGGCGACCTGCTCGTCGTGGGATGGGGCGGAACGCGCGGACACCTGCAGAACGCCGTCGATCAGATGCGCGCCGAAGGCAAACGCGTGTCGCTCGCACATTTCAACTACATCAACCCGCTGCCGCACGGCGTGCGCGACATCTTCGCGAAGTTCCGCCGGATCGTCGTCTGCGAGCTGAACGAAGGTCAGTTCGCCAACTACCTGCGCCAAAACCTGCAGGAGTTCCGCTACGAACAGTACAACAAGTGCGAGGGCCTGCCCTTCACGGTCGTAGAACTGAAAGAAAAATTCGAATCCTTATTGAAGTAACGCCATGGCAGAATACAAATACACCCCAGCGGATTTCAAAAGCGATCAGGAGGTACGCTGGTGCCCCGGATGCGGTGACCACGCCATCCTCAACGCCGTGCAGCGCGCGCTGCCCGAAATAGCCGACGCCACAGACACGCCGCACAACATGTTCACGTTCGTGTCGGGCATCGGATGCTCGTCGCGCTTCATCTACTACATGAAAACCTACGGGTTCCACTCCGTACACGGCCGCGCAAACGCCGTGGCGACGGGCGTCAAGGTCGCCAACCCGCGGCTCAACGTCTGGGTCACCACCGGCGACGGCGACTCGCTGGCCATCGGCGGCAACCACTTCATCCACGCCATCCGCCGCAACGTGGACCTCAACGTCATTCTGTTCAACAACGAGATTTACGGTCTGACCAAAGGCCAGTACTCCCCCACTTCGAAGCTGGGCAAGATCACCAAGACCTCGCCTTACGGCACGGTCGAGAAGCCGTTCAACCCCGGCGAACTGGTGATCGGCGCCAAGGGCACGTTCTTCGCCCGGTCGGTGGACATGGAGGTGGGACTTTCGAAGGAGTGCATGGTGGCCGCCGCGATGCACAAAGGCATGTCGGTAGTCGAAGTACTGCAAAACTGCGTGATATTCAACGACAAGACCCACGGCGAGTTCGCCGCCGACAAGGCTACGCGTGCGGAGCGCACCGTAACGCTGCGCCACGGCGAGAAGATGCTGTTCGGAGCCGACAAGCAGAAAGGCATCGTCTTCGAGAACATGAAGCTGAAGGTCGTAACCGTCGGTGAGGACGGCTACACGCTGGACGACGTGCTGACGCACGACGCCCACCAGCGCGACACGACGCTCCACTCGATGCTGGCGGCGATGAAGTACCCCGACTACCCCGTCGCCTTGGGAGTAATCCGGGCCGTCGAGGACGCCACGGTCTACGACCGCGAGGTCGCCCGGCAGGTCGAGGAGGTCAAAGCCCAGAGCAAAATCCACTCGGTGGACGAGTTGCTGCATTCGGGCGCGACTTGGGAGATCGAGTAACGGAAGAGTGCGCGGACGGAAGACCGAACCACGGAAAATAGCGAGACGGCAAACTGCGCAGACGGCAGGCCGGATCACGGAAAATAGCGAGACGGCAAACTGCGCAGACGGCAGGCCGGACCACGTGTGGGACGCAGCAGAAAGTGCGTCCGCAGGCCCTCCCCCGAAGGACAGAGCGACACCCGGCAGGATGCTGATGCTGAGGGGAGCCTGTTCCGGAAGGGCGTCAATCCCGTAAGGATGCTGTCCCTGAAAATTCGTTACAGTTCAATAAGAAACAGCCGGAAATTCCGGCTGTTTCTTATTTCAGAGCATATCTCCCGTTTCCGGCAATCAAAGCGCCGCATACGCTGGTTCCGACAGCAGGCATATGGGTGAAAGGGCTTCGAGAAGCGTTCGCAAGAACAGGTCCCGCGTCCGAACGGCATCCATCGCAACAAGGCGGAGGTTTTATGCAAAGCGGGCGCAGCCTGCTGCTGCCCCCCCCTCCGCAAAGTCATAAAAGGCAAGAAGCATGTCTTCATACCGTGTGTCCTTGCGGCCGTGGACCGATTCAGTGTTCGAGAAGCGTGGTGTCGATGATCCGGCGCATTTGGGCGATCTCCATGGCTCCGTTGGCGTGCTTCGGTTCACCGGACACGGGAATAAACAGGAACGTCGGAATGCTCCGCACGCGGAATATCGCCGCAAGCCGTTTTTCCTTGTCCACATTCACCTTATACATGCGGACCTTCCCGGCATATTCTTCGGCCAGCGACTCCATAACCGGCCCCATCATCCTGCAGGGACCGCACCACGGGGCGTAAAAATCGATTACGGCGGGCAGGTCGCCCTCGTATTTCCATTCCGGATTGGCCCGGAAGTCATAAATCCGCGTCTGGAATTCCGTTGTCGTCAGTTCGATTGCTTTCATAGTATGCTGTTTTTCAGTCGCCGCAGGCTGCCGGCCGAAGCTGCAATGCCGAGCATTTGTGCAACTGCCGTTCCGATCCTTGCTTTCCGAATCGTCTTCAGGCCCCGGCTCTATTCAATAACGCAAAAATCGGAGATTTCATATGCCCCGGCGACATCCGGGGACCGTCAACGATGAGCCGGCGACGTATTCGGCGACATATCCGGCGAGGGCCGTCAAGGCACTCCCCTATGCGGCTCTGCATGCAGTCCGACTACAGATCGGATGCAATTTGGATGCGGTTTGGATGCAGTCTCGCTACGGTTAATGCAGCTCTGTATACAGGCCGGCTACAGCTCAGATGCTGTTCAGAAGCTGTCCCGCCACAGTCGATGCGGCTCGGTATGCGGTCCGAATACCGTCATGAACGCATCTGAATGCGCTCCTGATGCAGCCCAGAGCGGCTCTGCCCGCAGTCCAGATACGATCCGGATGCGGATCTGATGCGGATTTTGCGGTAAAAATTCATTTTCGGCGATTTTTTCCGAGCGTAAATTGCAGAAATAAAAAAATCCGATTATCTTTGCACCTGCATTGGGGGATTAGCTCAGTTGGCTAGAGCGCTTGCATGGCATGCAAGAGGTCACGAGTTCGACTCTCGTATTCTCCACTATTGTGAACAAGGGGTTGCAAAATATTGCGACCCCTTGTTTTTTAGCTTCCTGCAAACAATTCGCACACGCATTGACAATCACACGACTTTAAACCGAAAATACAATCCTCACGGATCGTGGCGGAGCAGGTCGGTATCGAGCGGGTGGCGGGCACCGTCGTCGCCGAGCAGGACAAGACGAATCTCGCCGCCGTTGTAATCGAAATAGCGCAGTTCGAGCGGATGCAGGCCCGCAGACAACGCAACCTGTCCGCTCTTTTCGAGCAGAGGATGTTCTCCGTCGTTATCAACCACCACCCTGCCGCCGATACGCAGGATGGCGCCGTCGTCGGAAGCGAGCGCAAAGGTATAGATCCCGGTTGCCGGAATGTCGATATACCCCCGGAAAATCATCCCGACGGCCCGGCGGCCGGCAGCCGCACGAGGGAAACAGACCGAATCGACGACACAACGGCCGCCGGCAGCGTAAAGAGTCTCCGGAATGCCGATCGCGTCGCAACCGGGAAAACGGCGGAAGTACCAATCGACGCACAAACCGGGTTCAGTGTCCCGCGGCTCCAAAGGCCGCGCATAATCCTGCTTCTCATAGCGGACGGTTATCCAGTCGCCCGTACGGCCGTCGGCATGGTAGGGCCGGATGTGCAGCATACAATCGTCGCGGATAACCAGCGGGGCGTCGTAACGCGGCGAGTTTACGGTCGGCACCGAGCCGTCGAGTGTATAGCGCAAAACGGCACCGGGCAGCGGACAGACGACGGCAGTCCGGACCGAATCGGTGAAGACGCTGACAGCATGATAATTCGTCAGCGACGGAATCCGATAGTTGACACCCTCATCATCCAGCCGTCGGCAATAGTCCAGCAGCCGCGACATGAAAGCGTCCTCGTCGAACTTGCCCGGCTCGGTCCACCCTTTCTCGGCCAAAACGAGCAGGCGCGGGTAAAACATATATTCCGCACGGGACCACGTGGGGATTTTTTCGGTCCAGAGGTTGCCCTGCACACCTTTGATCTGTCTTTTCTGCGCATCGGACAGCGAGTCCGGCAGCATATCGAAGCGACAGATGCGCGCGAGCGAGTTTGCGTCCTCTTCCAGCGAGAAATAGAACCACGACTGCGGACAGAGGACGACCTCACAGCCCTGCCGGGTGGCCGCACTCACGGACTGCGGTTCCCACGGCCGCCACCACATGACCGTAGCACCGGGAACGGCTCCGCCTTCCAGTATCTCGTCCCAGCCGATCATGCGGCGTCCGCGGGCTTCGCAAAAGCGCTGCATACGGTGCATGAACCACGCCTGAAGAGCCGCTTCGTCAGGCAGCCCTTCGGCACGCATACGGGTCTGACAGTCGGGACAACGTTTCCAGTTGCTCTTATCGACCTCGTCGCCACCCATGTGAACATATTCATAGGGGAAAAGTTCGAAAAGCTCTTCCCAGACACTTTCGCAGAACGCCAGTGTCCGGTCCTTGCCCACGCACAGCGGCGAAGAGAAGGATTGCCCCCACGAACCGCGTCCGAAACAGGCCAGCCACGGATAGCTGTCGATGGCCTGCAAGCAATGGCCGGGCATGTCGATTTCGGGAATCACGTCGATACCCCGAACCGCGGCATAGGCCACCACCTCGCGGATATCCTTCCGTGTATAATATCCCCCGTAAAGCGTGTCGGCGCCATCGGTCCGCAGCCGCCGGACGGGAAGCAGGAAATCGTCGTTTTGTTCCCGCGCCGCGCGGCCCATGCACAACGTGTCCTGCCGATTGAAAAGCCGCCATGCCCCCTCTTGCGTGAGTTCGGGATAACACGGAATCTCAATCCGCCAGCCCTGATCGTCGGTCAGATGCCAATGAAATTTGTTGAGCTTGAGCCGGGCCATCTGGTCCAGCAGCGTAAAAATCTCCTCTTTGTCGAAAAAGTGCCGGCTCACGTCGAGCATCACGCCGCGCCATCCGAACGCCGGCCGATCGGCGATCTCCGCATAAGGAATCTTCGCTCCGCTTCCGGCTTTCGCTGGCAACAGCTGCCGCAGCGTGGCGATGCCATTGACGACGCCCCGGTAGGAACCGCCCCCGATCCGTACGCCGGCGTGCGTCACCGACAGGCGGTACCCTTCAGGCGGCAAGGCGGCCGAATCGAGTTCCAACACGATATCTCCCCGGTCGCACCGATCTACGGCGACAGTGCCATAAGGCGCCAGCACCTCGTTCACGTAGCCGGCCGCGGCGATGAGAACCGTATCGGCGATGCCCAACTGCAACCGTTCAGGGAGCCGGTAGGTCCCGTCGCCCCATATCGTTTTCTGCGGAGCGGGAATCAGCACGGGCCGTTCATCCGGCGCAGGCCCGGTGCAGGCCATGAGCCACATTCCCACAGCCAACGCAGCATAAATGCGAACAAGTGTCATGCGCCCGGTCACGATCAATTGCCGTTTGCGGCCGTTACACGTCCGTTCCTGCGCAGAGCCAGCGTATCGCCGTACTGAGTCTGCAGGCGCACCAGCTCATCCGTCATTTCCCGCCGGGGCGCAGCATATTCCGGCAGGCCGTAAAGGTTCCGCAGTTCGTGCGGATCTTCCTGCAGGTCGTAAAGCTCCCATTGGTCGATGTCATTGTAGAAGTGGATCAGCTTCCAGCGGTCGTTACGCACGCCGTAATGGCGCTTGACCATGTGTTCGGCCGGATATTCGTAGAAATGGTAGTACAACGAGCGCCGCCAGCCAGCAGGATGTTCGCCCCGCAGCAACGGCAGCAGCGAAACACCCTGTATGTCGTCGGGCACGGCGACTCCGGCCAGTTCGAGGAATGTCGGCGCATAGTCGATATTCTGCACCATTTCGACGATGTCGCCGCGGGCACCGCCCGGCAGACGCATCACCAACGGCGTGCGGAACGACTCCTCGTACATGAAACGCTTGTCAAACCAGCCGTGCTCACCCATGTAGAAACCTTGATCGGAAGTGTAGACCACCAGCGTGTTTTCGGCCAGCCCCGACTCGTCGAGATAATCCAGCAGGCGGCCGACATTGTCATCGAGCGATTTCAGTACTTTCATATAGTCACGCATATAACGCGTGAATTTCCATTGAGCCAGTTCACGGCCCTGCGGATTACGGCGGTAGAAATCCTCGATCAGCGGCGTATAGAATCGGTCCCACGCCGCCCGCTGTTCGGGATTCATCCGCCCGACAAACGCTTCGTAGGTGCCTTTCAGGCGACTCCGCTTATCGGGCCGCCACATTTTGAGGTCATAGATCAGGTCCATGTCCTTCATAATGCTCATCTCCTGCGCTGCGGCGGCCGGACGCCCCTCGTAATCATCGAAAAAAGTATCGGGAAGCGGAAAGTCCAGCTCTTCGTAAAGCGCCAGATTGCAGGTGTCGGCCATCCAATTGCGGTGCTGGGCCTTATGATGCACCAGCAGGCAGAAAGGTTTCTCCGGATCACGCCCCGAACGCAGCCAATCGAGACTCTTGTCGGTAATAAGGTTGGTTATGTACCCTTCGGAACGCACCGTATCGCCCGTCTGGCGGATAAAATCGGGATTGTAGTAATCGCCCTGTCCGGGAACGATCTCCCAATGGTTGAACCCGGTGGGCAGACTTTCGAGATGCCATTTGCCGACGACAGCCGTTTCGTATCCGGCCTGTTGCAACAGCTTGGGGAAAGTCTGCTGCGTATTGTCAAAGACGCAGGTCGTGTTGTCGTAAAAACCGTTTTTGTGGGAATGCTTGCCCGTAAGCATACAGGCGCGGCTGGGACCGCTCAAGGAATTGGCGACGAAACTGTTGGTGAAACGCACGCCCTCGACGGCGATGCGGTCGAGATTGGGCGTCGAAGCGTAACGCGTATCGTAACAGCTCATCATTTGCGCCGTATGGTCGTCGGTCATGATATAGAGGATGTTCATCGGACGGGCCGGCGCTTCGGACTGCCGGGCGCATCCCGTCGCAGCGACGGCGGCCAAACCGCCGAACAGAAAGAGTCTTTTTTCCATATTCCAGTAGTTTTTATCGCTGAAAAAGCGCAGGGGCGTATTGCAGGGCCCCTGCGCTCCATTAACTCGGTTCTAAATTAGCAAAAAAGAGCGAACGGAACAAGAGTTACATATTGTCCATATCGGGCGCCCATTCCAATCCGGTCGCAGGGCCGTAAGACTGCGGGTCCCACAAGTCGCCGGCACGCGAATATTCGCATTCGGCGGTATTGCCGTTGCCAGTGGCGTCCTCAAACGTGTACCCATGGCCTTCGTTCATCTTCCAGTAGCCCAGCAGGCCTTCGCTCTTGGGATCGACGTTATTCACGTTGTTCTTGAGCTGAGTGGAGGTGCGGGCCACGTTCCACAGGCGCACTTCGCTGAACGAGATGGTCGTATTGCAGTAGCTGGGCTGCGGCAGCAGGGCAAAATACTTGAACGTAACGGTATTGCGCGGAGCCGATTTCTGTACGACCTGCTCGCCATCGAGGTAAAGGCTCGTCGCGGAGCCGTCGAAGACGATGGCCACATGCTGCCACTTCTTCGCCTCGCAGGGCGTCACGGCAGTTTGGCCGGGCTGGGCCATGGTGTTCATCTGCATCCAACGGTTCACCACATCCGAAGTGGTGGACGAAGCCTCGAAGCGGACCCACATACGGTTGTTGATATTTCCCTCGCCGTTGTCGAAACCGACGATCATGTAGTTACGGGCCGTGAACTCCTCTTTGTACATCTTGAACTCGATGGTATAGGCATTGAAGGTGATGGGCGCATCCTTCATGTTCAGCATCACACGGTTCAGTTTGCTGGAGCCTCCGGTCCGGTATTCGCTATTGAAGATCGGAACGGGAATGATCTTCTTTCGCTCGCAGACGATCAGGAAATCGGATGCATCGCCCAACATCTTCATACCGCCGCTTACACAGCGCAGCGTCACGGGCAGAGCGTAGACAGAACCCGAATCATCCATCTCTTCGGAGAAGGGCAGGATGTCGATTTGCGCAGGTGCGGCAGTCACTTCGCCGGCCGGAACTATGACAGGATCGGCAGGCAGTTCAAAACAGGTTTCCGGCAACTGTACGTATGAAGTTCCGTTAAGTGCATTATAACGCTCCAGCACGTCGGGATTCATCTCGAAGCGGAAAGCGGTCTCTGTATCGCCCTTGCCGCCCAGACGAACGGTAAGCGAAGTCTTACCGCCGTCATCCTCGACCTTGACGGTCGTACTCGACGCTTTCTGAGCCTCTTTGATATAGGCGGCATTGTCGAGCGCACCGAGATCGGCATTGTCGCAGCCGGTAACGAGCCCGGTCAGCAGCGCACCTGCGAATAAGGCCCGGCAGGTGCGGATATTCAGCATATTTTTCATAATCTCATTCGGTTTTATTATTGCTGGTCGTCAGCTTCCGTTCCGCCCTTTTCCAACTTGTCCATGGCGTTGATGGCGGCGCGGAAATATTTGTAACAGTCATTCTTGAAGTCGTTCTGCATCTGGTAAGCGCCGATGCCGCCCTTGCGAAATCCGTTGGCCGGCTGCCAGAGCGCCATGGCCTGCAGCGAATTGGTGTAGGTCCCGTCCGGAAGGCGACAGCTCGTTCCACCGTATTTCCACATCGCCTCGGGTTCGAAATTCTCGGTAACAAGAGTGCGGTTGGTGATGGTCTCCTCGTCGATTATGTCACCGAAGGCGTTGACCAGCCCGGCCAAACGGTAGGAATCCAGCGAAGACTGGGCTGTCAAAGCGTATGTCTGCAGAATATAGTAATCAAAGCATTCGATTGTCTCCTTAGGCATCGACGACACCAGTCCGTCAACGATCAGCAGTTTGCCGCTTCCCGATTTCGGACCGAGACGTTTGGAGCATTCATCGACGAACCACGTCGTACGCTGCGAGGGGGAGGTGCCGGCATAGATATCGCCCTGCTGGGACTGATTCATCACGATATTGCCGTTGTGGTAAGACCCCAAACCGGGTTCATAGTCGAGGTCGAGACCCGTATAGCCGTACTTGAGCACCTCGTCGACCAACCCGTTGGCGTATTTGCGGATGGCCGCCTCGATCTGGGCGGCATCTGCATCGTCCGTCCAGCCCCAATACTCGCGCATCAGGCGCACCTGCTCCCATGTATCCTCGACACCGGCGGTCACCTCTTCGGGCGTCGCCTTGGCGCCGACGTTGGTCAGCAGGATGGTCACGACCACGTCGGTACCTTTCAGCTTCTTGACCTGAACAACCTCTTCCATCTGTTCGGGCGTAAGGGAAAAAGTCGCCCAGTTGGCCACCAGCGAAACGCTGTCGGGAATCCCCATCAGGCTGGTCGCCGTCGTGGCCCCCGTGGGGTCCCAGCCGCCGAACCAACCGAAGGCGATGGGATGGCTCTTGTCGGCTTTCCATGCACGCAGGTTCTCGTAATAGGATGCGGGCTTGTGCTGCGTGAAGTCCCGCGCTTCGGGTTCGGTCCAGTCGCTGCACGAGACAAAGGCCCCGGCCGCGAGGACCGCTATCATCAGGGAAATTATCTTCTTTTTCATATCACACTTGGTATTTTCATTTTAAGGTCTTATTTCTTCGCCCACCACACATCGGTGCCGTGCAGGTCACTGCCGCCGAGCAATTCGACGCCCCTGAGTACGTTCTCGCGGTTGTTGTCGTACTCCGACTGGGGATAGTGCAGGCGGCGCATTCCCTTGCTGCTGTCTACATTGCCCCACATGCCGCCGCTCAGGTTGTTGACCACCTGCAACAGGCGGGGATAGCCCGTCCGGCGCACGTCAGCCCATGCTTCGTGGCCGATCATATGGTTGGCGATCCATTTCTGGGTGATGATGCGCTCCAGTTCGTTGCCGTCGTCAGCCCATTTGACCGATACGGCCGTACCGAAATCCGAAACGTTATGCTTGTTGCGCGGATCCGCATAGGAGAGCGCGGGAGCCGTTTCGGAAGCGATATAAGTCTCGTACGAAGAGCCGTTTCCCCAAAGTTCGAGCGAGGTTTTGACACCCGTGTTATAGAGGTTTTCGGCCGTGTCGCCCATCGTCCAGCCCAGCAGAGCGCCCTCGGCACGCAGGAACCAGCTTTCCGAAGCGTACATCACCGGCACGGGGTCCTTTTCGGCGAAGAGCGGATAAGAGTAGGTCGCATAGTCGGTCGGCGTCACATTCTGAATGCCCGCACGCACACCGACGTAGATCCCGTCGTAGCCCGACTTCGAAAAATAGGAAGCCCGGCGCGGATCCTCGTAGGCGTTCATGTACATCACGATGCTGGCGTTCGACCGCAGGTCCTGCCAAGAGGTGCTCGTCGCTTGCGTGTAGAACGGATTCTGACGGGAATCGGACGAGAAGCTCAGGTTCTCGGCATTGGCGTCTATCAGACCGTATGTCGCCATATCGCGCACAGCCTCTTCGGCGATGCGGCGCGCTTCCGGCTCCACACCGCTCATGCGAATGGCCATCCGCAGTTTGAGTGTATTGGCGAAGCTCACCCACAGCCGCGAATCGCCCTTGAAAGAGCTGATATCGAAATCGCGCATCAGAATGCCGTCACCGGCCGACGCGAACGTGTAGAGCGTCTCCATCGCCGTATCCAAATCGTCGATCATCGCCATGTAGACATCGCGCTGGCTGTCGTAAGGCACCGAGAAGGTGCCGTTCTGCATCTTCGAATAGGGAATCGGACCGTAGGCGTCGGTCACGCGCAGCATGGCCGCCACGCGCAGGATACGGGCCAGCTGGTAAACGGGCCCCTCGCCGCCAGTCTGGGTCTCGACCTTGAAGTAGTTGCCGTAGAAATTGGCGAATGTCTGCTCGAAAATATAGTCGTTGAATTTGTCCGACGGATTGTAGGTAGCGATGTTCTGTCCTTGGTAGGACTTCACGGCAGAGGTGTAACCGCCCAGTTCGTCGGCCACAAGCACGTCGTGCATCTGCGAAGCATTGACCTGAAAATGGGTGACGAACTCCATCATCGCGGGAAAAAGAATGCCCACGCCGACGTTGTCGCCATTCAGGTCGTCGTCCGACGGGCGGAAAGGTTTGGTATTGTAATCTTCGAAATTACCGGTGCAGGCCGCGGCGGCGAGCATGGCCACACAAGCCGCAAAACGGCCGAATCGACGAATTATAGTGTTTGCTTTCATCTTGGTCAGGATTTTAGAATTGTAACTTCACGGTAAATCCGATGTTCCGTAAGCTGGGCAGCATGAAGTAGTCCACGCCCTGCAAGAAGTTGTCGGCCGTCGAGGGCGTCAGTTCGGGGTCGAACGGAGCCTTGTTGTAAATCATCCACAGATTGCGGCCCACAAGAGAAACGGTCATTGCCATCTTCTGACGGAACCAGCGCTTGGGCAGCGTATAGGCCAGCGACAGCTCCTGCATACGTACGTTGGTCGCATCGTAAATGTAGTATGCGCCGGCACCCGTGCCGGCACCGATGGTCTGATAGTAATTCTGGGCATCGACCATGCCGTTGTTTATCCGCACGCCGCCGGCCTCACGGGCTGCCGCCGAACGTTCCGAAACGCCGTAGTAATCGAGGAACGCCTCGGTATTCGAAACGACAGAACCGCCCAGACGGGCCGCGAACATCACATTCAGGTTCAGTCCCTTCCATGCAAAACTGTTGCTCCAGCCGATATTGCCCTTGGGCAGCAGGCTGGCGACCTTGCGGCGCTCGGTGGTGGTCAGTTCTACCTTGTTGGTCTGCGGATCGACATAAATGTTTCCGTTGAGGTCGGTGCGCAGTTCGCGGTTGATGTAAAGGTCGCCCATCGTGCCGCCTTCGTAGAGGATGACCTGCGGCGAACCGGCGTCGCCGAGGGTCGCCTTCTCCAGATAGGGCATATCGATAGGCTGTCCGTCGACGGGGCTGATGACGCCGTTGGCGAGCCTGATGATCTTGTTGCGGTTCATCGTGTAGGTCACGCTCGTGTTCCATGTGAAGTCTCGCCACGTATTATGGTAGTTCAGCAGCATTTCGAGACCCGAATTGCGGACCTGACCGGCCTGCACGAGTACCGACGAATAACCCGACGTGGACGAAGGGGTCGATTCGAAGGTCTGGTTGAAGGTATCCGAGCGGTACCATGTAGCGTCGAAGTTGAGCTTGCCGCCGAAGAAACGGGCATTGAGACCTACTTCCCACGACTTGGTCTTCTCCGGCTTGAGGTTCTCGTTGGGGAAGCGGTGAAGCGAGTCCCACTCGTGCGTCTGTCCCTTGTAATCATAGTAGGGTTTGGTCAGGTAGGCCGCATAGGAAGAGCCTACGGCCGAATAGGAACCGCGCACCTTGAGGAAGGAGAACCATTCCGGCATATCGACCATCTCGGAAACGACGGCCGAAAGTCCGACCGAAGGATAGAAGAACGACTTGTATTTCGAGAAGGCGAGAGCCGATTCCCAGTCGTTGCGGCCGGTGACGGTCAGGTAAAGCATACTCTTCCACGCCAGCTCGACGTTGGCGAAGATGCTCTGCGACTGAATGTGCGAACCGTCCTCACGCTCCTTATAGTTGGTGGTCGATATATTGGTAATCGAGAAGAAGTTGGGAATCTTGCGCAGGTCGCCACCCCAGCCCATGAAATCCATGCGGACGTCCTTGAGCGACGCACCGACATTGGCGCTCAGGTGGTAGTCCCCGGCGAAGGTAAGATCGATGTTGGCGATGGCATCGGCATAGATCTGACGGTCGTTACGCTTGATGATCGAATACATACCCTTCTCGCCTGCGAAGTTGGTGTCGGTGCCGGCATAGCGCTTCTCGGTAATGTCCATATCGGCGTTATCGACCTTGACGCGGCCCGTCACGTCGAGCCAATCGGTTACGTCGTACTTGAGGTTGGCACTGAGCATATAACGACGCTTTTTAGTCTGGTTGATCATCTTATTCATGATCCAGTAGGGGTTCTGGAACGACATGTCGCCCGAACCGTAATCCCATGCCTGCGTATAGAGGTTGCGCGATTCGTCCCAACGCTGGTAGAGACGCACGTTGTCAAAGTCGTCGCCGCGCGGAAAGAGATAGAGCGCCGGCAGCGGGTTGAAGTATTTGCCCGCTGCGATCATGTTCTTGTTGTCCTGCAGGATGTAGCTCGCACTCAGATCGACGGTCAGCTTGTCTTTGAGGAACTTGGTGACGTCGCGGAACGTGAAGTTGTAGCGGTTGTAGCCGCTGTTGGGCAGGATGTTGCGGGCATTGGTCGTCGCGGCCGAAAAATAGGTCTGGTGCTTCTGCGTACCCGTCGAGAAGGTCAGGGAGTTGTTGACGTTCGACCCCGTGTTGAAGAATCCTTCGGGATCAAAGCGGCGCAAGGTTTTGTCGCCCCAGCTCTGGTAGGACCCGGAAACATTGCCGTAGGTATTCTGGAAGCGGGGCATCACGAAAGGCGACGAGAAGGTGGTGTTGTTGGAGAAGGTCACCGACGTTTTGTCGGCCTGTCCCTTCTTGGTGTTGATGAGCACCACGCCGTTGGCAGCGTCCGAACCGTAGAGAGCCGCGGCTGAAGGGCCGGTCAGTACCGAAATCGACTCGATGTCGTCGGGGTTGATGTCCGCCACGCCGTCCGACCCCATGTAATTGCCCTGCAGGCCGTCGTCATTCGAGCCGAAGCTGACGTTCGACATCGGAATACCGTCGATCACATAGAGGGCGTTGTTGTCCTTGTAGAGCGATTTGGCACCGCGCATTACCACGCGGGCCGCGCCGCCGACGCCCGCCGCCGAGGAGTTGATCTGCACACCGGCGACCTTGCCGTTGAGGGCATTCATGAAGTTGGCGTCCTTAACCGTAACGATGTCCTCGGATTTCACCTGCTGGACGTTGTACGAGAGCGCCTTTTCCTGACGTTTGATACCGAGGGCCGTCACCACCACGTTATCCAGCGCGACGGCCGATTCGACCATCGTGATACGGAAATCGGCGCGGCTTCCCACAGCGATCTCCTGCGGTTCGCAGCCCAAATAATTGACCACGAGCACCGGGTCCTTCACCGAAGCGGGAATCTGCAGTCCGAAACTGCCGTCGACATTGGTGCTGATACCGATCGTCGTACCTTTGATAACGACCGACGCGCCGATAATGGGTTGTCCGTGTGCATCGAGCACCACACCCGCGACATTGCGCAGGGATGAGGATGCCGCCGCATCCGCCGAACGCTTCGAAAGAATGATGTTCGAACTGTTGATCTCATACGTCAGATCGGTGCCTGCGAGCATTTGCGCGAGAGCCTCGGCAACCGGCTGTTCGCGCACCTGCACGCTGGCCGTGCGGTCAACGCTGATATTCTTGTCGTAAATAAACAGAAATTTGGTTTGTTTTTCGATCTCATCCATTATCTGCGTCATTTTCACCTGTTGCATATCAATAGTCACACGGCCTGCCTGCGCCCGGACGGTCCCGGCGGCAAGGCACAAAAACGCAGCAAAAAGGGAGATTATCAGGTTCTTTGATTGCCTGATACTTTTTTTCTTCATATCTTTGTAGATTAAAGGATAATAGTTTTGGTTAGTCGCAAATCATGCGAGAGACCGTTGTCCTTTCCGCCCGGAACTGCTCCAACAGTTTCGGGCTTCCTTTTCCGGGATAACGGCAAAAGACAAAATGCGGGATTATCTCATAGGCAGGCAAAGTTTTAAAGTTATACGTTCGGTCAGTATATGGTTATCGTGCTGGTTTCTTGGTCGTATGCGTAGTGGAAAGAACAACTGCGCTGCAGGATGCGCAGGGCGTGTTCGATGCCGTCCGAAATGCGGATCTTACCCATCGCTTCAATATCGGGCATACGGTCGAGCTTCACATCGAAACGCACGCCGTAACAGTGTTCGAACCGGTGGAGTATATCTGCAAAACTGCGGCCGCTCACCGAAATAAGGCCCTCGGCCCAGAGATATTCGTTGGGATCGTCCGACGTACGGAGCGACAGTTGCCCGCCGCTCAACTGCACTTTTTCGTGGGGTTTGAGCACGACCTGCTGCTGCGGGTCGGCAAGGGAACTCACCCGGACGCTGCCGCGCATGAGCGCCGTAGAGAATACATCGTGCCGCTCGTCAGCATTGACGTTGAAGCGCGTGCCGAGCACCTCAACCTTACAGGCGAACGTCTCAACCACGAACGGCCGGCGGGTGTCACGGCTGACATCGAACAGCGCCTCGCCCGAAAGCCGTACCTGCCGGGAATTTCCTGCGAAAAGCGACGGATATTCGATCTCGGCCCCCGAATTGAGCCACACATTGGTACCGTCCTGCAGCGTGAGATTGATGCGCTGTCCTTCGGGCGCAGCCACGCGGGTCATAAGATTCGCCCAGCTCCGCTCCTTATAGGAAACATATCCCCAACCGATGCCGACGGCCAATATAACGACGGCCGCCGCCTGTACGGCATACCTCGTTACACGGCGCCAATTCAGCAGACGGCCGCGCGCGGCCTTTTCCTCCGGAGCGAACAGCAGCAATGCATTGTACATTCCGCGTTCGCGGTCGAAGATACGCCGGTTTTCCTGATCGGCATCGAGCCACTCCATCAGACGCCGCTGTTCGTCGGAGGTGGCTTCGCCTTTATAAAAACGATATAAGGTTTCTTTTTCCATATTACGACACGCCCGTTCCGGGGCTTTACATTAATAAAGCACCCCGGCGGCCCGGTTTCCCGGAAAAAAGAACATTTTTTTTGATTTTATCGCAGAATGCGCTCCAGAACGCCTGCGGCAAGCACCAGTGGCAGGTAATCACGCAGGACTTCGCGCAGTTTTCCGAGCGCTTTCTCAAGCTCGGTCTCCACACGGCGCTCGGTGATCCCGCACTCGGCCGCGATTTCGCGGTAGGACTTGCCGTGGATGCGCCGGGCCGTAAAAACCTGCCGCGTCAGTTCCGGCATTTCAGCCATGCAATCACGCACCAGTTTCTCGATCTCGCCGGCAAAAAGGTGTTGAGGATCACAAAGCTCCAGCGAGCGGATATTCTCGCTCACCACGCGACGCTGAAGGTCCCCCACTTCGTTGTGGACCCGCATCCGCACCTGCAGGGCCCGCAGGTAATTCAGGCATTTGTGGCGTATGGTCGTGAGGATATAGGCCGCGGCATTGCAGTCCGCATCGAGCCGGGAGCGGTTTTCCCAATAGTAGATGAAAGCATCCGTGACGACATCCTCGGCGATGAGCCGGTCCTGCACATATCCGACGGCAAAACTTTCGAAACGGGCTTTGTAGCGTTTATAAAGCTCGCCGAACTCGGCCTCCTTATGCAGGGGGGGGGTAATGACGTTGCGGTCTTTCATCGTGGGATTGCAAAATTCAATGGAGTAAAAATAGCTTATTATTTTCAGACTAGAAAACCCGGTTCCGAAAAAGTTGCCCCCAAGAATCTCCGCCGGCCCCCTCCCCGACAGGATAAAGCGGCACGGAAGGTTCCTGATTTCCGCCTGAAATCGCTGAATGGCATGCGTCCGTCCACTTCCCCGTCCCACTCTTATATATATGATAACCGCTTCCGGTTCGTCCGGCGAAAAAAAGCTGCGGCGATCCGCAGTCAACTGCAAAATACCGGCTATAGACCCGGATTCTGCCGATAAAAAAACGCTGCGGCCGGAATACCGGAGAAAACGATATGCGGCTGCAGACGGAAGCCTACATCTGTAAAAAATTTGCGAACCGGAATAAAATAATTAAATTTGTAATTACCCTTATGCGATCTAAGGGCCGATCCATGACAAAAAAAAGTGCACAAATAGCGTTCGACGACGTTCTCCGGCAAGTCACCGAAGGGAACGAAGAGGCATTCCAGCAACTCTACCTGCACTATCACGACCGGCTTTTCCAGTTCGCACGCATGTATCTGCACCAGCAGCAGGCGGCCGAAGACGTCGTCGCCGATCTCTTTTTTCAACTGTGGAAAAGCCGCGGAATGCTCGGCGGCATCGAAAACTTCAATGCCTATATCTACCGCGCCGTGCGCAACAGTTGTACCAACTACCTGCTGAGCGGCTACCGGAACCGTATGTCCGGCTTTACACAGGTACAACTGCAGGTCAGCATCGATCCTGCGGTCCCGGCGGACGAGGCGGTTGACTTCCAACTGCTGAACAGCGCGCTGACCGACGCTGTGGAACAGCTCCCCGAACGCTGCCGCATCATCTTCAAGCTGGCCAAGGAGGACGGCATGAGCCACCGGGAGATCGCCGCGGCACTCGACATCTCCCCAAGCACCGTCGAAGGACAGCTGGCCATCGCCATGCGCCGTCTGAAGGCCGCCGCAGCCCCTTTCCTGAAAAAAATCTGAAAAAATCGCAAATCGGCTTAGTGGTTTCTCAGGTCCGTCTTGTCTTATTTGTAAACGGACAATAGACGGAACCCAATGACTGATTCGAAACATACGAACGACAACAATTCATTATTCACCCGTATTCAGGTAAAAAGTCCTTGTGCAGACGAGCGTTACAGCGCAGGGAATTCCCTCGCGCGCCTGATGACGCGCATCCACGCCGACGCAGTCAATAAGGCTCGGCCGGAGCGCAACTACACCAAAGCCTACCGCATCTGGCTGGCCGCGGCATCGCTCATGATCGTTTTCCTCACTTCCGGCTGGCTGGCGACCGCCCTGCGTCCCGCACCCGAAATGCTCATCCGCAACAACGCATGGGAAAAGGTGGAGAACCTGACGCTGGCCGACGGCACGCAGCTTACGCTCAACCGCGGCGCACAACTGATCTATCCCGAAAAATTCGCCGGCCGGACCCGCGAGATATTCCTGTCGGGAGAAGCCTATTTCGACGTGGCACACGACAAAAAACATCCTTTTATCGTTCGGGCCGGGGATCTGAAGATCAAGGTGCTGGGTACGAAATTCAATATCGAGGCCTACCCCGATTCGGAGACCATCACCACCACGCTGCTGGAGGGTTCCGTCGAAGTGGAGAGCCGGCTCAGCCGAGAGTGTATCCGCATGGTTCCCAGCCAGCAGCTCTCGTATGATATTCAGAGCGGCGAAATGAAACTCAGCACGATCTCCGACTCGAAAGAGCCCGTACGCTGGAAAGACAACGTCTGGGTGCTGCACCAGACGCCGTTCACACAAGTATGCCACCGGCTGGAACAGATGTTCAATGTCAAGATCGTGATTATGAACGACAAGTTCATCGGGAAGAAATTTACCGGAGAGTTCCGTTTCGGGGATTCGCTGGAATCGATCCTCGAAGTCATCCGAATAACCACACCGTTCACTTACGAACGCGAGGAGGATACGATCATCCTCAAATAAAAACCGAACCTACTGCAAACAACCTAAAACCCGAACCTGCCTATGAAATAAGCCTGTCATAAAAAAAACACGGGAACCTCTGCCGAAGTTCCCGCTCCCTTAATGAATCAAAAACAAACCCGGCGGGCCGCTACCCGCACGGATCTATCAATCCATCAATCAGTAAAGGTATGACAAATTTTGATAAGTTCAAGACTTATTGCCGAAAATTTTGCGTTCAGACCCGACTCGCTGTTCGCATCTGCCTGTCAATTACAGCAATAACAACTTTCGCCACACAAGCCGCCGCGCAGAATAATCCGCAGGAAATACGGCTCGACTTCAACGATGCGGCGTTGTCGCAGGTGCTGAAAAGCATCGAAACGCAAAGCCGCTACACCTTCTTCTACAACAACGACATCGACGTAACGCAGAGCGTTTCGGCGCACATCGCCAGCAGCGACATCAATTCGGTCGTCACGGCCGTCCTCAAGGGAACCGACATCGCCCATAGGATTACGGACAACCGAGTAGTCCTGTTCGTGGGGGGGGGTGACGCCGCAGACGATCAGGAGCGTTCGATCTCCGGCAAAATCACCGACGCGGCCGGGCTGCCGCTGGTCGGCGTGACGGTTCTGGTCACCGGCACTAATTTCGCCGCCGTGACCGACGTCAACGGCGGCTATACGGTCCGAGTTCCGGGCAGCGGAGCCGAAATCGTCTACTCCTATATCGGCTACCAGAGCCAGCAGCGGATCGTCGGTTCGCAGACGGTCATCAACCTTGCGCTGCAGGAAAGCACCGCAGAGATCGGCGCGGTCGTGGTAACGGCGCTCGGCATCAAGCGCGATCAGAAATCACTGACATACAACGTACAGCAGATTGCGGGCGACGACATCAGCATCGTCAAGGACGTAAGCGTGGTGAACAGTCTGGTCGGCAAGGTGGCCGGCGTGCGCATCAACCAGTCGTCGTCGGGTACCGGCGGTTCGACCCGCGTGGTAATGCGCGGCGCCAAATCGCTCTTCGGCGACAACAACGTGCTCTACGTACTCAACGGCATTCCGATGATGTCGCTCCGCTCGACCCAGTCGGACAACTATTACGAAGGTGCGGGCGTCGGCGACAGCGACGGCATTTCGAGCATCAATCCCGACGACATCGAGTCGCTGTCGGTGCTGACGGGTGCTTCGGCCGCAGCGCTCTACGGCAACCGCGGCGCCAACGGCGTGATCCTCATCACTACCAAGAAAGGCAGTGCGGACCACTCGACGCACGTCTCCTACTCCAACAACACGACCTTTTCGAATCCGTTCGTCACCCATCAGTTCCAGAACACCTACGGCCGTCAGTCGGGCGATTTCAAGAGCTGGGGCGAGAAGCTCGGCAAGCCCTCGTCGTACGACCCCAACGATTTCTTCCAGACGGGTTACAACACGCAGAACACCGTCAGCGTGGCATCGAGTTCGGAGCGCAGCCAGTCGTTCGTTTCGGCCGGTTCGGTCAATTCGCGCGGCATCATTCCCAACAACGAATATTCGCGTTACAACTTCACGATCCGCCACGGACGCGAGCTGGTCAAGGACAAACTCGAACTCGACACCGACTTCTTCTTCACCAAGAGCGAGTCGCAGAACGGCGTGGCGCAGGGACTCTACTACAATCCGCTGCTGCCCGTTTACCTCTTCCCGCCTTCGGAGAATTTCGAGCGTCTGAAGACCTACGAAATCTACGACTCAGGCCGCAACTTCGCCACGATGTATTGGCCCTACAGCAATACGGGACTCGACGCCCTGAGCCAGAACCCCTATTGGATCACCAACCGCAACATGTTCAACACCACGCAGAACCGCTATATCGTCAGCGGCTCGCTCAAGTGGAAGATCACCGACTGGATCAACCTTTCGGGCCGTATCCGCATGGACCATGCCGACACCGACTACGAGCGTAAACTCTACGCATCGACGCCGGGACTGTTCTGCCAGTCGAAAGGGCACTACCGCGAGCAGAAGATGACCAATAACGCGCTCTACGCCGACGTACTGCTCAACATCGACAAACAGCTCAGCGACGATTTCCGCCTGACGGCCAACATCGGCGCCAGCCTCTACGACGAAAAATACGACATGATGGGACAGAGCGGCAACCTGCTGCGTCTTGCCAACTTCTTCCACGTCAGCAACATCAACATGTCGGACCCGACGACCGAAATGACCCGTGAACACATCCGCCAGCAGACGCAGGCCGTCTACGGATCGGTGCAGGTAGGCTTCCGGAATTTCGTTTACGTCGATGCGTCGGTCCGCTCGGACTGGTTCTCGACGCTGGCCGGCACGCCCTCCATGTCGTCGGTCTATCCTTCGGTCGGTGCATCGCTGATCCTCTCGGAGCTGATTCCGCAGAACAAGATCCTCAACTATTGGAAAATCCGCGGCTCGTACGCCGGCGTGGGCAATCCCCCGTCGCCCTACCTGACCTACACCTACATTCCGCTGGAGGACCAAAACATCAGCACCGACGGTTTCGCTGCCGCTTCGCACCTCAAGCCGGAGCTTACCAAATCGTTCGAGATCGGTACGGAGCTGCGCATGTTCAACAACAAGCTGAGTCTCGAATTCACCTACTACAACACCAACACCCACAACCAGCTCTTCAAGTACGAGATTCCCTCGTCGTCGGGTTACTCCTATGCCTACGCCAACGCCGGCAAGGTCAATAACCGCGGTATCGAGCTGAAAGCGGGCTTCAACCAGAACATCGGTCCCGTAAAATGGGAGACGACGCTGACCTACACGCGCAACCGCAACGAGATCAAGGAACTGCTCGACGAATATGTGACCGACCCCGTAACGGGCACCACGGTCAAGGCGCCGCAGGAATTCATCGTTTCGACGGCCGAGTCGTACCGCATGGTGCTGACCAAAGGCGGCACGATGGGCGACATCTACGCCACACACCTCAAGCAGGACCCCAACGGCTACATCTATGTGAACCCAATGACCAACGGCATCGAAATCGAGCCTAACTCCTATGTCAAGGTCGGCTCGATAGACCCCAAATACACGCTGGGATGGCACAACTCCTTCTCATGGAAGGGGCTGAACCTCGGATTTTTGATCGACGCCCGCGTCGGCGGCGTGGTCGTGTCGGGCACCGAGGCGATGATGGACCAGTACGGCGTATCGAAATCGACGGCCCGCGACCGCGACAACGGCGGCGCGATCGTCAACGGCGGACGCATGGACGCCAAGACGTTCTATTCGGTAGCCGCCAGCGGCACCACGGGCGTACTTTCGAACTACGTCTACAGCGCGACCAACGTCCGCCTGCGCGAACTGTCGCTGAGCTACACGCTCCCGGCACTGGCCCGCGAACGCCTGCGCATCACCCTTTCGCTCATTGCCAACAACGTGCTGATGCTCCACAACGAGGCGCCGTTCGATCCAGAACTGACCTCTAACACCGGGACGTACTATCAGGGCTTCGACTATTTCATGCCGCCGTCGCTGCGTTCATGGGGTTTCGGCGTAAAAGTTAATTTCTAAATCAGGAGAGACAGGTTATGAAAAAATTACGCAATACGATCGCTTGCGGAGTTGCGGCACTCGCACTCTTGGCAACGGGCCTGACTTCGTGTACGGGCGACTTCGACAATATCAACACCAGCAAAGACAAACCCACCCCAGAAGACGTGGACCGCGACAACGCATGGGCGGCGTTCATCCAAACCATGCAGCGTAACGTCTTCGCCGAGGGCGCCAACGCCTACCAGCTGGCCGACAACCTGCTGGGCGACAGCTATGCCGGATATTTCGGGCAGGCGCAGGACTGGGACAGCGGCAGCAACTCGACCTGCTACGCCTTTCCCACGGCCAAATGGAAGGACGAACCCTACAAGCAGGCCTACAATAACGTGATGAGTTCATGGAACATCCTGCGCCAGAAGGTCGATTCCGCATCGGTGGTCTTCGCGCTGGGAGAGGTGGTCAAGGTGCAGGCCATGCACCGTGTGACCGACATCTACGGTCCGCTGCCCTACACCGCCTTCGGCAAAATGTCGAGCGGCCTGCCCTACGACTCGCAGGAGACCGTCTACCGCACCTTCATCAAGGAGCTGGACCATGCGCTGAAAACGCTCAAGGCCGCATACGAAGCCGATTCGGGCGCGAAGCCCATCGCCGACTTCGACGTGGTGTTCGATTCGGATCTGGAAAAGTGGATCCGCTTCGCCAACTCGCTCAAGCTGCGTCTGGCCATGCGCGCACGCTTCGCCGCTCCCGGCGATGCCCAGACTTGGGCCGAGGAGGCCGTAAATTTCCAGTTCGGAGCCTACAACATCGGCGTGATGACCGACAATACCCACTCGGCCCAGCTGCTCACCCGCACGGGCATCGGCTTCTCGTACAAACACCCGCTCGAATACCTATGGGGCGAATATAACGAATGCCGCATGGGCGCAACCATGGAGAGCTACCTGTCGGGATACGGCGATCCGCGTCTGGAAAGCTACTTCTCGCCCGCCGAAAAGGACGGCGCCTACCACGGAATCCCCAACGGCATCATCTCCAACCCCAAGGACTACCAGTCGCTGGCCAGCTGTCCCAAAGTGGGCTTCACCTCGCCGCTGACATGGATGTGCGCCGCCGAAGTCTGCTTCCTGCGGGCCGAGGGTGCACTCCTCGGCTGGAACATGGGCGGCACGGCCGAAAACCTCTACAACGAAGGTATCCGCACGTCGTTCTCCCAGTGGGGCGCGCCGAACGCCGACAAATATCTGTCCGACAGCAAAAGCACTCCGGTGAAATATCCCGGCTTGGGGCAGGTCGGCTCGATCGAGAGTCCGAGCAGCGTCACCGTCAAGTGGGCCGCCGACGGCCGTGAACTCGAACGCATCATGGTGCAGAAATGGATCGCACTCTACCCCAACGGACAGGAGGCGTGGAGCGAAATCCGCCGTACGGGTTACCCGAAGGTATTCCCCTCGCAGACCAACCGCAGCGGCGGCGTACTGCCCTCCGGCGCGACGATCCGCCGCGTGCCCCTGCCGCAGCAGGAGTACGACGGCAATGCCGAGCAGGTGGCCAAAGCTGTAAATGAATTCCTCGGCGGCAACGACAACTGCGCGCAGAAACTCTGGTGGGATGCCAAATAAATTACGAACCTCAAAAAGTCTGAAAACCATGAACAAACTCATAAAATTAGGATGTATCGCATTGGCAGGCACCCTGTTGTTCTCGTGTGAGACCGATCCCGAAAAACTGGAGATTGTCAAGCCCTACCCCAAGTCGGATCAGTACTACGCCGATCTGCGCGACTATAAGAACAGCGACCATGAAATCGTCTTCGGCTGGTTCGGAAACTGGAGCGCCACGGGAGCCTCGGCGTCCAACTACATGAAATCCCTCCCCGACAGCATCGACATGGTCGGTCTGTGGGGCGGCTGGCAGACAATCACCGAAGCCCAGCGTAAGGATATGGAGGATTCCCAGCACAAGCGCGGTCTGAAAGTGATCGCCACTTCGCTTTTCGACGGATTCGAAATGGGCGTGGCGCCCGACGGCGCGACGGCGGCCACCGAAGAGGAGATGCTGGCCTACTGGGGCTGGGAAGGTCCCTACCGCTCATACGGCAACGACAACCTCACGGAAGGCAATATCGCGGCCATCCAGCGTTTTGCGCATGCTTTCTGCCAACGCATCATCGACAACGGATACGACGGACTTGATATCGACAACGAGCCGAACATCGGCACCGGCAAGAAACCCTACGGCATATCGGGCTTCCCCAACCGCTACAAAGTCTTCATGGATGTCGTAGTCACCTATTTCGGCCGCACTTCGGGCACGGGACGCATACTGGCCATCGACGGCGAGCTGAACGCCAACATGCCCCGCGAATTCGGCAAGTGTTTCGACTACTTCATCTCGCAGGCGTACGGATGCAGCGGCGATTCGAACCTCGACGGACGTCTGCAGAGCTGTGCCAACTACTTCTCGGAGGTTCCGTTCAAGGACGTTGCCCGCAGGTTTATCGTTACCGAGAATTTCGAGAACATCACCTACCGCACCAACGGCGGTGCCAACTACACGACCCGCGACGGCGAGTCGATGAAATCGGTGGCCGGCATGGCGCAGTGGCAGCCGATCATAGACGGAGAAAAGGTGATGAAAGGCGGCTGCGGAACCTATCATATGGAGTACGAATACCGCAATCCCGAACCTTACAAGTTCCTGATCGAGGCGATACAGATTCAGAATCCCGCCCGGAAGTAATCGTTTAACGGACAAAAAAAGAAATTGCCATGAAACTGAAATATAGTTTATTCGCACTGATCGCATTGGCGGTCTCAGGCTGCCAGAAAGCTCCGGTTTACGACGATGTGGTCTACATCGCCGGAGCCGAAGGCGAAGTCCCCACCCTGTCGCTCACACTCGACGACCAGTTTCCCAAAGAGCTGAGCGTAAAGGTCTCGTCGTCGATCGTCGTCGGACACGACACCAAAGTCCGGCTCGTAACCGACCCTTCGAAAATCGAAGAGTACAACACACAGTACGGTAAGAAGGGCGTAATGCTCCCCGAAACGAACTTCGTGCTCAAGAACACCGAACTGACCATTCCAGCAGGTTCGTTTTCCACAGCCGAACCGCTCGTAGTGAGCGTAACCAAAGACGAAGGGCTTAAGGAGGGCGTCAGCTATGTCATTCCGCTGAGCATCGAGAGCGTGGACGGCGATTTGAAAGTCAAGGAGGGATTCCGGACGGTATTCGTCGAAATCGGCCGTATCATCATCGGCCCGGCTGCCGACTGTTCGGGCAGCACCTATTTCAAGGTCGATTTCGCCGAGGGCGAGCAGGACAAATACGACATCTACAACTTGGGCGAAGTCACTTACGAAGCCCGCATCAACCTGCAGCGCTGGGGCGGCTGGTGCAATACGGTGATGGGCCTCGAAGAGAACTTCTGCCTGCGTTTCGTACAGGACGACTTCAAAGGTCAGCTGCAGCTCTCCGGATGGGGCGGCACACTGATGGTTCCTACGGGCGGAATCGCCGTGAGCCTCAACAAGTGGACGCATGTGGCGGCCGTATTCGACGGTCCGAACAAGAAGGTGAGCATCTACATCGACGGCGTACTCGCCTGCTCGGCCGACACCAACAAGACTTCGCTGGACCTCACGCAGGTATATCAGGACGACTCGTTCCGCATCGCC
Source organism: Alistipes finegoldii DSM 17242 (assembly GCF_000265365.1). NCBI lineage: Bacteria > Pseudomonadati > Bacteroidota > Bacteroidia > Bacteroidales > Rikenellaceae > Alistipes > Alistipes finegoldii. The sequence continues at coordinate 76,901 of NC_018011.1, forward strand.
AATTCGTGCAACGACGGCCGCCAGCTGAAGGGTTACATCAGCGAAGCCCGCGTATGGGCCAAGGCTCTCAACGGCAACGACCTGAAGAACAACATGTGCTATGTAGACCCGGCGACGGACGGCCTGCTGGCATACTGGCGCTTCAACGAAAAAGCCGACGGCAAAAAGGTGGAAGACGACCTGACCGGACACGGATACAAGGCGACCTACTCCAGCTCGGCCATGAAATGGGTGGACAACGTCCGCTGTCCCGAATGACGACCGACGTAATACGAACAACAAACAAGCTGCCTTTTCGGGCAGCTTGTTTATTTTTCCGATTTCCGGCTTCGGATTACTCGAAGCGGCCGCGCACCCGGAGGTCGCACAACGGACTGAGCGCATCGCTCACCAGCAGTTCGACATGCACGAAGTAATTCCCGCTCCCGGCCGTGCGGCCGTCCACGCGCAATACGAACGTTTTCGCCCGGCCCGCCGCAATCTCTTCGCCCGCCGCAATCTGCCCCGTCACCCCTTCGGGATATTTCACCGCATAGATCCTAAGCGGCGAACCGCCCTTGTTTTCCAACGTAAACCGGCACTCGGCCGTGCCGTCGGCGGCGCACGTTCCGAAATCCAGCAACGATTCGGCAATTTCCGCCTGCGGACGTTTCCCGCGCGGCATTTCGCGCAATTCGGCCAAGTCACCGATACCGGTTCCGCGCACCACGACCGCCCCTTCGAGCCGCCGTCCGGAAACGGTCAGATAACACGAATCAACGAACGTTCCCCACACCTCGGCAGCGGACAAGTCACAGATGAAAGCGATCTCTCCCTCCGCACCGGGCGCCAGTACGGCAGGAGCTTCGGCCCGCAGAAAGGGAAGCGGTTCAGCGAATTCCGCCCTCAGCCGCACCTCGTACGGTGACGTATTGAGACAGCGCAACGTCAGACGCCGGTCATGCCGCTGCTCCACCATGCGGAAGTTGACCTCCTTAACGCTAAGGCGGATTCCGCCGCCAAACTCCACGGGAAAGCGGTCGGCAGCCGTTTCGGGACGCGCCGCCACACTGCCGCGGATACGGAGCGGCATCATGCGGCTGCCGTCGGTATAGACGTATACCGCCTTGTCGAAAGCTCCCGGACGGTCCGCCGGATCGTAAGCTATCCCGATTTCGCCGCTGCCGCCGGGAAGGACCGGCGCCTGCGAAAAGGTCGGTTTCATACATCCGCAGGTCACGCCGACACGCTCGACGACGACGGGTTTCGTACCGCTGTTCGTGAAGCGGAACACATGCACGACAGGACCGCCCGTTTCGGGAATCGTCCCGAAATCCCACGTTTCATGGCCGAACGCCAAAGGCGGACGTGCCACCGTATCGGGCCGGATCGTCTCCGCGGAGTGATTTCCGGCATTGGCAACGATATTGGCATCGGCCGGAGTTCCACCCCGCTGCCTGCAGGCAACGGAGGTCAATAGACAAGCAATCAGCAGAAAAGTTCTAATCATAAAAACAGCCGGGAGCCGTTTTGCGCTCCAATCTTCAAAATTAGCAATTTTCCGCGTCAGACACAAGCATCCGGTCCGAATTGATCGCGCCGGGTGAGATCGAAATAGTCCGACAAGTTTTTTTCAGCCAAGGTGAGACCGTAAAACCGCCTATTCGTTCACGACCAGCAGCATCGTCAGCAAAGGCAGGTAATCCTTGAGTTTGACACGAAGGATTTTCAGACACTGCTGGATGCGGTAATCCACCGTTTTGGGCGAAACTTCCAGCACGGCGGCGATTTCTTCATAGGTTTTGCGCTGGAAACGGCTCATTTCGAACGCTTCACGGTAGGAGGCCGGGAGATCGGCCACGGCCGCCCGGATATTTTCGCGCAGTTCCTCGACGACGTCGAAGTCGGGGACTTCGAACTGCTCGCACATCTTATTGCGGATATTGCCCAGCACGCGCCGCTCGATGGACTCGTGCCCCAGATAGGTCAGGCAGTTATTGCGCACGGCGCCGAACAGATATTTTGGGAGCGAAGTGCTGATACACAATACCGTGCGGTTTTCCCACAGCCACAGCATCAGGTCCTGCACGATATTCTCGGCGGTCTCCTCCCGCTTGACATACATGCGGGCGTAGGTGCAGAGAGTCGGATAATAACGTACGAAAATCTCTTCATACGCCTTCATCTCACCATCGACCAACCGGTTCAGCAAGCAGGTGTCGGATATCTTTTTCCGTTCGGGCATGATGCGAAATTAATAAAAATTCGGATTTAGATTCCCCGGAATAAAAAAAATTGAAATTTTGTGGTTTTCGTTTAGGAACTTTTGTTTTTGAATAGTCTGTAATATAAAAAGCAGAAAAAACATGAACACCCCGAACATAGAAAAACTCCTTGTCAGATATTACAACGACGAACTGCCGTTCGACCAGACGGCCCGCGTCGCGGCGTGGATCGCCGCCAGCGAGGAGAACCGCAAAATCGCCGAACAAATCTATTACATCTGTTTCGCCGCCGAAACGCAGGAGGCGAAAGCCGCCCTCGACACCGCCGGCGCACTGCGGAAGGTCAAAGGCCGCATCCGGGCCGAAAAATGGCGCCGGACACTCCGGCAGGTCGAGCGCGCGGCCGCCGTCATGCTGCTGCCCTTGGTCGGCCTGTCGGCCTATCTGCTGATGCAGGTGGGATACAAATACAACAGCATGGTCGAAATCCGCTCCACAACGGGTATGGTCAGCTCCGTCACCCTTCCCGACGACACGCGCGTATGGCTCAACTCCAACTCCTACCTGCGCTACCCCGCCAAATTCACCGGCAAGGAGCGCCGCGTGGTGCTCTACGGCGAAGGCTACTTCGACGTGACCAAAGACCCCGAACGCAAATTCGTGGTCGAAGCGCAATCGACCGAGATAGAGGTTTACGGCACGGAGTTCAACGTGGAAGCCTATGACGACGAATACATCCGCGCGACACTCGTGTCGGGGCGCATCGGCATGAAGTACGACGACGCCAACCACCGCAGCCAATTGGTGCAGATGATGCCCGACCAGCAGATAACCTACAACGCCCGCACGGGGGTAATCTACCTCAACACGGCCAACATTCCGTGCAATACCTCGTGGAAAGAGGGCAAGATCGTCCTCAGCAACACCCCGCTCAAGGACGCCCTGCGCATGATCGGCAACAAATACAACGTCTCGTTCAACATCCGCAACGACGAACTGCTCGGAAACACCTTCACGGGTACGTTCTCGAACCAGAGTCTCGACCTGATCCTCAAACACTTCTCCATTTCGTCGAAGATCAAATTCCGACGGATCGACCAGACGGCCGGCGACAAAGCCTCGGCGGGCCGGGCCGTATTCGAAGTCTACTGAAAAACCGCACGAACCGATTTACCTACAACCATAAACCAAAAAACCGAATGACACCATGACACCGACCTGACACAAAAAAACATACGGAAAGACCTGCACGTCCTCCCGTATGCCGAATCGTTAAGATCACCCGGCCGCATGAAACGGCCGGACTAACCTAAAACTCAATTCTTACAAACTTATGAAAAAAATCTTTTCCACCCAAATTATGGGGGGGGGAAATTTACACCGTACCCCGGCAGCCGGAGTCAGCCGCTCGGTCCGGTCGTATGCACTGGCGTTGTGCATGGCGTTCGCAATCGCCGCCGTCCCCGTACAGGCTCAGGTAAAAAACATCACGCTCAAGGCTTCGAACACCCCCGTTTCGACGGTGATGCAGCAGATCGAGGAGCAGAGCGGCTACACCTTCTTCTACAACACCAAGGATATTCCGCTCGACCGGAACGTCACCCTTTCGGTCGCGAACAAGGACATCCGCGCCGCACTCGACGAACTGTTCCGCAACACCAACGTCAGCTATTCGATCGACAACAAGAGCATCATCCTCTCGGCCCGCGGGGGCGCGCAGCCGCAGCAGGCCAGCCAGATCACCGGCAGGATCGTCGATAAGAACGGCGTGCCCGTCATCGGCGCCACGATCATGATTTCGGGCACCACGCAGGGCACGACCTCCGGCGTCGACGGAACGTTCGCACTCCAGTCCAACGTCTCGCCGGCCGGCATGATCCTCGACGTTTCGTTCATCGGCTACAAGCCGCAGCGCATCTCGGTGAACAACCGCACGTCGCTCTCCGTCACGCTCGAAGAGGACGACCAGCAGATCGAAGCGGTCGTGGTGACGGCGCTGGGCATCAAACGGCAGGAGCGCGCCGTATCCTACAACGTGCAGAAGATATCGGACGAAGTATTCCTGACGCGCGACGCCAATATGGTCAACAGCCTCGCGGGCAAGATCGCCGGCGTAACCATCAACGCCAGCGCCGCAGGCGTCGGCGGCGAAACGAAGGTCGTGATGCGCGGTTCGAAATCCATCGCCGGCAGCAACAACGCCCTTTACGTGCTCGACGGCATTCCGCTGCCGTCGCTCTCGCTGACCAACCCCGGCGACGAGTTCACCATCATGCGCGAGAACAACCTCACGGGCGACGGCATCTCCAACTTCAATCCCGACGACATCGCGTCGATGGCCGCGCTGACCGGCCCTTCGGCCGCCGCGCTTTACGGTTCGCAGGCTGCCAACGGCGTGCTGATGCTCACCACACGCAGCGGAGAAGAGGGCGTCTCGGTCAATTACAGCAACAACACGACCTTCATGTCGCCGTTCCTAACCCCGGCCTTCCAGAACACCTACGGAGCCAAGGACGGTTATTACGCTTCGTGGGGTTCGAAGCTCGTCACCAAGCAGTCGTGGACGCCGACCGACTTCTACCAGACGGGATACAACACTTCGAACTCGGTGGGACTCTCCTTCGGCGGTAAGAAGAGCCAGACCTATGTTTCGGCGGGCGTGGTGACGGCCGAGGGCATCATTCCGAACAACGAATACAACCGTTACAACTTCACGGCCAACCACAGCTCGTCGTTCCTCGACGAGCGCATGCACCTGAGCGTGCTGGGCATGTACATGAACGTCAATGAGCAGAACATGCTCTCGTCGGGCCAGTACTACAACCCGATGATACCGGTTTACCTCATGTCGCCGAGCGACGACATCCGCAAATACGCCGTCTACGAGCGTTACAACGCTTCGCGCAACTTCCCGGTGCAGTACTGGCCGTGGGGATCGCAGAGCCTGCAGATGCAGAACCCCTACTGGATCACCAACCGCAACATGTTCAACACGGGCAAGGACCGTTTCCTGTTCGGCGCCTCGCTCAAATACGACGTGACCGACTGGCTCGACATCACGGGACGCGCCCGCATCGACTACACGCACATCACGGCCGAGCAGAAGAACTACGCTTCGACGCTGGGACTCTTCGCCGGCGACAAGGGCCGCTATTACAACAACACCTACACCACCTCGCAACGTTACGCCGACGTGCTGGCCAACGTCCACAAGACCTTCGCCGACGGAGCGTTCTCGCTCAACGCCACCCTCGGCGCCTCGATCGAGGACTACAAGCACCGCGCGATACTGCTCGGCGGCGACCTGACGGGCGTGCCCAACCTCTTCACGCTGGCCAACATGACCACCAACAAGAGTCAGGCGAAGGAGACCATCAACGACCAGACGCAGTCGCTTTTCGCCACACTGCAGCTGGGTTATAAGAATATGGTATTCCTCGACGTGACGGCGCGCAACGACTGGGTGACGGCGCTGGCCAATACCTCCAAGACGTCGATGTTCTACCCGTCGGTAGGTCTTTCGGCCGTGCTGACCGACATCTTCAAGGTCGATTCGCGCGTACTGTCGTTCGCCAAGATCCGCGCATCGTACGCCGAAGTGGGCAACGCCCCGATGCGCTGGATCACCATTCCGACCTACCCCGTATCGGACGGCACGCCGCAGACATCGACCTACCTCACCTCGGACGACTTCAAACCCGAACGCACCAAATCGTGGGAGGTCGGCGCCGACGTCCGTCTGTGGGGCAACAAGCTCATACTCAACGCAACCTACTACAGTTCGCGCACCTACAATCAGGTTTTCAACCCCGACATCTCATCGACATCGACCTACAGCAGCCTCTACGTCAACGCCGGCCGCGTGGACAACAAGGGCGTCGAGGTGTCGGCCGAGCTGAACCAGAACCTCGATCCCGTGAAGTGGTCTTCGAACCTCGTCTACTCGCGCAACCGCAACAAGGTGGTCGACATGCTCGACTCCTACAAACTGTCGAACGGCACGGTGATTTCGCAGGATTCGATGGTCATGGGCGGTACGACGGGCGTCAAGATGGTGCTGCGCGAAGGCGGCCAGATCGGCGACATCTACGTCAATACGCTCAAGACCGACGAGCACGGCGCAATCTGGGTATCGCCCACCGGCAGCAACGTCGCCCCGGCCAAGGACACATGGATATACGCCGGCAACAGCAATCCGAGCTACACGCTTTCGTGGCGCAACGAATTCAACTGGAAAGGTCTCTCGCTGGGCTTCATGTTCAACGCCCGCGTAGGCGGCGTAGGCGTATCGCTCACGCAGGCCGCGATGGACTACTTCGGCGTCTCGGAACGCACGGCCACGGACCGTCTGAACGGCGGCGCGCTCGTAAACGGCCAGCGCATTCCGGCCGAAAACTACTACCAGACCATCGGCGGCAACGGTGCCGACGCCATCGGCGCCTGCTATGTCTACTCGATGACCAACGTCCGGCTGGGCGAGCTGACCCTCGGCTACGACATCCCCGTCCAGAAGTGGTGCAAGTGGATCAAGGGACTCAACGTCTCGTTCATCGGCCGCAACCTCTGGATGCTCTACTGCAAAGCGCCGTTCGATCCCGAAACGGTCGCCGGTACGGGCACCTTCTCCTCCGGCATCGACTACTTCATGCAGCCGAGTACGCGCAACCTCGGATTCTCGGTAAAAGTGACCTTCTAACTTCAACATTACAGTCTTATGAAAAAAGCTAACGGCATAAAACTCCTGACGCTGGCCGGTCTTATGGCGACCGCGGCCTGCACGGGCGATTTTCTGAATAAAAACACCAACCCCGACCAAGCGACCGACGAGATGCTGTCGTGGGACAACCTCTCGACGGGTTCGGCCTTCGCGCAGATGACCAAGAACGTCATCCCCTCCTTCCAGCTGGTCGGCGACAAGGAGTACGGCAGCGCCAACTATCAAGTCATCGAGGACCTCGCGGGCAACATCTTCGCCGGCTACACCGGAGTCATCAACACCAGCTTCACGGGCAACAACCTCTACAACGTCACGGGCAAGGACTGGTACAACGCCATGTTCAACGACGCCTACACCCGCGTCATCAGCGCATGGAACCAGCTCGATCCCCAGCGCGGCGAATTCCCCGAAGTGGTCGCCCTCGCCGACATCGTGAAGGTCGCCGCGATGCACCGCGTAACCGATACCTACGGTCCCATCCCCTACCTCAACATCAGCAGCGGGGACATCAACAAGGCCTACGATCCGCAGCAGGCGGTTTACAAACGCTTCTTCGAGGAGCTGGACGCCGCCATCACGACGCTGACCGCGTTTTACGAGGCACAACCCGGCACCAAACTGCTGGAGGCTTACGACAACGTCTTTTCGGGCAACGTGAGCGGCTGGATCAAATTCGCCAATACGCTGCGCCTGCGTCTGGCCATGCGCGTGGTCTATGCCGACGCGGCGCTGGCCCAAGAGCAGGCCGCAGCCGCCATCGGCAATCCGGTCGGCCTGATGACCGGCGCCGCCGACCTCGCGGAGCTGCACAAACCCGCCACCGGTTCGTGGGAATACCCGCTTTACATGATCCAGTACAATTTCGACGACTCGCGCATCGGCGCCACGATCGAAGCCTACATGAACGGCTATCAGGACCCGCGCCGCGGCAAGTACTTCGTGGCGACGGCCAAGGGCGAGTACCACGGCGTACGCACCGGCATCACGCCGACTTCGTCCTATGCCGATTCGGAAGACCTTTCGCGCGTAAACTGCACCAACAACGACAACATTATGTGGATGACGCCCGCCGAAGCATGGTTCCTGCGTGCCGAATACGAGTTGCGCTGGGGTTCCGAGTCGGACGCGGCAACCTATTACGCCGAAGGTATCCGCACTTCGTTCTCGACGCTCGGCGCCAGCGGAGCCGAAGACTACATCGCCGACAAGGAGCTGACGCCCGGCAGTTATACCGACATGGTCACCGGCGGCAACTCGAATCAAAGCCCGCTCGCCTCGATTCCCATCTGCTGGAAAGCGGGCAGCAACTTCGAGACCCATCTCGAACAGATCATCACCCAGAAGTATCTGGCCATGTTCCCCGAAGGGCAGGAAGCTTGGTCGGAGTTCCGCCGCACGGGTTATCCGCGCATCCTGCCGGTCCTCGTCAACAACAGTGGCGGCAAGATCAGCACCTCCAAGCAGATCCGCCGCCTGAACTACCCCTCGACGGAGTACAGCACCAACGCCGAAGCCGTCGCAACGGCCACGCACACACTCAACAGCGAATCGTCGAACCCCACGGGCGACAACGGCGGCACGAGCGTATGGTGGGACAAGAACCCAAGATTATAAACCGAAAACCTGAACAACCATGAAAAAGACAATAACGACCCTTGCCGTCATATTTGCGGTATGCGCCGGATTTACGGCATGCGACACGGACGCCGAGCCGCTGAACCTGCAGCCGGCTTACAAATACTCGGAAGAATATTACGCCAACCTGCGCGCCTACAAGGATACCTTCAAGGAACGCTCGCTCTGCTTCGTATGGTTCTCGGACTACGACCAGAGCTACTCGATGGCTTACCGCTTCGCGGGGCTTCCCGACAGCGTGGACATCTGCTCGCTCTGGGGCGGCTACCCCGATCCGGTCAAGAATCCGCTGGCCTACAAGGAGATGTGGGAGATGCGCAACAAGAAGGGCACCCGGCTGGTGATGCCCACGATCATCCGAATCATGGAGAACGACAACTTCGCCAACTTCGGACTCACGTACGAAGACATGGTCAATCAGACGACCACGATCGACCCCGACGGCGTTTATCCCGACTGGTGCGTGCTCTACGGCAACCACCTGCTCAAAGACGTATGGGAGTACGGCATCGACGGGTTGGATCTCGACTACGAGCCGGAATCCTCGGACGAACGCAACTACGGAATCTACGGCGATCGCATGACCCTGTTCGTGCAGTATCTCGGCCAGTTCATCGGCCCGATGTCGCCCAACCCCGAAAAACTGCTGATCGTGGACGGACACACCCCGCCCGCAGAGACGGAGCCTTACCTCGACTACTATGTGAAACAGAACTACGGCAGCAGCAGCGTCTCCTTCACCTCGACGTTCCCCTATGAGAAGCAGGTATTCACGGAGAACATCGGCGCCTATTGGCAGACCGGCGGCGGCATGGAGGCGCAGGCGGCGGCCAAGGCCCCGGAAGGCCATTTCAAGGGCGGTTTCGGCGCATTCTTCTGCCTGCGCGACTACCACACTTCCGATTCGGGCGCCGACAAGGAGATACCCTACGGCCACCTGCGCCGCGCGATTCAGCTGCAGAACCCTGCCGTAACGAAATAACCTGAAACAGAACCTGAACCATGAAAAATATCACGAAATACATACTCGCGGCCGCAGCGGCGTTCTCGTCGCTCACGGCGTGTCAGGAGTTCGAAGACTTCGACAAGACCATCGACGGCACTCCGGGACTGGTTTACGTCCAGACCGGCACGGAAAACCTCTACACGATCCGGGTCGTACACAAGCCCACCGGCTCGACCGGCGAATTCTTCACCGAATTCCCCGTCCGCTGCAACACCACGCGCCATGCGGGCGTCAAGGCGACCTTCGTCTACGACGCTTCGCTGGTCGAGAGCTACAATGCCGAGCACAAGACCTCGTATGCGGCGCTGCCCGCCGAGTACCTGACGCTCGAAAACACGACGCTGACCGTGCCTGAAAACGCGACGGCATCGGCCGACTCGGTCAAGGTGACGCTCACGGGCAACCTCTCGCTGCTGACCGAACGCAACTACTTGGCGCCGCTGCGCATCAAGGCCGAGGGCATCGACGCCAGCGAAGTCATGGGAGCGGTCTATGTGGCCGTAGCGACCGAGATCAACCTCATCCGCGCCATCGAATCCACCGACGACATGGTCGGCTTCACCGCCACGGGCCGCAGCGCGTGGACGGCCGACTGCGGCAATTACGCCAATCTGTTCGACGGCAGCACTTCGACGTCGGTCGATTTTCCGGAACAGTACGGCAACGTGCTCAATATCGACATGAAAGAGCCGCAACTGGTGACCGGACTCTGTCTGGGATACGGCTCCGTGCCCTCGGTGTCGATCGAATACAGCGCCGACGGCGAGACGTTCTCGCAGGCCGGAACTCCCGTATCGGGCGAATACGTGACGAGCGGCTCCCGAATGTACGCCGCATTCTACGGACATATCGAAGCCCGCTACCTGCGGCTGACCATCGGCTTTTCGAGCAGCTGGAGCAAAACCCTTTCCGAAATCGACATCTACAAGATCGACAGCGAAGATCCGACCGTCTATGCCGTAACCGGCACGGAAAACCTCATCACGGGTAAAATCACGCACCGGCAGACCGGTTCGACCAGCGACGTGAACGCTTCGTTCAGCGCATATGCGACGGTAGCTTCGACGAGCGGCTACACGGTGTCGGTCGCAGCCGACAACTCGCTGGTCGCCGCTTACAACACGGCCCACGACACTTCGTACGCGGCGCTTTCAGCCGAATACCTGCAACTGGACAACAGCACGCTGACGATCGCCGCCGGGGCTTACAAATCCGAAGGCGAAGTGACGGTTTCGCTCAAGGGCGACCTGACACGGCTGGGTGACCTCAACGGTTATCTCGCGCCGCTGAAACTCTCCTCTTCGGGCGCCGGCACCAGCGCCGGCCGCGGCGTGGTCTATCTGGCCGTGAAAGTCGAGCAAAACAAGATCCGCCCCATCACGTCGGTAGACGACATGGTCGGATTCCCCGCCGCAGGCCGCACCGCATGGACGGCCGACTGCCCGGATTACGCCAACCTGTTCGACGGCAGCGCCTCGACGCGGACCAACTTCACCGACCAGAACGACAACGTGGTGACCATCGACATGAAATCGACGCATATGGTGACCGGCATCGACCTCAACAGTGCAGGCATCTCGTCCGTTTCGTTCGAATACAGCACCGACGGACAGACCTTCCTGACGGCCGGCACTCCCGCATCGAACGAATACGCGACGTCGGGTTCCGACCGCTACATCGCCTTCTACGACTACCTCGAAGCCCGCTACCTGCGCCTGACCATCAGTTTCTCAAGCAGCTGGAGCAAGTACATCAGCGAATTCAACATCTATGAGATCGAGAGCGACGAACCCACGGTCTACGCCATGTGCGGCAGCGACAACGTGCTGACGGGCGCCATAGCCCACACGCCGGGCGGTTCGTTCAACGGACTCAACGCGGCGTTCAACGTCTACTGCACGGTATCCTCGGCAAGCGGATATTCGGTATCGGCAACGGCCGACAACTCGCTGATCGCAGCCTACAACTCGGCCAACGGCACCTCTTACGCCGCACTTCCCGACGGGCATCTGCTGCTGGAGAACAACCCCTGCGCCATCGGCCCGAACAACAACAAGTCCGACGGACAAATCAAGGCCTCACTCACGGGCGACCTGACGGGCCTGACCAATGCCAAAGGCTATCTCGTGCCGCTGAAACTCTCGGCGCAAGACGCGGTGACCAGCAGCAGCCGCGGCGTGGTCTACCTCGTCATCACCCCGGCGGAAGAGCTTTTCCGCAAGAACTTCACCGTGGCCGACATCACGGGCGCGCTCGTGGCCGACCGTTCGGGCTGGAGCATCACCGGCGGCGATTACCACAGCGGAAGCTGGCCGGAGGTAATCGACGACAGCACGGACACCTTCATGCGTCCGTGGGGAAGCCCCATCATGTTTACGATAACCTTCGACAAAGAGTACGAGATGACGGGACTCCGCATCACGGCCCGCACGGACAACGCATCGTATCAGAACTACCAGCCCAACGCCATAACCATCGAATACAGTCTCAACGGCGAAGACTACACCGAACTCGGCACGGCGGCCAGCGCCGACGGCAGTCTGCTGAAAAACGTCCCCTCGTCCTATGTCGCGCTCTACGGTTCGCAGAAGATGAAGTACATCCGTATCACGGCATCGTACGGCAGCAACATGGGCGTCGGCGACTTCAACATTTACGCAAAATAAACCTAAACAGAGCTATGAAATTCAATCATATTCTTTCCGGATTGGCGCTCTCCGCGGCCGTACTGGCCGCCGGCTGCCAGAAATCGCTGGAATATTCCGACGTGGTCTATTTCACGGGCACCGAGAATTCGAACATCACCAACATGTACGTCGACGGTCCTTCGTCCATGGGCGTCACCGTCACCTCCTCGTGCAAGATGGCGGCCGACGTGCAGGTTGCGCTGGCGGTCGATGCCGCGGCCGTCGATGCCTATAACGCCCTGCACGGCACGGACTACCGGATGCTGCCCGCCGGCAGCTACCGGCTCTCCGACGACGCAGTAACCATCGCCGAAGGCACCAACGTCTCGACGCCCTCCTCGTTCGAAATCGTCTCCATGGACGATTTCGACGAAGGCGCACACTACTGCGTACCGCTGAAGATCACGGGCACCTCGAACGGCATGGGCGTTCTGGAAGCGTCGAGAACGCAGTATATCTTCATCAGCCAGATCACCACCACGCGCGGCATCAACCTGAAGAACAGCTGGTATATAACCATGGACGGCATGGTGGACGATCCCGCGCTGAAAGATCTGCCGGCCTGCACGATGGAAATCCGCATGTATGCCAACGGCTGGAGAACTTCGGGACATATGATCTCGTCGCTGATCGGCGTCGAGGAGAACTTCCTGCTGCGCGTCGGCGACGAGAGCATCAAGAATCCCGCGCAGTTGCAGCTCGCCGGACGAGGAACGTCGATCACGGCTCCGAACGCCCTGAGTCTGGGACGCTGGTACCACATCGCCGTGGTGGACAACGGCTCCGAAATGACGATCTACATCGACGGCAACGCCGAAATCAGCGTAGACTCGTCAAGCAGCAAGGCCATCAATCTCGGATTCTACTACAACAGTCCGTTCGCCATCGGCATGTCCGCCGCCGACGTCCGTTACTTCAACGGTTACGTCAGCGAGGCGCGGGTGTGGAAACGCGCCCTGACGCCCACCGAACTCAAGAACAACCAGTGCTACGTCGATCCGGCCACCGCCGAAGGGCTTATCGGCTACTGGCGTCTGGATCAGGTCGAAGACGACGGTAGGACGTTTACCGACCTCTCCGGCAACGGATACCACGGCAAGGCTTCGTCGAATCCCATCTGGACCGGCGAAATCAAGTGCCCCGTCGTAGACTAACCTAAACAGCTAACGAATCAACGGGTCGGGCGGCCGCCGGAAAAGCGGCCGCCCGCAACCCTTAAAAAACAGGAAATCCATGCGCATCCTCAAGGCGATGGCTCTCATCGCGACAATACTGGCTCCGCAGGTGGCTCCTGCCGCCAATCCGCGCCTGCTGCGCTTCGAAGAGCCGGTGAAGAATCTGGGAAAGGTAGCCGAAACGGACGGAACGGTACAACTGCGCTTCGAATACACGAACATCGCCGACAAGGAGGTGACGCTGCTCGACGTGCATACCCAATGCGGCTGTGCGCAACCCGCATTCAGCCGCAAGCCGGTAAAGCCGGGCGACAAAGGAATCGTCGAAGTGACTTTCGACCCCAAAGACCGATACGGGGATTTTTCCATCGGGCTGACGGTCATCGCGGGCAACGGCAATTACCGGAAATTCAACACGCTGGTCGTCAAGGGCTACGTAATCAGCCGGATTCCCGAAGCCGAAATCAGGTATCCCTATGCACTCTCCGCGGCGCTGCGCGCCGACAACAGGGCGATCGGCATGCGGCAGCTGAGCCGCAGCGACCCCAAACGCACACGGCAGCTCCGGCTGCTGAACACTTCCGCGAAAACCTTGCGGCTGGCTTACCGGACTGACAGCGGACACCTCGCCCTGTCGGGTCCCGGCGAAATCGCCCCCGGCAAGGAAGCGGTGCTGGAATTCACGCTCGATCCCCGAAACATGCCGGACGGACAATTCGTCCTGAAATGCACCGTCAGCACGCAGGACGAAGAGATCCCGGTAGAGGTCAAGGGACAGATCGTCGGCCGGTAGACGGCAATAAAAAACATAACAGCGCGACCGTGCTCACGGCACGGACTGCGGCCGTATGCCGCCTGACCCGCGAAGGCCGGCGCGGCTGCGTCCGCCGCATCCGCTGTATAACGACACGAATTATGAAACGCATCATCTTTCTCCCGGCAATCGCCGCGCTGCTCTGCGGCGCATGCAGTTCCGCCGTGCCGGAGGATTACACGCAATACGTCGATCCCTACATCGGCACGGGCGACCACGGACACGTCTTCATGGGCGCCAACGTCCCGTTCGGATTCGTACAGCTCGGTCCGACGAGCATCCCGCAGACATGGGACTGGTGCTCCGGCTACAATTACGCCGACACGACCGTCATCGGGTTCGGTCACACGCACCTGAGCGGCACGGGCATCGGCGACCTGAACGACATCTCGCTGATGCCGGTCGTCGGCAAAGTCACGCCGGGACGCGGCACGGCCGGCGATCCGTCGTCGGGCATGTGGTCCCGTTTCAGCCGCGCCGACGAACGGTGCGCGCCGGGCTACTATGCCACTCGCCTGCTGCGCTACGGCATCGGCGTCGAGCTGACCGCCTCGCCGCGCGTCGGAATGAGCCGCTACGCCTTCCCCGCATCGGACGACGCGGGTATCGTCCTCGACCTCGAAAACGGGCAGGGCTGGGACCGCTCCACCGACTGCGGCATCACCGCATGCAGCGACCGTACGGTCGAGGGCTGGCGATATTCGACGGGCTGGGCCGACGACCAGCGCGTCTACTTCCACGCCGAATTCTCGAAGCCCTTCGAACGGATCGTCTTCACCGGCGCGGATACGCTCTCCGCCGACGGCCGCTCGGCCCGCGGGCGGAAACTCTACGGACGCTTCGGTTTTCGGACGGAGGAGAACGAACGCATCACCGTCAAGGTCGGGCTTTCGGCCGTTTCCGCGGAAAATGCCCGGCGGAACATGCAGGCGGAGTGCCCCGGCTGGGATTTCGAAGCCGTGCGCGAAGCCACCCGCAGGGCATGGAACGGCGAGTTGTCGAAAATCCGCATCGAAACAGCCGATCCGGCGGTGCGACGGATCTTCTACACAGCGCTTTACCACACCATGATCGCGCCGTCGCTCTTCTGCGACGTGAACGGCGACTACCGCGGCGCCGACGGAGCGGTCCGCCGCGACACGACCTTCACCAATTACACCACCTTCTCGCTTTGGGACACCTACCGCGCGGCGCATCCCCTGCTGACGCTCATCCATCCCGAAAAGGTCGGCGACCTGATCAATACGATGCTGCGCATCCACGAACAGCAGGGCAAACTTCCCGTCTGGCACCTGATGGGCTGCGAAACCGACTGCATGGTCGGCAATCCGGCCATCCCCGTGGTGGCCGACGCCCTGCTGAAAGGATTCGGCGGCTTCGACCGGGCGAAAGCCTACGAAGCGATGAAGAGTTCGGCCATGCGCGACGACCGGAGGCTGGACCTCTACAAGAGGTACGGATATATTCCCTATGAGTTCAACGAATCGGTCGGATACTGTCTCGAATACGCCATCGCGGACTGGGCACTGGCGCAGGCCGCGCAGCGCGAAGGCAGACGGGAGGATTACGACTATTTCCTCGCCCGCAGCAAGGCCTACCGCCATTATTTCGACCCCTCGACCGGGTTTATCCGCGGCAGATCGGCGTCGGGCGCATGGCGCACGCCTTTCGATCCGTTCCACTCGCGCCACATGGAGCAGGACTACACCGAAGGCAACGCATGGCAGTACACATGGCTCGTGCCGCACGACATCGAAGGACTCATGGAGTGCTTCGGCGGCCGGGAACGCTTCGTCGGGAAGCTCGACTCGCTGTTCCTCGCCGAAGGCGACATGGGCGCGCACGCTTCGCCCGACATATCGGGGCTGATCGGCCAGTACGCCCACGGCAACGAGCCGAGCCACCACATAACCTATATCTACACGATGATCGGGCAACCGTGGAAATGCGCCGAGAAGGTGCGCCGCATCCTCGGCGAACTCTACCACGACCGTCCGGAAGGACTCTGCGGCAACGAGGACGTCGGGCAGATGTCGGCATGGTACGTACTCTCGGCGCTGGGCATGTATCAGACGGAGCCGGCCGGCGGACGCTATTTCTTCGGCTCGCCCGCCGTAGACGGCGCGACGCTGCGGGTCCGCGGCGGGGAATTCCGCATCACGGCTGCGGACAATTCGCCGGAGAACATCTACATACAGCGCATTACGCTCAACGGCGAAGCGTACCGAAAATATTACATCGATTACGCGGAGATCACCGCAGGCGGGGAACTCCGCTTCGAAATGGGTCCCGAACCCGCAGACTGGACAAAACAGCAACCCCTATGAAACGACTTTTACTGCTGACGGCGTGCGCGGCCGCCGCGGCATGCAGCGCCGACTGGCGCGACACAAGCCTTCCGCCGCAGAAACGGGCCGAACTGCTGACGGCCGAGATGACGCTCGACGAGAAGATCGGACAGCTGACGTCGCCTTACGGCTGGGAGATGTACGAACGGCACGGCGACTCGGTCCGTCTGACCGACGCTTTCCGCGAAGCGGTGCAAAACGGACATATCGGCATGTTGTGGGGTACGTTCCGCGCCGATCCATGGACGCAGAAAGACCTGCGGACGGGGCTGCCCCCGCAGCTGGCGGCGCGGCTGGCCAACCGAATGCAGCGCTACGCCGTGCAGCACTCGCGGCTGGGCATTCCCCTCTTCCTCGCTGAGGAAGCCCCCCACGGCCACATGGCCATCGGGGCCACGACATTCCCCACGGCGCCGGGACAGGCTTCGACATGGAACCCGGAGCTGATCGAACGCATGGGCAAGGTCATCGCCGCCGAAATCCGCCTGCAGGGCGGACATATCTGTTACGGTCCCGTGCTGGACATCGTCCGCGACCCGCGCTGGTCGCGCACCGAAGAGAGCTACGGCGAGGACTGTTACCTGACGGCGCGCATCGGTGAAGCCTATGTCCGCGGCACGGGTTCCGGCGACCTCTCACAGTCGCGGCACGCCCTCTCGACACTCAAGCACTTCATCGCCTACGGCGCATCGGAGGGCGGCCAGAACGGCGGAAGCAACCTGCTGGGCGAACGCGAACTGCGCGAGACCTACCTGCCGCCGTTCGAAGCAGCCGTAAAGGCCGGAGCGCGCTCGGTGATGACGGCCTACAACTCGGTAGACGGCATTCCCTGCACGGCCAACCGCCGCATGCTGACCGACATCCTGCGCGGCGAATGGGGCTTCGACGGCTTCGTGGTCTCCGACCTGCTGAGCATCGAAGGGCTGCACGAGACGCACGGCGTGGCCGGAAGCGTCCGGGAAGCCGCCGTGCAGGCATTGCGGGCGGGCGTGGACGCAGACCTGAAGGGCGGCGCCTTCGCCTCACTCCGCGAGGCCGCGGAAGCGGGCGACGTCGCCGAAGCGGAGATCGACCGGGCCGTGGAGCGCGTGCTGGCCCTGAAGTTCGAAATGGGACTGTTCGAGAACCCCTATATCGACGAAGCTGCCGCCGCGGAGGTCGGATGCGCCGCCCACTCGGAGCTGGCGCTCGAAGCGGCCCGGCAGTCGGTGACGCTGCTCGAAAACCGCAGCGGCACCCTGCCGCTCGATCCCCGGCGCCTGCGGCGGGTAGCCGTCATCGGTCCCAACGCCGACAACATCTACAACCAGTTAGGGGATTATACGGCCCAGCAGACAGCGGCGAACACCGTCCGGGACGGGCTGGAAAAACTGCTGGGGCGCGACCGCGTCGTCTACAGCCGCGGCTGTACGGTGCGCGGCGGCGATCGGTCGGAAATCGCGGCGGCCGTCTCCGCGGCCCGCGGCACAGATGCGGCGGTCGTGGTCATCGGCGGATCGAGCGCCCGCGACTTCGACACGGAATTCCTGCAAACGGGCGCGGCCAAAGCCGCGCACGACGAGGTGCGCGACATGGAGTGCGGCGAAGGTTTCGACCGAGCGACGCTCGCGCTGCTCGGAGAACAGGAAGAGCTGCTGCGGCGCATAAAGGCGACGGGAACGCCGCTTATCGTGGTCTGCATCGCAGGCCGTCCGCTCGACCTGCGCAGGGCCTCCGAACAGGCCGACGCCCTGCTGATGGCGTGGTATCCGGGCGCACGGGGCGGCGACGCCGTCGCCGAGACGATCTTGGGCCACAACAACCCCGCGGGCCGTCTGCCCATCACCATTCCCCGCGCCGAAGGGCAAATTCCCGTCTACTACAACAAAAAACGGCCTGCGAACCACGACTACACCGATCTCACGGCCGCGCCGCTCTATCCGTTCGGTTACGGGCTGAGTTACTCGACATTCGAATACGGCAGCCTCGAAGCGCGGCAGAGCGGCGACAACGTTCTCGAAGTCAGCTGCCGCATACGCAACACCTCGGACCGCGAAGGCGACGAAGTCGTACAGCTCTACATCTCGGACATGGTCGCCTCGACGGTACGCCCACCCAGACAGCTCGGCGGCTTCCGGCGCATCCGGCTCGCACCGGGCGAACAGCGGCAGGTAAGCTTTACGCTCGGAGACGAAGCGCTATCGCTTATCGACCCGCAGGGCCGCCGCGTGGTGGAAAAGGGCGACTTCGTCATCGCCGTCGGCTCGTCGTCGCAAGATATCCGCCTGCAAACAACCGTCACACTCGAATAACGTCATGAAACACTTTGCATACCTGCTTCCGGTCTGCTGCCTGCTCTTCGCGGCCTGCCGGAAAGACTCCCCCGCCACCGAAATCATCCCGACGCCCCGCTCCGTAAAGGCCGGACAGGGAACGTTCGACCTCGGCGGCGGCATCCGCATCGCCCCGGCCGACCCGCTGCTCCGCCCGGCGGCCGACTACCTCGCACAACTGCTCCGGGAGGAAGACGTCGCGGCGGCTCAGGACGCCGGGAACGCCAATCTTTCGCTCGAACTCGATCCCCGGCTGCCGCAGCAGGGCTACACCCTGAAAATCACCCCGGCGCGGATCGAACTGCGCGGCGGCTCCTGCGAGGGCGTCGTTTCGGCAGCGGCATCACTGCGCCAGCTCCTGTGGAGCGGAAAGGGATCGCTGCCGGCACTCGAAATCGACGACGCCCCGCGCTTCGCATGGCGCGGCTTCATGCTCGACGTCGCGCGCCACTTCTTCACCAAGGAGGAGGTCATGTCGCTGACGGACCGGCTGGCCTGCTACAAGTTCAACCGCCTGCACCTGCACCTGACCGACGACCAAGGGTGGCGGATCGAAATCAAACGCTACCCGCTCCTGACCCGGCGCGGGGCATGGCGCACTCCGAACAAACACGACAGCGTCTGCCTGCGGCGCGCGGCCGACGAGCGCGACCCGAAATTTCTCCTCCCGGCAAAAAACATACGCCGCGAACAGGGCGAAATCCGCTACGGAGGTTACTACACGCAGGACGACATCCGCGAGATAGTCGCTTACGCGGCACAACGCGGCATCGAGGTCATTCCCGAAATCGACCTGCCGGGGCACTCGCTGGCGGCCATCGGCTGTTATCCGCAGCTGGCGTGCGACGGCCGCGGCGGGTGGGGCAAACACTTTTCGACACCGCTCTGCATCGGCCGCGACAGCACGATCGCCTTCTGCAAAAACGTGCTGACAGAGCTGTTCGATCTCTTTCCGTCGCAATACGTACATATCGGAGGCGACGAAGTGGAGCGCACGCCGTGGGAGACGTGCCCGGACTGCCAGCGGCGCATCCGGGCCGAGAAGCTGGAAGGCGCAGGCGAACTGCAGGCATGGTTCATCCGTAAAACGGAGCAGTTTCTGGCGGCACACGGCAAAACGCTGCTCGGCTGGGACGAGATCACCGAAGACGGGCTGACCCCGCAGAGCGCGGTGATGTGGTGGCGCAGCTGGATGCCCTCCACCCTGACCGCGGCGCTCCAGAACGGACACCGCGTCATTGAGTCGCCTTCGGAATTTCTCTACCTCAACGGCGAACTCGACCGCAACACGCTCAGCAAGGTTTACGGCTGGGAACCCCTTCCGGAATCCCTGCGGGCATGGCAAGAGGGCCTGCTCGGCATTCAGGCCAACATGTGGACCGAGGATGTCCCGACGGCCGACGCGGCGGGCGAGCGGCTCTTCCCGCGGCTGCTGGCCGTGGCCGAGACGGCATGGAGCGCTCCGGAAAAGCGGGACTTCGCCGATTTCCGGCGCCGTCTCCCCCTGCACCTGCGTCAGCTGGAACGCGCAGGCTGGAACTACCGGCTCGACGACGTCGAGGGCGTCTGCGACGACAACGTCTTTATCGGCGCCGCTACGGTACGTCTGCTGCCGCCCGAATCGGCCGAACTGTACTACACGCTCGACGGAACGGTTCCCGACACCGCGTCGCAACGCTACACCGCGCCGTTCAGCATCACCGACAGCTGCACGCTCACGCTGCGCTGCTACAACCGACGCGGCGTCGCGGCAGAGATTCGCCGGGCCTCGTTCCGCCCCATGCGCTACGCCGAACCGAGCGCCGATGCCGGGAACCTGCAAAACGGACTGTTGGTGCGCTGGTACGATTACGACGGCGACAACTGCGCGGACATCGACGAAGCGCCCCTGCAGGCGAATTTCATCACCGACAGCGTCGTTATTCCCGACGGCGTGACGGGCAACATCGGATTGATCTGCGACGGCTATATCGACATTCCGGCCGACGGCATCTATTCGTTTTACACCTATTCCGACGACGGAAGCACGCTTGCCATCGACGGGCGAACGGTCGTCGACAACGACGGCCTGCACTCCCGCACCGAACGCAGCGGACAGGCCGCCCTGCGGCGCGGCGTGCACTCCTTCTCGCTGCGCTACTTCGACACCAACGGCGGCATACTGGAGGCCGGAATCATCGACTCCGAAGGCCGGCGCATCCCGTTTTCGAGCCGGATGCTGAAACACTGAGACAAAACCGCTTCCCGAAACCGCACGCACGGACACGCTCCCTAACGGCCGCAAAGGGCAAACGATCCGCACGGCAGGCAGTCCCGCAGAGACGGCTGCTTACCCTCCGGAAAATACAATTCACCCGCGCTGCAATGTGTTGCAGCGCGGGTGAAATCATATAGTCAGGACTCGGCTAACAGCCCCTCGGTAATCCAGAACCGGACTCAGTCATCTTTTTCGCCGGACTTCGAGCCGTTCGCAGACTTCCCGCGCTCCTCGCGGGCCTTCATCACCTCCTTGCGGGATTCGAATTTCTCGCGGCCCGACAACACGCGCTCCTCGTAGCGGCGCTGCTGGAATCGGCCGACCCAGTCGGGCGCAAGCACGATCGCCACATAGAATCCGGCCTGCATCATGCAATAGAATGCGATCTGAAGCCACAAACTGCCGTCAAGCATACCGTCGAGCAGCCAATGGCCGGGCAGCGGAAAGAAGCAGAACAGCACCAGCAGCAGGGCCGTGTCCAGCCGCTCGCTGCGCGACCAGCCCAGACGCCGCCAATAGATGAGGATGAAGAGCAGGTTGAGGCACAGCATCCAAGTGACCAGCATGCGCGGCGAAAGCGCCGCCGTTTCGGGCCTGAACAGCACGGTCCAAAGCCCCGGCACTACAGGAAGCAGCACCTGCATGCACAACAATAGAATTTTCCGACGTTTGGTTTTCATAGGCGCACAAAAATCGGCAGGTCTCCGCCTGCACGAAAAGACACCCTTAAATATATGAAAAAATACGGAACGGCACAAACATTCGGCTTTTTTTCTGCAAACTGCGGCGGCAGGAAGCTCCGACAACCGGACGGGAACAACCGAAGCCGGGCGGGGGCAACAGAGCCGGGGCGGGACAACTGAAGTCGAGGAAGGGCAACCGAAGCCGGGGCAGGAACAACCAGAGCCGAACAGGAACAACCAAACGGGAACAACCGGAAACCGCGCAGGAACAACCGAAGCCGGGCGGGAACAACCGAAGCCGGGCGGGAACAACCGAAGCCGGGCGGGAATAGCCGGCAACCGGGCGGAAACAACAGGAGCCGAACAGGAACAACCAACCGGGAACAACCAACCGGGAACACCAGAACATACGGAACCGATGAAAACACAAGTCCCGGCGACCGAAAGGCCGCCGGGACCATAGAATGTCCGTAAAGGTTTAAGTCACTGAATCCCGGACATTGCCCGTGCGTTGCACGCACGGGAGGATAATTCCGGAATACGGAGCGCCGGACGCCGCCGAAGCCTATCCCAGCTTCATCACGTCGTCGATACCCATATCCTTATAAGTGGTCGCAAGCTCCTCGCTGCGGTCCGAAATGACCAGCAGTTTGTCGCCCAGCAGCAGTTCGGTCTTGCCCTGCGGCACGAAATACTCGCCGTTGCGGCAGACCATCATCACCAGCGTATTTTCCGGCAGCGTGATGTCCTTGAGCATGTGCCCGCTTTCGAGCATCGTCTCATTGACCTCCACTTCCGTAAGGGCCGACTTCATATCCTGATGCATATCGACGCTGAAGGCCGATTCGCGCTCTTCGTAAGCCAGCCCCAGCAGGTTGGCCATACCGCTCACGGTGGTGCCCTGCACCAGCAGCGAAATGATCGTGCCGAGGAATACGACGTTGAACAGCAGTCCCGCGTTCTCCACATGCGCCATCAGGGGATAGATGGCGAAGAGAATCGGCACGGCGCCGCGCAGTCCCACCCACGACACGTAGAGCCGCGCCTTGGTGGTGAATTTGCGGAACGGGGCCATGCAGATGAAGACCGTCAGCGGGCGCGCCACCAGAATCATGAACGCCCCCACCAGTCCGCCCAGAATCAGCACACGGGGTTCGAGCAGTTCGTCGCTGTTGACGAACAGACCCAGCGTGAGGAACATCACGATCTGCATGAGCCACGTAAAACCGTCGAAGAAGACCGTCAGCGGACGTTTCTGCTGCAACTTGTAGTTTCCGACGACCAGACCCGAAAGGTAGACGGCCAGATAGCCGTTGCCCTTGATCAGGTCGGTGAAGGCGAACGAGAAAAAGATGAACGCCAGCAGCAGCACCGAGTAGAGCGAATGGTTGGCGAGGTTGATGCGGTTGATCGTCCAAACGGCCAGACGGCCGATCAGGTACCCCGACAGGGCGCCGACGATCATCTGCACGACGAAGAACACCACGCTCATGCCCATCCCCACGCTGCCAGAACTGTGCGACACCACGCTGATGAGCAGAATGGTCATCATATAGGCCATCGGGTCGTTCGAGCCGCTCTCCAGCTCCAGCAGGGGCCGCAGGTTCTGCTTCAACCCCTGCTTCTTGCTTCGCAGGATCGAGAAAACCGACGCCGAGTCGGTCGAGGACATCGTGGAGGCGAGCAGCAGCGCCAGTACGAACGGCATCTCGACACCCAGCCACGGAGCCACCAGCCACACGAACGAGGCCAGTATGAACGCCGTCATGACCACCCCCGCCGTGGCCAGCACGACGCCGGGTCCGATGATGGGTTTTATCTCCGAGAACTTCGTGTCCATACCTCCCGTGAAGAGGATGATGCACAAAGCGATCATACCGACGAACTGGGTCATCTCGACCGAACGGAACGAGATGAAATTCAAGCCGAACAACATGCCGACTCCGAGGAACAGCAACAATGCGGGGGCGCCGAAACGATACGCGACCTTACCCGCTATCACCGCCACGAAGAGCAGCAACGCACCTACCAATACTACATTTTCACCACTGATGTCTATCATTCCTTAATCTTTTTCTTTCAGGCCTGCGCTTTGCCGACAGCCTTCGGTTGCGTTTTGTCCGCGATCTTCAGCTCCGTCAGCGGCTTGTACTCCAAATCCGCATATTCGAAAGCCTGCATGGCGGCGAAGCGGTTGCCGGGCGTGCGGTAGAGGGCCACCGTCAGCGCCGGAACCTGCGCACGTTTCATGCCGAGCAGACGCTCCGCATCTCCGTCCGAGACGGCCTGCATCACGTCGCTGCGGATGCCGCGGTCGAAATAGAGCTCCTCGTAGAGCAGGAAACAACGCTCCTCCCGGTGGAAAGGCGCTCCGCCCGAACCGAACATCTGGGCCGCGGCCATAATCATGCCTGCGACGACCATAATCCCGCCGATGAACACGATCGACGAACGCAGGTTGTTCGTGAGATCGGCGCCATACATGTTATTCACTACGATCAGCGCTGCACCGGCGACAAACAGCACGGCGGGCAGCAGTTGGAACTTACGGCGTTTTACCACAACATTTCCCGACAAGGCGTACAATGCCTCGCAGATTTTATTCTTATCCATATCCTTTTCATTATCTAACGTCAGTATTTTTTCAGAGAAACCGGCAAAAATACGTAGGCTAAATAATGAGCCGGCGCAGACGGTAGACATAATAATCCACCGCATGCAGACCGACGGAAAGGTCAGAAGATTTGAATTCAGAGGTTACTTTCGTGCTTCCCCTCGCATGCCGGTCCGCGGCATAGCGGTCGGCGGCCGGACCGGATTCGGCATGGCCGCCGCGCTGGAAGACCGGAGCGGCCGGAGCTGGCGATACCTCCCCAAGCACGCGGGGCAGGTTCAGGTCGGCGTTGTATTCGCGCTCGCAAAGCCACACGGCGTCGGAGGCGCGATCGACCGAAAGCGTGACGGAGACATGCCCTGCGTCATGCGCAAGCGTCCGACCGCCGCCCCCGCAAAAGAGCAGACAGCCGAAAAGGCCCAGCAGTATGACGAGAATTTTACGCATCTCCGATTCGGTCGGCGGCAGGAACAGAGACAGCGCAGGCCGCATGCAGGCCGCATCGGATCGCCGCAGGCGAAACCGCTCTGTCCGAGCCGGAATTTACTTCGGCAAAGTTAACAATTTCCGCGGAATATCCCACTCCGGCCGGGCAAAAAGAACTTATTGCGGGATAAAAATGTACGTAATCGTCCCCTGCTGGCGCGCAGGGGCCGACTGGTCGATATTGAAGCGCGAAACCCGTGCCGCACGCAGGGCCGATTCGCGCATGCACTCGTCGCCGCCGCTCTGCACACGGGCGTTGACCACCTCGCCCGCACGGTTGACCGTGATTTCGACAACCACGTCGCCCCCGCCCTCGCAGCGGTAGGCCGGGATATTGAGGCTGCGCGAGGTGCGCACCGGATCGGTCAGCGAAAAGGAGACCGTCACGCGGCCCTTGACCTTGCGGTCCTGACGCTCCTCGTCCTTTCCCGCGCCGTTGCGCTCGCGGATGGCCCGCTCTTCGGCCAGCCCCTGCTCGTAGGCTTCGCGGTTGGCCTGCATGCGCCGCTCGGCTTCGGCCGCGGCGTCGTTCAGCGCCGCGGCGTTGGTGCCGCGGTCGTCGCGGAGTTTCTCATTCAGGGCGTTTTCGTTGGAGACCTGATTCTGAACGCTTTTCCAGTCTATCGGGTCCTGCTGCTGCCGCTCGCGGACCTGCTGTTCGAGCCGGTCGCGCTCCTTCTCCAGTTCGGCCAGCGTCTGCAGGTCGATAAACATTCCCTGCGTGTGGGGCCTGCGGCCGACGACGATCTTCGACGAAACGAAGGCGATCATCAGCACAAGATAGGCTATAATGGTCACGCACAAGCCGATGCGGTGGTCGTAGGCCCACACGCCGGCATCCTCTTTGCGGTTGTCGAACGGCAATTTGAGACGCGGACGGCGCACCGTCTTGGGTTTATTGTCGGGTATATTCTCGGCCATCGGAGGTTGTCATAATTTTGAGCAAAAATAGCGTTTTTTAACGATTTTTTCATATCTTTGGGCGCAAATATTCAGAAACACTGCTTATGTCGACAAAACAACAAACGCTGAAGGCCCCGATCTCTTTCTCCGGCAAGGGCCTCCATACGGGTGTCAAAGTGACCATGACCGTGAACCCCGCCGATGCGGACACCGGAATCGTATTCCGCCGCACGGACATCGAGGGTCAACCCATAATTCCCGCCTTGTGCGACAACGTCGTAGACACTTCGCGCGG
This sequence comes from Alistipes finegoldii DSM 17242, assembly GCF_000265365.1. Lineage (NCBI taxonomy): Bacteria > Pseudomonadati > Bacteroidota > Bacteroidia > Bacteroidales > Rikenellaceae > Alistipes > Alistipes finegoldii. The sequence goes on from NC_018011.1 coordinate 103,037, forward strand.
TACGACCATCGAATCCGGCGGTCACCGCGTAAGCACGATCGAACACATCATGTCGGCGCTCTGGACGCTGGGCGTGGACAACGCCGTAATCGACATCGACGCGGGCGAAACCCCGATCATGGACGGTTCGGCCTGCGCCTATGCCAAGGCCATCACCGAAGTCGGCATCACCGACCAGCAGGCCGAGCGCAAGTTCTACCACGTGACCGAAAAGATGGTCTACACGATCCCCGAAAAGGGCGTGGCGATCATCCTCTACCCCGACGACGAATTCTCCGTCTCGCTGCACGTGGACTACAACTCGAAGGTGATCGGCAACCAATACGCCACCTTCAACCCCGGCGACAACTTCGCCGACAAAATCGCCCCGTGCCGCACGTTCGTCTTCCTGCACGAGCTGGAACCGCTGATGAAGATGAACCTCATCAAGGGCGGCGATCTGGACAACGCCATCGTCGTGGTCGAGAACCCCGTTCCGGACGAGCAGCTGGAGCACCTCAAGAAGATCTTCAACAAGCCCGACATCGAGATCAACGCAGGCTACCTGAACAACCTCGAACTGCGCTGCAACAACGAGCTGGCGCGCCACAAGCTGCTCGACCTGCTGGGCGACTTCGCACTGCTGGGCGTACGCATCAAGGGCCGCGTCTGGGCAACCCGCCCCGGCCATTACGCCAACACGGAGTTCATGAAGCAGCTCAAGCACACCATCCGCAAGGCCGGCGAGAAGCCCCGCTACCAGTACGACTGCCGCAAGCCGCCCCTCTACGACATCAACGACATCCGCCACCTGCTGCCCCACCGCCCGCCGTTCCTGCTGGTGGACCGCATTTTCCACCGCGACGCCACCGACGTGGCCGGCATCAAGAACGTCACGATGAACGAGCCGTTCTTCGTGGGACACTTCCCCGACGAACCCGTCATGCCGGGCGTGCTGATCGTCGAAGCCATGGCGCAGTGCAGCGGCATTCTGGTGCTGGGCGACGTGCCCGATCCCGAAAACTACTCGACCTACTTCATGAAGATCGACGGGGTCAAATTCAAGCGCAAAGTCGTTCCGGGCGACACGCTTCAGTTCGAAATCCACCTGCTGGAACCCATCCGCCGCGGCGTGGCCGTCGTGGAGGCCAAAGCCTTCGTGGGCGAAACGCTCGCATGCGAGGCCGTCCTGATGGCGCAGGTCGTAAAAAATAAAAAGTAAAGGAGATGATCAGCAAGCTGGCATATGTTCATCCCGACGCCAAAATCGGGAACAACGTCACGGTCGAGCCCTTCGCCTGCATCGCGGGCGACGTGGTTATCGGCGACGACTGCTGGGTAGGTCCCGGCGCGGTGATTCACGACGGCGCCCGCATCGGCAAGGGGTGCAAGATCCATACCGCCGCATCGGTCTCCTGCCTGCCGCAGGACCTGAAATTCGCAGGCGAAGTGACCACGGCCGAGATCGGCGACTACAACGACATCCGCGAATACGTGACCATCAGCCGCGGCACCGCATCGACGGGCACGACCCGCATCGGCAACCGCAACCTGCTGATGGCCTACGTCCATGTGGGCCACGACTGCGTCGTCGGCTACAACTGCGTGATCGCCAACCGCGTATCGCTCGCCGGCGAAGTGCATGTCGGCAACTGGGTGGTGATCGGCGGCCATGCGGCCGTACACCAGTGGACGCATATCGGCGACCACGTCATGATTCAGGGCGGCGCGCTGCTGGGACAGGACGTCCCGCCGTTCATCATCGTGCGCAACGACACGATGCGCTTCGCGGGCATCAACAAGATCGGGCTTTCGCGCCGCGGCTTCACGCCCGAACGCATCGCCGAGATTCACGACGCCTGCCGCATCCTCTTCCAGAGCGGACTGAACTACATGTCGGGCTGCGAAGAGGTCGAAAAGCAGATCCCGCAAAGCGCCGAGCGCGACGAACTGGTGAAATTCATCCGCGAATCGAAGCGCGGAATCATCAAACCCTATGAATCCAAGGCCAAAGAGGAGTAAAAATTTCGTATAAATATTGGTATATCGGAATTTTTCATTATATTTGCAGTGTCGAAAGACAAAGCGAAGCGGTAAGGGGACGGTAAGTCCCCTTATTTTATACCATATACGACCGAATTTCAGAAACATGATCGACACGAAAAAGATAATCGAAGCGGCTGAACGCAAACTTCAGGGCACGGATATGTTCGTCGTGGGCTGCACCTGCACGCCCGGCAACGAGATCGAACTGCTGATCGACAGCGACACGTCGGTAGCCATCGAAGCGTGCGCGGAGCTGAGCCGGGCCGTCGAAGCGGAATTCGACCGCGACGAAGAGGATTTTTCGCTCACGGTAGCCTCCGCAGGCATCGGTTCGGAGCTGAAAAGCCTGCGGCAATACCGCAAGCTGATCGGCGGCACGGTCGAGGTGCTGCTCAATTCAGGGATCAAGATGCTCGCAAAACTCGATGCTGCCGACGACGAGGGCATCACGATCTCGTACGAGGAGAAGCAGGCCGTCGAAGGCAAGAAACGCAAGCAGCTGGTGACCGTCACGCGCCGCTATGCGTTCGACGAAATCAAGTCCACGAAGGAGTGGCTGGATTTCAAATAGGCCGCCGTCCGGCAACGCAGACAGCAAACACAGGCTTAGAAGGCAGACCGGGAGCAGGACAAAAACCGGAAGCAGGACGCAGATGAGAGGCAAACGCAGCTGAGGGGCGGTACGCAGGCTTGGAGCGGCCCTCAGACAAGAAGCAGCCCCCGGAGCGGGACGCTATCCGGCATGCAGACGAAAAAAAGCCGCGGGGTACAGAAGCATAAACTAAAAACAAGATAAACGACACAATGGACAATCTCAATCTTATCAGCAACTTTGCCGAGTTCAAAGAGCTGAAAAACATTGACAAAAGTACGATGATCGGCGTGCTGGAGGACGTTTTCCGCCACGCACTGCAAAAACAGTATGAGACGGACGAGAATTTCGACGTCATCATCAACCCCGAAAAGGGCGACCTCGAAATCTGGCGCAACCGCACCGTCGTCGAAGACGGCGCGGTCGAAGATCCGAATGCGCAGATCGCCGTCTCGGAGGTCAAGGCCATCGACCCGACCTACGAGATCGGCGACGAATACGCCGACGAGATCAAACTCTCGTCGTTCGGCCGCCGCGCCGTGTTGTCGCTGCGCCAGAACCTCGCCTCGCGCATTCTCGATCTGGAGAAGGCCAGCCTTTACGAGAAGTATTCGGAAAAGGTCGGCGAAATCGTCACCGGCGAAGTTTATCAGGTATGGAAAAAAGAGGTGCTGATTCTCGACGACGAAGAGAACGAGCTGATTCTGCCCAAGGCGGAGCAGATTCCCAACGACTTCTACCGCAAGGGCGACACCATCAAGGCCATCGTCAAGTCGGTCGAGATGAACAACAACCAGCCCCGCATCATTCTTTCGCGCACGGCCAACCAGTTCCTCGAACGCCTGTTCGAGCAGGAGGTTCCCGAAATCTTCGACGGACTGATCACCATCAAGAAGATCGTCCGCATCCCCGGCGAACGCGCCAAGGTCGCCGTGGAGTCGTACGACGAGCGTATCGACCCGGTAGGCGCATGCGTCGGCATGAAGGGTTCGCGCATCTATTCGATCGTCAAGGAGCTGCGCAACGAGAACATCGACGTAGTGAACTACACGGCCAACCCGTCGCTGATGATCCAGCGCGCGCTGAATCCCGCCAAGATTTCGAGCATCACCATCGACGAGGAGAAGATGACCGCTTCGGTCTACCTCAAACCCGATCAGGTGTCGCTGGCCATCGGCAAGGGAGGTCTGAACATCCGTCTCTCGAAGATGCTGACGGGTTACGACATCGACGTATACCGCGAAGTGGAGGAAGAGGACGTGGCCCTCACCGAATTCGCCGACGAGATCGACGGCTGGATCATCGACGCCCTGAAGAGCGTCGGCTGTGACAGCGCCAAGAGCGTGCTGGAGCTGCCCGTAGAGGAGATCGCGGCCCGTGCCGACCTCGAACTGGAGCAGGCCCAGAAGGTCGTAGCGATACTGAAGGCGGAATTCGAAGAGTAATCACAAGCGAAAGAAAGGAAAACACACGATATGGGTAACGAAAGAAAATTAAGGCTCATTCAGGTTGCAAAGGAGTTCAAGGTGGGACTGAATACCATCACGGACTTCCTGCAGAAGAAGGGTATCAAGAGCGACGGATCGCCCAACACGCTGGTCGATTCGGAGACTTATGCCGTTCTGGAGAAGGAGTTCGGGGCGAACCGCGCCGCAGGCAACGCACGCGATTCGATCCGTGAGCGCATCTCCCTGAAGCAGACGACCATCACTCTCGAAGAAGCTAAAAAGCAGGAGCGCGAGGAGGAAAAAGAGGTGGTCATCAAAAGCAACGTAATCAGCGTCAAGGATGAAATCCAGCAGCCGAAGATCCTCGGCAAGATCGACCTGTCGCCCAAACCCAAGGCGGCTCCGACCCCCGCTCCCGCCCCGAAGGCGGAACCGGTGAAACCGGCCGAACAGCCCCGTGCGGCCCAGCCCGCACCCGCCAGTGCGCCCGTCGAAGCGCCGAAACCCGCGGCGAAGCCCGAACCCGCCGCAGAGAAACCGGCAGCTCCCGAAGTCAAGACGGCACCTGCGGCTCCCGCAGCACCGGCTGCGGCCGCGGCGACTGCGGCGCAGACCGAAACCGGAAAACCGGCTCCCGCGGCGGCCCCCGCTCCGGCCGCAACTCCGGCAACGACTCTGGCTGCGGCACCAGCTGCGGCTGCAGCACCGGCACCCAAGCCCGAACCCGCAGCGCCGAAAGACAATATCTTCCGCCCCGAAACCGTGACCCTGACGGGTCCGCAGGTGCTCGGCACGATGGACGTGTCGGGATTCGTCGCCGGCGGCAAGCATAAACGCAAACGTCTCCAGAAAGAGAAGGTGGACGTGAGCAAGGCCCCGAAAGGCAACACGCCGGGCGGCAACCGTCAGGGCGGCAATCAGGGCGGACAGGGAAGCCAGAACCGTCCCGGAGGTCCGGGCCAGAACCAGCCCAGACCGGGCGAAGGCCGCCGCAACAAGAACAAGGGCAAGGCGGCTCCCAAGCCGATCGTACGCCCCGAAGTGAGCGACGAGGAGGTTTCGAAGCAGGTAAAGGACACCCTTGCCCGTCTGACGGCCAAGGGCGCCAAGAGCAAGAGTGCAAAATACCGCAAGGACAAGCGCGACGCCGTAGCCGAGCGTATGAACGAGGAGTTCGAACGCGAGGAAATGGAACGTTCGACGCTCAAAGTCACCGAATTCGTGACCGTGAGCGAGTTGGCGACGATGATGAACGTCACGCCGACTCAGGTCATCACGGCCTGCATGAATCTGGGACTGATGGTGTCGATCAACCAGCGTCTCGACGCCGAAGCGCTCGTGGTCGTAGCCGAGGAGTTCGGCTACAAGGTCGAATTCGTCTCGGTGGAGATTCAGGAGGCGATCAACGACGACAACGAAGACAAGGAGGAGGACCTCGTGCCGCGTCCGCCGATCGTGACCGTCATGGGCCACGTGGACCACGGCAAGACCTCGCTACTGGACAATATCCGCAAGACCAACGTCATCGAGGGCGAGGCCGGCGGCATCACCCAGCATATCGGCGCCTACAGCGTCGAGCTGAACGGCCAGAAGATCACGTTCCTCGACACGCCGGGCCACGAAGCCTTTACGGCCATGCGTGCCCGCGGCGCCGCCGTCACCGACGTTGCGATCATCATCGTGGCGGCCGATGACAGCGTCATGCCGCAGACCGTCGAGGCCATCAACCATGCGCAGGCCGCAGGCGTGCCGATGGTTTTCGCCATCAACAAGATCGACAAACCCAACGCCAACCCCGACCACATCAAGGAACAGCTCTCGCAGATGAACTATCTGGTCGAGTCGTGGGGCGGTAAATATCAGGATCAGGAGGTTTCGGCCAAGAAGGGCATGAACCTCGACAAACTGCTCGAAAAGGTGCTGCTCGAAGCCGAGATGCTCGACCTGAAGGCCAACCCCAACAAGAAGGCGCAGGGCACCGTCATCGAATCGACGCTCGACAAGGGCCGCGGATACGTCTCGACGATCCTCGTACAGAGCGGTACGCTCCACGTGGGCGACGTGATCCTCTCCGGAACCTACACGGGCCGCGTGAAGGCCATGTTCAACGAAAACGGCAAGAAAGTGGAGTCCGCAGGCCCCTCGACACCGGTTCAGGTGCTGGGTCTGAACGGCGCCCCGCAGGCCGGCGATACGTTCAATGTCATGGAGGACGACCGTTCGGCGCGCGAAATCGCCAACAAGCGCGAGCAGCTGCAACGCATGCAGGGCATCATGACCCAGAAGCACGTGACGCTCGACGAGATCGGACGCCGCATCGCCATCGGCTCGTTCAAGGAGCTGAACATCATCGTCAAGGGCGACGTGGACGGCTCGATCGAGGCCATGTCGGGTTCGCTCATCAAGCTCTCGAAAGAGACCGTGCAGGTCAACGTCATCCACGCCGCCGTGGGTCAGATTTCGGAATCGGACGTGCTGCTGGCCGCCGCTTCGAACGCCATCATCGTCGGCTTCCAAGTACGTCCGTCGGCTTCGGCGCGCAAGCTGGCCGAGAAGGAGGAGATCGAAATCCGTCTCTACTCGATCATCTACGACGCCATCAACGACATCAAGGACGCTATCGAGGGCATGCTCGAACCGGTCATGAAGGAGGAGATCGTCGCTTCGGTCGAAGTGCTGGAGATCTTCAAAATCTCGAAGGTCGGCACCGTCGCCGGATGCGTCGTCCGCGAAGGCAGGCTCCAGCGCAACACCCCGATCCGCGTCATCCGCGACGGTATCGTCATCTACACGGGCAAGCTCGGCTCGCTCAAACGTTTCAAGGACGACGTCAAGGAGGTCACCAACGGTCAGGACTGCGGTCTGAACATCGAATCGTTCAACGACATCCGCGTCGGCGACATCGTCGAGGGATACGAACAGGTAGAAGTGAAACGCAAATAGCTACGCTATGCTGCCGAAACGTCTGATTGTTTTGCTGATGTCGCTCTGCACCCTGTGCGGAGCGGCATCGGCCGTTCAGCCCCGGACCGACCTCACGCAGAAGGAGCAGAAGGCGCTGCAGAAGGCTCAGAAGAAGAAGATCCGTCAGGAAGCCCGCCGCTTCGAGAGCCTGCGCAACGACGCCGTAGTGCAGTTCGCCCGCGAGCACCAGCCCTCGGACATCAGCACCCCTTCGTTCGTGAACGACTTCCGGATCTCGAACGTCATCTGCGCCGGAGACAACATCTCCGGCACCGTCATGCTGCATTTCGACATCACGCCGCTTTACGGCGGCTTCCGGCTTTACATGGGCGGCGAGCGCAACGGCACCTACGCCTTTGCCAAAGGTCTCGCCTACCCTTCGTCGGACCATTACGGCCGCATCTACACGATGCGCAGCGGCCAGCCCGAACATATCGTGGTGACGTTCTACAACATCGCGCCGGGCGTGGAGCGGCTCGACCGCGTGGACGTCAGCATGGGTCTGGCGCTCAACGCGCTGAACATCATTTCGATGCGTAACGTGCCGATCTTCTGGACCTACTCCGACAAAGCCATCAAAAACTACGTACAGGAAAACGCAAACAAGGTACCAGCTAACTAAAACCAATACAAACTTAAAGTAAAAATGACTACCCAGATCAAATTTACCACTGCCGAAGAAGCCGTCAAGGTTATCAAATCGGGCGACCACGTACACCTGAGTTCCGTGGCTTCGGCTCCCCAGTGCCTTATCAACGCCATGTGCGCGCGCGGCGAGGCCGGTGAACTGAAGGATGTACACATCCACCACCTGCACACCGAAGGCCCGGCGCCCTATGCCGACGAGAAATTCGAAGGCGTGTTCCAGCTCGACTCGTTCTTCGTGGGCGGCAACGTCCGCAAAGTGACGCAGAGCGGCTACGCCGACTACATTCCGATTTTCCTGAGCGAGACGCAGCGTCTGTACCGCTGCGGCGCGGTTCCCTGCAACGTGGCGATGATTCAGGTATCGACGCCCGACAAACACGGCTTCGTATCGCTCGGTACCTCGGTAGACGCGACGCTGGCTGCCGTGGAGACCGCCGATTACGTGCTCGCCGTGGTGAACAAGCACGTTCCCCGCGCCTTCGGACAAGCCATGATCCACTCGTCGAAGATCGACTACTTCGTGCAGGACGACACTCCGCTGATGGAGGCGCACTTCTCCGAGCCGAACGAGACCGAGACGGCCATCGGCAAGCACTGCGCAGCCCTGATCGAGGACGGCGCGACGCTGCAGATGGGCATCGGCGCCATTCCCAACGCCGTGCTGGCGCAGCTGGGCGGCCACAAGAACCTCGGCATCCATACCGAGATGTTCGCCGACGGCGTGCTTCCGCTGGTGGAGAGCGGCGTAATCAACGGCGAAGCCAAGAATATCGACAAGGGCAAGATGGTCTCGACGTTCCTGATGGGTTCGCAGCGCGTCTACGACTTCATCGACGACAACCCGGCCGTATTGATGATGGACGTGGGCTACACCAACGATCCCTACATCATCTCGAAGAACGACCGCGTGACGGCCATCAACTCGGCCCTGCAGGTAGACATCACGGGGCAGGTATGCGCCGACTCGCTGGGCACGAAGTTCTATTCGGGCGTCGGCGGCCAGATCGACTTCGTATACGGCGCATCGCTCTCGAAGGGCGGCAAAGCCATCATCGCCATGCCTTCGGTCACCAACAAGGGCATTTCGAAGATCGCTCCCGTGCTCACGCCGGGCGCAGGCGTCGTCACGACCCGCAACCACATCCACTGGTTCGTAACCGAGCACGGCGCCGTAGACCTCTACGGCAAGACGCTGCAGGAGCGTGCCCGCCTGATTATCTCGGTGGCCGATCCTTCGGCTCAGGAGGAGCTGGACCGCGCCGCTTTCGAGCGTTTCGGCCAGCACCACCACTACGTAAAGAACTACATGAGCAAGTAATAAATTATTACGCAATCGAGAAGCGCCCCTGTTACAGCGGGCGCTTTTTTTGTATCTTTACGCAAACAAAAACACCCCGAAATGAAACGATACGCCTGTATACTGCTTGCACTCCTGTTCGCCGGATGCGCCGCGTCCCGCAGGAGCGCCGTCGCAACCGCTCCGCAGGAGAAACAATACGCCGTCATTCTTTCGATGGACGCATTCCGCTGGGACCTCGCAGGCCGCAGCCACACGCCGACGCTCGATTCGCTCGCCCGCGTCGGCACCTATGCCGAAATCTACCCAGTCTATCCCTCGAACACCTTTCCGAGCCATTACGCCATGGCCACGGGCCTGCACCCCGACCACCACGGGGTCGTGAACAACGGCTTCTACGACCGCACGCAGGGACGCCGGCTCTCGGTTTTCGACTCGCTGGACGTCCGCACGCCGGGATTCTGGGGCGGAGAGCCGATCTGGAATACGGCGGAACGGCAGGGGCTTACGGCCAACATCTTCATGTGGCCGGGCAGCGAAGTCCCGATCGGCGGCCGTCAGGCGACCGTCTGGACCCGCTACTCGTCCAAACCGGACTACTACCAGCGCGCCGACTGGGTGATCGACGCCATGACGCGCCCCGAAGCGGAGATCCCTGAGCTGGTGATGTGGTACTTCGAAGAACCCGACGCCGCGATGCACACCTACGGCCCCGAATCGCCCGAAGCCGTGGGCCGCGCCGAGCATATCGACTCGGTGCTCCGCTACTTCTTCCGCGAAATACGCCGCTCGCCCGTCTTCGACCGCATCAACTTCATCGTCACGGCCGACCACGGCATGGCCGGGCTTTCGCCCGACCGCTACATCAACCTGCTGCCGCTGCTCGACACGGCGCAGGTCGTGCGTGTCGTTCCGGGCACGCCGTTCGGTCTCGAAGTCAAGGAAGAGTATGCGGACCAAGCCGTGCGCACACTGCGCCGCACGGGCCATATGAAGGCATGGCGGCGCGAGCGGATGCCCCGCCGGTTCCACTACGGCACCCACCCCACGCGCCTGACGAACGTCATCGTCATTCCCGAAACGGGCTGGACGCTCGACTACGCCCCGCAGGACCGTCCCGTGCGCAAACGCGGCACGCACGGCTTCAACAACCGCGACCGGGATATGCACATGGTATTTTACGGCTCCGGCCCCGCCTTCCGCAAGGGCTACCGACAGCGATCGTTCCAGAACCAGAATATGTATCTTATCCTCTGCCGGCTGCTGGGCATCGAACCGGCCCCCAACGACGGGGAGTGGCGCGACATAAAACGCATGTTCAACGAAAATTAGAAATTATTTTTCTATATTTGCATACAAGACAAAAAACTGATGCCTATGGAGAGATAATTGCACAATTTTTTCTGTTTACCAGATTTACACGTGCCGATCCGCACTAAAAGCGCCGGTACATACATATAAAAAGCGCCAGCTTTTATTCATACATCTTGAAACTTAGGACACTTCAAACGGTAGTTGTGAATAAAACGGACGCTCACGTTACTGCGTGGGCTATACTGTTTTATTTGACTACCAAGGTATCCTAAGACCGCAAGATGCAAATAAAAGTGTAGTCCCACGTTTTTTATATGTCCAGCACAATGAAACCGCCGAGGGACTGGCACTTCAATACCAGCAAGAAACATGAAAAAAATTTATTTCTGCCTTCCGGCAATCCTGACAGGCGTCTTACAGCTTTCAGCACAGGACATCATCACCAAATGTAACGGCGAAGAAATCGCAGCGAAAGTCGCCGAAATAGGCGACACGCAAATCAAGTACCGGAAATATGAAAATGCGCAGGGACCGCTCTACACTCTCCCGGCATCAGAAGTTTTCCTTATCCGATTCGAAGACGGAACCCGCGAGGTCGTAACGCCGCTGGACGCCCCGGCAGTCTCACCGGCCACGGCTGCGGAAACGACCGGGACGGAGAGCAGCACAACAGCTCCTGCGGCTGCGAATGAAAATTACGCACAGATCAACCGGAGCGTAAAGAGGACGAAGGAGCCGCTTCGAGACAAACATTTCTATATCGGACCGCGTGCCGAATTCGGATATGCGGCAATAACGTCCAAAAGCGGAAATATATCGGGCCCCGTCTGCTCGGCCGGAGTGATTGCCGAGTATATGTTCGACAAAATGAGTCCGCACGGTGCGGGTGCGGGAATCAGCTACGACATGTATATGTTCGAAGAGGATTTTGACCTGAACTGCATGAATATAGATTTGTATTACGTCTATCGGCCGCGCGGCCGCTGGAATTGCTTTGCAGGGTTCAAATTCGGAATCCCGGTCAAATCCGAAGCGTCAGGCGCCGACCTGAAAACAGTGACGAATACGGCCGTCGGTATCGAGATGGGCGCCGGATGGGCCACGCGGCATTTCGATCTCGGCGCGGCAATCTTCATGAACTTCAATAGTACGCTTGATATATCCGAAAGCAATCGGATGGTAGGTGTCAAACTCCGGATAGCATATCGCTTTTAAGCCATGAAACAGTTACTGTCATTCATCGTATGCTGTCTGATCGGAGCAAGTTCGGCAGCACAGGATATCATCCTGAAACGAAATGCCGAGCAGATCGAAGCCGTCGTGAAAGAGATTACCGACACCGACGTCAAATACAGGAAATTCACGCATACCGAGGGCGTCACCTATTCCATAAGACGCAGCGAAGTGTTCTCGATCACCTATGAAAACGGCACCAAGGATCTTTTCGCAGATGAAAAACCGCAGGCTGTCGCCGCGAGCTATCCCTACCCACCCGTTTCCCGCAGCTATTCGCTCGGAGAGCTGTTCGATGAGGGCGGTATCCGGGGCATTGTCATCCGGGTCTCAGAAGATGGCAGGCACGGACTGCTCCTGTCGCTCGTGGAAGGAAAAGCAGCATGGGGTTTTATTAACAAAAACCCATTGAAAGAAAAAGGCTTTGCGAGCGGCTGCACCGATATCGAAGACGGATGGAAAAATATGCTGGCCATACGGGAATTAATCGCAAACACGGACTTATTGTGGTCGAACCTGCCTGCATTTTCGTGGTGCAAGGACCTCGGTCCGGGCTGGTATCTTCCGGCACAAAAAGAACTGGAGTCCATATGGAATTTCGGGAGAAGTAATCCGGCTTACTCGTATAAGGAGCATAAAGAGGCCATAGAAAACCTGAATTTACGGCTTGCGGAATACGGCCAGCCGGAACTCGGCCGTATGCGCGACTATTGGAATTCGACGGAAGCAGATGCGAAGAGGGCGCATATATTGGTCTTTACCAATGCACCCTTCAAAAGCTACACAAAAGGAACAGAGAAATTCGCCGAACGCTTCGTAAGGGCCGTTCACAAATTCTGAACAGAGAGTTCTGATGGGGTGAGGGCCAAGCGGTCCTCACCCATTCTTTTAAAATCGAATAAAAGGCTTTGCGACATTCCCGCTAATTACGCCATATTCGCCAAATCGGGCAGCCTAGTCCCTCAACAGGCCAACAAGGACCGCCCCCATATGCCGCCCAGATACGCCCCCTCAAACAGATCGGCAGGCAGAGCCTTGCCTGTAACAGCGGCTTCGTCCCGCCCCGAAGGGTCAGCGATCGTTTTTCAGAAGCTGACAGCAAAATTACAAGCACAAAAAAAGGTCAGACCTTTCGATCTGACCTTGAAGAGGCGGCTACCTACTCTCCCACGGGAAAACCGCAGTACCATCGGCGTAAGTGAGCTTAACTTCTCTGTTCGGAATGGGAAGAGGTGGGACCTCACTGCTATAACCACCTAAAAGAACGTTTTCGATAAGCGAGTACAAAGAGAATTTATTCACTTTGTCGAGCGAAGAAAACGAAGGACGAAGTCCAACGTTGCTTCAAACTCATCGAAGCCATGCGAGTGATACTTTTAGCTATCACAATCCGTCGCACTCGGTATGAGTTGACATATTAGGGAAATGAGATAAAGAAATCTGTAAGAAAGCCGTTCGGGTAATTAGTACTGCTCGGCTTTGACATTACTGTCTTTACACCTGCAGCCTATCAACGTAGTCGTCTCCTACGCCCCTCAAGGGAAGACTTATCTTGGGGATGGCTTCGCGCTTAGATGCTTTCAGCGCTTATCCAAACCGAACGCGGCTACTCGGCGGTACACTTGGCAGCATAACCGATACACCGGAGGTTCGTCCAACTCGGTCCTCTCGTACTAAAGTCAGGACCCCTCAATCTTCCAACGCCCGCAACAGATAGAGACCGAACTGTCTCACGACGTTCTGAACCCAGCTCGCGTGCCACTTTAATCGGCGAACAGCCGAACCCTTGGGACCTTCTCCAGCCCCAGGATGTGACGAGCCGACATCGAGGTGCCAAACCGCCGCGTCGATATGAGCTCTTGGCGGCGATCAGCCTGTTATCCCCGGAGTACCTTTTATCCTTTGAGCGATGGCCAGTCCACGCAGAACCACCGGATCACTATACCCTGCTTTCGCACCTGATCGACTTGTTGGTCTCACAGTCAAGCACCCTTATGCTATTGCACTCTACGCACGGTTACCATTCGTGCTGAGGGTACCTTGGGAAGCCTCCGTTACTCTTTTGGAGGCGACCACCCCAGTCAAACTACCCACCAAACGGTGTCCCCTCTTGAGGGTTAGAACTCAAATACACAAAGGGCAGTATTTCAACGTTGACTCCACGAATACTGGCGTACCCGCTTCATAGTCTCCTGCCTATCCTACACATTGTGTACCCAAATTCAGCGTTAAGCTATAGTAAAGGTTCACGGGGTCTTTTCGTCCCGTTGCGGGTACCCGGCATCATCACCGGGACTACAATTTCACCGAGCTCACGGTTGAGACAGTGTCCAGATCGTTACACCATTCGTGCAGGTCGGAACTTACCCGACAAGGAATTTCGCTACCTTAGGACCGTTATAGTTACGGCCGCCGTTTACTGGGGCTTCGATTCAATGCTTCTCTTGCGATGACATCCCCTCTTAACCTTCCAGCACCGGGCAGGTGTCAGGCCCTATACGTCTTCTTTCGAATTTGCAGAGCCCTGTGTTTTTGATAAACAGTCGCCTGGACCTCTTCGCTGCGCCCACCTCGCGGTGGGACCCCTTTTCCCGAAGTTACGGGGTTAATTTGCCTAGTTCCTTAACCGTGATTCACTCGAGCACCTTAGGATACTCTCCTCGACCACCTGTGTCGGTTTACGGTACGGGTGACATATACTATAACTTAGAAGATTTTCTCGGAAGTCGACTTGGGTGCACTATCAAATTGCCCGTAGGCTCTCTGTACTGTCGGGGTTCAGCAAGGACTAACTCTTAATCTGTCCCTATACCTACGCCCTTTAACCACCTATTCCGTCAGGCGGCGGCACTTACGTTCCTTCGTCTCTCCATCGAGGTATATGTCAGTATCGGAATATTAACCGATTATCCATCGAGATCACCGTTCGGCTTACCCTTAGGACCCGACTAACCCTGATCCGATTAGCGTTGATCAGGAAACCTTGGTCTTGCGGTGTGCGGGTTACTCTCCCGCATTATCGTTACTCATGCCTACATTTGCTTTTCCATACGCTCCACCAAATCTCACGATTCGGCTTCGACGCTGAATGGAATGCTCCCCTACCGCACTTTCGTGCCCAGAACTTCGGTGGTATACTTGATGCCCGTTTATTATCCACGCTTTGTCGCTCGACTAGTGAGCTGTTACGCACTCTTTGAATGAATAGCTGCTTCCAAGCTAACATCCTAGCTGTCTCTGCAACAAAACATCGTTAGATCAACTTAGTATACTCTTGGGGACCTTAGTTGCTGGTCTGAGTTGTTCCTCTTTTGTGACCGGACATTAGCACCCGGTCGCTCACTGCTGTAAATCATACTACTGGCATTCGGAGTTTGTCAGGATTTGGTAGGCGGTGAAGCCCCCGCATCCAATCAGTAGCTCTACCTCCAGTAGACTCTTTATTACAACGCTGCCCCTAAAGGCATTTCGGGGAGTACGAGCTATTTCCCAGCTTGATTAGCCTTTCACCCCTACCCTCAAGTCATCGAGAAGCTTTTCAACGCTTATTCGTTCGGTCCTCCAGTTGGTTTTACCCAACCTTCAACCTGCTCAAGGGTAGATCGCAAGGTTTCGCGTCTACAACCACTGACTAAACGCCCTATTAAGACTCGCTTTCGCTTCGGCTCCGTGCATCCGTGCACTTAACCTCGCCAGTGATTAGTAACTCGTAGGCTCATTATTCAATAGGCACGCCGTCACAGCACGAAGCTGCTCCGACAGGTTGTAAGCGTATGGTTTCAGGTTCTATTTCACTCCCCTGTTCGGGGTTCTTTTCACCTTTCCCTCACGGTACTGGTTCACTATCGGTCTCTTGGGAGTATTTAGCCTTACCGGGTGGTCCCGGCAGATTCAGACAGGATTCCTCGTGTCCCGCCCTACTCAGGATACTGCTATCGCATAACGTGCTTACCTGTACGAGTCTTTCACTCTCTGCGGATGAACTTTCCAGAACATTCCAGTTGACAGTCACTTGAATATTGCAGTCCTACAACCCCATAATTGCCGTAACAAGTATGGTTTAGGCTTCTTCCCGTTCGCTCGCCGCTACTTAGGAAATCGATGTTTCTTTCTTTTCCTCCTCCTACTAAGATGTTTCAGTTCAGAGGGTTGGCCCACTTTCGTGTGCTAGGCCTTCTGCCTAGCGGGTTGTCCCATTCAGAAATCCTCGGATCAATTCTCGTTTGCAAATCCCCGAGGCTTATCGCAGCTTACCACGTCTTTCGTCGCCTCCAAGAGCCTAGGCATCCCCCATACGCCCTTTATTACTTTCTTACATTCATCATAACCCCTATTGTAATTATGATGACCTTATCTCATCTCCTTAATTATGTCAATGAACGTTGCAAATTTTCATTTGCCGAGAACAGTACTCGGTTCGAACCTACGCCTAAAGCGGTACTGTTATAACGTTTCTTTGAAGTGAGCAGCTAAATTTACCTTTGAAACAAGGCTCCAGAAAGGAGGTGTTCCAGCCGCACCTTCCGGTACGGCTA
Source organism: Alistipes finegoldii DSM 17242 (assembly GCF_000265365.1). Classification (NCBI taxonomy): domain Bacteria; kingdom Pseudomonadati; phylum Bacteroidota; class Bacteroidia; order Bacteroidales; family Rikenellaceae; genus Alistipes; species Alistipes finegoldii. The sequence goes on from NC_018011.1 coordinate 119,093, forward strand.
CCTTGTTACGACTTAGCCCCAGTCACCGGTTTTGCCCTAGGTCGCTCCTTGCGGTCACGAACTTCAGGCACCCCCAGCTTCCATGGCTTGACGGGCGGTGTGTACAAGGCCCGGGAACGTATTCACCGCGCCATGGCTGATGCGCGATTACTAGCGAATCCAACTTCACGGAGGCGGGTTTCAGCCTCCGATCCGAACTGAGATAGGCTTTCGAGATTGGCATCCCCTCGCGGGGTAGCGGCCCTCTGTACCTACCATTGTAACACGTGTGTAGCCCCGGACGTAAGGGCCGTGCTGATTTGACGTCATCCCCACCTTCCTCTCGGCTTACACCGGCAGTCCCGCCAGAGTGCCCAGCTTGACCTGATGGCAACTAACGGTAGGGGTTGCGCTCGTTATGGGACTTAACCCGACACCTCACGGCACGAGCTGACGACAACCATGCAGCACCTAGTTTCGTGCCCCGAAGGGAAATCCTGTTTCCAGAATCGTCACTAACTTTCAAGCCCGGGTAAGGTTCCTCGCGTATCATCGAATTAAACCACATGTTCCTCCGCTTGTGCGGGCCCCCGTCAATTCCTTTGAGTTTCATTCTTGCGAACGTACTCCCCAGGTGGATAACTTATCGCTTTCGCTTAGTCACCGACTGTGTATCGCCGACAACGAGTTATCATCGTTTACTGCGTGGACTACCAGGGTATCTAATCCTGTTTGCTCCCCACGCTTTCGTGCCTCAACGTCAGATATAGTTTGGTAAGCTGCCTTCGCAATCGGTGTTCTGTATGATCTCTAAGCATTTCACCGCTACACCATACATTCCGCCTACCGCAACTACTCTCTAGTTCAACAGTATTAGAGGCAGTTCCGGAGTTGAGCCCCGGTATTTCACCTCTAACTTATCAAACCGCCTACGCACCCTTTAAACCCAATAAATCCGGATAACGCTTGGATCCTCCGTATTACCGCGGCTGCTGGCACGGAGTTAGCCGATCCTTATTCGTACTATACTTTCAGGCTCCTACACGTAAGAGCGTTTACCCTAGTACAAAAGCAGTTTACAACTCATAGAGCCGTCTTCCTGCACGCGGCATGGCTGGTTCAGACTTGCGTCCATTGACCAATATTCCTCACTGCTGCCTCCCGTAGGAGTTTGGTCCGTGTCTCAGTACCAATGTGGGGGGTTAACCTCTCAGTCCCCCTATGTATCGTTGCCTTGGTGAGCCGTTACCTCACCAACTAGCTAATACAACGCATGCCCATCTTTAACCACCGGAGTTTTTAACCCAAGAAGATGCCTTCTCGAATGTTATGGGGAATTAGTACCAATTTCTCAGTGTTATGCCCCTGTTAAAGGTAGGTTGCATACGCGTTACGCACCCGTGCGCCGGTCGCCACCAAAGTATTGCTACCTCGTGCTGCCCCTCGACTTGCATGTGTTAAGCCTGCCGCTAGCGTTCATCCTGAGCCAGGATCAAACTCTCCATTGTATAAATAATGTTTTGTTTTAAATCTTTCGCTCTAATCTCAAAGGTATTGTTTGAAATCACTCTCTTGCAAGAGTGGAAAAAACTTTTAGCTGCTCAAATACTTCAAAGAACGCTGTTCGATTATATTGCTATAAAGAACAAATTCTCTCTTTTTGCCGGGTTTTGCCTTTCGGCTTTCCCCGTTGTTCTGACCGCGATTTTTCAGCGGAAAGTGGTGCAAAGATAAGTCATATTTTTTGAACCACCAAATCTTTTTGAAAGAATTTTTTCAGAAATTTTCAGAACCTTTTCTTTTATCGTTTCGAACCGTATTTCTTATTCGAAGCGGGTGCAAAGGTAAGTCATTTTTCTGAATCTCCAAAAGATTTCGGAACTTTTTTCAAAATTTTTCAGAACCTGTTTTTGTGTTTCGGAGTAGTGTTTCTCTCTCGAAGCGGGTGCAAAGATAAGGGCATTTAATCGCTATTTCCAAATATTTCGGAGACTTTTTTTCAACATTTTCGGAGCCATTTTCACACCCTGCTATGCGTCAGCGAGTTAGTTGTGAAAAATTTTTAATATATTTGTCCCCACAAGAGATCGGACAGAATGAAACGAAGCTTATTATATATAGGTATACTTTTTTCGGCTGTTTCATGCGGCCGGAACGACCATGCACTGCAATCGGGCGACCTGCTCTTTCAGGCCGGAGAAAGTTCGGATATGACCGGAGCGATCACCGCGGCGACGGGTGAAAACGGACGGTTGAATTTCTCGCACGTGGGAATCGCCGTGGTGAAAAACGGAGCGGATTCGGTACTCGAAGCCACGACGAACGGCGGGGTCCGGCTTACGGCACTGCCGGAATTCCTCGCCCGGTCGGCAAAAATCGGCGGACGTCCGGCGGTCGTCGCCATGCGATTGAAGGATACTGCGGGAGTTTGCGAAGCGGTCAGGCGGGCGCAAAATTACCTCGGACTCCCCTACGACTACTCCTTCCGGCCCGACAACGGGAAATTCTATTGCAGTGAACTGGTCTGGGAATGTTACCGGACAAGCGACGGTTCGCCGATCTTCACGGCCCGTCCGATGAACTTCCGGGCGGAAGACGGCACGCTGCCGCAATTCTGGACCGAGCTTTTCGCCCGCCGGAGCGAATCCGTCCCGGAAGGCGTTCCGGGCACCAACCCCAACGACATGTCGCAGGAGAGAACGCTCCGCGAAGTATACCGCTGGTTCTAAACGATCCGCTCGACGGTCACATCGGGATTCTCACGCAGCAGATCGACATAGCGTTCTTCGTCGGCATTCCCCTTTGCCCGGATAACCAGCGTCGCACGGTATACGACGCCGTCGGGACTGCGCTGCGCCTCGACCTCATAGGAGATCACGGCGTATTCACTGCTTTGCAGCTCGTTGAACATGGCGTCGATCGCCTTGCGGTCGGCGGCCGAAAAGACGACCATGATCCGGCGGCGCCCCAGCCTGCCGAAAAAGAGCGTCAGCACCTCCAGCGCAAAGAGCGTAAGCAGCGTGGCCGCTCCGGCCACGACATACATATGTCCTCCGGCCGCAAGTCCGATTCCCGCCGTGGCCCACAAACTGGCCGCCGTCGTAAGTCCCCGCACCAGCTGCCGGTGAATGATGATCGTGCCGGCGCCGATGAAGCCGATGCCGCTCACCACCTGCGCCGCGATACGGCTGGGATCAAGCCGCAGTCCGTCGTGCGTGGCCAAAAAGCCCTCGAACCCATACTGCGACACGATCATCATCAGGGCGCTGCCCAGCGCGACCAGAAAATGGGTGCGGAATCCCGCATCCTTGACCCGGTACTCGCGGTCAAGTCCGATCACCGTGCCGCAAAGGCCCGCCACACACAATCTCAATATCAAATCCCACTCCATCTCCATAGTTCCGCGGTTTTATTCCCTATCAAATATAGTACAAATTATCGGGACGGACAAACCGGATGCCTGCGTGCATATGTGCCGGAACAGGCGGACGGAACGACAGGCCGACACGAAGAAGCCCTCCGCACGGAGCGGACACCCCTTGCGCCGGAAAACGTTTTCCGGTGAAAAAGAGGAGAATTTTCCGTCTCAAGGTTGCAGAGTGCCGAAATTTTCGTATCTTTGCAGGCTATGTTTAACTAATTAACTATTTACGACAATGCCGAAAATGAAAACCAATGCCGCTGCGAAGAAGCGTTTTACCTTCACCGGCACAGGAAAGATCAAGCGCAAACACGCTTATCACAGTCACATCCTGACCAAAAAGACGACGAAACAGAAACGCAACCTCTGCTATTCGGGTACCGTTTCTGCGGCTGACGAAGCCAAAATCAAGAACCTGCTCGTCAAGTAATTTCCGGGCGGACATTTTATTAATCGGAGCGAAACAGCCCCAAAGAATGCGGGAGAACCGCATCGCTGACAGCTCTTCAAAAACTTTACAGTATGCCACGTTCAGTCAACGTTGTTGCGTCACGCGCAAGAAGAAAGAAAGTTTTGAAACTTGCCAAAGGTAACTTTGGTTCAAGGGGAAACGTTTGGACCGTTGCGAAAAACACGGTCGAAAAAGGTCTGTGCTATGCTTATGCACACCGTCAACTCAAGAAGCGGACGTTCCGTTCGCTGTGGATCACGCGTATCAACGCCGCAGTCCGCGCGCAGGGAATGACCTATTCGCAATTTATCGGCAAAGTCAACGCCAAGGGCATCGCCCTCAACCGCAAGGTTATGGCCGATCTGGCGATGAACGAGCCGAAAGCATTCGAGGCAATAGTTAAAGCAGTTAAATAACCTCTCTGCGGAAAGGTTTATAGCGGCGGATACCTCGGTATCCGCCTTTTTTAATTCCGATATATAACCGGACGATGCGGTTTTCGATAAAATCGGCAGTAATTTCCGGATTTTATCGTACATTTATACACTTATATCTAAAACAAACCATATGCGACACTTTTTCCTTTCGCTTGCCGCCGCGTCCGCAGCGCTGCTCTGCGGTATCGGAACTGCGCACGCCGTTCCCGCCAAACCGGGTCTCATCCAAGTAACCCAGAGCGACGGCACGCAACTCACCGTCCGTCTCGTCGGAGACGAGCGCCGCCACTACATGCTCTCCTCAGACGGCTACACGCTGACCGGAGGTCCCGACGGCGACCTCTACTACGCCGAGCTTTCGGCTTCGGGAAAACTGATCCCGACAAAAGTCAAGGCCCGACCGGTAAACGCACTCACCGCCGATGAGAAAGCCGTCGTCTCACGACTGGGGAAGGAGCTCAAACCGACCTACGTCAAACCGATGGTCATGCCGGCGCCGCAGCAAACGCAGGCCCCCGTGCTTCCCGCAGCCGGAAAGCCCGCCCCTCCGCGGCGCATCACTTCAGCCCAAACCACAGGCCGGCTCAAATCGCTGATTATCTTGGTGGAGTCCTCCGACAAGAAATTCGCCTCGGCATCGGCGCAGCAGGATTTCCGCAACCTGCTCATGCAGGACGGCTACAGCGTCAACGGCGCGACGGGCAGCGCATGGAATTACTATCAGGACAACTCCAACAGACTGTTCGATCCCGAATTCGTCGTGGTGGGTCCCTACAAAGCCTCGAAAACATCGGCGTACTATGCCGGAAGCGACGGCAGCGAAAATGTAGCGGAACTGATCGTCGAAGCATGCCGGCTGGCCGATAACGACGTCAACTTCACCGATTTCGCCGACAACGGAGTCATACGCGACGTCTTCGTCTTCTACGCCGGGCGCGGACAGGCAGACTCAGGCGATACGCAAAGCATCTGGCCGCACCGGTGGGACGTACGGGTTAATTCGAAGTATCTAGATGTCCGATTCGACGGTGTACAACTGCAGGGATACGCCTGCGGCGCAGAGCTGAACGGCGGTTACCAGATGACCGCCATCGGCACGTTCTGCCACGAATTCGGCCATGTGCTGGGCTGGCCCGACTTCTACGACACCGACTACTCGGCATCGGGCGGCACCGCTCCGGCGCTGGAGAGTTTCTCGCTGATGTGTTCGGGCAGCTATAACAACAACAGCCGCACGCCGCCGTCGGTCAACATACTGGAACGCTGGATGGTCGGCTGGGCCGAACCCGAAGAGGTCACGGAAAACGGGCTTTACACGCTTGCTCCGGTCTCGGAGAACAAAGGCTATCTGGTGCAGACGCCGACGACGAACGACTATTTCCTGCTGGAGAACCGCGACACCCGGAACAACAAGTGGGATCAGCCCCTCAACAGCGCAGCAGCGTGCCGCGGCCTGCTGGTATATCATGTCGATTACACCAGCAGATACGTCCCGCAGTGGTCCTACAATACGCTCAACAACAATCCGGCCCACGAATGTATGAAACTCGTGCGGTCGGTTCCGGGCCGGTCGTCCTACGACGTTCCCCAGAAGACGTTCTTCCCCGGCGCGAACAACATCACATCGCTCTCGCCCGAAACCAACGCGGACTATATTTCATGGAACAGCGGCAAACCTTCCGTTTCGTTCAGCGATATAAAACTCGACGGTTCGCAGGTCCGACTGTCGGTCAAGACCAAGGCCAATCTCAAGGCCGAGGTCAGCGCCAGACAGTACGACGCCCTGCTGACATGGGAGGGCGATCCGGCCGCCGAGTGGGAGATCACATGGAAATCGGCAGGCATACAGCGTTCGGAGACCGTAACGGGATGCAATGCCTTCCACATAACGGGTCTGTCGCCCGCCACCGAATATGCACTCTCCATCGCACAGGTGTCCGACACGGTGGACAGCAGCAAAGACCTGATCTTCAATACGGAGCCGACCTACACCTATAAAAGCGTACGCATCTGCGTCCCGGATGAGGGATACACGCACGACACGCCGGTCATGCTGAGTCTGCTCGACTACCGCGGCAAGATCGGCCGGATCGACTGGTACATCGACAACCGGAAGACCGAAAACACCTACACGACTCTCGCGGCAGGCGAACACACCATCATGGCCGTCGTCACCGACGCCGAAGAGGAGTCGCAGCAGTATATCGTCAAATACATCACCGTCAAATAGCATCCGCCATGAAACACCTCAAATATCTTCTGCTGATCTGTCTCGCGGCCGCAGCCGCCTGCTCGAAAGACAAAACCGAAGACCCGACGCTCAAGGCCCAGCGCACGGCGCTGCAGGAGACCCAAACCGTAGGAATCTACCGCAGCGGAGAAGCGCTGCGGCTCTTCGACAAGGCGAAGCAGCAGCTGTTCGTCGATCCGACGACGCTTACGTTCCGCATTCAGGACGACGCGGGCCTGAAATTTGTCAGTCTCCAGCTGGAGTCGATGCCCTCCGAGGGACAGAAGGTCCGCGGCACCTTCACCGACAACACGGGACTCAACATCGGCGGCATCGAAGATTTCGTGCTGCTCAAATCGGACAAACAGCACTATTGGTTCTGGTCCGATCAAACGCGTGTAGGCTTCGTCTTCCCGCGAATCGGCATGTAACCGCAAAAACGCAGCGTGGAAAACTGGAAAAAGACATTCGCCGTCATCTGGAGCGGACAGCTGGCCTCGATCCTGAGCAGTTCGGTCGTCGCCTTCGCCATCATCTTCTGGGTGAGCCTCGAAACAGGCTCGGCGCAGGTGCTGGCGCTGGCCGCCATTGCCGGCATGCTTCCCCAGTCGCTGCTGGGTCCGCTGGTCGGCGTCTATGTGGACCGCTGGGACCGTAAATGGACGATGATTCTGGCGGACAGTTTCATCGCGTTGTGCACCCTGCTCCTCGCCGTACTTTTCTGGCTCGGCGTCGCCCGCATGTGGCATATCTACGTGCTGCTGGCATGCCGTTCCATCGGGTCGGCTTTCCACACCCCCGCCATGCAGGCTTCGGTGCCGCTGCTCGCGCCCAAGCAGCAGCTGACGCGCATCGCCGGCATCAACCAGATCATCAGTTCGCTGTCGAACATCATCGGGCCCGCGTTCGGCGCCCTGCTGATCAACCTGACGGGCATCGGCAACATCCTGCTGCTGGACGTCGCGGGGGCCTTTATCGCCTGCACCACCCTGCTGCTGGTCCGCATTCCCAATCCCGAACGCAGCACGGCGCAGACGCCCAGTCTCTGGCGCGAGTTCCGCGAAGGGTTCGGCGCCATGCACGCCGTTCCGGGCATGGGCTGGTTTTTCACGCTGGCCGTCCTCGTGTGGTTCTTCATCATGCCCGTCGGCGTGATGTTTCCGCTGATGACGCTGCAGCACTTCGGCGGAGGGGCCTACGAAATGAGCCTGATCGAGATCGTGTGGGGCGGCGGCGCGCTGATCGGCGGCGCCGTCATGGGCGCCCGAACCTACCGCGTCAACCGCATCGTGCTGATAAACCTGATGTACCTGACCATAGGACTGCTGTTCGCCGCTTCGGGCATGCTGCCGCCCACGGCATTCGCGCTATTCGCCGCCCTTTCCCTGATCGAAGGCGTCACGAGCAGCGTCTTCAACTCGTCGTTCGTCTCCGTCATCCAGAGCCGCATCGACGCGGGAGTGCTGGGGCGCGTCATGTCGCTGTACTACAGTTTCGGACTGCTCCCCTCGGCGATCGGACTGCTCGGCACGGGCTTCCTCGCCGAGCATGTCGGCCTGACGACGACCTTCGTCATCGCCGGCACGGTCATCTGCGGCATCGGACTCATCGCATTCTGCATCCCTTCGGTCATGCGGCTCGACCGACAATCTTCCTGACGACGGAAATACATTACGACAAAAAAAGAGCGAGGCCGACAAGCCCCGCTCTTTTTCATTCGGATAGAATTCCCTAAACCGTCACGACGTGACCGGCATAGGTGATCGTCTGACGAAGCCGCGTACCTTCCAAGGTGATCTCCACGATGACATCCTTCGACGGATAGAGACTCGGATTGTAGCCGTCGCCCAGCGACGCTTCGATCTTGCCGCCGTAGAGGGCCGACGAAGAGTAATACTCGCCGTTGGTCATCCTGAGACTCATCGTCGTCGCCGAAATGCCGTCATAGGTGTTGAACGTGCGGCCCGTAGCCGTGCCGTTCAGCATGAACTTCTTGCCGGCGCAGTCCGTATAAGTGAAATTCACGTTCTCAGGCTTCACCGTAAATTTGCCGTTCCAGTTTGAGGTCAGCTCCTCGGTCTTGCCGACATAGGACTGCTGAGCCTCCAGCCCGATTCCGTAAGCGCCCGACGACTCGACGAAATAGAGTTTCGTCAGACCGCCCGTCAGCGTGATGGCCTGCATGTCGCCGCCCGAATAGCCCATCGTCAGTTTATCCTCGAAAGTAACGGTCCACGGCTTGCTTTCCGTAGCATCTTTCAGCAGCGCCGTCTCGTTGGTGTTGATCAGCAGCGTGCCCTTGCGGACATAAGTGTCGAGGTCGGCATAATCGGCATCGAACGTGATCTTGTAACCGTTCGCCGTAGTCTCGACTTTGGCATTGCCCAGCAACTGCCTTTTCAGCAGTGTATTGCTGCTGCCGACCGTCACTTCGTCGATCGTTTTCTGCTGTTTGTCGGCCTCGGCCACCAGCATCGCAAGCCGCAAGCCGAAGTTGGCCTGCTGCATCGACACGATATTCTGGTTCATGGCACCGGTGTAGATGTTAAGCCCCGGTTGTACGGGCTTCAATTTCTTGTAGGTGTCGTCTTCCTTCATACACCCGCTAAAAACCAGCGACATAGCCACGGCCGCTACAAATAAAACTTTTTTCATCATAAGAATTTCAATACTAAATTATGCGATATAAACGTACAAATTCGAAAAATACTGCGCCCCGGCGCAAAAAAATGCACATTTATTCGATTTTTTGCCAATAGACCGAACGGCTGAACCCCAGCAGCGATCCTTTGACGCGCAGCGTCCGGTCGTCCTCGAACGACACCTCGACCTTTTCGAATGCAGGCCAAAGGTACGAATATTTCACTTTTTTTCACTATATTGCCCTTGTTATGTACAATATTTGAGGAATGAACCCAAAACTCTTGTTACTTATGTCCCTCCTTTCACTGCTCGGCTGCGGAAAGAAAGCAGCGCCCGAATACCCCGCCGACACGCTGACCACACGCGACGGCACGCAAATCACGATCACCTTCTTCCGGCACGCCTCGCTTTCGATCGAGGTCGGCGGCAAATACGTCTATGTCGATCCCGTCAGCGGCTACGCCCGATACGCGGCGTTGCCGAAGGCCGACGTGATCCTGATCACCCATTCGCATTACGACCATCTGGACGTTGCGGCCGTCGAAGCGATCCAGACGCCGCAAACCGAAATCCTCTGCGACCGCACCTCGGCCGAAGCGTTCGAAATGAACTGCTACACGATGCGGCCGGGCAGCGTCGCCGCACCGCGCGACTACCTCAAGGTCGAGGCCGTAGCCGCCTACAACACCACCGACGGGCACCTGCAATTCCACCCCAAAGACCGCGAGGACTGCGGCTATATCCTTACCGTCGGCGGCACGCGCATCTACATCGCAGGCGATACGGAGCCTACGCCCGAAATGAAAGCCCTCAAGAATATCGACATCGCGTTCCTTCCGGTCAATCAGCCCTACACGATGACCGTGGATCAGGCCGTCGAAGCGGTCAAGGCGATCCGTCCGGCGGTCTTCTATCCCTACCACTACGGCGAGGTCGAAGAGAAAACCGACACCGCCCGTCTCGCCCGCGAGCTGGAAGGCGTCACCGAAGTCCGTATACGGCCGATGGAATAGGCCGCGCAATCACACGAACGGCTGACAAAAAAGGGAGGACCGCAAGTCCTCCCTTTTCAATAACAAAACCCGGCCGCCGCTATTTCTTCGCGTCGGCTTTCTTCGGCTCGGCCTTCACCTTGAGCGAAGCGAAGCCCTTGACGATATTCTCGTCGTTGTTCTTCGTGCCGTCGTATACCACGGTCACCTCTTTTTTCGGCAGATCGACCTGCACGTCCTTCACGCCCTTGCCCAGCGACGGAACGTTGTTCATGATCTTCTTGACGCAGTGCTCGCAGTCGATGTCGGTCGTAAACACCGTCGTCACCGTTTTCTTGTTGGCAGGCTTCTCGGCCGCGCACATGCCGACACCCATCACAAGGGCGAGGCAAAGCATTAAAATCTTTTTCATCTTCGTGTTATTTTAAGGTTTGAATCTCTTTTTTCCGCAGAGCGCATCAATAGAGGTTGAAGCGCAGACCCGCGTAAAACTTACGTCCCATGAGCGGTCCCCAGACGTTCATCGAGTTGAATCCCGTCGAAAAGGGATTGTCCGCATTCAGAATCGGGTCGTGCTGACGGTAGTCGGCGATATTCTCGCAGCCGACATAAATATCGAACTTGCCGACCTTGCGGCTCACCTGCGCGAAGAACATCGGGTAACGGGGCGAATATTTGTCGTCGGCCAGATCTCCGGTCTGCGTCGGGATGCGCGCGGGACCGTTCAGCTGCGCCGTGGCGTCGAACACCCAGCGGCGGAACTTCGTGGCATACTGGATATTGAGCAGCGTCTTGTACTTGCTCACCAGCGGACGCTCCACGCGGGCCGTCGTTCCGTCGGGACGGTCGATCGTCATTTCACTGTTCGTATAGCGGAACGTCGCGAAAATATCGAGCCGCTCGACCGGCGTCCACGAAAAGTCGATCTGGTAGGTATCCGTATAGGAGCGTTTGTCCGAGTTGTAGAGAAGTATCTGGTCGGCGTTATACTCCTGATCCGCGATCACCGAGTTGTAGAACTGCGTGCGGAAATAGTCGAAGCTCAGCGTCGCGTCGTCGGCGCTCACCAGCCCGAAGGTCTGCGTCAGGCTTCCGCCCACGGTCAGGGCCTTTTCCAGCCGGTTGAACTTCGAGAAGTCGCTGTCTTTGAAAACGATCGCGCGACCCGTCGCCAAAATACCGATATTGTCAGTGATGACATTGGTCGAACGGTACCCCAGTCCGGCCGAGCCGCGCAAGGTCGTCGAAGGGGTGATGTTCCAGCGGATATGGCCGCGGGGCGTTACGAAAAACTTGTCGTAGAAGGCGTTATAATCTCCGCGGATACCGGCCACGATGGAGAACTTATCCTTGACGGCATAGGTGTACTCGGCATAGGCGCCCACCTCCTGCTCACTGCGGTCGAAGTCGTAGAAACGCGACTTCGCGGCCTCGATCCACGGCGTGTTGTTGGCCAGACTCTCGCGGTAATACTGCAGCTGCGCCTGCGCGCCGACGATCAGCGACGAACGGTAGGTGAAGTAGTGATTATACATCAGGTTCATCGCCAGCGCATTCTCGTTGCCCTTGTAGTCGTTCAGACCGAAGTAGGCGTTTTCGTTGAAATGGTCGAAATCGGCCACGAACGCGAGGTTCGAACGCATCTCGTCCTTCTCGTCGGGATCGTATACCGAAGGACCGACGGGCGTACCTATTTTAAAATAGCCGTTCGCGCCGCGGTTGCGGATCTTCGATCCGTAAAGCGTACCCGGCTGGTCCCATTTCTCGCGCATCTGGTCGCGCATCGAATTCTTATAGTCGAGCATGCCGCCCAGCCGGTTCTCCTGCACGAACTTCCAGCCCCAGCGAATCTGCGTGCCGTTGTCGGCGGCATAGAGCCACTTGTTGGCGATGTTGAGCTGGTCGGCCAGCGGCAGGTCGCGGAACCCGTCGTCGTTGTGGTCCATCTTGCGCACGTCGGTGTCCATCGAACCGTGCAGCAGGATCACGCTCGACAGTTTCTTGTTCTTGGAAACGGGAAACGCCGTCGAGATATTGGCTTCGGGACGCAGCTCGTCGTCGAGGTAGAGATTCACGAACAGACGCTCGTCGTCGGTAGGCTTGCGGTGTTCGAGGTTGATCTGGCCCGTGATGGCTTCATGGCCGGCCGTAACCGAGGCCACGCCTTTGGATACCTGAATCGAATTGAGCCACATGCCCGGCGTGTAGCTCAGGCCGTAGGGGGCGCTCAGGCCGCGCATGATCGGACGGTTCTCGTCGAGAATCTGCGTATAGGTGCCCGCAAGGCCCAGCATCTTGATCTGACGCGCGCCCGAAATGGCGTCGCTGTACCCCACGGTCACCGAAGCCGAATTCTCGAAGCTCTCGGCGAGGTTGCAGCAGGCCATCTTGCAGAGACCCGCGAACGAAATCATCTCGTTCTTGACGATGCCGTCGCGCTTGACGAAGTTGCCGCTGAGGTTGCCCTCGACCACGACGTCCTCCAGCTCCACGCCGTCCGCCCTAAGTGCGAATTCGATCCGCTCCGCGCCGTTCGCGACGTGCAGCGTGTCGTTCACGAAGCCCAGATACGAAGCCACCAAATTATCGTAACCTTTCACGCGGTGGAGCAGAAAAGCTCCCTCGGCGTCGGTGCTGGCGCCGATCGTGGTACCCTCCCAGTAGACCGAAGCGCCCACCAGCGGCTGGTTGTCGGCATCGCGGACCACGCCCCGCAAATCCTGCGCGCTGAGGGTGCCGCACACAGCGAGGGCTGAAACAGATAAAACTAAAATTTTGTTGATTTTCATTACGTTCCGTTATTGGTTAAAACTGATTCCGGACGGATGCACGCAGCATCCGCCCCAAAAGGGTTTCAAGCCAATACGGGAGGGGCGCGGAGTCCCGCGCAGCGGACATGGCCCCGTTCGACGAAGGGGGCGCAGCGTCCGACGGTTTTCTCCCCGCCGAGCGAGATGTCGGCAGGCTCCGGAGCCTCGGCCACCAGCGCGGGCGGCAGGTCGGTAACCGTACAGCGGGTCGATTTTTCGCTGTCCTGCGAGAATGTATAGAGATTGATCTCCGTCGAATGGTGATTGCCGCAGCAGGTGGCCTTCAGCGACGCGGTTCCGTCGGAAGTATCCGCACCGTGCTGGCAGTGATGACAGCATACGTGCGCGGCACGGGCCTTCATCGCGACGCACTTGCACGAAAGCGACACATACGCGGGTCCGCCCGTCGCCAGCAGGTAGACGGAAAGCAGCAACAGCGATATGAGTCTTTTCAGTTTCATGCAATAATATTAGGTTCCGGCTACTCCAGCACGCCGCATTCGGCGAGCTTCCCCGCCCACGCCTGCGCGTCGCGCAGGGCGGTAGCCTCGTCCACCTCGTAACGTTCGGTAAGCAGGCCGGCGGCCTCTTCGGTGGTGAAATCGCGGCCGCGGAGCGTCTCCCAAAGATAGAGCGACGAGTCGTTGAGCGCAAGAATCCGGGTCATATCGGCACCGACGCGGCCCGGCATGATAATCACATGCTCCCCCGCCATCTCGCGCACTTTGAACTTTTCGCTTATCTTCATTTGTCGAACGTTTAACCGAATGCAAAAGTATGAAAAATTCCTCAAACCGCCTAATTTTTCCTACCTTTGTGTGCATGGAAGGGTCCGCAGACAAGATTTTCGAGGTGCTGAAGCGCTACTGGGGCTTCACCGAATTCCGTCCCGTACAGGAGCGGATCATCCGCTCGGCGATGGCCGGGCGCGATACGCTGGCCCTCATGCCCACGGGCGGCGGCAAGTCGCTGACCTATCAGGTTCCGGGACTCGCGCAGCCGGGACTGTGCATCGTCGTCACGCCCCTGATCGCCCTGATGAAGGATCAGGTGGACCGCCTGCGGGCGCGGCGCATTCCGGCCGTCGCCATCCATTCGGGACTCTCGCCGCGGCAGATCGACATCGCACTGGACAACTGCGTCTACGGCGACGTCAAATTCCTCTATGTGGCTCCCGAACGGCTCGCCACCGAAGCCTTCCGTCTGCGCGTGGAGCGCATGAAGGTCTCGCTGCTGGCCGTGGACGAAGCCCACTGCATCTCGCAGTGGGGCTACGACTTCCGCCCCTCGTACCTGCGCATCGCCGAACTGCGCGAAAAACTGCCGGGCGTTCCCGTGCTGGCGCTCACGGCCTCGGCGACCAAGCTCGTGGCCGAGGACATCATGCGCCACCTGCGCTTCGCCGAGCCGCATATCCTGCGCAGCAGTTTCGCGCGCCCCAACCTCTCGTACAGCGTCCGCCGCACCGACGACAAAAACGGGCAGCTGCTCCGGCTGGTCCAGAACGTTCCCGGTTCGGGCATCGTCTACGTCCGCACGCGCGAAGGCACCGAGCAGGTCGCCGACATGCTGCGCCGGCAGGGCGTGACGGCTGCGGCCTACCACGGCGGGATGGGACACGCCGAGCGTTCGCTGCGGCAGGAGGAGTGGGTCGCGGGCAGGACGCGCGTCATGGTCGCCACCAACGCCTTCGGCATGGGCATCGACAAACCCGACGTGCGGTTCGTCGCCCACTACGCCATGTGCGATTCGCTCGAAAGCTACTATCAGGAGGCCGGCCGCGCAGGCCGCGACGGCGTGCGCAGCTACGCCCTGCTGCTGACCTCCCCCGACGACGGAGGGCGCATCATAAAGCGTTTCGAGCAGGAATTTCCGCCGCTCGAAAAGATCAAGGACATCTACGAAAAGGTCTGCTCCTACCTGCAGATCGGCATCGGCGACGGCGCCGAAGCTTCGTTTCTGTTCAACATCCACGACTTCTGCGCCCGCGAGCACCTCTACTCCGGCACGGTGCAGAGCGCGCTCAAACTCCTGCAGCAGAACGGCTACATGACGCTGACCGACGCGCAGGAGAATCCGGCGCGAATCATGTTCTGCGTAAGCCGCGACGATCTCTACCGCATCCGCGTCCAGCGTGACGAACTCGACCACTTCATCCGCACGCTGCTGCGCCTTTACAACGGCGTCTTCACCGAATTCCGCCAGATCGACGAGGGCGAGATCGCCACGTGGAGCGGCTACACCGTCGAGCGGGTCAAGGAGCTGCTCAAACGGCTCTGGCAGCTGCGCGTGATCCGCTACGTCCCCTCCAACCGCTCGCCGATCCTCTTCATGAACGAGGAGCGGCTTCCCCGCGCCGACCTCTACATCTCTCCCGACACCTACAAACGGCGTCAGGAGCTGATGCGCGAACGTTTCGAACACATGCTCGACTACGCCGCCAACGAAACCCGCTGCCGGAGCGCCGTGCTGGAAGCCTACTTCGGCGAGGGCGATCCCGCGCCGTGCGGCGTCTGCGACATCTGTCTGGCCCGCCGGCGCGCCGCAAAACAAAAATCCGCGGACGCCGCCGGCAATGCGGCGGAAAGCCTGCGCAAAGAGGTGCTCGAACGGCTGGCCCAAGGCCCCGCCGACCCGCGCGAACTGGCCGACGGATTTCCGGGCGGCGTGCAGCGGACCGGCGAAGTGATCCGGCAACTGCTCGACGAGGGTCTGCTCGCCACCGGCAAGGACGGGAAAATCAGGCTGAAATAACCCGGCGCCCCGACGCCTGATCGCAAAAAGGTCTGCGAACATGTCGTTTTCCGGAAATAATTCCGTAATTTTGTGGGAACGTTCCATCGCATGACTACGACAAATAATTTTACCGATAAAATAAGCAACGAGGAGACCGCCGCGCTTCCCGCCATCGAATTCAAGGGCGAAATCCGCATCATCGAGCATGAGCGCGACATCGTGCCGGCCTGCAAGTTTCTGATGAAACAGGCCGTCGTGGGCTTCGACACCGAGACGCGCCCCTCGTTCCGTCCGGGCATAAGCTACCGGGTTTCGCTGCTTCAGCTCTCGACTCCGCAACTCTGCTTTCTGTTCCGGCTGAACAAGATTCCGCTGGCCAAGCCGATCCTTCAGGTGCTCGAAACCGACTCCATCCTCAAAATCGGCGCCGACGTGGCGGGCGACCTCCGCTCGCTGCGCCAGATCCGCCACTTCCGCGACGGCGGATTCGTGGACCTGCAGTCCATCGCCCCCGAATGGGGCATCGAGGACAAGAGCCTGCGTAAACTCTCGGCCATCGTCCTCCGGCAGCGCGTCTCCAAAGCCCAGCGTCTGAGCAACTGGGAGGCCGCGACGCTCACCGACAAACAGAAACTCTACGCCGCGACCGATGCGTGGGTCTGCACGGCGATCTACGACAAACTGCTGCACACACCCAAAATAAAACGTCCCAAAGCATGACACCTCAAATCTACCTGCGCAAAGGCAAGGAAGAGTCTCTTATGCGCCGCCACCCGTGGATTTTTTCGGGGGCCATCGACTACATCAAGGCCGAAGACGAATCGGAAATCGCCGAAGGCGCTCTGGTCGAAGTATACACCCGTTCGGGCGAATTCATCGCGCAGGGACACTACCAGATCGGTTCGATCGCCGTGCGCGTGCTGTCGTTCTGCCGGGAGACGATCGATCAGGAGTGGTGGAACCGCCGCATCGCCGTGGCGCACGACGTTCGCCGCACGCTGGGACTTACGGACAATCCCGACACGAACTGCTACCGGCTGGTGCACGGCGAGGGCGACGCCCTGCCGGGACTGGTCGTGGACATCTACGGCACGGCGGCCGTGGTCCAGTGCCACTCGGTCGGCATGTACCACGCCCGCATGGAGATCGCCAAGGCGATACGGGCGACTTACGGCGACAAAATCACGGCCATCTACGACAAAAGTTCGCAGACGGTGCCGTTCAACGCCCGGCTGGGCGCCGTGGACGGTTATCTGTGGGGCAGCTCCGACCACGAATCGCACATCGTGACGGAAAACGGCGAGAAATTCCTCGTAAACTGGGAGAAAGGCCAGAAGACGGGCTTTTTCCTCGACCAGCGCGAAAACCGCGAACTGGTGAAACGCTACGCCAAAGGCCGCACGGTGCTCAACACCTTCTGTTACACGGGCGGATTCTCGGTCTACGCCATGGCGGGCGGCGCCCGAAAGGTCTGCTCGGTGGACTCCTCCGAACGCGCCGTGACACTCGCCACCGAAAACATGGTGCTCAACTTCGGCCGGGAGGCCGATTTCTGCGAGATTGCGGCCGACGCCGTGGAGTATCTCAAGGACATCGGCGACAAATACGACCTGATCATCCTCGACCCTCCGGCCTTCGCCAAACACCACAAGGTGCTGGGCAACGCCCTGCAAGGCTACAAGCGGCTCAACGCCCGCGCCATTTCGCAGATCAAACCCGGCGGCATCCTCTTCACGTTCTCCTGCTCGCAGGCCGTATCGAAGGAACTGTTCCGCACGACGGTCTTCTCGGCCGCAGCCATCGCAGGCCGCAACGTACGCATCCTGCACCAGATGACGCAGCCCGCCGACCACCCGATCAGCATTTACCACCCTGAAGGCGAATACCTCAAAGGCCTCGTGCTCTACGTCGAATAAGATGGCGAAAACCGCAACCGATCCGGGGTACGCCGCCTGCCCCATCCGCAATATCGTGGACCGCTTCGGCGACAAATGGTCCCTGCTGGTGCTCTACAACCTGCACACGGGCGGGCGTCTGCGCTTTTCGGAGATACACCGCCGGATGACCGACATCTCGCAGAAGATGCTCGCCTCGACCCTGCGGCGGCTCGAACAGGACGGCCTGCTTTCGCGCACGGTCTACCCCGAAGTGCCGCCGCGCGTCGAATACGCCCTCACGCCCCGCGGCGAATCGCTCATGCCCCATCTCGTCTCGCTCATCGGCTGGGCACTGGAAAATTTCGACGCGATCGTCAGCGACCGCAACTCCCTGCAAGCAACCGGACCGGATCTATAAATCACGCACCCGAAACCGCCAAGCAGCAGGCTTCGGACCATCGCGGTCCCCGCAACCCAGCCCGCCCCATCGTCCGCCCTCTCAGATGCCACGGCAATCGGTTCCTGCAACCGTTCCGGAGAGGGTTCCGTCCCGGCCCCGCCAAACACGCCCGACAAATGCACCCGGCGGCGCCATGTCCGCTCCAAATAGAAAAAGTCCCTTCCGGGACTTTTTCTATTTTACCTTTTCGAAAACATAAACCTCGTGCAGTTCCTTGTCGTAGCCGGGATAAAAGCCCTTGACCATCCCCAACACGATCCGCGAACCGCGGTTGGCCAGCACCAGCAATTCGTCGGTCTGCGGATCTATCGCCAATCCTTCGATTTCGCCCGCACGCAGGAAATCGGTCATCGCGCGAAACGGCAGCGCCGTCGCATAACTCTTCCCGTCGCGCATGTCGGCGATATAGATCGTATCCGGCTCGTCGAGGTCCGCATCGCCGTCATCGGCCGAGATCAGCATCCGGCCGTCCACCATGAAGATCCCCTGCTGCCACTGCGGAACCGGACGCAGATGCACCTTGCGGACATACTTCCCCGTCTTGAGATCATAGCCGTACAGATAGCGGCCGTCCACCCAGTCCGACATCCAGACCATGTCGTTGTCCCGGTCCACGGCCAGTCCGCTCACCTCGACCTGCCCCGATTCGGGGTCCCAGTCGATCGAACGCTTCCATTTCAGGTTGTCCGCATCGTAAACGGCGACCTGAATGTTCTCGCCCTTGCCGTCTTCGAAAGTCTCGATACCGGCATACAGCTCGCCGTTCCACACGTCGATATCGCCCAAGTGATTGGCTTCGAGCGGCAGTCCTTCGAACGGGTGTTCGTTTTCGGCGACCAGCCGCCCCTGCTTGTCATACTTGTAGAGCGCCGTGCTGCCCGAAACGTAATAATAGTTCGAGTCGGCGGCGATTCCCTGCCGTCCTTCGACCGGAACGATCCGTTTGAGCCGATACTCCCCGCCGAGACTCTGCGCCCGGAGCGCCGTGCCGGCCGCCATGAGCGCCAGCACAAAAAAAATTCGTTTCATCATAGTCGTACGATTTTACACATCCGCACCAGAGCAAAAACAAGGCCGGAGACGCACACCCGGTTCAAAGGTTTCGTCTCCGGCCTGTTCTCTGCAGTCCATTCAACAGCCCGAACGCTTCGGGCCGGTTCTGACCGCTCCCGGTCAATTCCAGTCGGGTCCGGTCTCTTCCCGAAGGCTTCCGGTCCGGGAACTACTTGCGTTTGGCCCGCTGCTGGGCCTCCTGCTGACGCATCAGCTCCTCGTAGCGCTGCTGGAATTTCGATTTCTTGCCTTTCGACTTCCTCGCGGCATTGGCCTGCATCACGGCATGAATCTTCTCGTCGTCCACGATGCGGCGGATGACGAGCGTCTGCCCGATCGTGAAGAGGTTTGACAGCAGGTAATAGTAGCATAAGCCGCTCGAATAGCTGTTGAACCACAACAGCATCATGATCGGCATCATGTAGACCATCATAAACTTCATGCCGGCCATCTGGGGCTGCGACGAAGCGGTCTGCTGGTAATTGAAGTAGGAGTAGCCGAACAGCGACACGGCCATCAGCAGCGCGAACAGGCTGACATGGTCGCCGTAGAACGGGATCGAGAACGGCAGGTTCACGATGCTGTCGTACGACGAGAGGTCGTCGGCCCAGAGGAACGGCTGCTCACGCAGCTCGATCGACGCCGGGAAGAAGCGGAACATGGCGATCAGGATCGGCAGCTGGATCAGCATCGGAATACAGCCGCCCATGGGGTTGATGCCGGCCTTTTTGTAAAGTTCCATCGTCGCCTGCTGCTTTTTCATGGCATCCTCCTTCTTGGGATACTTCTTGTTAAGCTCGTCCACCTGCGGTTTTATCAGGCGCATCTTGGCCATCGACACGTAGCTCTTGTAGGTGAGCGGCGAGATGACGAGCTTCACGAGAATCACCAGAATCAGGATGATGATGCCGAAACTGCCGATGTAGTTGCGCAGGAAGTCGAAGACCGGAATCACACACCAGCGGTTCACCCAGCCGAAGATACCCCATCCCAGCGGAATCAGACGCTCCATATGGAGGTCCGCACCGTTGTTGTCGGTGACTTTCTTCAGGATCGCATATTTGTTGGGACCGAAGTAGAATGCGAAATCATATCCTTCGACCTGCGCCGAGTAGGGCACAGCCATCTGCACGGAGAAACTCTTGAGCAGCTCCGAGCCGGGAGCCGCCGTATCGAAGGCCATGTTGGCGCTGGAGACGTTCTGCGGCGCGATGAAGACCGACGAGAAGAACTGCTGCTTGAAAGCCACCCAGTTCACCGCCGTCGATACGCTCTTCGACTTGGCGCCGTCGCTCATACCCAGCTCCTCGATCGAACTTTCGCCCGGAAAACGGTAGGCCAGCGTCGTGTACATGTTTTCGTTCTGGAACCCCTTCTCGTTCTGGTACGAGACATTCGACCAGTCGATGCCGATCGAAGTCTGGTTGGCCATCTGCGGGGCCATGTTCACCAGCCGGACGTTGAAATCCACGAGGTAATCGCGCTCCGGAGCCTGCTTATTATATATAAGGTACTCGTATTCGAGCCATGCGTTCTCCGCCACCGCAAGACGCATCGTCACACGCCGGGCATCGCCTGCCGTCTCCACGGGTTCAGCGCGGAAGACGTAATCCATCGTATTGACCTTGACGTTGTTCAGGCCGTTCTTCACATAGAACGACATGTCGAACCGGGCGCTCGCAGGGTCCATCAGCTCGATCAGTTGGTCGCGCTGACCGCGGGGTGCGTACTTGGTGTAGTCCTTGAGCGTCACGCCCGTGATCTGTCCGCCGCGCGTCGAGAAACGCACCGTCATCACCTCGTTCTCCACCGTAAACTCTTCAGGCTCTGCCTCCTGCGCCGCGGTCAGATACTCGCCCATCGCGGCGATCCGACGCTGACGCACGGTCTGGGCCAAATCCGCCTCCGCTTCGGGCGCCGTCGTCTCACCGGACGCCGCAACCGCACTCTCCGCAGCGCCGCCTGCCACGCTGTCCGCCGCGGGAACCGCGGGACGCGAAGCGGCGGCTACCGAATCCTGATAGGCCTGCCACGCGGCCATTTCCTGCTGATATTTCTCCTGCTGTTTGGTATTGACATAGGCGAATCCCAGAAAAAGGACCGCCACGACGACAATACCCAAAATTGTTTTTTTATCCATCTAAACGTGTTTGCTTCTTACTTTGTGCGGTTATTACTTCTTTTCCCCGGCGTATTTGAGCGCCGCTCCGACGAACGCCACGAACAGCGGCGAAGGCTTCAGCACCGTACTTTTGTATTCGGGATGATACTGCGTGCCGACGAACCACGGATGGTTCGCCACTTCGACCACCTCGACCAGCCCCGTATCGGGGTTGATGCCCACGGCCTGCATGCCGGCGGCTTCGAACTGCTCCAGATAGTCGTTGTTGAACTCGTAGCGGTGACGGTGACGCTCCGAAATATTGAGCTTGCCGTACGCCGCGGCGACTTTCGAACCCTTCTTCAGCGCACACGGATAGGCGCCCAGACGCATCGTGCCGCCCTTGGCCGTCACGCCCTTCTGCTCCTCCATCAGGTCGATGACCGGATGCGGCGTCGATTCCATTTCGCTCGAATTGGCGTCGGCGATGCCCAGCACGTTGCGGGCGAACTCGATCACGGCGCACTGCATGCCCAGACAGATGCCGAGGAACGGAATGTTGTTTTCGCGGGCATAACGCACGGCCACGATCTTGCCCTCGATGCCGCGGTTTCCGAAGCCCGGAGCCACCAGAATGCCCGACATCTTGCCCAGCTTCTCGGCCACGGTTTCGGGCGTGATCTTCTCTGAATTGACATAGCGCAGTTTCACCTTGCAGTCGTTCACGGCGCCCGCATGCACGAACGATTCGCAGATCGACTTGTAGGCGTCGGGCAGTTCGGTGTACTTGCCGACCAGCGCGATCTCGATCTTCTTCGAAGGGTGCTTGATCTTGTCTACCAGCGCGTTCCACGCGGTCATATCGGGTTCCTTGTCGGCGGGCAGGTCGAGTTTCTGGAGCACCACCTCGTCCAGATGCTGGTCGTGCATCTTCTGCGGCACTTCGTAGATCGTCGGTACGTCGATCGACTCCATCACGGCGTTGGCGTCCACGTTGCAGAACAGGGCCACCTTGCGGCGCAGGTTCACCGAAAGCGGATGCTCGGTGCGCAGCACGAGGATGTCGGGCTGCAAGCCGTTTTCGAGCAGCGCCTTCACCGAGTGCTGGGTGGGTTTGGTCTTCAGCTCGCCCGAAGCCGCCATGTAGGGGATCAGCGTCAGGTGCACCAGCGCCGTGTTCTTATAGCCCAGCGAGTAGCGCAGCTGGCGCACCGACTCGATGAACGGCAGCGACTCGATGTCGCCCACCGTACCGCCGATCTCGGTGATGATAACGTCGTAAACCTTCTTCTGCGCCAGCAGCTGGATGCGGCGCTTGATCTCGTCGGTGATATGGGGAATGACCTGCACGGTCTTGCCCAGATACTCGCCCTTGCGCTCCTTCTCGATGACGCTCTTGTAAATCCGGCCCGTCGTGACGTTGTTGGCCTTCGACGTGGGCTGGTTCGTAAAGCGTTCGTAGTGGCCCAGATCGAGGTCGGTCTCCGCGCCGTCCTCCGTCACATAGCATTCGCCGTGTTCGTAGGGATTCAGCGTTCCGGGATCGACGTTGATGTAGGGGTCGAGTTTCTGAATGGTCACCGAATAGCCGCGCGCCTGCAGAAGTCGGGCTATCGAGGCCGAAATAATACCCTTGCCGAGCGACGACGCAACGCCGCCCGTAACAAATATGTACTTGGGTTTGGAAAGTTTCATTACGTTTATTACTATTTATTTTCGTTGTTTTCGTGATTCTCCTCCTGCGCCTGACGGTCGATCAGCTTCACTTTCTCGATCGCGGCGGCCATATCCTCACGGGCGCGCTCGATCTTGGCCTTCACGTCGGCGATCAGCGACTCGGCGTTCTTCGACTTGGCGAAGAAACCGATATTGTTCTCCAGCAGGCCGATCTCCTGCTCCAACTGGCGCACCTTGCCGTAGAGCCGTTCGCGCTCCGAACGCAGGCGGCTGCCGCCCGCCGACTTGAACGACGACACCTTCTCGCGGAAACGGTTCATCGAACGGTCGCGCTCGGTGCCGCGCAGCGTGTTGAACAGCGCATCGACGGCGGCCTTGTACTTCTTCTGCACGGCGTCCTTCTGCTTGATGGGTACGAACCCGATCTCGCCCCAGCGGCGCTGGAAGTCGCGGATCACGTCGTAACCGCCCGTCTTGACATCGGCCGCGGCCATCTCTTCCAGCAGCGCGAGCTTCTTCTTCAGATTCTCCTCGTGCTCGCCGTCCACGCTGGCGAAATGCGCGCCCTTGCGCTCGAAGAATTTGTCGCACGCCGCGCGGAAACGCCGCCAGATCGCATCCGAATGCCGGCGCGACACGGCGCCGATCTCCTTCCAGCGGGCCTGCAGGGCGATCAGCTCGTCGGTCGCCTTCTTCCACTCCTCGCTGTTCATCAGCGACTCGGCGGCCTCGCATATTTCGGTCTTGAGCTGCAGATTATGCTCCATCTCGGCCTTCACGCCCGAATAGAACTGACGCTTGGCCTCGAAGAACCTGTCGCACGCCGTGCGGAAACGTTCATATATGCGGTTGTTGTCCTTCTTGGGCGCGAAGCCGATGGTCTTCCACGTCTTCTGAATCTCCAGCAGACGGTCGCTGGCCCGGTTCCACTCCTTGCGGGTGGTGAGCGGCTGCGCGGCCAGCTCCTCGGTGGCGGCGCAAAGCTCCGTCTTCAGTTCGAGGTTGCGGACCTGCTCGCCCTTCAGCGCCTCGAAGTGCTCCTGATGCTGTTTGTTGATCCGGCTCGACGCCGCCTTGAAACGCTCCCACAGCACCTCCTTGTATTCGTTGGCCACGGGACCCGTCTCGCGCCATTCGTCGTGCAGTTTCTGCAGTTTGTGGAACGCTTCGACCACCGAAGGCTCCAGCACGAGCGCCTCGGCCTGCTCGCACAGGGTCACCTTCTGCTCGTAATTCTTCTTCAGGTCCAGATCGCGCAGCTCCTTGTTGATCTTGATGAAGCTGTAGAAATTCTCGACGTGCAGGTTATAGGTCTCCCACAAATCCTTGACGTTCTGCAGGGGCACGATGCCGGTCTCCTTCCAGCGCTGCTGCAACTCGCGGAATTTGGTAAAGGTATGGTTGAGCGTCTCGTCCGAATTGACCAGCTCCTTCAGTTCTTCGATAATTCCCAGCTTGACCTGCAGGTTCTTCTCCTTCTCGGCTTCGAGATTGGCGATGAACTCGTCGCGGCGACGGCGGTACTCCTTGAACAGCTCCTTGAGCTGCACTTCGACCCCGTCCACTGCCGGCGCGAAATCCTCTTCGGCGCCGCCCTCCTCGATGAATTTGCGGCGTGCGGCTTCGACCTCGGCACGGCGGATGCGGTAGAAGGCGATCTTCAGCGCCTCCACATCCCGGCGGATCGACTGCACGGGCTGCTCTTCGAGCATGCGCGTGAATAAAGCCACCAGCTCCTCCTTGCCCCGGCCCGTGAATTTGTCTTCGGTATCGGCGGCGCTTCCCGCCATCTGCTCGGCCTCGGCCTCCTCGGCGGTCTCGCCCTCTAGTTCGAGTCCGGCGTCCTGCGCCGCCAGCGCGGCCTCCTCGTCCGCGAAATCCACCTGCACGTCGGACGCCGCAGCCTCCTCTTCCGTCTCAGTTACGACCGCTTCGGCCGCAGGCTTGATCCGGGCGCGCTTCGCACGCGCCGTCTCTTCTGCGGGAGCCGCTTCCGCAGCCGTTTCGGCGGCAGGAGCTTCGGCAACGACCTCTGCGGCGGGGACTTCAGCCGCAGGCATCTCCGCAGGCGCTCCCTCCCCGTCTGCAGGCGCATCTGCGGCAACCTCGCCGGCAGCAGGCGCATCTGCGGCAACCTCGCCGGCAGCAGGAGCTTCCGCAGCCGTTTCGGCGACGGTCTCTTCGGCCAGCGCTTCGCTTACGGGCGCCTCGGCGGCGGACGCTGCGGGTTCGCCCTGCGCGACAGCGGGCGTTTCGGGTTCTGCAATCGCAGCCGTTTCGGAATCAGGGACTTCGGGAGTCACTTCGGAAGTTGCCTTCTGCACATCTTCAGCAGCCTTGCTGACTTGCTCCTCAGGAGCAGGAAGAATCGGATTTTCAGTAGCCATCTCAATACACGTTTTTGAGTTCCATATATACGGAAGTATATAAATCTCGCAAATATAACCATTTTTCCCGTGCCGCCGAACGATTTCGCCGGAAATTTGCTAACTTCGCACAAGATATGCGCGGCACACGGCCAACCGGTCGCCGGTGCGCCGCCGAAAACGCATTGACCGAAATTATGAGCCACCGCATCCTGCTCGTCGACGACGAACCCGACATCCTCGAATTCGTGAAATACACCCTCGTCAAGGAGGGTTACGAGGTATTCACGGCCCAGAACGGAGCCGAAGCGCTGAAAGCCGCGGCGCAGCACCGCCCCCACCTGATCCTGCTGGACATGATGATGCCCGTGATGGACGGGGCGCAGACCTGCCGCGCCATCCGCGAGGACCCGCAGCTGCGCGACACGATGGTCGTCTTCCTCTCGGCCTTGGGCGAAGAGGAACAGCAGCTGGCCGGCTTCGGCGTGGGGGCCGACGACTACCTGACCAAGCCGATCAAGATGAAACTGCTGGTCAGCCGCGTGCAGGCCATCCTCAAGCGCATCGACGCCGGAAAGGCCCCCGCTCCGGCGGAGGAGGGCGTCGCCATGGACCGCGAGCGCTACACCGTCACGCGCGACGGCCGCGAAATCAGCCTGCCCCGCAAGGAGTTCGCCCTCTTGGACCTGCTCTACTCGTCACCGGGCAAACTCTTCTCGCGCGAAGAGATATATGCCCGGATCTGGGGTTCGGAGGTGGTCGTGGGCGACCGCACCATCGACGTGCACATCCGCAAACTGCGCCAGAAGATCGGCGACGAAAAGATCGTCACCGTCAAGGGCGTGGGCTACAAATACGAACCGTAACGCCGGGCGACGCCCGGACCGCAAAGACATGGACAGAACCAGCAAATACCGCCGCATCGTCATCAAGGCTGGCAGCAACGTGCTGACCCGCGACGACGGACGCCCCGACACCACGCGCATTTCGTCCCTCGTGGAGCAGATCGCCCGGCTGCACCGCGCCGGCATCGAGGTGATCCTCGTCTCGTCGGGCGCCGTGGCTTCGGGCCGCAGCGTCCTCGAACAGCGCACGGGCCGCATCGACACCGTATCGGCCCGCCAGCTCTTCTCGGCCGTAGGTCAGGTGAAGTTGCTGAACCGCTACTACGACCTCTTCAACGAATACGGCATCGTCTGCGGGCAGGTGCTCACCACCAAGGAGAGCCTCTCCACGCGGCGGCAGTATCTCAACCAGCGCAACTGCATGGAGGTCATGCTCGCCAACGGCGTGATCCCGATCGTCAACGAGAACGACACCATCTCGGTCACCGAGCTGATGTTCACCGACAACGACGAACTTTCGGGACTCGTGGCGGCCATGATGCAGGCCGAAGCGCTGATTATCCTGAGCAACATCGACGGCATCTACGACGGCTCGCCCTCCGACCCCTCGTCGCAGGTGATCCGCCGCGTGAAACCCTCCGAAGACCTCTCGCGGTACATCGACCCGGCGCGCTCGTCGCGGGGCCGGGGCGGCATGGCGACCAAGAGCCGCATCTCGTCACGCGTGGCCGGCGAGGGCATCGAAGTCATCATCGCCAACGGCCGCCGCGACAACATCCTGACCGCTCTGGCGCTGACCGGCGAGGAGGTGCTCTGCACCCGTTTCGAACCCGCCCCGCACACGGCGTCGGGCGTCAAAATGTGGATCGCCAGCAGCGAAGGCTTCGCCAAAGGCGTCCTGCGCATCGACGAAGGCGCCGCAGCGGCCGTCCGGGCCAGCAAGGCCGCCAGCATCCTCGCCGTGGGCGTCACGGCCGTCGAGGGCGATTTCGAACGCGACGATTTGGTGCGCATCCTCTCGCCCGACGGAACGCAGCTGGCCGTGGGCCGCATCTCGTGCGACAGCGAAACCGCACGCCGCAACATCGGGCGCAAAGGGCTGAAACCCCTCGTCCACTGCGATTACCTCTACCTCGAATAAGACGACTATGGAATACGAATCCCTGTTCAAAGCCGCCCGTCAGGCCGGAACGCTTCTGGCCGAGACCGAAACCGAACGACTCGGACGCACGCTGATGCACGCCGCACAACTGCTGCGCACGCATACGCCCCGCCTGCTCGAAGCCAACGCCCGCGACCTCGAAGCCATGACCCCCGACTCGCCGCTGCGCGACCGTCTGCGGCTGACTCCGGAGCGCATCGCCGCCATCGCCGACGACATGGAAGCCGTCGCGCACCTGCCCTCGCCGCAGGGCGAAGAGCTGGAGCGGCGCACCCGGCCCAACGGAATGACCATCGTCAAACGGCGGGTTCCGTTCGGCGTGGTCGGCATGATCTGCGAAGCGCGGCCCAACGTCACGGCCGACATCTTCTCGCTCTGTATCAAAACGGGCAACGCCTGCGTGCTGAAGGGCGGCGGCGACGCCCGTCACTCCAACGAAGCCATCGCCGCCCTGCTGCACGAAGCCCTGCGCAGCGAAGGCATCGACGAACACGCCTTCACCCTGCTTCCTTCGGACCACGCCTCCGTCGGAGCGCTGCTGAACGCCGTGGGTTACGTCGACGTCGTCATTCCGCGTGGCGGCGCGGGCCTGATCCGCTTCGTGCGCGAAAACGCCCGCGTTCCGGTCATCGAAACCGGCGCCGGCATCGTCCACACCTACTTCGACCGCGACGGCGACCTCGCAAAAGGCCGCGCCGTGGTCTGCAACGCCAAAACCCGGCGCGTCAGCGTCTGCAACGCCCTCGACTGCCTCGTCGTCCACCGCGACCGGCTCGCCGACCTGCCGGAGCTTTGTGCCCCGCTGGCCGCCGCCCGCGTCACGGTCTACGCCGACGCCGAGGCTTTCGCGGCCCTCGGCGGACACTACCCCGCCGACCTGCTGGAACACGCGTCCGAAGAGCATTTCGGCACGGAATTCCTCGACTACAAACTCGCCGTCAGGACCGTCGCATCGCCCGAAGAGGCCCTCGCGCACATCGCCCGCTACTCGTCGCGCCACAGCGAAGCCATCGTCACCGAAAACAAGCGGACCGCCGCGCAGTTCACGCGCGCCGTGGACGCCGCCTGCGTCTACGTCAACGTCTCGACGGCCTTCACCGACGGCGGCCAGTTCGGCTTCGGCGCCGAGGTGGGAATCTCGACCCAGAAGCTCCACGCCCGCGGTCCGATGGGCCTTCCCGAACTGACGACCTACAAATACGTCGTCACGGGCGACGGGCAGATCCGGGAATCCTGAAGCCTTCCGCATCGGATTTCACCCGAAAAACAACAAAAAATATAACGATTCGTAATCATTTTTTCCGTAAATTTGCACATCCTTAAAATTAGATGTATATTTAACTTATGATTCGTGAACTTATGGCCGTGGGATTCGGCGGCGCGGCGGGCAGCATCGTCCGTTATCTGCTTTCGGGCGGGATCTTGGCCGGACAGACGCTGCTGGGATTTCCGGCGGGCACGTTCACGGTCAACGCCGCGGGTTCGCTGCTGATCGGCATCCTGCTGGAAGCCAGTGTCTCCGAGACGCTGGGCTGGCTGCTCATCGTGGGATTCTGCGGAGGCTTCACCACCTTTTCGGCCTTTTCGGCCGACACGGTGCGTCTGCTGCGGGCCGGATGCTACAATGCGGCGGCGGTTTATGTGGCGCTGAGCGTCGCGGTATGCATCGTTTTTGCAGCGCTCGGCATGTGGATCGGAACAACATTTAGGAATTAACTACATAGAAAGACAATGGTAATTTTGGTATTGAACTGCGGCAGCTCGTCGATCAAGTATCAGGTGATCGACATGGAAGCCGCATCGAGCACACTGCTCGCAAAAGGCATCGTGGAACGTATCGGCCTGCCGGAAGGCGACCTTATCCATAAACCCGTCGGCAAACAGCCTTTCGAGCTGCACCGTCCGATTCCCGACCACACGACGGGCATCAAACTCGTGCTCGACGCCCTCACCGCCCCGGAGCACGGCGTCATCCGCTCGCTGGACGAGGTGAAAGCCGTCGGCCACCGCGTAGCCCACGGCGGCGAATTCTTCCCCGAAAGCTGCATCGTCACCGAGGAGGTCAAGAGCAAAATCCGCTCGCTGTTCGAGATCGCGCCGCTGCACAATCCCGCCAACCTCGAAGGCGTGCTTTCGATCGAGAAGGTGCTGCCGGGAACGCCGCAGGTCACGGTCTTCGACACGTCGTTCCACCAGACCATTCCGGCCGTCAATTTCATGTACGCGCTGCCCCACGCCTATTACGACAAATACCGCGTGCGCAAATACGGCTTCCACGGCACCAGCCACAAATACGTGGCGCAGACCGGCGCCAAACTCGCGGGACTGGACTTCGAGAATTCGAAGATCATCACCTGCCACATCGGCAACGGCGCTTCGGTGACGGCCGTGCTGAACGGCAAGTCGTTCGACACGTCGATGGGCTTCTCGCCCGTGGACGGACTGGTCATGGGCACCCGCTGCGGCAACGTCGATCCCAGCGCCGTCACCTTCATCGGCGAAAAGGAGGGCATGTCCTACGCCGAGCTGAACGAAATGATGAACAAGAAATCGGGCGTGCTGGGTCTTACCGACCTTTCGAGCGACATGCGCGACATCGACCTCGCCTACGACGAGGGTAATCCCCGCGCCATTCTGGCCCGCGACATGCACTACGGACGCATCCGCAAATTCGTCGGCGAATACGCAGCCGAAATGGGCGGCGTGGACATGATCGTCTTCACGGGCGGCGTCGGCGAGAATTCGTGCGAGATGCGCGAGAGCGTCTGCACGGGTCTCGAATTCATGGGCGTCGAATTCGACCGCGAGGCCAACAAGGGCGCCCGCGGCGTAAACAAAATCCTCTCTACTCCCGGTTCGCGCGTCAAAGTGGCCGTCATCGCCACCGACGAGGAGCTGGTCATCGCTACCGACACATACAATCTCGTAAAATAATTTTCAAAGCACATTTCCACAACTTATGATCCAACATCTTACTGAAATCGTCGAGGAGGCGAGAAAAAGAGGTAAAAAACGGCTGGCCGTGGCATACGGTCAGGATTCACATACGCTGGAGGCGGTGTACGAAGCCTACAAGGAGGGCCTCGTGGAGCCTACGCTTTACGGCGAAAAAAGCGTTATCGAGCAGGTCTGCGCCGAGAACGACATCGACATCAAGGCATTCAACATCGTCGATGAAACCAGCGACGTCAAGTGCGTGCAGCAGGCCGTCGCGGCCGTCGTTGCCGGCAATGCCGACGTGCTGATGAAGGGACTGGTCTCGACCGACAAATACATGCGCGGCATTCTCAACAAGGAAGCAGGACTGTTTCCCCCGAAAGGCGTGCTGAGCCACGTGTCGATCGTCGAGATGCCCTGCTACCACAAACTGCTCGTCATTTCGGACGTGGCGGTGATTCCGCTGCCCGACTTCAAGCAGAAAACCGTGCAGATCGGCTACCTCGCGCGCACAGCCAACCTGCTGGGCATCAAGACTCCGAAAATCGCCTGCATCGCTCCGTCGGAACAGTTGCTTCCCAACGTCATCTCTTCGACTGAGGGCGCGCTGCTGGCCAAAATGGGCGACCGCGGACAGCTGGGCGACGTCGTCGTAGACGGTCCCCTGTCTCTCGACGTGGCGCTCTACAAGGACGTTGCGGAACACAAGAAGGTCAAAGGCTCGTCCGTCGCGGGCGATCCCGACTGCCTGCTCTTCCCCAACCTCGAATCGGCCAACGTCTTCTTCAAGTCGGTGACGCACCTCTGCGGCGGCGAACTGGCCGCCATGGTCATGGGAACGAAAGTCCCCTGCGTGCTGACCTCGCGCGGCGACACCAGCAAGACCAAGCTCTACTCGATCGCGCTGGCCTGTCTGGCCGTGAAGCAGTAAGACAGCCTGAACCAACCCACCAACCTAACCCACCAACCTAATTAACCGGAACCGATTTATGGGCTTCAAAATTCTAGCGATAAATCCCGGCTCTACTTCAACGAAGGTCGCCCTCTACGACGAGGAGCGGCCTTTGTTGGATCTGACCCTGCGTCACTCGGCGGAACAGATCGCACACTACCCCAACATCATCGACCAGCTCGACTGGCGCCGTGACATGATCCTCACGGCATTGAAGGAACACGGCTTCGACATCATGTCCCTCGCTGCCGTAATCGGCCGCGGCGGCCTCATCAAACCCATTCCCGCCGGCGTGTACGAAGTGAACGACGCCATGCGCCGCGACCTGCAGCACGCCACGATGGAGCACGCCTCCAACCTCGGCGGTCTGCTGGCCGACGGAATCGCGGCGACCGCAGGCATCAAAGCCTACATCGCCGACCCCGTGGTCGTGGACGAAATGGACGACATAGCACGCCTGAGCGGGCATCCCGACTGCCCGCGGCGTTCGATCTTCCACGCACTCAACCAGAAAGCCACGGCCCGCCTGCACTGCGACCGCATCGGCATCGTCTACGAGAAGGCGAACCTCGTAGTCGCCCACCTCGGCGGCGGCATCTCGGTCGCGGCCCACAAGCAGGGCCGCGTCGTCGACGTGAACAACGCCCTCGACGGCGACGGACCGTTCGCACCGGAGCGCGCCGGAACCCTTCCCGCCGGCGAACTGGTCGATCTCTGCTTTTCGGGCCGCTACACGCGGCACGACATCCAGCAGATGCTGGCCGGCAAAGGCGGTCTCGTAGCGCATCTGGGGACCAACTCCATGATACAGGTCATGGAGCGCATCGGTGAGGGCGACGAAAAAGCCCGCGTGGTGAAGGACGCCATGTGCTACGGTATCGTGAAGCAGATCGGCGCCATGGCCGCCGCCCTCGGCGGACGGGTTGACGCCGTCATCCTGACAGGCGGCATCGCCCACAACAAATCCGTCGTGGAGTACATTTCGGAATTCTGCTCGTTCATCGCCCCCATCGCGGTCTACCCCGGCGAGAACGAACTCGAATCGCTCGTCACCAACGCGCTGGTCGTCCTGCGGGGCGTCATCACCCCGAAGGTCTACGCCTGACGGCCGGGGAGGGTCTTCCACCCCGACAAAAAACCGCCGGTTACACCCCAAGGTATAACCGGCGGTTATTTTTACCGACGCTCCGTGAATCGGCCCCCGACGCAAGCAGCGCGAATCAACGGTGCAAAAACTGCTTCCGGACAATAGCCGCTACCTCGCGGAAGGCTTCGAGCCGGAACAGGGCCGACAGCAGGACATAAGAGACCGCACCGGCCGTCACTTCGGCCATCAGCCGCAGCAGGGCATGCTCCGGAATCGCGCGGGCCGTCAGCCGCACCGCGCCGTACATCGCGGCGGCCGCCAGCAGCGGAGGCAGCAGCGTCCGCACGAAACGCCCCGGCGACAACGACGTAAACTTGGTCGTGGCGAGGAAATTGACGGACATTTCGCAGAATGCGATCACCACGAGTCCCCATACCACGGCCTGCACGCTGATCGGAATCGTCACGGCGAACACCAGCGTCATAATCACCTTCTTGACGATCTCCAGCTTCACGATCAATGCACCGCCGCTCTTGACTTTCAATACGTTGTAGGCGATTATCGACATCGGATAGAAAAGTCCCACCAGACATACCGTCTCGAAATAGGGCACCGTAGGCATCCACTCCTCGCCCAGCAGGACGGCGAACATATCGTGCGCCACGGCCGACATGCCCAGCATGACCGGGAAAAGAACGTAGGAGACCACCATCACGACCTGCCGGTAGCTCTCGGCAAACTTCGGAGCGTCGTCCTTGATCTTGGCCAGCGCAGGGAAAGTGACGCTCTGCACGGCCTGCATCGCCGAAATCGTCGGCTGATCCTTGAGCTTGATCGCCTGATCGAACGAGCCGAGCGTATCGGCCGGATAGAGTCGTCCGAGGAAAAACTGCGGAATCTTATTGTAGAACGTCGAAATCAGGTCCGTGGCGATCAGGCTGAAACTGAAGGGAGCCATTTCGCGCAGCGGCCCGCGGCTGCACGCCCCGCAGGGCCGCCAGTCGCTCAGCCACCACAGCAGCAGAGTCCGCACCGCCGCCTGCAGCACGCGCTGGGCCACGATACACCAGATCCCGAACCCGGCGAGCGCAAGACCGATCGCCGCCAGTCCGCCCGCGAGCGACGAGGCGAAAGTCACCTTCGACAACAGCGCGAAACGGAACTGCCTGACGCAGATCGTATTCTGAATGGCGCACAGCGCCCCGATGGGCAGCTGCAGGAAAAACACGGGTGCGATCTGCGCGATCTGAGGCATGTCGTAGAACCGCGACGCCGGAAACGCCAGCACCGTGAAAAGCGCGTACATCACCAGCGAAACCCCGATATTGAAGGCGAAAACCGATTTGTAATCGTCCGCCGAAGGGGCCGCCTTGCGGATCAGCGCCTGCGAAAAACCGCTGTCCACGAGCACCAGCGCCACGGCCACCACGGCCGTCGGAATCGCCATGACGCCGAGGATGTCGCGGGTCAGCAGGCGCAGGATAATAAGGCTCACGGCCATCTGGAGGAGCATCGTACCGATCTTCTCGGCCATGCTCCACGCCACGCCGCGGGCGACCTTATCCTTCAGCTCCCCTTTCAACGGCTAACACTTTTGCGCCGCAACGATCTCCTCGTTGCGCCGGCGGATGTTGTCCACATTGGCGATCTCGACATACGACGCACCTCCGTCGGGTCCGAAGCTGCCGCCCACGATGGCCAGCAGATCCTCGCCCTTGAGTTTGCGGTACTGATCGAGGAATTCGAGCGCATCGACCAAGAAATGATACTTGTCGTGCAGCTCCTGATTGCGCAGAATCGGCACCACGCCGTACGACAGCGCCAGAATGCGCTGCGCGTGGAGCTGGTAGCAGACGGCCATCACGGTCTTCCGGCCGCGGAACGCAGCGAGATAACGGCCCGTACGGCCGGTCTTGGTGTCGAGGACCACGTATTTGATCGGCAGGTTTGTCGAAGCGCGCACCGCCGAGCGGGCCAGCTGGGCCGTGATCTCGTGGTTCACCGAGACCATGTCCATGTCGATCATCGGCTTGAAATGCGTTTCGTCGCGCTCGATCTCGCGGGCCACGCGGGCCATCGTCTCAACCGACTCCACGGGATAGTCGCCCATGGCGGTCTCGTCGCTCAGCATCACGGCGTCCACGCGCTCGTAAATGGCGCTCGCCACGTCGCTCACCTCGGCGCGCGTCGGACGCGGACTCTTGACCATCGAATAGAGCATCTGCGTGGCGATAATCACCGGGCGCTTCGCGCAAATGCACTTCTCGACGATGCGCCGCTGGGTGTTGGGAATCGCTTCGGCCGGAAGCTCCACGCCCAAGTCGCCGCGCGCCACCATAATGCCGTACGACGCCTCGATGATCTCGTCGATGTTGTCGAGTCCCTCCTGATTTTCGATCTTCGAAATGATCTTGATTTTGCTGCCGTGGGCATCGAGAATCTCCTGCACGGCCTTTATGTCCTTGGCGCTGCGCACGAACGAGTGTGCGATGAAATCGACGTCGTTCTTCACGGCCCACTCGATGAAGCGGCGGTCCTTCTCCGTCACCGAAGGCAGGTCGATCGACACCGCAGGCACGTTGACGCTCTTGCGCGAACGCATCGCGCCGCCCACGACGAACTCACAGATCAGCTCCTCGTCGGTCTTCTCCACCACACGAATTTCCAGCTCGCCGTCGGCGATCAGCATGCGCGCCCCGACCGGAATGTCGCGCACGATGGTCGGCACGTTCATATAAACCACCTTGCGGGTGGTCATGTCGCTGCCGTCCGAACCCCGTACGGCGACCCGGTCGCCCACCCGGAAATTGATGCTGTTGCCGTATTCGTCGGCGATCGTCGTCACGCGGATTTCAGGCCCTTTGGTATCTATCATGATCGGAATGGCCGGATTCACCCGGTGTACGGTCTCGACGATATGCGTGGCTCCGTCCTCCGTCACGTGTGCCGAATTGACGCGCACGACGTCCATACCGGCGTCGTAAAGGTTCTTCACGAACTCCTCGGTGCAGCGGAAGTCCGACATCGTCGCAACGATCTTGGTTTTTTTCATTCTGTACATAAACGTATGATGCTTATAATTTGAACATTATTGTGTGATCGACATATTTACGCGGCAGCCGCCTTAAGCCGCCTCTACAATTCCAGCCCCCCCCTTCTCCGAGGGAACCCGCTGCCGCCTGCGCGGCAGAAACGCCGGCCGTTCCCGCTCTGACAGGAAACACTCCCGAATCCACGAAAGCGGCAGCCCGCACCTGCTCCTATGCAAACGGCATGCTGCCGAAAGCGGCTTTCTACTTTTCGTTGCCAAGCAGCAGCGCTTCGACTCCCAACCGGTAGGAATCCAGCCCGAATCCCATGATCGAGCCTTTGGCCACGGGGGCCAGCAGCGAGACGTGGCGGAACTCCTCGCGCGCGAGGATCGACGAGATATGCACCTCGACGACGGGAACCGACACCGCCGACACCGCGTCGCGCAGCGCCACCGAGGTATGGGTATATCCCCCGGCGTTGAGCACCACACCGTCGTAAACGCCGTCGGCCTGCTGTACGGCGTCGATCAACTCGCCTTCGATATTGGACTGGAAGTAGCCGAATCCGACGGCGGGATAGAGCGACCGGAGCCGTTCGAAGAAGGTTTCGAAGGTCTGCGTACCGTAAACTCCGGTGTCGCGCCGCCCCTGCAGATTGAGGTTCGGGCCGTTGAGAATCAATATTTTCATAGTTCCGACTGTTAGCCGCACACGGACTCCGCCCGCCGCGATTCGCAGACAAAGATAGTGATTTTAAAGAATTTTTTAATATCTTTGTTTAATATCACCCAATATAAAGCGACCGTAACGGCGCAATATACGTCAAACCGCCCGGAAAACCATGACCGAATTCGGATTCATCGACCGCATAAAAGACCTTTTCGCAACGCTCCCCGACAACGGGTTCGAAGGTATCGGCGACGACTGCGCCGTGCTGCCCGTCGGCGGCGGCGAATCGCTCGTCTTCACTACGGACATGCTCGCCGAAGGGGTGCATTTCCTGCGCACCGCCACCTCCGCACGGGAGCTGGGGCGCAAATCCCTCGCCGTAAACCTGAGCGACGTGGCCTCGATGGGCGCCCGTCCCATCGCCACCCTGCTGTCACTCTCGCTGCCCGACGATGCGACCGGAGCGTGGGCCGAAGAGTTCATGCAGGGTTACCGGGAGCTGTCCCAAGAATTCGGCGTAACGCTCGCCGGGGGCGACACCACCCGTTCGGCGGCAGGCATCACGATCAACGTCACCGCCATCGGCCGCGCCGCCGACACGCATATCAAACGCCGCAGCGGAGCGCGTCCCGGCGACGTGATTTTCACGGCGGGAGCTCTCGGAGCCTCCGGGGCGGGCCTGCGCGACATTCTCGCGGGCCGTTACGACACCCCCGCCGCTGCCATACACCGCAATCCCCGGCCGCAGGTCGCCGAAGGCCTCTGGCTCGGCCGGCGGCATGAAGTACATGCCATGATGGATATTTCGGACGGGCTGGCGTCGGACATCCGCCACATCATGGAGCGTTCAGGCGTCGGCGCCGCCATCGACACCGAGCGGATTCCGGCCGCCGCAGATGCGGACATCCGGACCGCCGCCTGCGCCGGCGAGGACTACGTCCTTCTGCTTACGGCCGAGTGCGCAGACGCGGAACGTCTCGCCGCCGACTTCCTCGCCCGGTTCGGCGCCCCGCTCCACCCCGTCGGCCGGATCACGGACGGCAGAGAGCTGGAGTGGTTCGAAAACGGAACGCTCCGCCCCCTCGACTGGCACGGCTTCACGCATTACTGACATTTCCGCAACCGCCGACGGGAAAATCGCCCCGGAAAACCAGCAAACCCAAAAACCGGCCAACCGCCCCGACAAAAAATACTCCCCGAACGAATCGGCAACCGTACGAACCGGCAGCCCAAAAGCCGGCGGCGGAGAATCGGCGACCGAACAAACCGGCAACCAAGCCGACCGGGAATCGCACCGACCGCCCGGCCAAACAAACCGCCCGGCATATCACCTCTCGGCCGGCATTTCGTCCCGCGGCAAACATTTCGTCCCGCGGCAGGCCATAACAAAAAAACGGCAGCCGAACAAACCGGCCGGCCCTCGCACCGCCCGACATATCTCCTCTCAGCCGGCATTTCGACCCTCGGCAAACATTTCCTCCTTCGGCAGCCATAACAAAAAACAGCGGCCCGAAGGCCGCCGCATTTCACTGACTCCGGGAGCCGTCTCCCGGCATAAGACTTATTCCTTGATAATATAGACGTGTTCGCCCCTCCGCTGCATGTGGTAATTTTCGCGGGCGTACTCCTCCAGATAATCGTCGTACTGCAACCGCTCCAGCAGCGTGCTGTCCTGCTCGATCTTCGTCCGGTAATACTCCTTTTCGCGGGTCATCGCATTGATCTGACGCTTGATTTTCACGGCATGCAGCGAATTGCGCCCCACCACGAACAGCGTGACGACGACAATGACCGCCGTGGCGGCGATCCAGAACTTCCGGCCCACCTCGAAACTCATCAGGGTATGTGCATGTATTTATGCGTCTGGATGGAGATATTCCACTTCGGATGCGCCTTGGCGTACTCGACCATCGCGGGCATCACCCGTTCGGCGACGCTCCATTCGGGCTGCAGGTAGAGCATGCACTCCGGCCGCACCCGTGCGGCGTTCCGCTCGGCCCATTCGAAGTCGCTTTCGCTCTCGACGATCACCTTCAGCTCGTGCGCCCGCTCCAGCGCTTCGTCCAGCGGGGGCTGCTGCCGTTTGGGCGACAGACATACCCAGTCGAAGTAACCGCTGAAAGGGTGCGTCCCCGAAGTCTCCAGAAAGATCTGCAACCCCTTCTCGTGCAGAGTTTCGGTCAACACGCCCAGCGGGTAGAGCAGCGGCTCGCCGCCCGTAATGACGATCGCCTGAGCCGGACACGCCAGCGCGCGGTCGATGACCGTCCGCACGTCGGTCGGCGGATAGAGTTTCGGATTCCACGTATACTTGGCGTCGCACCAGCGGCACCCCACGTCGCATCCGCCCAGACGGATGAAATAGGCGGGTTTCCCCGCGTGGAATCCTTCGCCCTGAATGGTATAGAAATCCTCGACGAGAGGCAGCAGGCGTCCTCCGTCCAGCAGTTCGGTATCTGTGGTGAAAGCCATTATTCGGTGACCACGTAAATATCTTTCAGACTGCGGCCCAGCTGGTCGTAATCCAGTCCGTAGCCGACGATGAATTCATTGCCGATCTCCATCGCGCGGTACTTGATCGGAATCTGCTTGCGGTAGGACCCCGGTTTGAAAAAGAGCGTGCAGACTTCGAGACTCGCGGGTTTCTGCGCCTTGAGGTCGCAAATCATGTACTCGATGCTCTCGCCCGTATCGACGATATCCTCGACCACGATCACGTGGCGGCCTTCGATGCTGCCGTTCAGCCCGATCAGGCTCTTGACGCAGCCCGACGAACAGGTTCCCTCGTACGAGGCCAGCTTCACGAACGACAGCTCGTTGTTAAACTCGATTTTCTTGATCAGATCGCTCATGAACATGAACGAACCGTTCAATACGCCGACGAACAGCGGCGTCTCCTTGTCGCCGTAATCCTCGTTTATGCGCTGGGCAACAGCCGACACAGCCTCGTCGATTTTCTCGGCGGGAATCATGATTTTGAACTTTCTGTCGTGAAGTTTTATGATATCCTTCATTTCGAATCCGGATTTTTATTGTTATTTTTGCAAAATTAATTAATTGCACGCAAGAAACGAACGTTTCAACCGAAAATAATCGCAAAAACATGAAACTTTCCGAATGGTTCAAAGCCCGGTCCGGGCAGGAGCTGATGATGATCGCCGTCGTGGCGATGCTGCTCGTCATGATCGCCACGCGCTGGGCCTACATCTCCCGCACGGCCAAAGAGGCGATCCGCCAGCGGTTCGTGCCGCCCGCCGAACAGGCCGACAGCCTGCAGTCGAAATAAGAAAGGGAAGTTGCTTCGGCAACTTCCCTTTTTCGTGTCCAGAGCGGCGGCGTAACCTTCCCCGCCATGCTCCCGGACGGCTGTTTTCTTCCCGACAGCCGCTACCGGTTTGGCACTTACACCAGTCCCGAAAATCCCATGAAAGCCATGGCGAGGATACCGGCCGTAATCAGCGCGATGGGCACCCCCTTGAAGGCTTTGGGAACGTCCTCGAAATCGAGACGCTCGCGGATACCGGCGAAGAGCACCAGCGCGAGGGCGAAGCCCAGCGCCGTAGCCACCGAATAGGTGACGCTCTGCAGCAGGTTGAACTCCTTCTGGATCATCAGGATCGCCACGCCCAGCACGGCGCAGTTGGTCGTGATGAGGGGCAGGAAGATACCCAGCGCCTGATAGAGCGAGGGCGAAAGTTTCTTCAGCATGATCTCGACCATCTGCACCAACGCCGCGATCACGAGAATGAAGACGATGGTCTGCATGTAGACGATGTCCAGCGGGACGAGTACATAGGTCTGAATCAGCCATGCCACCACGGCGGCGATCGCCATGACGAACGTTACGGCAGCCCCCATGCCCATCGAGGTCTCGACTTTCGACGACACGCCCAAGAAGGGGCAGATGCCGAGGAACTGCGCCAGCACGACGTTGTTTACGAAGATGGCGCCGATGATGATTGCAAAATAGGAAAGCTCCATAACTATTTCTTGGCTAATTTATTAAACAAAACCATGAGGTATCCCAGCACGAGGAACGCGCCCGGTGCGAGTACGAAGATCAGCGGCATGAAATCCGCCGTACCGAGGCTGACGCCGAAAATCGCGCCGCTGCCCAGTATTTCGCGCACGGCGCCCACGGCCGTCAGGGCCAGCGTAAAGCCCAGACCGATGCCCACGCCGTCGAGGATCGAATCCAGCGGCGAGTTCTTCGAAGCGAACGCCTCGGCGCGGCCGAGGATGATGCAGTTCACCACGATCAGCGGGATAAATACGCCCAGCGAAGCGTACAACGCCGGCACGTATGCCTGCATCAGCATCTGGATAACGGTCACGAACGAAGCGATCACGACGATGAACGCCGGGATGCGGACCTTGTCCGGAATGATGTTCTTGATGAGCGAGATCACCAGATTCGACATGATCAGCACGGCCATCGTCGCCAGTCCCATGCCCATGCCGTTTTCGGCCGAGGTCGTCGTACCCAGCGTGGGGCACATGCCCAGCACCAGCACGAACGTCGGGTTGTTTTTGACGATGCCGCTTACGATGATATTCAGCTTATTCATTTTGTCCTCCTTCCTGAGCCTCAGGCCCGCTGGTTTGTTCCTCCGCCGTATCTCCGGCCGCGGAAGTCGCGCCGGACGACACGTCGGTCGGGGTTGCACCCGTCGCAACGCTCTTGTAAGCCATCCATGCACGGTTGATCGCATCCACATAGGCGCGCGACGAAATGGTCGCCGCCGTCAGCGCATCGACGTCGCCGCCGTCCTTGGCGACGGCCAGTTTGCCGTTCACGTGCTTCTTTTCTTCGAGTTTCTGCCCCTTGACGCTGCGCAGCAGCACGTTGTCGGCGTCGGCCATCTTGGTTCCCAGTCCGGGCGTCTCCGCCTGCTTCAGGACATTGACGTTGATCACCTCGCCGTCGGGCGTGAAGCCCACCATCATGTTGATCGCGCCGCCGAAACCGTTCTTGGTCATCGACTCCACGGCATATCCGGCCAGCTGGCCGCCCTTGGTCGCGGTGTAGACCGTGATCGGCATCTCGTCGATGGTCAGCGTCTCAGCCGCCGTCTCATCGAACGCCGGGAGCACGCCGTTCAGCGCGGCGGTTTTGGCCGCCTGCTCGGCCTGAGCGATCGGTTCCGCCGTGATCATGTTCACGGCGCCCACCCCGGCCGAAGCGACGAGGGTGATGCCGAAGAGCACGGCCGTCATATTCAAAAGTGTACTTTTCATATCTGCGTCACTCCTATTTTACGCCGAAGCGCTTGGGTTTGACATATTTGTTGATCAGCGGCACCACGGCGTTCATGATCAGGATCGCGAACGACATGCCTTCGGGATAGGCGCCCCAGAGACGGATGCACATCGTAATCGCGCCGATGCCGACGCCGAAGATCACGCTGCCCCGGACGGTCATCGGCGAGGTCGAATAGTCCGTCGCCATGAAGATCGCACCCAGCAGCGCGCCGCCGGCCAACACATGGAACAACGGGAACTGCCACAGCACCGGACCGGCCGAGAGTCCGCCCTTCGCCGCCGCGACGACAAACGCGAACAGCGCCATCGTGCCGAGGATCGTCACGGGAATCTGCCACGTGATGACGCGCCGCCACAACAGGTAAACGAAGCCGCAGATCAATGCCAGTGCAGCCACCTCGCCCAGCGAACCCGGCATGTTGCCCAAAAGCAGTTCCTGCACGCCGAGCACGTCGGCGGCGGCGCCGTGCTTCACGGCCGCCAGCGGCGTCGCGCCCGACAGCGCGTCGAACGAGCCGTTCACCGGTACGGGGAACGAAGTCATCTGCACCGGATAGGCGATCAGCAGGAACACACGGCCCACCAGCGCGGGGTTAAACGGATTCTTGCCCAGTCCGCCGAAGGTCATCTTGGCGATGGCGATGGCGACGAAAGCGCCGATCAGCACGATCCACCAAGGAATCGACGCGGGCAGGTTGAAGGCCAGCAACACGCCGGTCACCACCGCCGACCAGTTGCCGATGGTCGAAGCGCCGCGGACCAGAAACTTCTGAATCAGATATTCGAACAGTACGCAGGCCGCGACCGAAAGCGCCGTGACACGCAGTACGTCCACTCCGAACACCACGGACGAGACCGCCAGCGCGGGCATCAGCGCGATCACGACGTCGCGCATGATCCGGGCCGTAGACTGCGAGGTCTGTACGTGCGGTGCGGGAGCAACTACAAGTTTGTTTGCCATAAATATTTGGTATTTTTTACGTTCGGAGATTTACTTCTTGGGAGCCGCGGCACGCGCACGGATGATTCCCATAACGGTCTGCTTGCCCAGACGCACCCAGTCCAGCAGCGGCAGGTACGAGGGACACGAAGCCTGACAGCAGCCGCACTCGATACACGAGGTGATCATCTGCTCTTCGAGCGCGTCCCAGCCCTTCTTCTGCGTCATTTTCGAGAGGTAATAGGGTTCAAGCCCCATCGGGCAGGCGGCCACGCACTTGGCGCACTTGATGCACTGCGAAGCCTCGCGGCGCACGGCGTCGCGGCCGCTCATCACCGTAATGCCCGAACACCCCTTGGTCACGGGCGAATCGAGGTTGACCATCGCCCGGCCCATCATCGGACCGCCGTTGATCACCTTGCCCGCATCGGCGGGAAGCCCTCCGGCTGCTTCGAGCAATGCCGAAATCGGCGTGCCCATGCGGGTCAGCAGGTTCTTCGGCTCCTTCACGCCCTTGCCCGTGACGGTCACCACGCGCTCGATGAGCGGCTTGTTCTTCTGCACGGCCTGATAGACGGCATAGGTCGTCGAAGCGTTGCACACCACGGCGCCCACGTCGATCGGAAGCGCGGGCGGAGGCGGCACCTCACGGCCCGTCACGGCGGCGATCAGCTGTTTCTCACCGCCCTGCGGATATTTCACCTTGAGGGGCACCACTTCGATCCCCTTATACCATTCGGCCAGTTTGCGCAGGTGCGCTATGGCGTCGGGTTTGTTGTTTTCGATGCCGATGTAAGCCTTCTCCACGGCGATCGCCTTCATCAGGATCGTCACGCCCACGAGCAGTTCCTCGCCGTGTTCGAGCATCGTACGGTGGTCGGAGGTCAGGTAAGGCTCGCACTCCACGCCGTTGATAATCAAGGCTTCGGCCTTTCTTCCGGGAGGAACCGAGAGTTTCACATGCGTGGGGAACGTCGCACCGCCCATGCCGACGATACCGGCGTCCTTGATCCGGGCGATGATCTCCGCGGACGAAAGCGCGCACTCGCGGACAAGCGTCTCCGAACGGTCGATGCCTTCGGCCCACTCGTCGCCCTCGCGTTTGATCGTAATCATCACCTGGCGCAGCCCCTGACCGTTGGGAACGGCGTCGACAGCCGTCACCGTTCCCGAAATCGGGGAGTGGATATTGGCCGACATAAAGCTTGACGCCTCTGCGATGAGCTGTCCCGTCAGCACCTTGTCGCCCTTGGCGACCTTGGCCGCGGCGGGCGCGCCGATATGCTGTGCGAGGGGAATCGCCACCGCATCGGGCAGCGGAAGCACCTCGATCGGTTTGGCGCCGCTCAGTTTATTTTCCGACGGATGGACTCCGCCTATTGGAAATGTCTTCATATCTTAATTTCTCTGTTTTTTCGGTTGGATTCTTTCCTTCGTCTTCCGCCCACCCCGGCAGGTCCACGCCCGCCCCGGCTCTGCGGAAAAATCCGTTTATTCGGCTTTGGAAGCGGTTTCCGCCGGAGCGGCCTTCTCAGCGTTGGGCGCGGCCTTCTCAGGCGCAGCGGCACTCCCGGCAGGCTTTTCGACTGCGGCCGCCTTAGAAGCGTCGGCCGGAGCGGCCTGCCCGGATGCAAGCGCGGCCTTCTCCGCGGCCGGCTTGGCGGATTCAACAGCCTTCTCTGCGGCCGGTGCCGTTTTCTCAGCGACCGGCGCCGCCTTCGGCGCAGCGGGAGCCGCCGGAGTCTTCGGCGCCTTGGGCAGCGGTTCCATGCCGACCAGCCGGATCGCGCCCGTCGGGCACTCGTTCACGCACTTGCGGCAGAGCTTACACTTCTGCGGGTCGATATAGGCAAGGTTGTTCGCAATCGTAATCGCGTCGAACGCGCACACCTTCTGGCACTTGCCGCAGCCGATACATCCGGCCTTGCAGGCTTTCATCACCACCGCGCCCTTGTCCTTCGACACGCACGACACGTATACCGCACGGTTCTTGGGCCACTTCTTGCGCAGCTCGATAATCATTTTGGGACATGCCTTCACGCAGGCGCCGCAAGCTGTACACTTATCG
Organism: Alistipes finegoldii DSM 17242; assembly: GCF_000265365.1. Taxonomy (NCBI): domain Bacteria; kingdom Pseudomonadati; phylum Bacteroidota; class Bacteroidia; order Bacteroidales; family Rikenellaceae; genus Alistipes; species Alistipes finegoldii. The sequence goes on from NC_018011.1 coordinate 163,280, forward strand.
GGATCGACTTCGGGAAGCCCCGTTTCGGGATTCATGCGGATCGCGTCGAAAGCACAGGAGACGACGCAGTCCCCGAATCCCAGACAGCCGAACGCACAGCCCGTTTCGCCCACATAGAGCGACGAAGCCACGGCACACGACTTGGCGCCGTTGAAATCGTTGGTGCGGGGACGCTTCTCGCAGGTTCCGCCGCAGCGCACGGTAGCGACCTGCGGTTCCTTTTCGGGAGCGGACTTGCCGAGGTAAGCCGCGACGGCCTTCATGCAGTCGCCGCCGCCCACGGGACAGAAGAGCGACGAAATGTCGTCCTGCTTCACGAGCGCATCGGCCATGCCGCGGCAGCCGGCGAAACCGCAGCCGCCGCAGTTCGCGCCCGGCAGCATCTTCTCCACCTCGTCGATTCTGGGGTCCTCCTCGACCCGGAATTTCTGGGCCACGAAATAGAGGATCACCGCGGAAAGCACTCCCAGCGCACACAGCGTCAGGATTGTGTAAAGTAATACTTCCATCAGTAGTTTTTGGTTATTGAGAAATGAATTGTGTGTTCGATTTTATGTCTGAAGAGCCATAACACGCAGTAATAGACGCCTACTGCGGCCAATGCCGCCAAGGCGCTGCGGCCTTCGCTCCATCCCAGCGCGGCGACCGCCGCGGCCAGCACCGCCAACAGCACCGCCAGCGCGCCGACATAGGCCAATATAACGGCGACAGCGCCCGCACTGCGGCGGACGCCGACCGTAACGCTTTCGCCTGCGGTGTAGTGTTGCTGCGCTCCGGGGGTCGTCACCTCGACGATCTTTTCCCGCGCTTCGGCCAAGCCGCACGCCTCGCGCGCCTTGCAGGTGCCGCAGGCGCTCTGTGAGGTAATCTTCACATAGACCCGGTCGCCTTCGACGCGCGACACGATCCCTTCGTGTTCGATGATTCCGGATGCCACGCCTCAGTCGCCGTATTTATTGGTCAGGGGCATCAGCCGTTCGTGCCCGAACGAGCACATCGACAGGCGCAGCACGGGCGGAAACTGGTAACGCTTCTTCTCGTTGCGCATGATCATGCAGTGGATCTTCTCCACGACTTCCGAATCGAACCCCGCATTGACGATCTCCTCGCGGTGCTGGCCCTCCTCGATCATGCGCAGCAGAATGGCGTCCACCACCTCGTAGGGCGGCAGAATATCGCTGTCCTTCTGTCCCGGATGCAACTCCGACGACGGCTCCTTGTCCAGAATGTTTTCGGGAATCACATTGCCGAACGTGCGGTTGATATAACGCGCCACGTCGTACATCTCGCTCTTGTAGAGGTCGCCCGTGGGGCTGAACGCACCCGCCGTATCGCCGTAAAGCGTACAAAGGCCCAGCGCATTCTCGCTCTTGTTCGACGAGTTGAGCAGAATGTAATCCGTCTTGTTCTGCACGGCCATCAGCAGCACCGTGCGGATACGGGTCTGGATATTCTCCTCCGTGGCGTCGAACTCCCGCCCGCCGATGACCGGCTTGAGGGTGTTCACCACACTGGTATATATTTCGGTAATGGGAATTACGTTGTATTCGATACCGAGGTTCTCGGCCAGCTTCTTGGCGTCTTCGACCGAATGGTCCGACGAGAACTGCGAAGGCAGCAGCAGGGCGCGGACATTCCCGGCGCCCAGCGCGTCAGCGGCCAGACAGGCCACCACGGCCGAGTCGATACCGCCCGAAAGGCCGATGCAGGCCTTCTTGTAACCGTTCTTGAGGAAGAAGTCACGGAGTCCGCAGCGGGCCGCCTGATAGACCATCCGCGTGCGGTCGTTGTAGGTCGAAGGAACCCCGACGGGAGGATTCTGGGCCTTGGTGTCGAAAATCTGGAAATCCTCCTCGAACTGCTTCATCATCAGCACCAGCTCGCCGCGGTTGTTGAACGCGCCCGACGTGCCGTCGTAAACGATGTCCGTCGCGCCTCCGACCTGATTGACCAGCACCAGATTCTTGGCTTCGACGAACGACAGATGACGCATCATATCGTAACGGTAGGTCATGGTGCCCTTGCCGTATTTGCGGGCGTTGATCGAGATGACGGTTTCGACCGACTTGTCGAAATCGTGCTCGCGGCTCAGGTCGTCGCCCACGATGATGGCGCACTTGTGACCTTTGATCGTCGCATATTCGAACCCTTTCGAGGGGACGAGAAAGCCCATTTCGCGGCGGGCCGTGATATATTTCTTGCCCACGTAGCGCAGCACCTTGCGGTCCTGAATCAGCGCCGCGGCGCTGATGGTTCCCTCGCGCGTGAGGATCGGCAGTCCCACGATCGCGGCGATGCCGTCGCAGCACGAAGCTATTTCGACCAGCGCGTCCTCGCACAATTCGAGGAAGGTCGTCTTACGCAGCAGATCGAAAGCCGGTGTCCCGCTCACGGCCTGTTCGGCAAAGATGACAAGGTCGGCGCGCTGCGCTTTCGCTTTGTTGATGGAATCGATGATTTTCGAGGCGTTGCCGTCGATATCCCCGATCGTGTAGTTCAACTGGGCAATAGCTATCTTCATTTGTTAGTAATTTTAGTCCGAAAATTACGACTTTGCAAAGTTAAGGAATATTTATAAAAGTCGGAAGGATTTTGGTGTTAATAAATTAACACTCGCCGCACCGCCGCCGGCAGCCGGAGATTCCGCATGACGCGAAAAAAAGTTTCGATTTTTTCTCGCTCCGTTCCGCCTGACGCCCAGCATTAGTTTCCTCAATGTAAGTAACATACGCGCACGTACCGTCTTGCAGCCGGCGAACGTTCTCCTTATCTTTGCCCTGACCGAATACAAACGTATCAGCAAACCAAACGTACAGCAAAGATGAAAAAAGTCGAAAAAACAGCCGGCGGCGCGAATTTCGCTGCCGTGACAGTAGGAAAGATGGACGAGTTGAACCAGCACACGCTGATCTTGGCTCCGGGCGTCGAGATCCCCGGAAAAGTATTTGCGGGCAGCGCCCTCGGCGCCACGGGCGCGGAGTTGTCGTTCCAGCGCATCGAGCCGGGCGCAGGCGTCGGGTTCCTCCACACCCACAAGACGCACGAGGAGCTCTACATCATCATCCGGGGCGACGGAGAGTTTCAGGTGGACGGCAAAATCTTCGCCGTCGGCGAGGGCAGCGTAATCCGGGTCTCCCCCGACGGCCGACGCGCGCTGCGCAACACCGGCGCGGAGCCGATGATTATGATCTGCGTCCAGTACAAAGCCGATTCGTTCGCATCGTCCGACGCCGACGACGGGGTGATTCTCGACGTCGGGGTCGTGTGGTAGCCGCCCGCGAAAACGAAGAGGGCCGGAGTTGAATGACTCCGGCCCTCTTGTTTACTGAATGATCCGCTACTCCTGAACCTCTTCGGGATCGGTCACGAGAATACGTCCGCAGTACTCGCAGATAATGATCTTCTTGCCCTGACGGATTTCCACCTGACGCTGCGGGGGAATGCGGTTGAAGCAGCCGCCGCAGGCGTCGCGCTTGACGGTCACCACGGCCAGTCCGTTGCGGACGTTCTGGCGGATACGGCTGTAGGCCGCCAGCAGGCGCTCGTCGATCTTGGCTTTGGCGCGGTCGGCCTGCACTTCGAACTCGGCGACCAGCGGTGCGGTCTCGGCCTCGATGCCCTCCAGCTCGCTCTTCTTGGCGGCAAGGTCTGCGGCGCGTCCGTCGGCTACGGCTTCGGCCTCCTCCAGCTGGAGCTTCTTGGCCTTCACGCCGGCGCTGTACTCCTTGAGACGCTTCTCGGCCAGCTCGATCTCCAGCTCCTGATACTCGATCTCCTTGGTGATGGCGTCGAACTCGCGGTTGTTGCGCACGTTGTTCTGTTGTTCCTTGTAGTTTCCGATAAGAATCTTGGCCTGATCCACCTCGCGCTTGCGCTGTTTGGTGAGCGTATTCAGCTCCTCGATTTCGGCATTGATGTTGTCGATACGGGTTCTCAGGCCGGTCATCTCATCTTCGAGGTCCTGTACCTCAAGAGGCAGTTCACCTTTTACCTTGTTGATTTCATCGATTTTGCTGTCGATCTTCTGCAGCTCGTAAAGCGCCATGATCTTCTCCTGCATCGAATAATCAACTTCGGCAGTTTTCTTTTGTGTTGCCATATAATGTCTTCTATAGTTTAGACTTAAACCAAATAGTTCACCGGATTGCGCGAGTCCTCACTCTTGCGAACCGCAAAGGTAATCAAATTTTTCGATAAAATATCAAATAAAATCTGAATTGCGCAATATTCGCTTTCAAAATGGCCTATATCTGCTACGGTGAGGGCTTTATCGGGCGTCATGAAGTCGTTGTACTTCATGTCCGCCGTGATGTAGATGTCGGCCCCTGCGCGGCGGGCTTCGCCGATCATCGAAGCCCCGGCCCCCGTGCAGACCGCCACGCGGCGCACCTCCGGCGAAGCGATGTCGCTATGACGCACGACGCGCACGCCGAGCGTTCGCTGGATATGGCGCATGAACTCCACGGTCGCCACGGCTCCCGGCAGTTCGCCCACCACGCCGAACCCGACCTTCGCGTCGGCCGCGGAGGGCTGCAGCACACACAGGTCCGCCACGCCCAGCATCTCGGCCAGCCGCCAGCTCATCCCCTCCGGCGCGCTGTCGAGATTGGTGTGACAGGCATAGAGCGCAATGCCGCTGCGGATGGCCCGCTCGACGCAGCGCTGCACCTGATCGGCCGAATTGAACCGCTTGAGGGCATGGAAAACGATCGGATGGTGCGTGATGATCAGATCGCACCCCTCGCGCTCGGCTTCGGCCATCACCTCGTCGGTGACGTCCACGGCCAACAGCGCCTTGCGCACCTCGTCGTCGGGCCGGCCCACGATCAGCCCGGCGTTGTCGTACGACTCCTGCCACGCCAGCGGCGCAAAACGCTCGATGACGTCGGTTATTTCCCGGATAAGCATAATTTATATCGTTAATATATACATTTTCCCAACCAGAATACATCCCGGCGGGACGTTGTCGCGGCTCTGAGCCGCGTTTACAAGTCTGCCCCCCGAAATCCCCTCCTCGGAGGGGAGTGTTTACGACACAAGGCCGCCGGCATACCGGGCAAACTCCGCCCTGCGCAGCGGCGGAAATCCCCTAAAACAGCGACTGCTCGTAAAAGGCGAACAACTCCTTGTTCTCGACCTCCTCCTTCTTGCGGCGGGGTTTGCGGGTACGCTTCGCCACCGAGTGTCCCGCATCGGCGGCTTCCTCACCTTCCGCAGCGATCTTCACCACGGGTTTGCCCCTGCGGCGGGGTGCGGCGGCTTCGGCGTCCGGCGCATCCGGCACGGCACCGGCGTCAGTATCGGCGTCAGCGTCGGCAAGGATTTCCCCCTCGCCGGCCTTCAGGTCCTCGCGCACCTCGACCAGCAGCGCGCGGATACGCTGCAGACGCTCCATCAGCTCCGCATCGCGTTCCATTCCGCCCTCGGCAGGCTGCTGCCGGAGTGCTTTCTTCGCCCCTTCGAGGGTCATTCCCCGCTCCTTGACCAGATGATAGATCAGTTTGAGATTCTCGACATCCTGCGGCGAGAAGAGACGGTTTCCTTTCTTGTTGCGCTTGGGGCGGATGACGCTGAACTGCGACTCCCAGTGACGGATCAGCGACGCATTGACGTCGAACATCTCGGCCACTTCGCCCATCGAATAAAAAAGTTTCTCGGCCATATCTATTGTTTAATAATTCGCAATGAATTGGGATACATGTTGTTTACCCGGTTTCCTATGCGCTTCGCGAATCCGAGCGCACGGCCCCGCGCGCACACCAGATTGATCCCTTCGGCAAAAGGTCCGGCCCCGATCTCCTGCCTGCGCAGGAAGCGGAGCGTCTGCTCTTCGTCCAGCTCCGCGGCGGGAACCGCATCCCGGTTCAGTCCGCAGAAGAACGCCAGCGCGGGATCGGGACGCAGGCGGCCCTTGAAGAGCTGCCCCATCGCCACGCCCGAATATATCACCGGAAGCGCTTCGGCCAGCGCTTTTACGGCTTCCGCCTGCGCGACGTAATAGCCGTAACAGGTGTCGGCGACCGTCACGAAGCACATCCGTTCGGGGCTGTTCACCCAGCGGCGCAACTCGGCTGCCGCGGCTCTGTCCACCGAAGCGAAGACCGTGCGCCGCGCCTTGGGCGTGCGGCAGCGGCCGCCCGCATCGAAAGCCTTGCGGACCACGGCGGCGAAAAATCCCTCGCCGCGCGCCCGGTGGGGATAAAACCGGAAGGTCCGGAACGCTCCCACGCGCCCGCAGACAATCCCCCACGACGCATCGACGGCGACTTCCCCGGCCTGCGCCGCTTCGTCCTCCGCCCAGCCGAGCATCCGTTCGAGTACGCCTTCGTCCTCGTCGCGGTTGAACGTACAGGTGCTGTATATCAGCACTCCGCCGGGTTTGAGCGCACGCCACGCTTCACGCAACAGCTCGTCCTGCCTTGCGGCACAAAGCTTTACATTGCCTTCGCTCCATTCGCCGCGGGCGTCGCGGTCCTTGCGGAACATCCCCTCGCCGGAGCAGGGAGCGTCCACCGCCACCACGTCGAACCACGCTTCGAAACCGCCCAGCTGCCGGGCTTCGCACGTCGTCACCGCAACGTTGCCCGTGCCCCACTTGCGGACGTTGTCCGCCAGCACCTGAGCGCGGCGGCGGTCGATCTCGTTGGCGACGACCAGTCCGTCAGGCCCCACGAGCGACGCATAGAGCGTCGTCTTGCCGCCCGGAGCAGCGCAAAGGTCGAGAATCCGCCTGCCGGCGACTTCGACACCCTGCAACAAATGTCCCACGAACTGCGACGCGGCCTCCTGCACATAGTAGGCCCCCGCATGAAAATCGCTGTCGAAGGTGAACTGCGGCCGCGCCGCGAGGTAATATCCGTCGCCGCACCACGGCACCCGGCCGTCGGCATCGGCCAGCACGGCAGGCGGCACTCCGTCCGGACGAACGACCACCTTGTCCGCGTCCTCCTCCCGCCCGGCTCCGCCGTTCTCCGTACCGCCGCACTTGGCCGGGTTCAGGCGCACCGACACGGGCGGCTCGGTGTCGAGCGCCGCGCAGAGCGCCGGGCCCTCGCTATCGCCCAGATCGCGCAAAACGCGCTCGGCAAACTTCGCAGGCAGCGTCATGCGTTACTTCCGGGTATTAAGCGCATCCAGCCGCGCGCAGATTTTATCCAGCACGGCAGGATCCGAAATGAAATCCTCATGGTCCTTGTCCACCACGAGCACGTCGCCTTCGTATATGTTGTCTATCCAGTTGTTGTACTTGTCGTTCAGCCGCTTGAGGTACAGCTCGTCGATATTCATCTCGTACTCGCGGCCGCGCTTGCGGATCTGCGAAATCAGCGTCGGGACGCTCGCCTTGAGATAAATCAGCAGGTCGGGCTTGGGAATCAGCTCGGTCACCAGCCTGAAAATCTTCATGTAGGTTTCGATGTCGCGCGTAGGCATCAGCCCCATTTCATGGAGGTTGCCGGCAAAGATATGCGCATCCTCGTAAACCGTGCGGTCCTGAAAAATCACGCCCGAACCGCCGTCGGAGAGCATGTCCATCGTCTGCTGGATGCGGCTTCCCAGAAAGTACATCTGCAGATTGAACGACCAGCGGTTCATATCTTCATAGAAGTCGCCGATATAGGGGTTGTTGCACTCTTCGAGATACGACTTGGCATTGTAGCGCTTGGTCAGAATCTGGGTCAGCGTCGTCTTTCCGCTTCCGATGTTGCCTGCAATTGCTATATACATATTATACGATATTTGTTTTACATTTTTGTCCTGCCGGAGCATTCCGGCGCCCTGTCATCATGGCGTCGCGCCGCAAAAACGTCCGCCGTCACTTCTTCTCCCCGCCGAACGCCAGAATCTCCTCGGCCACATGGCGGTCGTTGACCAGCCGCGGCACCTTGTTCTTGCCGCGGGCGCGCAGCCATGCGAGGAAAAGCCCGCGGTCCACGACCGTCAGCCGCTGCCGTTCGAGCGTGGTCCGGCGCTTGGCGTCGTAATCCGAATTCACGGCCCGCAGCTCCCGGTCGAGCGCTTCGGCGAAATGCTCGCGGCTGTCGGGCTCACGCTCGAACTCCACGATCCACTCGTGGGCGCCCCGCTCCCGGAGCGACATGTAGCACGGCGCCACGGTATACTCCCCGACGACGGCCCCGGTCTCGTTGCTGGCGGCAATCAGGGCACGGTCGGCGTTATCGACGATCAGCTCCTCGCCGAAGACGTTGATATACTGCCGTGTGCGGCCCGCGAACCGGATCCGGTAGGGATTCGTCGAGGTGAACTCCACCGTATCGCCGATTTCGTAACGCCACAAACCGTTGTTCGAGGTGATCAGCATGGCGTACACACGGCCGCACTCCACGCCCTCCAGCGGGACGATCGTCCCGCCGCTGCGGAACTCGAAGAAGTTGCCGTAGTCGAGCATCAGCAGCATGTCGTCGCGCGACGGATCGTCGGCCAGCGCGAAGAAGCCCTCCGAAGCGTTGTAGGTCTCCATGTACTGCATCCGCTCCGAGGGTATCAGCGCCTCGAACGAGCGGCGGTAAGGACCGAATTCCACGCCCCCGTGGGCGAACATGCAGAGGTTGGGCCACACTTCGAGCAGGTTCTGCCGCCCCGTATATTCCAGCACGCGACGCATCATCGCCAAATTCCACGACGGCACACCCGCAAAGGCCGTGATGTTTTCGCCGACGCACTCGCGGCAGATCGCCTCGACCTTGCGGTCGAAGTCGGGAATGAGCGCCGTGGCCATACGCGGCGCACGGAACCAGCCGCTCCAGAACGTCGTCTCGTGTATCAGTATGGCCGACAGGTCGCCCACCAGATTGCGCCCTTCGCGGCTGCACGACCCGCCCAGCGTCAGCGTCTTGCCTTCGAAAACCCCGGTCTTCGGATTGTTGCCCGAAAAGACCGTCGCCACGTCGCGCATGCCCAGCGTATGGTTCCACCAGAGCGACTCCTCCGTGACCGGGATGTATTTGCTCCGGTCCGACGTGGTGCCCGACGAACGGGCGAAGAGCTTCACGCGGCCCGGCGAAGCGACGTTCTTCTCGCCGGCCAGCATCTTCTCGATATAGGGCTTGAACGTCTCGTAATCGAACGTTTCGACCATCGTCTGGAACTGTTCGACCGTGCGGACATGCCCCAAGTCGTAACGCCAGCCGAATTCGGTCCGCCGTCCGCGGCGCAGCAGCTGCCTGAAGACGCGTTCCTGCGTCTCGGCCGGCCGGCGCCGGAAACGGTCGATGGCCCGCTCGCGCTGCGAAAACCATGCTTTGAGTAATATGCTTCTGAATGACACGTGTCTGTTCGGTTTCGTTGCCGGCGGCGTGCGCTGCCCGGCGGCGTGCGCCGGGCAGCGCGGCACGCGCCGTCAGTTAAAAAAGTATCCTACTTTGCCCACGGACGCAGGCATGGCGAAGACCACCACGCGGTCGTAGGGGTTGATTTCCATATTGTCCACGGCGATGAACACCTTGTCGCCGCGCACGATGCCGCCGATGATCGTATCTTCGGGAAGTCCCATGTCCTTGATCCGGGTCTTGACGGCCGGAGCGTTGGGCTTGACGATGAACTCCAGCACCTCGGCGTCGCTGCCCGTCAGGCACTTGATGGCCTGCACGTCGGTGGACATCGTGAAGCGGAATATGTTCGACGCCGTCACCAGTTTCTTGTTGATGATCGTGTCGATGCCGATCGACTCGGCGAGGTTGATGTAATTGAGGTTCTCGACCTCGGCGATCACCTTCTTGACCCCCATGCGCTTGGCGAGCATCGCCGCGAGGATGTTGGTCTCGCTGCGGCCCGTCACGGCCACGAAGGCGTCCATATTGGAAAGCCCCTCCTCCATCATGGCCTCGGTGTTGCGGCCGTCCTCGTTGATTATCAGCGTCTTATCCAGCAACTCCGCCAGCCGATAGGCCTTCTCTGCGTTGTAATCGACCAGCTTGATATTCACCTCCTCCTGCAATTCGGTGGCGATGCGGATGCCGATGCGCGAACCGCCGAGGATCATCATGTTCTTGATCTCGATATTGGACTGCCCGGAGAACTCCATGACCTGCTTCACGGCGTCCTGACGCGCGATGACGTAGATCACGTCGCCCTCGGTGAAGATCTCGCCCTGCCGGGGGATGATCGTCTCGCCGCTCCGCGTGATGGCCACCGTGCGGTAGCTCAGCGGCGTCTCGTCGTCGTCGAAGCCCTCGATCTGCCGTCCCACCAGCGGCGAGGCCGGTTCCAGACGGAACACTACCAGCGAGAGTTTGCCGCTCGAAAAATCGACGTACTCCGTGGTCGAGGTGTGCCCCAGCAGGTTGATGACCTCGCGGGCCGCCACCTTTTCGGGATAGAACAGGTAGTCGATGCCCATGTCGATGAACATCTCCTTGTTGTTGGGTTCGAGGTACTCGTTGTTGTCGATGCGGGCGATGGACTTCCGGGCGCCCAGCTTCTTGGCCAGCATCGCCGCCACGACGTTGTCGTTCTCCTCGTGGTTCACGGCGATGAAAAGGTCGCACTTGCGCACCGAAGCCTTGCGGAGCACGGCGAAGGTCGTCGAATCCCCCTCGACGGTAATCACGTCGGCCAGACTCCCCACGTCGGAAAGCAGTTTCTGGTCGCTGTCGATAATGGTGATGTCGTGGCCGTTGCCGCTCAGCATCTTCGCCAGATGGCTCCCCATCTCTCCCGCTCCCGCTATTACGATTTTCATAGTATTGCGTCGTTGTCTTTTTGCATCCGCCGCCGAAGAGAGGGCAGCGTTTTTGCAATTTATCTTACAAATGTATACATTTGTGACCGAAAGCCAAAATTTCGGGACGTAAAAATACCTTATTGATATGCCGACATGGTTAATCGTTTTTCTGTTCGCGGTGGGGGCCGTGGCCCTTTTCGTCGTGGGCATGTCGCTGACGCTGATGATCAAAGGACATAACATCGACTCCGAGATCTCGACCAACAAGAACATGCAGCGGCTGGGCATCAAGTGCGCCGTACACGAAACGCGCGAAGCGGACGGCAGCGCCGGCTGCTCCGACACGCATACGGCCGCGGGGTGTTCGGGCAACTGCTCGGCCTGCGACATCGAAGAGGCCGGGCACGGAAAATAGCCCCGGATGCGAACGCGCTGAAACCCCTGCAAACCCGCCGCACATGATCCGACAACCCGAATCCCCGAAGACATTCGTCTGGCGCATATGCTCGGCGCATGTGATCGCCTACTTCACCGCCGGCGTTTTCGCCCTCCTCTTCCTCGATTACAGAACCCACTTCTCGTCCGAGTCGCTGGCTCTGCTGATGCGGCCCGTAAGCTCACCGTGGGTCGCGCTCGGCCCCGGACTGCAGATTTTCCGAGGAGTGCTGATCGCGCTGGCGCTGCTGCCCGTACGCGGATTCCTGTACGGCAAAAACGGATTCCTCAAGCTGGCGTGGCTGGTTCTGGGCCTGAGTTTCATCTCGACCATAGGTCCCACGCCCGGCTCGTTCGACGGCTACATCTACACGATCCTGCCCGTGCAGTATCATCTGGGCGGAATCCCCGAAGCCGTTTTATACACCGCGCTCTTCGCGGGCATCCTCGCCTTCTGGCACAAATCCGGAAAAAGATACGTCACGGTGCTCTCCATCGTACTTGTGGCCGTAATCGTACTGCTCAGCGTCATGGGATTCCTCGGCGCGGCGCAGGCGGAGTAACGCGGCGGCCGTCGGGCAAAACCGGAATCTACCGGATGTGATCGAGTGGCGAAAGCTGGCAGTAGTTGCTGGGGCTGAATGAGGTTGGCGGGCTGTAGCAGGCTGAGGTTGGCAAGCTGAGGTTGGCGGGCAGAAGCTGGCCGAAACCGGCTGAGGCCGACTCGCCGGCGAATAAAAAAATGAGGTTGCCCGACGCGCGGACGACCTCTTCTTCGTATATCTCGGCAACGGTTCGGAACCGCTTCCGTCAAATCTTGCAGTGTTTCGACCGGCAGACGAACCACGGATTGCGCAGGTCCTCCTCGTTGTAGAGCAGTTCCCGGTCGTCGGGCAGCGTGCGGGTGCGGCCGCCCGCTTCGGCGAGGATCAGCTCGCCCGCGGCAGTGTCCCACTCGTACGTATGCGTCGTGCGGACATAATAATCGACCTTCCCCTCGGCCAGCAGGCAGAATTTGTAGGAACTCCCCTGCTCGACGATCTCCAGATCGGGATGCGCTTCGCGCAGGCGGGCGATATGCTCCGCCGTTTCGGGCGTCTGGTGCGACCGCGACACGGCCACCCGCAGGCGGGGGTGCTCCGCCCCCTCTTCGAGCGGCAGCTGCCGCCAGCCCGTGACGATCTGGTCGTAAGTGTATTCGGCGGCGGCATCCGGCGCAATATGCTCCTTGACGTAGGAACCCGAATCCCGCCCGGCGACGTACATCTTTTCGAAATAGGGGACATAAATGACCGCCCCCATGCAGACGTTGTTCTCCATCAGGGCGATATTCACGGTAAATTCGTTGTTTCCCTTGATGAACTCGACCGTTCCGTCGAGCGGATCGACCAGCCAGTACAACTCCCAGTTGCGGCGTTCGTCGTAGCGCATCTCGCGGCCCTCCTCACTCAGGATCGGGATGCGCGTGCGGCCCAGATATTCGCGGATGGTTTTGTGTGCTAGGCGGTCGGCGAGGGTGATCGGCGTCTTGTCGTCTTTGAGGCTTATATCGTAATCGTCTAAATTCTTGTAAATATTCATTATCGAGGCTCCGGCCCTGACTGCCGCATTGAACAGCGGCGGCAGCAGATACATCCTCACCTTGTCGTTTATCATCGTAGCTCGTTTTTTGAGTTCGGTAATTTCGATTGCCATGGTAAAGGTAACAAGAATTTATGATATGGTAAAATTTTTCACTCCTATTTTACAGCGGCGCAGCAGCCCCTTCTCGTCGCCGCCCGTACGCCCGCAGGCAATATCGCTAAGGGCCAGCGAAACACATCCGGCGACGCACCACACGAGGGCTGCGGTGAGCAGCACGGCAGCCGCCGGCCACCGGCCCGTCCATACGGCGGCGACGATCGCAGCGGCCAGCGCCGCAGCCGGCACGACACGCAGAACTGCCTGCAAACCAATACGCTGCCTGCGCGCAGACTGGGGCGTATAGAAAACCGGCTCCCAAAGGCTCCGCCGACGGCGCCACGGAACGGCTTTGCCCGGACGGCGCGCAAAACCGCCGGCCGCAACGACGGCTTCGCGGCTCAGCAGCGCGGCAGGCTCTCCGATCCGCGAACGCACGCAATCGCACCCTCCGACGCCCCGCTCCCCCACTTCGGCCACCAGCCGCGCGACAGCGTCCGGCAGCAGAAACTGTCCCTCCCGCACCGGCAGCACGTAATCGTAAGCGGCCACTTCGGCCGCCGCATCGAAATCGCCGGCGGGAGTATCCTGCGCACGGTCCACCAGCACCAGCCTGCGGAAACGGCGTTTGCGCGAACGCCCCAGCGCACGCACGCCCGTCACGGGCAGCTCCTCCGACAGCGCGTATTCGACGCGGATCATGCGGTAGCGGGCCGTAAAGGCCGCAAACTCGACGGGATAACGCAGGGAATCGAGCACCACGATCACCTCATAGTGTGCATATTCGGCCGAAAGCAGGTTTTCGACCTGCTCCTGCGCATGGACGCCGCTGCACAACACCGATATCCCGATGCCGCCGGGCGTGTCGCTCGCCACGGCGTGCGAACCTGCCAGCAGCAGCCGTTTGTTATGTCCCCGCACGACCAGCCAGAGCAGCGCGAGGGCCGCAGCGGCGACAGCGGCAAGCAGCAGTAACAGCACGATCAGCATACCAGACTCCGTTTATAGGAATGTATAAGCGATTCGTAGTAGGGACGCTCCCGGTCGCCGAACAACCGCCGCAGCACGGCAGGCGCATAGCCCTCCCGCGCCATGTAGCGCATCAGCGCCTTGCGTTCGGCGCGGCTCATCGAGGCGATGCGGCCCGCCACCTCGCGCCGCCTGAGCGAACAGCGCATCGAGCAGAGCGTGTAGAGCGCTTCGCGGCCCAGTTCCGGCTCCCTTTCGCGGGCCACCATCGCCAGCAGAAGCCTCTCCGCCTCCTCGATGCCGAACTGCCGCACGATGCCCAGCCCCACCATCCGCAGGTTGCGGTTCGGGGAGCCGACGAGCGGTTCGTAGGCGATCGGCAGCAGACCGCGGCGCAGCATGGCCATGATCTCCGACACTTCGCAGGCCGAAAAGGGATAGTCGTACTCCGCCATCCGGCGCAGCGAGGTCGCAGGTTCGGCCGCCAGCTGCGTCATCAGGGCGTAGAAGCGCACGTAACGGTTGCGGCTGCGCGTATAGCGGGCGGCTTCGGCGCCGACTCCGTCCCCGGCGGGCAGCCGGGAGAGCAGCATCAGGTAGCGCGCACGGCGGTACCCCTGCGCGAAGCGTATCCGGCGCAGCAGCCATCCGTCCAGCCCGTATTGCACGACGATGCGGCGCAGCGGCGCCGGGTCGAGCCCGTAGGTCGCCGCCACCAGCCTGCCGACGGTTTCGATCAGCAGACGGCGGGCGCCCGCACGGCGCAGGAGCGGAAAGCGCGGTGCCTCTTCGCCGCCCGAAAATAGGGCGAGCATGACGATATGCAGGTATTTGCGCTGCAGCACGGCATCACGGCCGCGCCTGCGTCTGCGGCGCATCCGCCCGACCGCCATCCCGCCGAGCAGCCAGAGCGTCACGGCGGCGGCCGCCGCGGAATATATCATGAAAAGCGTTTCGGTCATAAAAGCCGGTTCAAATCGTTGGACACCTTGCCCCGCAGCCGCTGCAGGCTCAGCGGGAAAGCCATATACTGGTCCACGCCGCACTCCAGCAGGCTCAGGACGGCCTGTTCGGACTGAAGCCACGAAACCACGTAAAACAGCGGCCGCCTCAGTCCCGCGGGACGCACGCCGCGCACGACGTCGCGGCCGCACAAGAAAGGGGCCACATGCAGCACGATCACCAGATCGAACAATACGCGGCGGCAAAGCCCTTCCATCTCGTCGGCATCGGCCGCACAACGCACCTCGGTGCGCATGTCGATCAGCGACAGACGCACCATATCGCGCATAAAGACATCGTCCGAAACAATCAGTATCCTGTTCATAAAAACCCCGTCCGGCGTGTGCCGGTGCCCTGCCCCGGCCCAAAACCATGCCAGAGCCGCACGGGGCCAAAAAAATTTGCCGGATATGTTGTTTATAAGATAAATATGCGTATATTTGCACTCCGAATTATGTTCAAATACATAACCATCGAATAAATGTACGTTATAGTAGAGATTGCAGGTCAGCAATTTAAAGCTGAAAAAGGTCGGAAACTTTATGTTCACCGTCTTCAGGGCGAAGAAAATTCGTCCGTAAGTTTCGACAAAGTCCTGCTCACAGACAACGACGGTCAGGTCAAAGTAGGTGCACCTGTAGTAAAAGGCGCCTCGGTGAAGTGCAAGATCCTGAAACACCTCAAGGACGACAAGGTTCTGGTGTTCAAGAAAAAGCGCCGCACAGGATATCAGAAATGCAACGGCCACCGTCAGTATCTGACACAGGTCCTTGTAGAGGAAATTGTTGCATAACCCTTTAAAACGGAAGAGAAATGGCACACAAGAAAGGTGTAGGTAGTTCGAAGAACGGACGTGAGTCGGAAAGCAAGCGACTCGGCGTCAAACTGTTCGGTGGCCAGTTCGCAAAGGCGGGCAACATTATCGTTCGTCAGCGCGGCACGGTTCACAACCCCGGTGAAAACGTGGGTATCGGTAAAGATCACACGCTCTTCGCCCTTGTAGACGGCACCGTCGAATTCTGCAAGAAAGGCGCAGGCAAATCGTACGTGAGCGTAACTCCCCTGAGCGAGTAGGCGTTCCATAAGCAACACAAGACAGGCGGCTTCCCCGACGGGAGGCCGCTTGTTTTGTGAACCCCGGAAGCGCAAGACACACGGTCCGAAGATCATAGGGCACACACACCAAAGATCATACGGCGACCACACGCCCCAAAGCCGTTTTTCGGCAATCGACTCCGCGGCCCGGCCCCAATACAGACAGGTAGTTGCAGATTGCGAAAAATTGATTACCTTTGTTATGCGGTACACCGTATTGCATGCGTTCTTAACATATCGAGTATATAAACGATTGTATTAACATCCTGAAATCTGGTAAATTTTTTGTAAGTCCAAATACAGTCCGCTCCCGGAAGGGTGCGCGCTGTTTTGTTGGATTTACGGGTTTACCAGAACCTCAGGAGTTACAGATTCAGCGGCACTCTTCTTCTTTGGCACAAATGAGTCCATTTGTCCGCACTCCTGCCGATGCAATCGAATCATATGCGGCGGCAGGATGCTTTCCGATAATCGGATTCTTCATACAAAAGAGAGTTGCGTCACTTTTTTCCTGCCGCCGTTCTTTTTTACTTTCTCCGTCCGCAACATATTCCGCACATCCGGCCGACCGAGCAGTTCCGCCGCATAACACAAAAAAAACGGCAGCCCCTCAGAGAAGGAGTGCCGCAAATTATCCGCGCCGGCGAAACTACTTCTTCGCAGGCTCTTTTTCGACGGCCTTGAATACGGCCAGCGACTTGTCGTCGTCGAAGAAGGTCAGCTCCGAACCCTTGATTTCGAAACGGTCCACGTCGTCGAGCATCTTGACGAACGCATCTTCGTACTGCATGTCGGGGCAGGCCATCCGGGTCATGCCCATATTCTCGAATTCGAGTTTCTTGCCCTTCAGCTCATAGCGGCCGAAGAAACGGTTGCAGTTGGTGCGTCCGGCGACCATCGTGTCGGCGGCATTGAACTCCAGCGTGAAGAAATCCGCCTCCTGATTGATCGCCGTCGCCGGAATCGCCCCCATTTGGGCGAGTTTCCAAGTCGTACCTTCGAGCGTCTTGTCCTGCGCGGCGCTTCCGCACGCAGCCATCGTAACGAGCAGCGCTGCGGCTGCAAAATACTTTTTCATCATAAATACATATAAGTTAATAACAGAACGCCGCGTGCAAAAACCGCACAAAACCTGACGGCGTCGACTCTTACGCGCCCCAAAGTTAGCAATTCCCGGCCGGATACGCAACCCCGGCGACAAAAAACACAGGCAGGTTCTCACATAGGCAGTTTTTGGGCGGCTCCCGAAAAAAAGCCATCCGGAACAAATCGCTCCGGATGGCCGCAAATCGGGCAAAGCCCCGAATTACATTTTTTTCAGGAATTACATTTTTTTCAGATAAACCGCGATCTGCAGTTCCGTCGTTGCGTTGAACAGATCGTCGAGAATGACAGCGGGATCGAGTCCCATCATCTGCGACGGATCGAGTCCCAGCCCGCCGAGCACGTCCTTGAGCAGCTTGACATAGGGCAGCATCATGGCGCGGTCCACATACAGGCGGAACACACCGCCCTCAAAGGTGTACTTGAACGGAATGGCGTAATGGCTGTCGGTCGAAACGACACTCAGCCCCTTATAAGCGCCGAGCATCTTGTCGATCTCGGAAAGAATCTCCATCCCCTCCTGCTTCTCGATCGCCCGGATGAAATCCTTGCTGACGGCAGCGAAGAACAGGTTCGACTCCGTATAGAAACTCAGCGCGCCTTCGGGCAGGACAGCGGCGGTCTCGGCACTCGGAAATACCGATACGGCCTCGGCGAACGTCGGCGAGAAGATCGTCGTCATGATGTCGGCCCCCTCCTCGACCACCACTTCATGGTACTTGGCTGCAAACAAGCCGTCGCTATGCAGATCGAGCTGAACCAGACCGCTCGACACGAATTGCGAACCGATGGCCGACACCAAATCCAAGATGGTATTGAACGGCATTATGAACGAACCGGCAGGCATATCCATGCTCGCAGAGAGATCGATACCGGGAATATTATCCGGATCCGTCCATGCAGCGGCTACTTCCAGATAAAACCTCGAAGGCTCACCGCCCCCCTCGTCGGGCACTTCTTTAAAATAGTGCGGCATATAGCTGCCCACCAATTCGGACGATACCTGCGGTTTCTTCACCTTTCCGTCGTCATCGTTACAAGCCGTAAAGGCGGCCAAAGCAGCGCACACGACAAACACGGACGCAATTTTGTGCAAGAGATTTTTCATAAGCGAGATTAGATAGTGTTAATTCAAATGTGCGGCAAAGTTATCTCCGGGGCCGATTATGAACAAATAAATTCATTCGGGGGGGGGATTTTTCAAACGGACAGCAAATTTTTCATCACGAACCGAATCGCCGGAACACAAAAAAGGCCGCGGCACTGATGCCGCGGCCGAAGCCGTTTCGCCGCCCGGACGGATTTCGAACGACTCCCCGAACGGTTTTCGAACGAACCTCCTGACAGCCCGCCGACCGAACGGTTTTCGAACCATCCGCTCGGACAGATTCCGGACTGTCGTCCGAACCTATTTCGGGCGCCTTCCCGAAGGAGTTTCAGACTGCCATTCGGAGGGGATTCCGCCCCACCGTCCGGACAAATCCCGGACCGCTTCCCGGAGGAATTTCAGGTCGTCATCCCGGACAGATTTCAGGTCGCCGGACGGATTCCGAACCGCCATCCGTACGAACCACAACTCGGACGCACCGCCGCCCCGGAAATCGCACCGAAAAGCGGGCGGCATTCCCGGCGGCGCAACGTGCGGCCGCAACCGCCTTATCCGAACAAGCGGTTCAGCAGCGCCGCCAACCTGTATCCGGCTTTCAGCACCTGCGCCTCGGCGAACTCGTACGAGAAAATGATGAAGTCGCGCGACTCCTCGTACGAAAGCGTCTGACCGGCCTTGGTCCAGTCGTAGATCACGCGGCACTCGCGGGCGCTGTCGGCCAGCCAGTCGCGGGGCGTGCCTTCGGCGATATCGCGTTTTTCCCGCTTCGAACAGCGGTCGAGCTGGTGCCCGTATTCCAGATAATGCCACTTGTTGCTCAGCGTAAGCGCCCACTCGTCCCAATAATTATGCAGGCCGTACTCCTTGCCGCTGAGCGTGAATTTGAAACTCTTGTACCACGGATATTTCACGTGCCCCGGACAGTGCATGTCGCCGACGAGATGTACGATAAAGCGGATCAAGACCGTCACCGTCGAATCGTTTTGATTGCGGTAATCCTCCACTTTCGCAATGCAGTCGTCCAGAAAAGTCATCGCGTCGCCTTCGGGATCGGGCACGTAGTTTCCCCCGGCATCGACCTTGTTGGTGTGCCACGTGTTGGTGTGCCTGTAGGCCGGCGTGTGGCGGACCTGATCCATCCACGAGGCATAATACGGCCGCCGAGATACTTTTCGATGTTTTTCTTGGCTTTGGGCGTCAGGTTGCATTCGGCGATGTAGGCGATCGCATCGTGGCCGATTTTCCCCCAGCCGAACGCCGTCGCGCACCAACAGCTGAGCACGGCCGTCAGCAGACATACGGATAGTTTTTTCATTTCGAATTAGTTTTAAGGTGATTTCGAAACAAATATAAAGAATAGATATTAAATAAGCAATAAAAAGCAATTACAATCATTTCTTTTTATGCTTTATCCTATCCATGCAAGCGATACGACGCCGGACGCGATACGGCCCGCCAACAAAAAAAAAGCCGCGGCACAATGCCGCGGCCTTTCACATAGCTGTCATACAGATCAGTACTCCATCTTGGCAAGACGCTGGTAGCTGTTGTAACGCCACTTGGCGTTCTCCTCAGCGGCAGCGAACAGCTCCTCGGCCTCGGCCGGGAACGACTTCTTGAGCGAAGTGTAACGCACCTCCTTCATCAGGAAGTCGCGGAACTTCGACCAGTCGGGTTCCTTCGAGTCCATCACGAAAGGATTCTTGCCCTGCTCTTCGAGCTGCGGATTATAGTGCCACAGGTGCCAGTAGCCGCAGGCTACGGCCTCCTTGCCCACGGTCTGCGTGCGCGTCATGCCGCCCTTGATGCCGTGGTTGATACACGGCGCGTAAGCGATCACGAGCGACGGTCCGGGATAAGCCTCGGCCTCCTTCAGCACGTTGAAGAGCTGCATCTGCGACGCGCCGATCGAAACCTGCGCCACGTATACGTAACCGTAGGTCATGGCAATAGCGCCGAGATCCTTCTTGCGGATACGCTTACCGGCCGACGCGAACTTGGCGACGGCGCCCACGGGCGTCGATTTCGACGACTGACCGCCGGTATTCGAGTAAACCTCGGTATCCACGACCAGAATATTCACATCCAGACCCGAAGCCAGCACGTGGTCCACGCCGCCGAAGCCGATGTCGTAACCCCAGCCGTCGCCGCCGATGATCCACTGCGACTTCTTCACCAGCCAGTCCTTCATTTCGAGAATGCCCTTGCAGTAGTCGCAACCGCAGGCCTCCATCATCGGGATCAGGCGGGCCGAAACCTCGGCCGACTTGGCCGACGAACCGCGCGCGGCGATCCACTCCTGCATGACGCCCTTCAGCTCGTCCGAGCACTTCGTGCAGCCTGCGATCGCCTGCTCCATCGACTCCTGAATACGGTCGCGGAGTTTCTCGACGCCCACGTGCATACCCAGACCGAACTCGGCGTTGTCCTCGAAGAGGGAGTTGGCCCATGCGGGACCCTGTCCCTTGTCATTGGTGCAGTACGGCGTCGAAGGAGCCGAACCCGAATAAATCGAGGTACAGCCCGTGGCGTTGGCCACCATCATCTTCTCGCCGAACAGCTGCGAAATAGCCTTGATATAGGGAGTCTCGCCGCAGCCTGCGCAGGCGCCTGAGAACTCGAAGAGCGGTTGCGCGAACTGCAGGTTCTTGACGCTCTTGGTCTTGTCCACGACCTGCTTGTAGCCGATGTTCTTTACGATATAATCCCAATTCCTCTGCTGGGGCAGCTGCGATTCGAGCGGTTTCATCACCAGCGCCTTCTCCTTGGCGGGGCAAACGTCCACGCAGTTGCTGCAGCCCGTACAGTCGAGCGGCGAAATCTGGATGCGGAACTTGTAGTCCTTCGTCTCGCCCAGACCCTGCTTCCACTCTACGCCCGAAGCGGCAGCTTCGGCCTCCGTTGCGAGGAACGGACGGATCACGGCGTGCGGGCAGACATAGGCGCACTGGTTGCACTGGATACAGTTCTCGATCTTCCATTCGGGCACGTTCACGGCGATGCCGCGCTTCTCGTAGGCGGCCGTACCGTTCTCCCACGTACCGTCCTCACGGCCCGTAAAGGCCGATACGGGCAGGTCGTCGCCCTTCAGGCCGTTGATCGGCTCGACGATCTTGCGCACGAATTCGGGACACGAAGCATCCGAAACATGCACGAAGCCCTTGTCCTCGATCGAAGCCCACTCGGCAGGAATCTCGACCTTAACGACGGCATCGCCGCCGGCGTCCACGGCCGCATAGTTCATGTTGACGATATCCTCGCCCTTCTTGCCGTAGGACTTCTGGATCGCCTTCTTCATCTGCTCGACGGCCTTGTCGAACGGAATGACGTTGGCGATCTTGAAGAACGCCGACTGCATGATCGTGTTGGTGCGCGAACCCAGCCCCAGCTCGGCGGCGATCTTCGTGGCGTTGATGATATAGAAGTTGATCTTGTTCTTGGCGAGGTAAGCCTTCATGTGCGCGGGCAGCGTCTCGCAGGTCGTAGCGGCGTCGTGCACCGAGTTGAGCAGGAACGAGCCCCCGGCCTTCAGGCCCTTGAGCACGTCGTACTTGTCCACGTACGAAGGCACGTGGCAGGCCACGAAGTCGGGCGTGGTGACCAGATAGGGCGAAGTGATGGGCAGGTCGCCGAAACGCAGGTGCGACGAGGTGTAGCCGCCCGATTTCTTCGAGTCGTAGGAGAAGTATGCCTGACAGTATTTGTTCGTCGTGCCGCCGATGATCTTGATCGAGTTCTTGTTGGCGCCCACCGTACCGTCGGCGCCCAGACCGAAGAAGAGCGCTTCGAACGTGCCGGGCTTGGCCAGCGAGATCTCCTCGCCCACGGGCAGCGAACGGAACGTCACGTCGTCCACGATACCCACCGTGAACTGGTTCTTGGGTTCGTTGGCCGCGAGGTTCGTGAACACGGCCAGCATCTGCGCCGGCGTGGTGTCCTTCGACGAAAGACCGTAACGGCCGCCGATGATGAGCGGCTTGTTCTTGCACGGGCAGGTGGCGAAAGCCTCCACCACGTCGAGGTAGAGCGGATCGCCGTTGGCTCCCGGCTCCTTGGTGCGGTCCAGCACGCAGATGCGCTTCACGCTTTCGGGCAGCACCTCCATCATGTATTTCACCGAGAAGGGACGGTAGAGGTGAACGGTCACGACACCCACCTTCCCGCCTTTGGCGTTCAGGTAATCGACCGTCTCCTTGAGGGTCTCGGTCACCGAACCCATCGCGATCACGATGTTCTCGGCGTCTGCGGCTCCGTAGTATACGAAGGGCTTGTACTCGCGGCCGGTGATCTTCGAAATCTCGCGCATCGCGTCTGCGACCATGTCGGGCACGGCGTCGTAGAAGGTGTTGGCGGCTTCGCGGGTCTGGAAATAGATGTCGGGGTTCTGGGCCGTACCGCGCGTCACGGGGTGTTCGGGGTTGAGCGCACGCTGGCGGAAGGCCTTCAGCGCGTCGCGGTCGAGCATCGCCGTCAGGGCGGCTTCGTCGATCAGCTCGATCTTCTGGATCTCATGCGAGGTACGGAAACCGTCGAAGAAGTGCAGGAACGGCACGCGCGACTTGAGCGCCACGATGTGCGCCACGCCCGCGAGGTCCATCACCTCCTGTACGGACGAGGTGGCGATCATCGCGAATCCGGTCTGGCGGGTCGCCATGACGTCCTGATGGTCGCCGAAAATAGACAGCGACTGCGCGGCCAGCGCGCGGGCCGACACGTGGAACACGCCGGGAAGCAGCTCGCCGGAGATCTTGTACATATTCGGAATCATCAGCAGCAGGCCCTGCGACGCGGTAAACGTCGAAGTGAGGGCGCCGCTCTGGAGCGAACCGTGCACGGCGCCTGCGGCGCCCGCCTCGGACTGCATCTCCACGACTTTCACCGTTTCGCCGAAAATATTTTTACGACCTTGTGCGGCCCACTCGTCCACGAGCTCGGCCATGGTCGAGGAGGGCGTGATGGGGTAAATCGCCGCAACTTCCGAGAACATGTATGCAACATGCGCCGCAGCGTAATTACCGTCACACGTGATAAATTTCTTTTCTGCCATTTTGTTAAAATTTTAGATGATATTGTGTGTGTTTTCTGAATTCAGGACAGAATGCGTTGCAAAGATAGCAAATCCGGCGGAAATAACAGTCCGATTTCAGAACAAAAAATCAGGAATTTTTACCATTCGGGGTGTTAGCGGAATAACACTCAAGGTTGTTAATTTTTTAACACAAACCTGCGTAAATCACGGAGTTGCAAAACCGGTTTACCCATAGCGCGTTACCACGGCGGCACACTTTCCGGCGCTCCGCCGCGCCTCCTCCGGGGAGCGTCTCCCGGCTCCAGAACAGACGCACATTCCATTCCGTGCCAAAATAACGCAAAACAGCTTGCATTGAGCAAATTCGGGTTTAACGGATGGGTTGTTCGGGCAGTGCAATTGCAGATCGGGAAAATTTTTCTACTTTTGTTCCCCGAATTCGTTCTTTACATATCGTCATATGTCAACGATGTATTGGGACCCTAAAATCTGGTAAATTTTTTGCAATCCCGCAATATCCGTCGTACCCCGAAGGGTGCGTGCTGTAATTTGTGGGATTGAAGGCTTACCAGAGCCGTAGGGTCCGCAGATTCGGCAGCACTCTTCCCGTTTTCCTGCCGCAGCACACCGTACCATATGCGGCGGCAGGATTTATGGATTCACAATCCCCAAACTTCATAGTCACAGAATCCATCAAACAAATGAGGCGTCACTACTATTCCTGCCGCCGCTTTTTTACTATCTTTGCAGCCATATGATCGAATACAAAAAGAAAATACTGGCGAACGGACTCACGGTCGTCGTCAACCGCGACCCGGTCTCGAAGCTCGCCGCGGTAAACATCCTCTATAAAGCAGGCGCACGCAACGAAAATCCCGAACGCACGGGGTTCGCGCATCTGTTCGAACACCTCATGTTCCGCGGTACGCGCCGCATACCCAACTTCGACCTGCCGGTGCAGATGGCCTGCGGCGACAACAACGCCTTCACCAACAACGACTATACCGATTTCTACATCACCCTGCCGAAAGACAACGTCGAGACGGCCCTGTGGCTCGAAAGCGACCGCATGGAGGGGCTCGACATCACGCCCGAAAAACTCGAAACCGAGAAGCGCGTGGTGATCGAGGAGTTCCGCCAGCGCTACCTCAACCAGCCCTACGGCGACCAACCGATGCTGCTGCGGGCGCTGGCCTACAAGGTCCACCCCTACCGCTGGGCCACCATCGGGCTGACGCCCGAACATATCGCCCAAGCGACGCCCGACGAGGTGCAGGCCTTCTACCGCGCCCACTACCGCCCTTCGAACGCCATTCTTTCGATCTCGGCCGACATTGACGAAGAGAAGATGCTCGATCTGGCCGAAAAGTGGTTCGAGCCGCTCGCCAACCGGCCTGCGGCCCCGGACCACATCCGTCAGGAACCGGTCCAGACCGCACCACGCCGCGAGGTCGCCGAGCGCGACGTCCCCGCCACGACGGTTTCGCTGGCCTTCCACATGGGCGGACGCACCTCGCCCGACTTCTACATCGCCGACCTCGTGTCGGACCTGCTGGCCGGCGGCGACTCGGCGCGGCTCTACACCCATCTGGTCAAGGAGCAGCGGCTGCTCTCGTCGGTGAACGCCTACATTTCGGGCGACGTCGATCCCGGACTCTTCGTCTTCACGGGCCAGCTCCTGCCGGAGACGACACCCGAACAGGCCGAAGCGGCCTTCCGCGCCGAAATCGAAGCGCTCCGGACCCGGCCTGCGACGGATTACGAGGTCGAGAAGGTCAAAAACAAGTTCGAAGCCAACACGCTCTTCGGCGAACTGAACGTAATGAACAAGGCGATGAACCTCGGCTTCTACGAGATGCTGGGCGACCTGCCGCTCGTCAACCGCGAGGTTGCGGCCTACCGGGCCGTCACTACCGACGACATCATCGACTTCAGCCGCCGCACGTTCCGGCCCGAAAACTGTTCCACCCTCATTTACAAAGCAAGCAAATGACACAACCGCCTCTCGTAATACCCGCGACCGTCGAGGTCCCGCAGGCCGAAAAGACGACGCTCGCCAACGGCGCCACGCTCTACACGCTCGCCTCGGACGACTTCGAAGTGCTGCGCATCACCTTCGTGTTCCGCGCCGGATCGGCCGTGCAGCGGGTTCCCTTCTCGGCATCGGCCGCGGCGAACATGCTCGCAGAAGGCACGCGCGACATGACGGCGCAGCAGATCGCCGAACAGCTCGACTATTACGGCTCCTATTTCGACGTCAACATCGACCGGGACTACGCCTATATCAGCTTCTGCACGCTCTCCAAATTCTTCGGACAGACGCTGGCCGTGGCCGAGCAGGTGCTCCTGCATCCGACATTTCCGGAGGAGGAGCTGCGCACCTACTGCGCCAAGCGCAAACAGCGGCTGGCCATCGAGCGTACGAAAGTGGACGTCGAAGCCCGCGAAGCGTTCGCCCGGACGATGTTCGGTCCCGAACACCCCTACGGCATTTCGGCCGACGAAAACGATTACGACCGCCTGACGCGGGCCGACGTCGCGGAATTCTACGCCCGCCATTACACGGCCGCCAACGGCTTCGTGGTGTGCAGCGGACGCATCGGCGAGCAGGAACGGGAAGCCGTGGCCGCCCTCGCGGAGCGGCTGCCGCGGTCGGAGTCCGAAACCGGGACGCCGTTTCCGGCGCCCGTAACCCGGCACGAAGCCTTCGTCGAACACCCCGGCGCCGTGCAGTCTTCGATCCGCATCGGACGCATGCTCTTCCCGCGCCAGCATCCCGACTTCTTGGGCATGCAGGTCGTGGCGTCGGTGCTGGGCGGCTACTTCGGATCGCGCCTGATGCAGAACCTGCGCGAAGAGCGCGGCTACACCTACGGCGTGGTGGCCGCCATGGTCAATTTCGAACAGGCGGGCTACTTCGCCGTCGCAACGCAGGTCGGCACCGACGTCACGCGCGACGCCCTGCGGGAGATCTACGCCGAAATCGAACGGCTGCGCACGGAGCCGATGCCCGACGAGGAACTTTCGCTGGTCAAGAACATCATGATCGGCGAAATGATGCGCATTCTCGACGGTCCGTTCGGCATCGCCGACGTCACGATCGAAAACATCCTCTGCGGCTGGGACCACACCGTCATCGGCGAGAACATCCGCCGCATACAGGCCATGACGCCCGCCGACATACAGCGTCTGGCGCAGAAATACCTCGCGCGCGAGGATCTGGTGACCGTCATCGCAGGCGACCCCATCCCGGAGGAGCGGCAGGCCCCGGAAGAAAAGGCGGATCGCCAGTGACGCGCAGCCGAATTTCACCCCGGCGGCCGCAGCAGCGCACAGACAGAACAGTAAGCGGAAGCCCCGACCATACGGAACCGGCAACAAAAAAGCATCCCTCAACGGGATGCTTTTTATTTCAATGCAGGCATATGACGCATGGCCGCAGGCTTATGATCGCACAACGTATGACCGCAGACGCATAATGCACGGCGCATGATGCACGGCGCATGATGCACGGCGCACGGACTCCGAACGGCTACGTTCTGTTCGCCGCAACCCAGTCGGTCAGCTCCACGAAGTCGGCGACCGAAAGCTGCTCGGCGCGCTGCGTGAAGAAAGGATGCTCCGCGCCGCCGAAATTGCCGAATACCGACCGCAGCGAGTTGCGGATCATCTTGCGCCGCTGTCCGAAGGAGGCTTTCACGACTTTCACGAACAACGTTTCGTCGCAGGCGAGCCGCTCGACGCCGTTGCGGCGCAGGCGGATCACCGCGCTCTTGACCTTGGGCGGCGGATTGAAAACCGTCTCATTGACCGTAAAAAGATACTCGATGTCGTACCACGCCTGCAAAAGCACCGAAAGAATGCCGTACTCCTTCGAGCCGGGAGGTTCGGCCAGCCGCACGGCGACCTCCTTCTGGATCATGCCGACGCATTCAGGCACCAGATCGCGGTTCTCCAGCACCTTGAAGAATATCTGCGAAGAGATATTGTAGGGAAAATTGCCGATGATTTTCAGCCCTCCGGGAAACAGTTCGCGCAGGTTCATCTTCAGGAAGTCGCCTTCCATCAGACGCGGCGTGAATTCGGGGTAATGCGCATGCAGGTATTCGACGCTTTCCGGGTCGATCTCGGCCCCGTAGGTGACGATGTCGTCGCGCCTGAGCAGAAACTGCGTCAGCACGCCCATGCCGCACCCGACCTCCAGCACGTCGCAGCGCCCGGCAGCTTTCGCCCCCTGCCCGGCATCCGGCGTAACATCCGGCTCTATACCCGACACACCCTCCGGCCCTGTCTCCTGCGCAACATCCCGCCCGGCACCCGCCACGACACCCGATTCCGTACTCTGCACGACATCTGGTCCGGCACCCGCAGCGACATCCGGCCCGGCAGCAATTTCCGCCGTCCGGCCATCGACTGCGACTGCGGCATCCCCGGTTGCGGCCGCTGCACCCGTCTCGGCAGCGTTTCCGGTCCCTCTTTTCGCTGCAATGATTACGGCCGTCTCCGGCTCCTCCGGTCCTCTCCCAGCCGCAGCCTGCCCGTCCGCTCCGGGAAGAGCGGCAACAGCAGGAGCTGTCCGCAGCCGGATCTCTCCGCCCGAAAGTGAGTCGCAGATTTTGCGCGCAATATTCAGATCGACCAGAAAATGCTGGCCCAGCGCCTTTTTAGCCCTTACTTCACTCATTCTATTTCAGCAATTCATAATAACAGCCGTCCACGAACGCTCCGTTCCCGACAAAAGCGCGGTGCATCGTCCCCACGAAACGGAATCCGGCTTTGTCCAGCACCCGCTGCGAAGCGGGATTCGAGACGTATGCGGCGGCAAAGATACGAATTATCGGGGTATTTGCGAAAACCCACTCCGCGGCCCGCGCCACGGCGGCGGTCATAACGCCCCGTCCCCGGTACGAGACCCCGGTACGAAGCCCCGATCCGACAGCCGATTCCGGCGTTGAACCGCCCGACATCCGTCCCCGGCGCCAACCCGATGCCGCCCACGGCTTTGCCGCCGATCACTACGGCGAAATCCTCCGGCGGGGGGGGGCTGCGTAATGAAGGCGTGCGCATCGCCCGGCGAATAGGGACCCTGCAGCTTCCGAAAATTCCCGGCCAAGACAACCGCATCGATCTTCCGGAAAATTTTCCGAAGTTCCCGGCCCTCCGCCTCAGCCCTCTCCAAAAAAATCCGCCGGGCGCAATGTCCGGCGGATAACTCTCAGCGCTTCTGTCTGCGCGATTTCTTCTTCTCCTGCCGCTCCTTGGCCCGGCGTTCGAGCCGCACGCGGCGCTGCGTCAGGCGGAACGTGTAGAGCAGGCCCACGAAACCCACACCCAGCAGCGTAATCCAGAACCAGACGGCAATGCCCCGTTCCATATACTCCAGCGCGTAAATCACGCCCGCGACCGCCGCGATCATCATCACGAGACGGACGATCTGCATAACATTCGTTTTCCTCATATCACTCCTTATTTTACACGTTTCCGACTCCGGGCGCCGGCCGCCGCAACCGCAGCGCCGCACGGACCGGCACACAAAACCGCACGCAAAACCGCTGCACGGACCCGCGCGCACCGATCGTCCTCTTCCCCGCGCGCCATACGCCACAAAACAACTGCGTCGCCCTGCCGGAAAACACGGTCTCCACGCTCCGAAACAACTGTAAAGCGCCCCGTCAAGGAATCTGGTGCCGGTTCACCTCGTCGAGGTGCCTGCACTTGCGCTTATGGCATTCGTTGTACACCATACCCGCGCCGGCCAGTGCGAACAGCACCGCCACGATCAGGTCGAAAATACAGTTTTTGTTCGACAAAGCCCAGAATATATTGACACCGAGCCACACGAGCGTCACAATCAGGAAAATCACGGCAACAGTAAAAGTCTTTTTGTTCATAGGCGTATTTGTTAAGTTAGTCCATTCCTCGGAACAGTGACGCAACAGCCGCGGGACAGCAGGTCGGTACAGGGCGTCAGTTACCCTGCTCGCACATGAATTTGATACGCACCAGACGTATCTCCTCCTCGGTATAGTCGGCCCCCAGTTCGTCGATGGCCGCATCGAGCGAGTCGCTCTCGGCGTCCTCCTTGAAATAGAGGTATATGTCCTCGATCTTGTCCTCGTCCATAAACTCCCGGAGGTAATAGGAGATGTCGAGCTTCGTGCCCGAATTGACGATTCCCTCGATCTCGGTCAGCAGCTCGTCGAAATCGAGATCCTTGGCACGGGCGATGTCCTCGAAATCCATCTTCCGGTCGATCGACTGGATGATGAAGATCTTGTTGCCCGACTTGTTGCCGACCGACTTGACGATCATGTCCTGCGGACGGATGATCTCCTTCTCCTCGACGTAGGCCTTGATCAGCTTGATGAACTCCTCGCCGAACTTGCGGGCCTTGCCCACGCCGACACCGGTAATGTTCTGCATCTCTTCGAGGGTGATGGGGTACTGCACGGCCATATCTTCGAGCGACGGGTCCTGAAAGATGACGAACGGCGGCAGCCCGTGCTGCTTGGCGACCTTCTTGCGCAGGTCCTTGAGCATCGAGAACAGCTCCTCGTCCGCCGCGCCGCCCTTGCCCATCGGGGCCACGGCCTCGGCCTCCCGCTCCTCCTCGTCGTAATTGTGGTCGAGCGTCACGGTCACGGGGAACGGCATGGCGATGAAATTCTCGCCCTTGCGGTTCACCGAGATCAGTCCGTAATTCTCGATATTCTTGTCCACCAGTCCGAGGATGAGCGCCTGACGCAGTACGGCGCCCCAGAAACTGGCGTCGTGTTCGGCGCCTGCGCCGAACCACTTGCTCTTGTTGTGTCCGTAGCTCTTTATCAGCGCCGTGGTCTTGCCCGTCAGCACATTCACCAGATAGTCGCCCTTGAACTTGTCGCCGATGTCGCGCAGAGCCTCCAGCAGCATCTTCAGCGCGGCCTTGGCGTCGATCTTGGGCCGCGGATTGCGGCAGTTGTCGCAGTTGCCGCAGTTCTCCTCCGTATACTCCTCGCCGAAGTAGTGCAGCAGCGTCTTGCGGCGGCACATCGAACTCTCGGCGTACGACACCGTCTCCAGCAGCAGCAGTTTGCCGATCTCCTGTTCGGCGATAGGCTTGCCCTGCATGAACTTTTCGAGTTTCTGAATATCCTTGTAACTGTAGAAGGTCAGGCAGTAGCCTTCGCCGCCGTCACGGCCGGCGCGGCCCGTCTCCTGATAATAGCCTTCGAGCGACTTGGGTATGTCGTAATGGATCACATAACGCACGTCGGGCTTGTCGATGCCCATGCCGAATGCGATCGTGGCGACGATCACGTCGGCGCGCTCCATCAGGAAATGGTCCTGATTGGCGGCGCGCGTCGCGGCGTCCATGCCGGCGTGGTAGGCCAGCGCCTTGATGCCGTTGGCCACGAGCAGTTCGGTCAGCTCCTCGACCTTCTTGCGGCTCAGGCAGTAGATGATGCCGCTCTTGCCCTCGTTCTGCTTGATGAAGCGGATGATGTCGCGGTCCACGTTGTGCTTGGGCCGGATTTCGTAATAGAGGTTCGGGCGGTTGAACGACGACTTGAAGACCGAAGCGTCGGACATGCCCAGATTCTTCTGAATGTCCAGCTGGACCTTGGGCGTGGCGGTCGCCGTCAGGGCGATCAGCGGCGCAGGACCGATTTCGTTGATGATCGGACGGATGCGGCGGTACTCCGGCCGGAAGTCGTGCCCCCACTCCGAGATGCAGTGCGCCTCGTCGATGGCGTAGAACGACACCTTTATCTTATGCAGGAAAGCCACGTTGTCCTCCTTGGTCAGCGACTCAGGGGCGAAATAGAGCAGCTTGGTCTTTCCCGACAGCACGTCGGCGCGCACCTGCGCCACGGCGGTCTTGTTGAGCGACGAGTTGAGGAAATGGGCGATCCCCGAATCGGCCGAGAAGGTGCGCATGGCGTCCACCTGATTCTTCATCAGCGCGATAAGCGGTGAAATGACGATCGCCACGCCGTCCATGATCAGGGCGGGCAGTTGGTAGCACAGGGACTTTCCGCCGCCCGTCGGCATAAGCACGAACGTATCGTTTCCCTCCAGCACATTGCGGATCACAGCCTCCTGATTCCCTTTGAACGACGAAAAGCCGAAGTACTCCTTCAGTTTGTCGTGCAGCAGGGACAATTCATTTTGTTTCATTTCGCCGATTCTACTCTTTATTCACAAATTCTTAGGTAAAGTTAGCAAAAAATTCGGAATTCCGCACCATCTACCGATAAAAATTCAGCGTCCCGGCGATTGGAGCAAGCCCGGCCGCGCCCGGCTCAACGAAATGGTTTCGTTTCTTTCCGGTACGGACACAAGAACGGGCGCCCCGGAAAAATGGCATATTCTATGCAAAAGAGTTCCCCGATCCCCTGCAAACAGTTTGCTGTCCGACGCTTATTAACCGACATAACCAGTCAGCCATGAAAAAACGCTTACTATCCGCACTGCTGTTCACCGCCGCACTGAGTCTCCCGGCGGCCGCGCAGACGCTCCCCGCACAACCCGCCCCGGAAGGCTCCGGCACACGACCGGCACCCCGAACAAGCGCCGCCGAGATCGACGACGCCAACGACGCCGCTTCGCCGGAAGAAGTCTCGAAGAAGATCACCCGGTTCGAGAAGATTCTCGCCGCGCTGCCCAAATTTTCGGGCTATGCACAGATCGGCTACACCTACCAGACCAACGTCGGGGGAACGGACGGCAAAAATTCGTCGTCGTTCAACGTCAAGCGCATGCGTCTGATCCTCACGGGCGACATCTCCCGTACGTTCGACTACAAGATGCAGTTCGAGGGCTTCTCCAGCTCGGCCGACCAGCAGGGCAAGGCGCTCATCACCGTGCAGGACATGTACCTGCGGGCCAAAATCCGCCCCCAGATACACATCTGGGCCGGCCAGTTCCCCGTTCCGCTGACCATCGAGAATTACGACATCTCGCCCGGCACGCTCGAAGTCCCCAACTTCTCGCACGCCATTCTCAAAATGGTCTGCCGCAACGCCGTGTCGGGCTACAACACCTACGGACGCGACTGCGGCCTGCAAGCCACGGGCGCGTTCCTGCACCGCGACGGCTGGGACATGCTCACCTACAACCTCGCCCTCTTCAACGGCTCGCAGATGAACCGTTCGGACGACAACAAGTCGAAAGACATCGTGGCGCGCCTCACGTTCTTCCCTCTCAGGGAGCTGCGCATTTCAGGCTCGGTGAACTGGGGCGAATACACCAACAACACGGTTTCGAAGGACTATATCCCCATGACGCGCTACGCCGCCGGCTTCTGGTACGACAGCGAACACATCCTCGTCCGGGCCGAATACGCGCACACCGGCTCCTCCGCGGCCTACACAGACAAGACGACGGGGGAAAAGACACGCGGCAAGGTCGACGAACAGATGTACTACCTCATCGCAGGCTACAAATTCAAGGGCAAATACATGCCCGTAATCCGCTACGACGTCTTCAACGGCAAACGCAACACCTACCTGCCCGGCTCGGTCGGCAAGCAGCAGGACTTTCTGGTGGGCTTCCTCTACATGCCCATTCCGCGGCTGAAGGCGCAGGCCGCATGGACGCTTTCGAAATACTCGGCGGCGGGAGCCAAGAACGGCAACGGCTTCGAAGTGGCGCTGATCGGATTCTTCTGACGCCCGGCCCGATTGTCCCCGCAGTTGCCGGGACAACATCGCCGCACGCTCCGGCCCGCACGCCCGGCCGCCGGGGAACATTTCCGCGGCCGTTCGGAACCTTTTTGCCGCCGCTGCGGACAATTTCCGGACTTCGCCCCCTTTCCGGAGAGAATTATGGCCCCGCGGTTTGGAGTTTTTACCTACTTTATATACCTTTGTTGCGACGGCCCCGGCCCGCAGCCTTCCCGTTCCGGCTCATCCGCCCGAATACGAAACCGCTTCGGGATGAAGGGGCTGCAAACTTAACCATGCAGCAACATGCGCCTATACACAAGCGAACTTGTCAAGAAATATAAAGCCCGTACGGTCGTCGATCACGTCTCGATCGACGTCAATCAGGGCGAGATCGTCGGACTGCTCGGCCCCAACGGAGCGGGCAAGACCACGACCTTCTATATGATCGTGGGACTCATCAAGCCCAACGAAGGACGCATTTTTCTGGAAAACGACGAGGGACAGGTCGCCGAGCTGACCAACGAACCGGTCTACAAGCGCGCGCAGATGGGCGTGGGCTATCTGGCGCAGGAAGCGTCGGTTTTCCGCCGCCTGTCGGTCGAGGACAACCTCCGCGCCGTGCTCGAAATGACCGAATATTCGAAGGAGTATCAGGCCGAGCGCGTCGAATCGCTGATCGAGGAGTTCCGCCTGCAGAAGGTCCGCAAGAGCCTCGGCATCCAGCTTTCGGGCGGTGAACGCCGCCGCACGGAGATCGCGCGCGCCGTGGCCATCAACCCGGCGTTCATCCTGCTCGACGAACCCTTCGCGGGCGTGGACCCGATCGCCGTGGAGGACATCCAGTCGATCGTGGCGACGCTCAAGCACAAGAACATCGGCGTGATCATCACCGACCACAACGTCGACGAGACGCTGGCCATCACCGACCGCACCTACCTGCTCTACGAAGGCAAGATACTCAAAACCGGCACCGCCGAGGAGCTGGCTGCCGACCCGATGGTCCGCAAGGTCTATCTGGGCCAGCACTTCGAGCTGAAAAAGAGCCACCAGCTGACGCAGGAGATGAAAAACCGCAAAACTCCGCAGGAATAACGGCCGAAACACGAAATCAGGGATGCGGCGCTTTTGCACCGGCATCCCCGCTCAATCATATATCACCCATAATGGATAAGACGGTTCCATCGGGCCGCGTCAAAGGCACGCTGACGCCGCCCTGCTCGAAAAGCTACGCACAGCGCGCCTTGGCGGCATCGCTTCTCTGCGAAGAGACCTCCGTGCTGCGCAACATCGAGTTCTGCAGCGACACGCGCTCGGCGTTGCAGTGCATCGAGACGCTCGGCGCCCGCGTGACCCGGATCGGCGAAGAGACGCTTTCGATCGAAGGCGGGCTGCGCCCGCAGGGGCACACGCTCCGCGTCGGCGAGTCGGGTCTTTCGACACGCCTATTCACCCCCATCGCTTCGCTCTGCGGCACGCCGATCACCATCGAAGGCGAGGGCACGCTGCTCCGCCGCCCGATGGAGATGATGACAGGACCGCTGCGCACGCTGGGCGTCCGGGTGCGCGACAACGGCGGATTCCTGCCCTTCGAAGTCCGCGGACCGATCCGCGGCGGCGAGGTCGACGTGGACGGCTCGGTTTCGTCGCAGTTCATCACGGGACTCATGCTGGCGCTGCCGCTGGCCCGACACGACACCACGATCCATGTGCGGAGCGCGGTTTCGACCCCTTATCTGGACATGACCATAGACACCGCGGCCCGTTTCGGCGTGGAAATCTGCCATAACGATTACGAAGAGTTCTACATCGAAGGCGGCCAGCGTTACAGCCCGGCCTGCCTGAGCATCGAGGGCGACTGGAGCGCGGCGGCCATGCTGCTGGTGGCCGGCGCCGTCGCCGGAGAGGTTACAGTACGGAATATCTCGATGCTCTCGAAGCAGGCCGACACGGCCGTCTGCACGGCGCTGGTCCGGGCCGGCGCCGCCGTCATCAACGAAGCCGATTCGGTGACGGCGATCAGCCGCCCGCTGCACGGCTTCGAATTCGACGCCACCAACTGCCCCGACCTCTTCCCCGCCCTTGCGGCCCTCGCCGCGGCGGCCGACGGCGTCAGCACGATCCGCGGCACTTCGCGGCTGCTGCACAAGGAGAGCAACCGCGCCGAGGCGATCCGCGAAGAATACGCCAAAGTAGGTATCGAAGTGGACATCTCGGAAGAGGCGGTCATGCGCATCCGCGGCGGCAAAATCCGCCCGGCGCGCGTTTCGAGCCACGACGACCACCGCATGGCCATGTCGATGGCGGTCTCGGCGCTGCGCTGCGACGGGCAGATAACGATCGAAAACGCCGAGTGCGTAGCCAAGAGCTACCCCGGCTTCTTCGAAGACCTTGAAAAAATCAGAGTTTAAAGCCATGAACATTTTCGGTCATAACTTCAGGCTCGCCATCTGGGGCGAGTCGCACGGCCAGCAGATCGGCATCTCGATCGACGGCATTCCGGCAGGCGTTCCGCTTTCGGCGGAGGATTTCGAAACCGACCTCGCACGCCGGCGCAGCGGCGCGCGCGGCACCACGCCGCGCCGCGAACCCGACATCCCGCAGATCGTGTCGGGACTCTACAACGGCATGACCACGGGCGCCCCGCTGACCATCGAGTTCGCCAACCGCGACACCCACTCGCAGGACTACGCCAACGTGATGCGCCACTACCGGCCCTCGCACGCCGACATGGTGGCCTACCACAAATTCAACGGCTTCAACGACCCGCGCGGCGGCGGCCACTTCTCGGCCCGCCTGACCGTGGCGCTCACGGCCGCAGGCGTGGTCGCCAAGAAGATACTGCCGCCGGGCGTGACCTTCGACACCCGCGTCGCGGAGATCGGAGGCTGCACCGACCCGGAGGGTTTCGACGAGGTGCTGCGCGCCGCGGCCGCCGAGCAGGACTCCGTAGGCGGCATCATCGAATGCCGCGTGCAGGGCGTTCCGCTGGGGCTGGGACAGCCCTTCTTCGACTCGGCCGAAAGCATGATCGCCCACCTGCTCTTCTCGGTTCCCGCCGTCAAGGGCGTGGAATTCGGCAGCGGCTTCGCCGGGGCGCGCATGCGCGGCTCCGAGAACAACGACCCGTTCCTCGACGTCGAAGGCACGACAGCGACCAACAACGCGGGCGGCATCAACGGCGGACTGACCAACGGCAACGAACTCGTCGTCCGCGCCGCCGTCAAGCCCACGCCGAGCATCGGCCGCGAACAGATGACCTACAATCTGGCCACGAACAAGGTCGAGCCGCTGATGATCCGCGGCCGCCACGACGTCTGCGTCGCCCTGCGGGGCGCGGTGGTCGTCGAAGCCGCCGTAGCCATCGCGCTGGCCAACTTCATCCGCTAATGACCACGCGCCGCGACATACTCGGCCGTATTTCGGCACGCCTCGCGCCCCTCTACGGGGCGCGTGAAGCACGGAGCATCGCCCTCGTCGCCGTCTCGGAGCTGTCGGGGCTGAGCGCGTCGGCCCTGCTGACCGATCCCGGCGCGCCGCTCGAAATCGCGGAGCTGGACGACATCCTCAGCCAGCTGGCCGCAGGCCGTCCGGTGCAGTATGTCGTGGGGCGCACGGAGTTCTGCGGCCGCACGTTCGCCGTGCACGAAGGGGTGCTGATTCCCCGGCCCGAAACCGAAGAGCTGGCGGCATGGATCGCGCAGGCCGAAACCGAAGCCGCCACTCTGCTCGACGTGGGCACCGGAAGCGGCTGCATCGCGGCCACCCTCGCGCTGGCGCTGCCCGGCGCGCAGGTATATGCGGCGGACATCTCCGACACGGCGCTGGAAACCGCCGCCCGCAACTGCCGGGCGCTCGGCGCCGGGGTCATCCTGCGCAAGGCCGACGCCCTGAGCGATCTGGCCGAAGTCTTTCCGGGACCGTTCGACGTCATCGTCTCCAACCCGCCCTACGTGCCGCAGAGCGACCTGCCCGCGATGCACGTCAATGTGCGGGAATACGAGCCGCACGAAGCGTTATTCGTCCCCGACGACGACCCGCTGCGCTTCTACCGCGCCATCGCCCGCGCCGGACGGCGGACGCTCCGCCCCGGCGGCAGGCTCTACTTCGAAATTTACGAACGCTTCGCCGACGCCATGCGCCGCATGCTCGGCGAAGAGGGATATACGGACACCGAGGTCCGCGAAGACCTCAACGGCAAACCCCGCATGATATGCAGCCGCCTGAAGTAAAAACGACCGGGAAACGCGCCAAAACGCCCGAACAGGCCCTCGCCGCACTCATGCGGCTCTGTGCGCGCGCAGAAAAGTCGCAGGACGACGCCCGGCGGCTGATGCGCGGCTGGGGGCTTGCTGAGCGCGAGGGCGAGCAGGTGCTGGCGCGGCTCGTCCGCGACCGCTTCATCGACGACGGCCGTTACGCCGAAGCTTTCGTGCGCGACAAACTGCGGCTGAGCGGCTGGGGCGAATACAAGATCCGCACGGCCCTGCAGCGCAAGCGTATCGACAGGGAGCTGATCGACGCGGCGCTGGCGCAGGCCGACCGTCAGGATATGGCCGGCCGGCTGCGGCAGCAGCTGGAACGCAAGATGCGGACGACCAGACATACGACACAATACGAACTCAAAACCAAACTGATACGTTACGGGCTTTCGCTGGGATACGACTACGAGACGGTGCTCGACAGCGCCGCCGCGCTCGTGACGGACACGGAGACATGCGACGAATTCTGACATTACTGCTTTTCACGACGATCTGCTCCGGGGCGCAGGGCCAGCGGCTCAACCCCGGAGATTACATATATCCGATCCGCGGCGTCGCGGGGCTTTACTCGGCCAACTTCGGCGAAATGCGTCCCGGACACTTCCACGGCGGCATAGACATCAAGACCGACGGCGGCGAGGGCAAACCCCTCGTGGCCGTGGCCGACGGTTACGTCTCGCGCGTGAGCGTCAGCCCGTCGGGCTACGGACGGGCGATATACCTCACGCTCGGCAACGGCACGACGGCCGTATACGGCCACCTGCAACGGTTCCGCGGCGACATCGAAAAACAGGTCCGCGAAGAACGCTGCCGCCGCCGCGCGAACAGCGTCGATCTCTGGTTCGGCCCCGGCGCATGGCCCGTCGCACAGGGCGACACGATCGGATTTTCGGGCAACAGCGGTTCGTCGATGGGGCCCCATCTGCATTTCGAACTGCGCGACACCCCGACCCAGCGGCTTTACAACGTCGTGCGCGAAGGCGTCGTCCGCCCCGACGACGACCTGCCGCCCCGCATCATGCGCATCCACTACATCGAGGTGGACAGCGTGCAGGGCGTTCCCGTCCACGGCAGTCCGGAGAGCTATGCCGTCGTCCGCGAAGCGGAAGGCCGCTACCGGCTGACGCGCGAAGAGCCCGTCGGCACGGGACGCAAAGGCTATTTCGTCCTCGAAGCCAGCGACCGCCGCAACGGGGTGCACAACACCTTCGGACTATGGAGGGCGAGCATGTCCGTGGACGGCGATCCCCGGTTCGAATACCGCATGGACGGCTTCACGCACGACCTTTCGCGCTGCTGCGACGCCGTGAGCCACTACCCCATGCAGCTCACCTCGCGCAACGAGGTGATCCGGCTGGCGCAGCTGGCCGAATCGCCCGACTGCTTCTATCCCGTCATGCGGGAGCGCGGCCTCGTCCGCACCGCCGAGGGCGAGAAACGGCGCATCCGCATCGAAGCCGAAGACGACTGCGGCAACCGCTCGCAGCTCGAATTCGACATTCTCGGCCGCACGGAAACGCTCCGCGCCGAAGCTGACAGCACGGCCGTCGTCCTGCGGCCCGAAAAGGCGGCTTTGGTCCGTGCGGGCCGCGATCTGACGGCCCGCATCCCCGCAGGAGCGGTCTACGAACCCATTTTCTGCCGCCCGGAACAGCGTCAAGCCCCCGCATCCGACTCCACGGCGGCGATCCTCTCGCCCGCCTACCGCATCCTCGGCGCCGAAACGCCCCTGTGCCGCCCGATGACAGTCTCCGTACACGCCTTCGTGCCCGACGACATGCAATCCCGTACGGTTCTTGCGACCCGTACGGCCAAAGGACGCATCGCCTGCATCGGCGGCAGATACGCCGACGGCGCCGTGACGGCGACGACCCGCACCACGGGCGACATCTTCGTCGCCGCCGACACCATACCGCCGCGCATCCGGCCGCTCTTCAGCGAAGGGGCCGACCTCGGCGGCGCCCGCAGCATCCGCTTCCGCGTGAGCGACAATTTCTCAGGCATCGCCTCCTGCACGCTGCTCATCGACGGCCGCTGGGCGCCCTGCGACCGTTTCCCGATGCAGGGTACGCTCGTACATGCGTTCGACCGCCCCGCCGCAAAAAAACGCCGCAGCGTACAACTCTCGGTAACCGACGGATGCGGCAATACAGCCCGCTGGGAGGGAACATTTTGGCGGTAAACTCTTAAATTCAGGAATTATTTTCTATATTTGCACACATCCCAACAACAAACACAATGACAGACAACAATCCCGACGTACGGAAACCCTTGATTCTGATAGCGGAAGATGTCGAGAGCAACTACAAGTTTCTGGAAATAATACTCAAAAAAGAGTACGATCTGCTATGGGCCAAGAATGGCAGGGAGGCTGTCGATTTTGCCATGGAGCACAAGCCCGACGCAATACTGATGGACATCAAAATGCCCGTCATGGACGGCATCGAGGCGCTGAAGGAGATTCGCCGCTACACGGCCGAACTGCCCGTGATCATGCAAACGGCCTATGCCTTCGACACCGACCGCCGCACTGCCGAGGAAGCCGGATGCAACGGATTCATCACCAAACCCGTCATGCCGCGCGAACTGAAAATGTATCTGGACAAATACCTGAACAAATAACAGAGAAAGTCCGGGAACAGCCGTCGCAAATCCGCTTCACACCCACACCGTCTCCAGCGGCCGGCCCCGAAAACAGGCGCCCCGCACTAGACTCAAAACAAGCCGGACAGACCGTCCGGCTTGTTTTTACAAGGCTCAGCGGCGCTTCCGCAGACGCCCGGTCCGGAATAAAACGCCGGCCGTCCGATGCAGATAAAACAAGAAAACACGAAATAAATTTGTAGATACTTCGGAATTTCGTACTTTTGCACCCGAAAATCGACATGGTCTCGTAGCTCAGTTGGATAGAGCAACAGCCTTCTAAACTATGGGCTCCGGCCTTCATAGATTTACACCCGGGCAAGGGTTTATATCTCTATATTTACTTCACATTTAGCGTATTATAAGATTCACAAAGTGTGCTTTTTGTATATAGCGCAGTCTTCTGATCTGGTGCGATTTCTTAAAAAGGGTCGAAAAATAGGCTATTATTTGCCCAAATGTTGTCCAAAAATGACTCAAAATTTTTAAGAGATGGCTACTTTTAAGACTTGTGTATTCAAAAATCATCTGCGTAAAGACGGCACGTATAATGTGAAATTACGTGTTACCCATAATCGAATATCGCGCAAAATCAGTACACCCTACTATGTCGAGGCGAAGTATGTTACCCCGAACCTCGAAATTACCGACAAAGAACTTCTCGGATTGTGCGAGGACCTGTGTGCTGATTGTCGAAAAATATGCCGAGAATTGGGATTTACGATTAATCGGATGTCGGTCGATGACCTGGTGCATGTTCTCGATGTGAAATTAGCCGGTTCCGAAGATTTCCATTTGGACTTTTGCAAATTTTGGAGGGAGCAGGCTGATACCCTGTCACC
Organism: Alistipes finegoldii DSM 17242; assembly: GCF_000265365.1. Classification (NCBI taxonomy): domain Bacteria; kingdom Pseudomonadati; phylum Bacteroidota; class Bacteroidia; order Bacteroidales; family Rikenellaceae; genus Alistipes; species Alistipes finegoldii. The sequence goes on from NC_018011.1 coordinate 203,777, forward strand.
AGGAACTCGGCGAAATTATATTGCCGCCTTGAATGCCTTCCAACGGTTTATCGGGACCGATTCATTCGATATAATGCACATCACATCTCGCTTGATCAGCGAATTTATGGCTTTCATCGAGCATGAGCCTTCACAACGGGGATCTAATCGGAAAACCCCGAGTAAGCTGAAAGATGCACAAAAGTCACGGGCAATCTCATTATATATTGCGAATATGAAGGCCATGTATAACCGTGCAAAATTGAAATACAATGATGAAGATTATGGGTTTATTCCAATCACGCGAGCTCCGTTCTCGAAAATAAAGTTACCGGAGCATGTACCAGCCAAACGCGCTATTTCATTGGAAACATTACAGCGAATAATCGATCTGCCTTATAGACCGGATACGGTAACAGGAGCAAAACGATATAATTTGGCGAAAGATTGTTTCATCATGTCTTTTGGACTGATAGGTATGAATTCCGTTGATTTGTACACTTGCCAAGACATTGAAGACGGTGTACTAATCTATCACCGCAAAAAAACATGCACCAGGCGAGCGGATCGGGCCGAAATGCGAGTGAAAATTGAGCCGATGATTGCACCGTTGATGGCCAAGTACAAAGACCCCTTCAAAAAACGAATATTCAGATTCTATCTCGAGTATTCTAATCCGGATGCTCTGAATAAGGCGATAAATAAGGGGTTGCAGATGATCGCTGTCGAATTGGGGTTGCCGGCGCTGCAATATTATGCAGCACGCCATGCCTGGGCCACGATTGCCCGATCACGATTGCTGAAGATTGAGAAGGCAACTGTCCATGAAGCACTTAACCACGTTGATCTGAAGATGCGAGTAACCGATATGTATATTGAGAAGGATTGGTCTGTAATATGGGAAGCCCATACAAAAGTACTTGCACTCTTAAAATGGCCCGATAAATAGTTACTTTTTTGTCCAAAAATGAGAAAATGGCGGTCTTGAAGTTACTTTTTTGTCCAAAACAAGTTACTTTTTTGTCCAAAAGTAGGGTTTGGAAGTTACTTTTTTGTCCACGGATACCTTATATCTATTTATCAAAGAATTTATCTTTGATAAATTCACTATACAACCTGATAAATTATATAACAACTGATGAATAGGCCAACAAAAGTTACTCGCGCGCGCGAGGAGAAAGGTTTTGTTGCTCATTGTAACCTCAATATTGGGCGAAATTTGGCTAATATTACGGGAAATTGTTGAAAAGTGAAGGGAAGAGCTCAAAATTGACTCCAACACGAGTTACTTTTTTGTCCAAAAAAATTGAGACACAAATTTTCGATCCCCAAAAATGGTTGCGGAAGTTACTTTTTTGTCCAAAAAATTATTGGCAAAAAAAGAAAACCCAGACCGAAGTCCGGGTTACAATGAAGAGTTATTCTCAACTGAAGATAATCTCTTCCCTTCAAAGCAAATGTACGGAAAGGAAATGGTTTCTGCAAATCCTATTTCCTTGTGATTAATCACAAAGAAATAAAAAACTGCCGAAAACACCCCTCTACCCCATATTTGTACGTTGTCAGAAAAAAGAGAGCGATCTTCATATAGCATGAAAATCGCCCGTCGTGAAGTGATCTCGGCGCGGCTCGAACGCGCGGCCGGCAGATTAGAAATCTGCTGCTCTATCCAACTGAGCTACGAGACCATCGTTTAATAAACGCTGCAAAATTAAGAAATTTCAATGCAACTGCAAACTTATTCTTTGTGATTAATCACAAAAAATAGCAGCAGATCGACTTATACTGTTAATTTCTTCCCTTCACAATTCAACATCAGGCCCGGAGCAAACCTCCGGGGCTTTTTCAATAATATTGATATTACGGAATCAATCGGTTCCATCCATAGCCGGCTGCCGGCGGATCATCGGCCATATCGCCGTGCGGATCTACGATCCCGATGCACGGCATTCGAGCCCCCTGAACTCGCGCAGCTCGGCGACCATGCCGCCGGGCCCAGCTCGCGGACGCCTTCACTCGACAGGCTCGCTCATCGTCCGGGGGAGAGCGGTAGAGCTCACTCACAACAGGACGCAAAGATAGCCGAAGTCGCGGTGACAACGGTACGGACGACAGGCCGCAGGAGCCTGCCGCACAAGCGTCCGGTGCAAATAATTTGTCCGCTTCGCCCGTCGGCGAGCCGTCGGCAAATTTTTCTTCCGGCTCCTACCTGATGTCTCCGCGACCGGCTGCGCTCGCATCGCTGTCCCGAGCGTTTCGGCAGCATTAGAACTCCGGCGCAGGAGGATAAAGTCTGCAAACAAGTTATGGATAACGAGCGTTTAATTCGGATTCTCACGAAGAAATTGCGTGACAAGTACAATTTAACGTATTGGCCCTTGCGGTTGGATGTCGAAAACGCCGTCAATGAAGCCTTACAGCAAACGGACGAACTGGATAATCTCCTGATCCAGTTGCGTACCCGGGCCGTGAGGTTCAGTTACCGCAAACAGGACGGGACATTCCGGGAGGCTTTCGGGACACTGAAGCCCTGTCTGCCGGAAGAGTACCGGGCCGGAAGTAAATCTCGCAGCCGTTCGACAAACGACTGTGTGCATTACTTCGACCTTGAGCGGAATGCCTGGCGTTGCTTCTGTCCAGAGAATTTCATCACGGTTCACGAGCTTCCGTAACTCGTCGCCCCGGAGTTTTCACTCCGGGGCTTTTTTCTGTTCCGTTCACCAGCAAGGGAAAAATTTACGATTCATCACAAAGAATACTGCGTCGATACGGCCGCCGGCTGCCCGGCAGCCTTCGCCTGCCATCGGGGCGATCCGACTCCCCTTCCTGAACTGGCGCCGCCCGGCGAGGATGCCGCCGGGGCCCGCTTGCGTCCGGCTTCGTCCGGCAAGCTCCCTTGCCGTCCGGGAGAGAGCGGTCGCCTCACTCACAACAGGACGCAAAGTTAGCCGAATTCGCGCCGACAGCGGCAAGGATCGACCGCAACTGGAGCGCTTCGTCCGCCCGTGGGCATGGTGCGGAAATATTCCATTTCAGATACTCCCTCTTTTTGCTCGTATGTCATACCATGCCCCGCGTGCGGGGCATTGGTCGCTCCTAAAACGTGCGACTTGCAGGTCGTTGCAAGTCCCCCGTTTCTCCACGTCGCGGCAGGGCACCCCTCGCTACGCTCGGGAGAGCGGTATTTTCTCTCTGGGTCCGACCATGCTGCGGGTTTAGGGACTCCTGCTGTTTTCAGGATTTCGCCACTTGCGGTCTCACCCCTTACACGTTGCCTTCAGGCCATATCTGATACAAAGGTCGATCGGCGGATTTTGCCGGCCAATGAACCTGCCAATTATTTTCCTGCGGCCCTTCGGGTGAAAAAATTAACCCCGGCTTTGCCGGGGCACCCTGAAGTAATTTTTTCAAAAATAATTGTCAGAACCCTTGTTGTGCCGGTTTATAGGTATTGATCTGCCGCCTATGCCCATTCCAAAGGAACGGGCGGCAGATCGTGTTTATTACAAAATCGCACCGATCGGAACCAGTATCAGAAAGGCTATGAAGGCAACGTGTAAGGGGATGATCCCTCGTTCTTTGAAATCTTGAAAACATCCATCGTCCGGCAACCCGCAGCCTGGCGAACCTTCGAGAAAATGAAGTTGTTCGATAGAAAGGATAAAGGGCGTGACGAGGATGTTAGCAAAACGGCAACAAACAATTTAATACTAAAACAATACAACTATGAAAGCAATCAGAATTTTTTTTGAGCGCATTGCGAAAATGATCTTTACCCCGGATGGATATGTAGTAGATATCTGTCTTTTTAAGCAAAGAGACACTTGGGAATCGAGGTGGTTCTCGGTGAAATTTTCGAATCGGAAAGCCGCGAAACAATGGATGCAAAAAGTTATCGATCGATTTGAAAATCATCCCGCATATCCGTTGAATATGGTCCTTTTGGTCGCAGTTTATACCAAATGTCAACTTAATGAGGTGCTCGACGATCATTATTGCGTAGTGCCTGACTGTTAATTTCAATCAATTATAATCCGCCAATTATGATTAAACGACACACTACCAACGAATTTTACATTAAACCTCTTTATAACGGCTATTACGCTGTCATAGACGGATATGACAAATCTATGGCATCGCTCGAATGTAGTAAGGAAGCCGCTGAAAAATGCGCCAAGGAACTCAATGAGATGCGCAACAAACGTTTGAAACTTAAATAATTTCGCCTCTATGTCAAATTTCAACCAACAACACGCCGCGGATTTTGCAAAATGGCGAATCCGCCACCCGCACGAGGTGGTCAATACCCCCGAGGAAGCCGGGATTACCTCGACTCTCAAAGTCGGTGACAAGGTGACTTTCACGAACCAATACGGCGTGAAATTTCCGGGCCATCGGGTTCTCGGCTTCTGCAAACCTACTCTTGGCAATCGGTGTGTGTATCTCGATATTGATTGCTATTGGTTCCCGGTGGGCCTTGATGAACTCAAACTTGAAAAGTAATTGAAATTATCGTAAATTAGAGGCGCAGTGCCTCGCAGAACCTCACGATGTACAGGCCAATCGTAATTTTTCAGATGAAACAAACTACTATTGTCGGCAACATCGGCCGGGATGCCGTATGCCGCGAGGGCGACGGCGGTCACAAATTCGTATCATTCAGTGTCGCGTATGCCGAACGCAAGACGGGTGAAACGGACGAGCAGGGGAATCCGGCAACGGTTGCTCTGTGGGCGGAGTGCGAAATCTACGTCGGCCCGGAAAGTTCTGCCGAGGGGCTTCTGAAACTGCTGACCAAAGGGCGATTCATTTATATCGAAGCCGAAGGCAAGGTAGAAGCGTGGATTGATAAGAATAACCAACTGCGATCGAGGATTCTCTACCGGGTGACGAGTTTTCAGGTCTGACCTTACGAACATCGACGGCCATTGCGCCGTCGATGTTTTCACAGTCTATCTATTTCGGTGAAAAATTTGCTATATTTGCACCTATGAGAAAGGAATTGGGTAAATGGTTCATGGATATTGCCAAATATCTTCTAACGGCAGTTGTCGTTGGGGCCTTAATTAATGATATAGAGAATTCGCGATGGCTTGTTTATGTCGGAGGGATCGGGGCGACATTGAGTTGCTTGTTTATTGGCTTGGGGTTACTTCGGCAGAAAGAAGCAAATAAAACACAGGAGGAATAAGTATGGCGGCATTTTGGATTTTTATTTTTATTATTGCTTTTGCAGTGGCAATATTAATTTGGAGTAAGACAGATAAGGGAAAGAAATGGCTCTTGTAATTTCTTCCCTTCACCTATCAACATCGCGTCCCGGCTGGTTCTAACCAGCCGGGACGCTTGTTTTTCGCGCCGCGCCTTGGGGGCGCGGTTGCTGGGAGCCTGATAGAATATTATTTCGGTTAGAAATTTGCATATGACACAATAAGTACGTATATTTGTACGTATTTAGGTACAAAATATAAAGTTGAGCAATGAGAACAGCAAACTATTCCGATTTAAGGCAGAATCTCAAAACCTATATAGATTCTGTTATCGAGGATTCGGATACGGTTATCATTAACCGCGGCGGGGGAGCCGGGGTCGTGTTGATGTCTTTGGATGAATATAACTCCATCAAGGAAACCGAGTATCTTATGAAATCCCCCGAGAATGTGAAGCGTATCAAAGCTGCCGAGCAGGAGATCCGCGACGGCAAAGGAAAGGTTATCGCTCCTGAAGATATATGGAAATAGTCTTTTCGGAACAAGCGCAGGCGGACATCGCTTTTTGGAAGAAAAGCGGCAACAAGGCGATTATGAATCGTATATCCGCATTACTGGCGGATATAGCGGAACATCCGTTCACCGGTATCGGTAAGCCAGAACCCCTGAAGTATGATCTGGCCGGGAAGTGGTCTCGGCGTATCAATACTGAACATCGCATCGTTTACTCGGTGCACGATGAAATGATCGAGGTCTATATCCTCTCGATGCGTTATCATTACAGTAAGTAATATTTTCTTCCCTTCACTCATCAACATCGCGTCCCGGCTGGTTCTAACCAGCCGGGACGCTTGTTTTCGCGCCGCGCCTTGGGGGCGCGGTTCTCACGGAGTTTGCGGATGCTGATATTATTTATTATTATACGGGGAATAATATTCGGGTGGAAGCGGAACCGGCCATAGCCGGCTGCCGGATCCCCGGCTATGTCGCCGCGCGGATCTGTGATCCCCATGCGCGGCCATGCGCCCCCTGAACTCGCGCCTCCGGGCGACGATGCCGCCCGGCCCGCTCGCGTCCGCCGTCGCTCGACAAGCGAACTCGGCGGCCGGGGGAGAGCGGTCGCCTCACTCACAACACGACGCAAAGTTAGCCGAAGTCGCGGAGACAGCGGCAAGGATCGGCCTCGGCATCATGCCGAGGCCGCCCGCGTGCACGCTGCGGAAATATTGATCCGCGCGCAGCGCCCTCCGGCTGCGCCGTCGGTAAATATTTCCTTGCGTGTCCTTGCCTATGGTGCAGTCTCCGCGACCGGCTGGTAGCCGCATCGCTGTTCCGAGTGTTTCGGCAGTGTAAAGCTCCGGCGCAGGAGTATAAAGTCTGCAACAAATCAATGGGACATTCACAGGTTCTCGAAAAGGTCTCGGCGCACATCGCCGAGCTGCTGGTCTTGAAAATCGAATCCATGACTCAAACGTGGCAAAAGCCGTGGTTCTACGGCCAGGGCCTCCTTCCCTGCAACATCACGGGTAAGAGGTATGCCGGCACGAACCTTTTGACGCTGCTCATGCTTACGGAAGTCAAGGGTTACCGGACTCCGGTATTCCTGACCTTTCGTCAGGCCAAAGAACGCGGCCTGACGGTCAGGAAGGGCTCCAAACAGTTCCCGGTGGTATTCTGGAAACCTTTTTACCAGGCGAATAATCCGACCGACGGTCAGCGCCGGTATCTTACGGTCGAGGAATACAACGCCTTGCCCGAAAGCGCCCGCGCCGAGTATGTACTGCGCTTCAGTTTACGCTATTATCCGGTTCTGAACCTCGATCAGACGGATTTCGAGGAGCGCTTCCCGGAACAGTGGCAGAAGCTCCTGGAGCGTCAGTCGATGACGCCACGTCCGTCGGGGAGCGTGCACCCCGTACTTGAGCGGCTGCTTGCCGCGCAGTCGTGGGTCTGCCCGATCCTCCAGAAGTCGGGAGATGCAGCCTTCTACTCTCCCTGTGACGATAGGATCGTCCTGCCGCGCCAGGAGCAGTTTCACGACCTGGAAGCCTTCTACTCGACCATGCTGCACGAAATGGCCCACTCGACCGGCTCGGCGGGCCGTCTCGACCGCCATTTGGGCGAGCCGTCGACGGCGGCTTACGGCCGCGAGGAGTTGGTCGCAGAGTTCTCGGCGGCCCTGGTTGGCCTCGGCCTGGGCGTGTCGAGCGGCATTCGGGCCGAGAACGTAGCTTACCTGAAGGCTTGGCTGAGGGAGCTGCGCGAGAAACCGGCCTTTATCTTCTCGGTATTGAGCGACGTGCAGCAGGTCGTTCGCTTCTTCGAAGAAGAGCTGTGCATGAGGCTTTTCGATACGGCTCCGGCCGAGAATGGGGCATAGGGGCTTCGGCCCCTTTTGTCGCGGGCTTTCTTTCGGCGCCGGCGTTCGCCGGCGCCTTGATCGCTCCTAAAAAGCACGACTTGCAGGGCGTTGCAAGTCGCGCTTTTCTCCACGTCGCGGCAGTGCACCCCTCGCGTTGCGAGGGAGAGCGGTATTTTCTCTCTGGGTCTGACCGGGCTGTGGTTTTACCCGGCCTCTGTCAGAATTCAAGCTTTCTGCGACCTGAAGGGTCACCCCTTACACGTTGCCTTCAGGCCATTCTGATACAAAGTAGTGACCCTGCATTTTGCCGGGCAATGAACCCGTGAAATATTTTCTTAGGCGTCCCTTCGGGAGCTGTGTTTATGATGAAAAAATTTACCCCGGCAGGCCGGGGCACTCTGAAGAAATTTTTTCAAAAATATTTCCCGGAACCCTTGCGCCGGTTCAGCGGTAGAGAGCGGCCGCCTATGCCCATTCCAGAGGAGCGGGCGGCCGCTCCATGTTCATTACAAAATGTCAGCGTCCCATACGAGTATCAGAAAGGCTCTGAAGGCAACGTGTAAGGGGATGACCCTCGTTCTTTGAAATCTTGAAAACATCCGTCGGCAGGGAAATCACAGCCCGGCAAACCTTCGAGAAAATGATAGTTCGATAGAAAGGATAAAGGGCGTGACGAGGATGTTAGCGAGTTTTCGACAACAAGTTCTTTGACGTATTAACCAGCTCCGCTCGATGTGGTCGGCGGATGGCGGGGAGCGAAGCCCCAGCGGAGCGCAAATACAAACATTTAAAATTTTAATGCTATGGAAATATCACTGGATGATTATTTAGGGCAACGAGGGCTGAGGTCTCCGATAAGTGGGTACATGGATGACAAATGGCGAAACATGCGCTTAACGGCTCGGGGGCAAAAAAGATTCGAGAAAGAGGCGGAGGCTGCAATTATTGAATACAGCAAGCTACGCAAAGCCGCCATAGACGAATATAACAATTTGGTGAAATCGGGCGAGATAATCCCGCCGCATGAAACGAAATTGGAAGCCCTCTTGAGTGTGGCCAGAGGACACCCGGATAACGAAGGAACACAAGCAGCCCGTAGGTTGCTGAAAAAAAGATATGGTATAATATCCTGGTAATATGCCGCATAATTCAAATTCTTAAAAAATTACAGCTATGAAAAACGATTCTAACAATGCAGCAAAACAAATGATTGCCCGGTATCCTGACCTGAAACCGTACCCGAAGAGTGCCGCGGAGAATCTGCGCCGCGAATTGCGGGCCGTATTTCCGCAAATTACATTCTCGGTTCGTTATAAATCTTTTTCCGGAGGTGATGAGATAACAGTATCATATGAAGACGGGCCAAAGGTTGAAGAGGTCGAGGCGATCGCTAATAAATACGCCTATGATTCGAGTCAATGCGATGCTATGACCGATTATTACGATTACCGTCCAACGGAATTCACCCGAATTTTTGGCGGTGCAAAGTTTGTGCTGATTCGCCGAGATATGAGCGATCGTGTACGTGCCGATCTGTGTTGCAAAGCGGTAGAGATCGCTCCGGATCTGGCCGACGGTAGAAACGTACGGCGCGAAGAGCTTTTTAGTCCTGGCGAAATGTGTGCCAGTGTCGAATTATTTGAGGCTACTCGCGGGTTGTGCTGGGTTTCAGCCGATTCGATAGCCCGTAATTTATTCAACAAAATGAGTTTTGCGTAGGTAAGGCAGAGATTATTTTACGATTCGAAAACCGGAGCGGGCGACGTCCCGCTCCCTAAATCAAACGATTATGGCACAGGTAGCATTATTAACGAAAGGCATCGTTTACGACACGTCCAGACAGGTCGTGACATTGCACCAGGTGGTCGAACGCTTCATGCTTGGGGACTCTCTTTGTGAGAAGTGCATCGTCACCGAAATCATGTTCGACGAGCATGCCGGCTATACCTACACGCTGATCGGGCTCAAGTCGCTCCGGAACTTCCGCACGCATTTCATCTTCGATGAACACGAGTCGGCCAGCGGATTCTTCGCGGATCTCGCTTACCCGACCTTCTTGGCGGCCGAACAGGTCGAAGAGGTCATTGCCCGTGCGGCGGCCGCCGAGAAGCAGCGCCGCGAGGAAGCAGCTATCGCCCAGCGGCGTTTGCATCGCGGGGCTCTTGTCGTAGACTATTCAGCGAAGGCCCTGGCCATCTTTACCGACGAACCTTCCGATGTGTTGGTTCTGGAGCGTATCAAGGCCAAGCGCAACTCCAGTCTGACTTATCAGGGCCGCAAGGTCGCCGGCTGGATCTTCCCGAAATACCGTCAGGCCCAACTGGCGGCCGTCATGTCGTTGTAATTAAATTCTGCAAATTATGAAAGTAGGTACGAAAAGCCTCCTGTTCGGAGCACATAACATCTTTATCCATCCTTTTCTGGTCTTCATCGCTTGGTGGCGGTTGTACGGATTCCCGGCTGATCCCCGGCTCTGGGTTGCGTTTATCGTCCATGACTGGGGCTATCTGGGCAAGCCGAACATGGACGGCCCGGAAGGCGAAACGCATGTCGAGCTGGGGGCTCGGATCATGCGGATCTTCGGCCGACGCTGGGAAGAGTTCACGCGGCATCATTCCCGGTTCCACTCCCGACGGGACGATGCTCGGCCCTCGCGGTTGTGCTATGCCGACAAGCTCGCCCTGTGTTGCGAATGGGAGTGGTTCTACCTGTTTCGGACGCGGATCACGGGTGAGCTCAAGGAGTACATGGCGCTTTCGGCCAACGGCAAGTATAGCTGTAAGGAGTATATGAACCGCTCGATCGAGACGCCGCAGTCGTGGTATAGGGCGGTCAAGAGTTTCACCTTGCGCTACGTCGCACAAAACTACCGGTATGGACATCGTTAAGACCATCACGACGAAGATCCGGCGGCATAACTTCACGTTCCGCGAAGGCCGCCGGATCTACTACGGCCTGCAAATGGATACGACCCGTCTGGTCTGGTCTCGGAACCTCTGCGAAGGCTGGCAGATCGACATCGACGGGCGGCGGATCACCGTCGATTGCGTCCTTCGGGAAATCACGATCGGCAATGGCGAAATCATCAACTACTGACACCTTGCGGCGTACAGGTCAGCCGCTATTTTTTACTATGCGAACGATTGTTATAACACACGACGGATTTTGGTATACGATCGAAGATTGGAATTTTGCCCGATGGAAATTGTATGAGAGTACGCAAGGCCGTTATTATTGCGACATGCATGGAATTAAAGTCACCTTTGAAAGTGTGGAGCATTTTCTGGAACTCATGTATGGCCATAGCCGGGTCGGGGAGTTTGTCAACTATGAAATCAAAATCAAGGAGTCCGGACGGTAACGATTTTTGTTTTTCTTCCCTTCACTATTCAACACGGCAGCCCGGCCATCACGGCCGGGCTGCCGATTTCTCCTGTTTAAAAAAAGCTATCCCAATGAATTCAAACGATAAAATCCGACTTTTGTACATCGACCTTTTCTGCGGTGCGGGCGGCACCTCGACCGGGGTACACCTTGCGCGGCACGGCGGAGATCCTTGCGCCAAGGTGATCGCCTGCGTGAACCACGACGCCAACGCCATCGCTTCGCACGCTGCCAACCACCCCGATGCGCTGCACTACACGGAGGACATCCGTACGCTGGAGTTGGGGCCACTCGCGGCCCATGCGGCCCGGATGCGCCGCCAGTATCCGGATGCCTTCGTCGTCCTCTGGGCCTCGCTGGAGTGTACGAACTTCTCGCGGGCCAAAGGCGGCCTTCCGCGCGACGCTGATAGCCGCACGCTGGCCGAACACCTGTTCCGCTACATCGAGGCGCTGAACCCCGATTACATCCAGATCGAGAACGTGGAGGAGTTTATGTCGTGGGGTGATCTGGACGAGCGGGGCAAGCCCGTCAGCAGGGATGCCGGGCGACTGTACCGGAAATGGATCGACAACGTGCGGGGCTACGGGTACGACTTCGGCCACCGCATCCTGAACGCCGCCGACTTCGGGGCGTACACTTCCCGCCGGCGGTTCTTCGGGATCTTCGCCCGCCGCGGCCTTCCGATCGTCTTTCCGAAACCGACTCACACCAAGAACCCGGCACAGGGCGACCTGTTCGGTCAGCAGCTTCGCAAGTGGCGGCCAGTCCGGGAAGTCCTCGACCTTGAGGACGAGGGCGAGTCGATCTTCGACCGGAAGCGGCCGCTGGTCGAGGCATCGCTTGCCCGCATCCACGCGGGGCTGGTGAAGTTCCTCGCCGGCGGGCGCGAAGCGTTCCTCGTCAAATACAACTCGATGAACCACTCCGGGAAGTATGTTGCACCCGGCATCGACGAACCGTGCCCGACCGTGGCGACGCAGAACCGCCTCGGCGTAGCCAAGGTGTACTACCTCTGCAAGCACTTCGGCGGGTCTCCGGAGGGGAAATGCACAGCCGTCGATGCGCCCGCGGGCGCGATCACCTGCCGCGATCACCACGCCTTCGTCTCGGCCTACTACGGCAACGGGTTCAACTCGTCGATCGAGCGGCCGTCACCGACGGTTACGACGAAAGACCGTTTTCAACTGGTGCGTCCGTTCTTCGCCAACTACTATTCCGGCGGCGGCCAGACGTCAGGAACGGACGGCCCGGCTCCGGCCGTCATGACGAACCCGAAGCAGCGGCTCGTCACGCCGTGGATCATGAACACCAACTTCAGCAACGTCGGCAGTTCGCTCGATGCTCCGGCCCAGACCGCGACTGCCAACCGCAAATGGCAATACCTGATGAACCCGCAGTTCGCCTCGGCGGGTGCCGCTACCGATCGGCCGTGTTTCACGCTGATTGCCCGGATGGACAAGCGGCCTCCGCGGCTGGTGACGGCCGTAGCGGACGGCGAGGCGCTGCCCTCGTTCATCAGGCTGGAGGACGAAACGTTGGTTTACGAGATTTACCCGGAAGATACGCCGATGCTGGTGCAGATAAAGGAGTTCATGGCGCTGTACGGACTGGTGGACATCCGGATGCGGATGCTTCGTATCCCGGAACTGAAGCGGATCATGGGCTTCCCGGAGAACTACGTACTGATCGGCACGCAGGAAGAGCAGAAAAAATTTATCGGCAACGCCGTCGAAGTGAACATGGCGCGGGTTCTCTGCGAGGCGCTGGTGGCGAAACTTTACGAGTTGAACATCGTGCCGCAGCGCTTTGCGGCGTAAAATTTGTTTTCTTCCCTTCACATATCAACATCCCGGCCGGAGCCTCATGGCCCGGCCGGAATTTATTATGGGGGATGTTGTTTTTGTCGGTATATCTGAGCCGACAGGTGACCGGGTTGGATCGTTATAGACTGCGCGGCCATCGCGTCGGGTCAGGTATGCCCGACGACTCGCTACGCTCGCATGCGCGATGGTCGCTTAGAGCGGTTTTGCTCGACATTATGCCCCGGCATGCGCAAGCTGCCGGGGCATTTTTGTGTTGTCCGCATGCGTCTCCTTTTGGAACCGGGCCAAAAGGAGCAAAAGTGTACTGCACCCCAAAAGTTGGACACTTTTGGGGTGTTTTTTATGAAATATAATTATGAGATTCGTTTAAAGGCCGTAAAACTGGTACTCGAAGGCGGACTTTCGGTTAGGGAAGCCGGATGTCACTTGGGCTGTGGCCGCTCGCAAGTTCACTTGTGGGTAACATTATTCGAGCGCCATGGCCTTGCCGGCCTTAAGCTGCGCCACGGTAGCTACAGTGCAGAATTTAAGTTGTCAGTTTTGAAGCATATGCACCAAAATCATCTATCTTTGCTGGAGACAGCAGTGCATTTCGGCATTCCGGGCCCTTTTGTTATTCGTCAATGGGAGCGGCTCTATCAAAACCAAGGTGCTGAAGGCCTGCGGCGTAAACCGCAAAGAAGGAGGCCGGCCATGAGTAAATCGAAGACTAAAAAAGTCAAACTCAAAACGACTCCGCACGAAGAGTTGCTTAAGGAACTGGAGTATCTTCGTGCCGAGAATGCTTACTTAAAAAAATTGCAGGCCTTAGTCGAGGAGCGCATTGTCCGCGAGAGCGGGAAAGAGCCCAAGCCATCGAAGGACTAAGGCCGCAGTGCCGGCTTTCAGTATTGCTCAAAGCCGCAGGGATGGCGCGAAGCACATTTTATTATCACTTCAGAAAATCAAAACAACCCGATAAATATGCTCGCGAAAAAGAGAGTATTATAAGGTTATATCACGAACATAAGGGGCGTTATGGTTATCGGCGCATTACCGTTGAAATGAATAAGATCGGATATGCGATAAATCACAAAACCGTACTTAAGCTGATGAATATTTGCGGGATAAAAAGTCAGGTCAGGCTCCGTAAATACTGTTCATACAAAGGACAGATCGGACGGATAGCGCCCAATCTTCTGCAACGCGACTTTGCAGCCGAAAAACCGAATCAGAAGTGGGTTACTGACCTTACGGAATTTTCGGTTTGCGGCGTAAAGTTATATCTATCGCCGATTATGGACTTATATAACCGGGAGATTATTAGCTATAAAATAGCTGAACGCCCTAACTTTATGCAGATCATGAAGATGCTGGACGATGCGTTTGCCAGAATACCGGATTCTCCGGGTATTGTCTTGCATTCCGACCAGGGCTGGCAGTATCAGATGAAGCAGTATCAGCTCCGTTTAAGACAGAAAGGTATTACACAGAGCATGTCGCGCAAGGGTAACTGTCTGGATAACGCTGCTATGGAAAGTTTCTTTGGATTATTGAAGTCCGAATTATTATATTTGCAAAAATTCTCATCCATAGACCATTTCCGAAAAGAATTGGAAGAATATATCGACTACTACAATAACAAGCGGATAAAGAAATACTTAAACAACATGAGCCCGGTACAATACCGAACTCATGCCATCTAAACAAATACTAATCCGTCCAATATTTGGGGTGCACTTCAAACCGCGTCCGCTTTCTTTGTCTTGAAGACACAAAGAAACCGGAACCCAAGAAAAGTCACTCACCCCGTTTCTTGGGCAGGTAGCGGCAATGCCCGCTACGTGCCCAAGTCCTCGGCGCAAAGCCGGCGCGGCCTTCCGGCCCAAGGCTTCGCCGCGTGTCTGCGGACGCAGCCGAGGCGTGTTTCGCAACCCGGATTCGGTGAATAGCTTCGGTTTTATCTTTCTTCCCTTCACTATTCAACACCCCGCCTCGGCGGGGCGGGCACCGGAAAACTCCGCTTTGCGGAGATTTTCGGTGCCGCGATTTGCGCCTTCGACAAGCTCGGCGCAAATTATAGGTATTTGTCTGTACGCCGCCATGCGCTCCGCCGGAGCCTCGCTTTGGCGGCTGACAAAGCCCCCCTTTCTCCCCCGAATGGGGGATTCCTTCTTTCGTGAAGAAAGAAGCAAAGGGCGGACAAAATCGACGGGGGCCGATTTTGTCCGCGGGCGGCTATTTGCCGCCCACCCGGCTACGCCGGAGATCGGTAAAAAAATGTTACCGGCATCTAAAATTCCGGGCGGTTATTCCCGCCCGATGCCTTACGGACATCCGGATTTCAACGGACGAAGGCGCGATTACGCAAGCGCAATCTGACCCGAAGAGGGGCATTACGCCTTGCCCCTCTTCGGGTCGCCTTTACGTCCGCCGAATTCCGGCTGATCCTGTAACATTTTTCTGTGAACAAGCGGGAATCACGCTGAAGCGTGATTCTGTTTTATTGAGCGAATGTGTAATTTATTGATAATCTGTTGTATATGTAATTCTGTTTTGTGGCTTATCATGCAATTTTGGTTACATTTACGTGACTTCAATGATGTATATGCCAGATTATTAGTGTTATATATGTAACATGCTGCGTAACTTTGGCAGGATTAGGCAAGTTTATCTTGCGGTGTAAAAAATTCTTGAAAAAATTATTTCTCACTCCCAAATAAACGTAGCCCCGATATTCAATTTCTTGTGATTAATCACATGAAAATCAGTTCTTGCTACCTCTTTCTATAATCCTTTTCTTTGCTCATGCTACAAAGAAAATAATAGGAATAATGAAAGCGAAAGTTGATAAACCAACCTCATGCACTGTTCGCATTTCTAAGGCGGCCAAAGGCAAATTAGAGATAATCGCAGAACGTAAAGGTGTATCATTGGGGAATGCGGTATCGCTTATCATCTTGCATTATGCGGCCAATAACCTGGACTATGAAGTTTCGGTTAATGATGCATACAAAACCATTCTCAATAAACTTACAGGAGTTGATATAAAATTTTCCAAGATTATTGGTCCTGTTGAACGTACCGAAGATTTTATCAAAAGTTTGGTGCGCGAAGATCGCCGCAGTGCTTCCGGATCATTCTCCGGCGCTTCTCAGGATATGGATGCTCCCGATGTTCCCGCTCCCTCTTCCGACGATCGTTTGCCTCGCTCGTTCGGACTCTTGGAGCGTCTCTTTTCCGCTGCCACCAGTACGACGGATTTTGAAGGTCATGCCGCCATGCAGATCCGTTTGTCGCAATCTGATTTCAACCAGCTCAAACGCGAATACGAGGAATTATGTACGTCACGCAGTATGTAGACAACACCCGCTACGGTCAGAGTTCCGTTGCCGAATACGCGGGTTATCTTGAGAAAGAGAGCCTTATCCAATCACAGTTGGATGAGACCTCCTCCCGCCAGTTGTCTGCATACTTGGACAAGCAGAACGATGTGGTCCGGGTCGAAGGCCG
Source organism: Alistipes finegoldii DSM 17242 (assembly GCF_000265365.1). Lineage (NCBI taxonomy): Bacteria > Pseudomonadati > Bacteroidota > Bacteroidia > Bacteroidales > Rikenellaceae > Alistipes > Alistipes finegoldii. The sequence goes on from NC_018011.1 coordinate 220,030, forward strand.
AGAGTATTTCTTCAACGGCACGGGCAATACCTACGATACGGAGGATGTCGTGAAGAACATCGATGCGAATGTCCGCGGGCTGAAGAAGAAGGAAGCCCGCTATTATACATTCTCGATCTCTCCCTCGAAGGACGAAATCGCCCATTTGCGCCGTACGATCGCCGACACGAAGCAGACGCTCCTCGAAGCTGGTGAGGCGATCCCTGCGAGGCTGGAGGATGATATGATGCGAAATTATCTGAAGGATTATGCCATACAGTGCATGGATGCCTATGCTCGTAACTTCGGACACCCTGAGATCCACGACAACCGGGACCTGATGTGGTTCGGGATGGTTGAGAAGGACCGTTACTGGAAGAGCCATGATCCCCATGTGCGTAACAATTCCCGGATCGACAAGGAGATCGCCCGTCTGGAAAAGCAACTCGGCGGTGGAAAGGATGATTCCGTGCAACGCCGGATTGCAGATCTCGAAGCGCAATATGTTCGGGAAAGCCATGTCCGCCTTGGCGGGCGTGACGAGATTCTGCGGGCTATGATGCCGAAAGCCGGTGACAACTGGCATATTCACGTCACGGTGAGCCGTCGTGACATCACCAATTCGATCAACCTGAGCCCCAATGCGAACGGTCGTGGGAGCAAGAAACACGTTCTGAACGGCAAGGCCGTTCGCATCGGCTTTGACCGCGAAGCGTACAAGATCGAATGCGAGCGTCTTTTCGACCGGTTCTTCGCACACCATCGGTTGCAGACCGAGAGCTATGAGGTATCCAAGCGCCTTCGGCATATGTCCGGATTCGCCTTTGAAAAGCAGTTGGCTCAAGACCGTGCGACTCGCCGGGCGGAGGCCGCGGAGTTCCGGCAGCTGGTGAGCGGCGGCTATGGGGAGTACTACGAATCCTTGCTTCAGGCCGAGCGGCTGGATGCACGGCAGTTGATGCGTCTGAAGGGGCAGTTGGTCCGTCAGCTTCGTCTGCTGAATCCAGTGTTGGATGCAACCGCTCTGATGGATTCGAGTGTCGAGGAGTTGCAGGAGGAATTGAATCGTGTTACTATGGATCAAGACCTTTCGCTTCCGCACTGGGGCCAAAGTCTGGGTGTCGGCCTCGGAGACAAGGCTGTCGAGGTTTCGGGTCTACGGGGATACCATCCGGTCCGGACTGCGCATAAGGTCCTGCGCAAAGGATTGGCCATGCGCCAGGCTGTCGATCGCCGTCGGGACGTCTTTGATCAGTGGTCGGAGATTTACCGGAATGCTTGGCATCGGGAAAACTATGTATTTGACAGTATTGCTACCCGTCGCAATACTGACTGCCTGTTCGCGCAGACGGAGTATCTGGAAGAGGTATTTGAGGGCGATTCGGTACTTCTGGAAAATGCCGTCCGTTACCTGACGGATACCGAGCGGCAGTTGGTTGGGGAATATGTACAGTGTTTTTGGCCTGAGCGCCAGCGTGAGATTCTGACATCCTTTGCCCGTGAGACCTTTGGGGCCGACGGCGCGTATGTCAAAGACATGAAGGATTTCGAGAGCATGGTCCGGGAGCGGTTGCTTCCGGAAGATGCCCGGCGCTGCGTTGCGGAAGCCGTAAGCCGTTGTGAGCAACCTGCGACCTTCGATGCGCTGCGCCTTGAGATCGCAGCCTGTCCTGCGGACCGTGCGGCGGAGTTGACCGTGCAGCTGGAGAATTTCCAGACCGAGCGGATGCAACTCATGGAGCAGCTACGCAGCGTGCTGGCGGAGCAAACGCTGGGCGTTCACGCCAAAGAGGAGTCGTTGCTGCGCTTGGCGCTTCAGGACCGTAATGTGGACAAGGCTTTGCGGGACCTTCGGGCGGGAGTAGTGAAGATCTACGAAAAGAAGCACCCGGAACTGAAGCCCCGGCAGCTCCAGAAGCAGTTGAAGGAGTTGTTCGCGGAACTCTCCAAGATCCGCGTGAAGCATCAGGCGGATTTTGCCAAAACCATCGACACGTTTATTCGTGAAGAACTACCGGGTTATCACCTTCTCATCGAGAAGCAAACCCAACTTGAACAACTGATCCGGGAGACGACTCTCGATCCCAATAAATGTGCTGAGCGAATTCTTGAGATGAATAATGAACTGGCCCGCGAGGTATCGCCCCATGCGGAGCGTCTCTTCGAGCAGCATAGCCGGCTGTTGTTCGGGCCGGAAGTCCGGTTGCGTAACGAGCATGACTTTTCGGTGTATGTGGATCAGAATTATTCTCCGGAGCAGGCCCGTCACTACAAGGACTCCCTGAAGGGTGTATATGCCCGGATCGAGGAAAAGCGCCGGGAGGTTATTCAGCGTCTTGTCCAGGCAATCCCCCAAGAGGACTTGGAGAAGATACAGCGGCAGCAGAACTATCTTAACCGCTACATCAACAAATATTTCTCGGCTGCGGAATCCAAGACGAAGAAAGAGGCTTTGCAGCGGCGTGTATCCTCTTCGTGCCGTCGTGCTGTGGGTCCGGTTCCGGAATATAAGGTTTACGGAGCCGTTGCTCAGCGCGATGTGTCGGTGCAGGCTATGGCGAAGGCCGATCAGGTGAAGATGGTGCAGCCGGTCACTCCGCAGCAGTTGGCGATAAAGGCGGCGTTCAAACTCGTTGGAATTTTAACCAAAGGATATTGATATGAATGAACTTCATTTTACGATGAAATTGGCCCTGAAACTTTTTGCCGGATTGATCCTGCTGGGCGTCTGGCTTATGGCACGTCAGCAGGCGAAACTGGATAAACGGAACAGTGAAGCCCGTGCCGAAGCGAGAGAGCAAGGTTTGCCGGAACCTCCGCGAGAGATTATTCCGCGCTCCACCCTGATTATTGCCGGCGTGGCGATCCTGTTCCTGATTATAGTCTTGTTCTGGGGAAACGAGTCTACGTTATGACAAAGTTCAGTAACAGAGATTCCGACCTTTGGCCGCGGATTGAAATGGTAGTCCGATGGTCATGTATGTCGGTTAACGCCTTTGCTCGGCATATCGGGCTTCCGCGTGGTGAGAACCTCTATCAGATAAAGAGAGGGAATAACGGGCTTTCCATCCATGTCGCCGACATGATTTGTGAAAAGTTTCCTGAGATCGATGAATTGTGGCTTCTGACGGGCAGAAACAATATGTTTCTCTCAATGGATAAGTGCCGTTGCCGCGAAGTCGCGCCGGGCCCCATGTATTCTGCGACGTCAGGACCGGTTGATCCTTGCCGACTATGTATCGCCGGGAGAATTCTGCCCGTGTTGCTCCAGAAGGAAGTGTGCAACCCCGTCGGCATGGCCTTCCGATATACGGAGGATTTGATTTCAAAATACCAAAACATCGAATGATTATGACTCTGTTGGGATGGTTCCTGTTGACGGCGGTGTTGATCCCGCTGCTTTATCTCTGGCGACGCCCTGCCGGAATCATGGCCGGCCTTGCGGGGCTTCTGGTTCCGGGAGGACTCTACCTTTGGGCGGGTCTTTCACTGCGGACCTACACATGGTCATGGGCGTTGCCGTTGCTGGCGGGGCAATGCCTGCTCATTCCCCTTGTGCGGTTTCTGTATGTCCGGATTTGCCGGCTTCTGAACGGCTGGTCCAAGTTCAACTTGGAGATCGAAGATAGCAATGGCCACCTGCACTATGTGAAAGGTATCAATCAGGGAACCTATATCAACGGCGGTTCGGGCAGCGGTAAGACAGCGAGTTGCAATACGGCCTATGCCCGACATGCAGCACAATTCGGTATGTCAGTCTTGGTTCACGACCTAAAAAAATATGAACTTTCGGAGGTTCTTTATCCGATCTTCCGGGCTGCTGGGCTTCCATACCATGTTTTTGCGCTGTTCGATCCCGAACGTTCTGTGCGTATCAATCCGATCTCCCCGGAGTATATTCCCGACGAGGCATCGCTGCGCTCGCGCGTGAAGTCCTTTATCGTTGCCGTGCAGGGCCGGGAGTCCGACGACTCGACTTCTGATTTCTTCAACAATTCGGCCTCGTCGCTTTTGGAGGCGCTGATCTGGTATCTGAAACGTTATGCTCCTGAGCACTGCAACCTCCCGTTCGTGATGTCGATACTTAACAACCCGGAGCACCTGCGGTTGGAGGAAGGTCGGAAGGTTCTTCCTTTCGGGAAGCTGGAGCGCCTTCTCAAAGCCGATGCGCAGGTCTATTCGATGGCTGCCGCGTTCTTCCAAGGCACAGGCAATGCCGACACTACGAGCAACATCCTCCAGACGCTTATTCTTGCGTTGAACACGATCAATACGGATGCGGGTTTCTATTTGTTGAGTGATAACGAGATCAATCTGCGTATCAATACTCCGGGATCGAAGATCGGCCTTGGACTGGTGAATGATCCACGAAACACGACGGCCTATGCTCCGATCCTTGCGATGATCGCCGATGCCACGCTTACGATGATGAGCGAACGGGGCGGAGTTCCCGCCGTAGCCTTGCTGGATGAGGCTCCGGAGCTCCCGCTGCTGCGTGTGCAGAACTATATGGCTACGCTGCGTAGCTTGGGAATCTGTATTGTCTATACGACGCAGGATCTTAGCCAGATACAGCGGACTCAGGGCGGCAAGGAGTATAACCAGCGTACTGTTCTTTCGAACTTGGCGCATCAGTTCCTTGGGCGCACGAGCCTCGAACATACTGCCAAGTATTACGAAGGCATGATGCCGCAGGTTGATCGCATCGAGCGCAGTTACAGCACCTCTTCGAACGGTTCGAGTACCACACGGCGTAAGGTGAAACGTCCCCTGTACGAACGCTCGGAGTTCTATTCGCTCAAACAAGGTGAATTCATCTACTTCCACGGCCGGGTCGAGCGTTTCCGGTTCAAGTACTATCCGGGTTCCAAACTCCTACCTCCGCAAGTCCGGGATTTGGACCCGGTGCAAATGCGGCTCGTTGCCGAGCAGATCCGGTGTGATGCTGCAGAATTTATGAACAGATTTTCCAATATATGATTTCAACTATGAAAAAACGACTTTTTACGGCTGCCGCAACCTTGCTTGCCGCACCTCTTTTCGCCCAGACGATCAGCTGGGACCTGTCGCCTGTTACGGCATCGCTTCGCACGTTGGTTCCCAATCTGTTGGGTCTGCTATGCTTTGTGGCCTTATTCGGCTGGACGATCTGGAACCTTGTTCAGAACTGGAAAGATCGTGCTGAGATCCTTTCCAATGCCGGCTGGGCTCTGGTGATTATTGCCGTCGGCTATGGTATGGTGTACGGTGCGATGAATGTTTTGCTGCGATGAAGTTGTATGTCAATCGCCGTATCCGGGACAAGGCGATGGTGTTGGGGCTTCCTGCCGAGAACTTCCTTATCTGTCTGGGCCTGACATGTGCCCCTGTGCTTATCGTGGTGTTTCTTCCGGTGTTTATCATCGTATGGATTCCGTGGGCATGCGGGGTCTATTGGCTTTTCCGCAATATGGAGCGTCTGAAACGTAACCTGCATTACGGAAAACAATATCCCCTTCATCTTAAAAACCGCTGATGATGTTTCATGCTATCTTGATTCTGCTGGTATCGATCGTCGGACTTGTCGTCTGGCTGTTGTTCCAGTCGTATCCCCGCCCGAAGTCCCGTAGCTTCAATGCTTCGGAGCTTCTGGAGGACGTTTCCAATAATCGGCTGTTGACCATTCAGGGCGATGTCGCCTTCTGTTATCGGTTGCAGCTTCCAGAGGTTCGATCGTTGTCCGAGGATCAATACGACCGCTTGAATGAGATATGGCGTGTCGCCCTAAAGGATCTTCCGCAGGGGACGATCATCTTGCGTAGTGATCGGTACGACCGGCAGTTGTTCGACGCCTCGGCGATGCCGGAAAACTCGTACATACAGCGTGAGGAGAAGGCATTTGCCGCGGGACGTATGCAGACGTGCGACATGTCCTGCCTGTTCGTCGTGTTTACGGGCTTCCGTGCGACGCGCGATCCGCGGTCTCAGAATCCCTTTGTACCGCTGACTCACGCCGCGTTCTGTTCCGAGGATCAAGAGTACGGGCGCTTTACCCGTGCAGTTGATTCGATGTACCTTCAGTTTCAAGGCTCTGGGATTATCGGCATTGAGCCGTTCGGGGAGGAGGAGGTTCGTGAATATACCCGTTATTTCTTCAATGGATTTCAGACCGACTACCTGACGGATGTGGATGCTGCGGGGTGCGATTTCCGTGTCGGCGACCGTTATGTCGGCGCCGTGAGCCTCGAACACGAGCGTCAGTTCCCGGAGGTTCTGACTACACCAGCGCCGGGTCAGAGTTCGCAACTCCCGATGGGGATCATGGAAGAGCTGGGCATCCTGTTGCCTGTTCCGCATCTGTATAATCAGATTATACGGATATCGGGGCATGAGCAGGAGTATGCGCTCGTCAAACAGACGTTGGATACTTTCCGCAAGAACCGGGGATTCTCGGAAGAGAATGATGACCAGGTGCGGCGTCTGGACCGCACGCGCGAAGAAATCAGCGACGATTTGGACGCCATGTTGGTCCGGGGGCATACGAATATCATCTTCTGGGGTGAGAGTGCTGAAGAGGTAAAAGAGTACCGGACGCGAATAACGAATTATTTGAGGCAGGTCCGTGATTTCGAGCCTTCGGTGCCGATGGGTGCGGAGCTTCGCAATATCGTCTTCTGCTCACATCCTGCAACGGTAACCTGCATGGACCGGGATTCGTTCTACTTGGTTGATCTTCGGCAGGCGTTGGCTCTGTTTCAGCATACGGGAAGTTACAGGTCGGATGCGGAAGGCGTTTTTTTCAGTGATCCTATCAACCATCTGCCGTTGCGCTACGATCTCTACGATCCACATCGGAAATATGTCGATTCCCGCAATATTGCGGTGATAGGCCGTACAGGTGGCGGCAAGACAGTCGATCTGGAGAAGATTGTCGGAGACTACCACAATGACCCCGAGGCGGAATATGTGAACATCATCATCGACTGCGGCGGCTCGTATGACAAGGCCGCCCGGCTGTATGATTCTGAGGAGGTTTTCATCTTCCGTTATAACAGCAGCGATCCCCTGGGGCTCGATCCGTTTGCCGTTGCCGACGTCGATAATGGTGAGAGTGTGGACGACATTTGTGAGACGCTGTGGCTTATCATTAAGCCGGGAGGTATTCCCACGGCCGAGGAAGAGGTGTCGCTGCGCAAGATCGTCATGTCGTACCTGCATATTGTCGCGGCCCCCTCTTGGCCGGGATTCTACGTATGGCTGCGCGATAACTACCACCAGATTCTCGAAAAGAACGAGATACGCAGTGCTTATTTCGACGTGAGCCAGTTTGTTCACAACGGCAGCGAGTGGTGCGAGGGCGGCAGCTATGGGAATGTTTTTGCACGCAGCGAAGACCCTACGACACGTTTGAAGGGGAAACGGCTGCTGATCTTCGAATTGGAGAATATCCGCTCGAAACCCCAGTTGTTGAGTATCGTCGTACACCTGATCGGCATCACCATCCGGACGCTTGTCTGGGAGCAGATGGGTAAGCGAGGCTTCATTATTTACGAGGAGTTTGCCGAGTTGATGCAGAAGCCGGTGATCTTCGGTGCCGTGCTGTACCAGATGCAGGCGATCCGTAAGAAAGGCGGTTCGGCGTGTATCGTTTTGCAGAACCTCGACCAGCTGGCGTTGAACGCCGAGGACAGGTATAAGAAAGACGGAGGAGCTGCCGGCGCCTTGATGAAGAACATCGAGACGGTAATCTTTCTGGCCGGAGCAGATCCCACGGGCTTTGAGAAATACTCGACGGGCTTCACCGAGCATGACCGGCAATGCGTTCTGTCATTGAGGAACAACTTCAATACGCCGCCCATGTATTCCTCTTTCTACATTTACCGGAGTAAAAAATCGACCCTGATGAGTCTTTGCATAAGCCCTCGGACCTATCTGGCATTCCAGACCGAGGGTGAAGTCTGTGACGAGCTCGGTCGGCTGTATGCCCAAACCAAGTCGATGGAACGAGCCATCGAGCAATACGAACGGATTCACAGTGCAAATTAATACTTCTATACTTATGAAACGATTATTCTTAATTTTTGCAGTTATTTGCGGAATTGCTCAGGTGCAGGCCCAAATGGTTGTGACGGCTCCGTCCCTTGAAGTTCAGGAGGCCCTGAACCACGTCGAGCAGATGCAGCAGGCGGTTCAGACCTACCAGACGATGATGGGCGTGAAGCAGGGCATCGATAAAACCGTCGATGCCGTTGAGAAGGTCAACAGCAAGCTGGCTACGATCCGCGAGGTGCAGGAGATTGCCACCCGCTCGGCGGCCTGCGTCAAAAGGATTCGGCAGGTATATGACAAGATCTCGGCCATGAAGGTAGATCGGCGCTATACGACCAACCTGTTGTCGTTGTGCAGCCAGACGACGCGCGAGTGCGTCAACGTCACAGCCTATGGCGCGAAGATCTTTACGAGCAATTTCCTCCGTCTGAGTGACGCGGAACGCCTGAACGAAACCCGACAGGTCCTCGACAACATCGATAAGCTCTTGGCCCGTGTAAACTATATCAATCTTCAGGCGGATGCCGTGAAGTTCAACAACCAGTTATTGAACGCATATTTCAAGTGATATGAATCTGGATTTTTTGGACCAACTGGTCATTTCCCAAGCGACGATCCCTCCGGTAGTGAGTCGTATCGCGGGCTTTTTTCTCTTGGTGCAAGCCTTGCTTATCGTCCTTCAGAAGAAGAACGATCCGCATAAGGCCATCTGGGAGGATATTCAGGGTGTGCTGCTGGCCGGCCTCGTGGTGTTCCTGTTCCCGGAATTTATCCAATTCGCCGAACTGCTGGTGAACTCTACGGCACAGATAACGGCCAATCCGCAAAGCATGATTGCGGATCTTATGCAAACGACGCTTCTTGGCGAAGAGGCCGTAGAGGAAGAGTCCGGCGGAGGCTTTTTTTCGTCGATAACTGGCATGTTCACGTCGTTTATGAATGGTGGAAGCGCCAATGTCGGCTCCTTTATGATTGCCGACTATATTCTCAAGCCGTTGGCCGATATTGTCAACGTACTGTGCTTTCCGACCTATATGTTCATTCGCGCGGCATCGCTGAAGATCGCCTACTTTGTAGCGCCTCTGATCCTTGTTCTGGGGGCTTTCGAGCCTTTCAGGGCTTTGTGGAAGCATTGGTTTATGATCTATTTCGCGTTGCTGTTCGCCGGCCCCGCCCTTGTTCTGGCCAACAACTTTTGTGAAGATTGTTTCGCTGTCTACATCAACCTGACGAATTCCCCGATTCTCGGTTTTATCATGGTTGCTCTGGCGCGGTTCAAGATATTTCAGGCCGTATTGGATCTATGTTACAGAATATTTCGAGTATAGCCATGATTCCTGAAAAGATACAATCCATGCGCCGTAATCTGGTACGTAATAACCTTATCACGATTCTTTGCCTTATGCTGGTTCTGGTATGTTTTGTCCTGAACTACCTCGAACGGCGTGAGGAACGAGAGGAGCGTATGAAGTACGCCTATTATGTAGCGACCGACGGCGAAGTCATTCCGGCCCGCTACGCCCAGCGGCGGGACAATATCGAGATCGAAATCCGCCACCATCTGTCCATGTTTGTCGAGGACTGGTACAGTCTGACACAATACGATTGGGAACGTAAGGCGGAGGCCGCCGGGTGGCTCGGAGGCAACAGCCTCCGGGATGCTTTCCTGACACGCCGGAAGTCGGGTTTTTTCAACCGTTTCATCCAGAGAAATGTGGTTCAGGAGGCGACGATCAAAGATTTGATGATCCACTCCGCAGTAGATGGGAGTTTCACCTTTGAGTTGGTTGTGGATATTCAGGAGCGGATGGATGCCTACTCGCGGCTGTGGAGAGTCCTGGCCAGCGGGTCGATCCACGTTATCGAACGCAGCTGGCCGCATAATCCCCACGGTCTTTTGATCGAACCCTATCTGGAGAATAAAATTTTTGAAGTCCATGAATAAACGCATGAAAATCCTGCTGATTGCAGGTGCGGTCATGGTGCTGCTGCTCGCCGCCGGCTACCTGAAACAGCAGGACCGGAACAGCGACGGTTCGCAGAACAGCGTGACATCAATCGAGGCCGCAATCGATGATAAGACTTACACGTCCAAGAAGGCGGCTTATGAGGCATATGCCAATGAAAAGGAGAGTTTCTACAACCGTCCTCCGAGCGGATTTGAACCTGTGGCCGAACACCCTGAGCCGTCGGCCTCCAAATCGGAGAATGCGCAGTCCGCACCGGTCACGACGCTCCGGGTTGATCGAAAAGCCTCGGAGGAGCAGTTCGATGCCGCCTATGAGGAGATTGCGCAGAACATGGATCAGATCTATGAGGGTGAAACGCCTGTTGGCCGGTCCCGGCAGGCCGCGTCGAGTGCTCCGGATGGGCCGGCGACGAATGAGCAGGTGGTGGATGAGGTCACCCGTCGTAGGCAGGCCATGATGCGCGATTGGGGAGTTGGCCAGTCCTCACAACCGGGACAAGGCAATTCTCCGGGAGCCTCCATGTTCCGGGCCGTGATTCACGGTACGCAGCTCGTAAAGTCCGGGCAGACGGCATTGTTCCGGACCAAAGAACCGATTCGCTACGGCAGCTTGGTAGTCCCGGCCAATACGCTGCTGTCCGGAGTCGCGGCGATCTCGGAAAACAGACTTTCCGTGAAGATCAACTCGGTGCGCATGGGCCGCGAGGTGTTCTCCCTGCCATTGGCCGTCTATGGGTCGGACGGGATTCAGGGAATACCGCTCAACTACGACGAAGTAGGGAAGATTGCCAACTCGCAGACATCCATGACGGCGGTTCAGGAGGCCAGCACGGCCGTGTCTCAGTACGGAGGAACGGTCGGCCGGGTTGTCGGATCGATGATCTCCGGAGTCGGTAACCAAGTGCGCAGCGCCAAGACCGTAGAGATAAGACTGATAGACAATCAGATCGTAATTCTTAAAATTGACGAAAGATGAAAAGATATTTATTCGTGATGGCCGCTTTGAGCCTGGCGTTTCCGGCGGCGGCGCAACAACGGATCGAGTGGCGGCGGGACAAGGTGACGCAGATCATCTTCCCGGCCGATGTTGTGAAGTTTCGAACCGGGTACACCTCCGATGATGCGATCTCGCAGAGCGACGGTCGTGTGATGTATATTCAGCCGGTGGATACGATGCCCGAAACGAACCTGAACGTGCAGACCGCCGACGGACGCTATTACGCTTTCGATGTGGTATATAATAACGCGGCTTCGGAGGTCAACTATATCGTATCTCCGTCGATGGCCATTTATCAGGAAGAGCAACTCTCCGAAGATCCGCAGACAGAGCCCCGGCCCTTCAGAGCGGAACAGTCGGCGGTCGTAGATGAGACCCCGGTCGAAAGGTTGACTCCGGAGCTGCTGTTCGCCAAAGTCCGGAAACAACCCGATTACATCGTGGCCAACAATGTGGCCCGGCTCCAGAAACTCACGATATTGCTCAAAGGCGTCTACGTGGACGAAGCGCACGTCTACTTCAAATTCCGTCTTGAGAACAGTAGTAACGTTCCTTTCGACGTCGATTATATCGCATTCTCCGTCACGGCCCGTAAGACGAAGAAGACATCGACGCAGGAGCGTTTGCAGATCCTTCCCGTCGGGGTCGATACGAAGATTCATCGCGTAGATGCAAAGTCCTCTTGTGAGGTGATCTACCGCTTTGAGAAGTTCACTATCGGTAAGGAGAAAATTCTGCTGGCCGAGGTGCTTGAGCAGGGAGGTGATCGTAATATCACGCTCAGAATCCCTGAAGACTTTATCATCGAGGCCCGTAGACTATGAGCCGGCGAAAGGGATTCCGGGCTTTCTGGAAAGCAGAAGGAGAATTGGGCCGAACGGCACTCAGGGCTGCCGGACACTTGTTCCGGGCACTTTATTGTGAGATAAAAAAGTTCATACCCACTTTTAAGCAAAAGAGAAATGAGAAAGAAAATCATGTTGTCGATGCTGGCCGTTATGACGGCAATGACCGTACAGGCACAGATCGGCTATAAGGGACAGGTGACTGCGGCCATCGATGGCGGTATCACGCACCTCGGAGGATTCGTCGGTGCTGCACGGATCGGGGCCTATCTTTCCCCGCATTCGGTATTAGGGGGCGGTGTGATGTTTGACAAGACCCGCTATGATGCCACGCTGGGAGATTCGTTCGATGCAGCGCAGTGGCTCGGTGAGATTCATTATCAATATGCTGTAGCGCTGAACAGGTTTGTGCTGCTACCGTCCGGAGGGCTTCTTCTTGGGGGTGAGAGTTGCGATAGGCTGTCACGTCAGGGTAATCTGCTGCCCTATCAGAACCAGTTCGTGTACGGCCTTTTCGCTGAATTCGGTGTGGAGTATGTGTTCGGCAGGCATTGGGCGGTAGCCGTCAACCCTCGTTTGCAATACCTGATGAAAACCAATTTCGATAGTTTGAAGTTATCCGGGAGCGTTGGACTGAAATATTATTTCTAATTGGAAAGTCGCCCGAAAATGCTCTATTCGGCTTTCTGAGTATGTTTTTCAGGTCTTTGTTGGAAAAAGAGGATAACAAATTTGTTCCCTGTGTAAGAATGATTATCTTTGCCGAAAAGATAAACTGAGTATGACGTTGAATGAAGCATTTTCGAGATTAATTACGCAGCAAGCCTGGTACAAGAATAGCGGCTATTTGAAAGAACAGGCAATCCGTGATAAACGTAATTTTTTGGCAGGCAAAATCATTCCAGAAGTACGTATAAGGGAGTATTTAAGGGCTGCCGGCTGGGAGCAGACTCAAGAAGAACAATGGGCTGAAAAAGATGGAAAATAAGGATATAGCATACCAGCTCATCGACAACGATGCGGTCAGAATGAATAACGGGGACAACATGGTCGATGTGTCTACGGCCTATCAGGCCATAGACCGTGCCCGGTCTGATGAACGGCATCAGTTGTTGGCCGGCTGGGAGCCGACAACGAAGCCAATTCCGACGACCGACCTTGTGGATGTCCTTTTTTCAGATGGTACGATCCGCGAGATTGTAGGCGATCATGTAAGTAATTGGGTGTATCCATATATTAAGGTCGGATATGCTGTGGCTTGGCGGCTGCGAGACGGTGATGTGAATGGTAATGAAATTGAAAAATAGAAGGCTTCTTCCCTTCACTATTCAACACAATAGCCCAGATGGCAGAATACGATGATAGATTGAGCCTTGCGGCATATCTGAAAGCACTGATGCGGAGCTTGGTCCCACGTCATGAGGAAAAAGAAGCGATCTGTTCAATGCTGCTGGATGAGTTGGTATTGGAGGTTGTGCCCGGTAATAAATATACAATGGCAAAAGGAAAATATACGCGCAAAGAGGCTGGAATTAAGGCTTATTTGGAGGTTACCGGAGAGGAATTACCATTGCGTGTTACAGTTGCAGAAATACGTGAGTATTCGAAGGCGCTGCCGGAGGAGCAGCGCAAGCGCTGCCACGAATTGTATCTTCACTACATGAGTATCGGCCGGCCCGAGTATCTTGAACATTATTCTAATCGCTAACCAAACAGAAGATGGACATTCAAATCATACAGAATAAAATTTACGAGATTCGTGGCCAGCGAGTCATGTTAGACCGAGATTTGGCTGAATTATACGGGGTGACAACCGGTAACCTGAATAAAGCCGTGAAACGAAATATTGAGCGCTTCCCAGAACGTTTCATGTTCCAGCTCACCGAACATGAATTCTTGAGATTCCAAAATGGAATATCAAGTTGGGGCGGAACCCGGAAATTACCTTATGTCTTTACCGAACAAGGCGTGTCGATGTTATCGGCGGTTCTTCGCAGTCCGACAGCCATACAGGTAAGCATTTCGATTATGGATGCTTTTGTTGCCATGCGTAATTACATTGTGCAATCTACCCAAGTTTCGGCCGAGTTGCTGGAGTTGCGTAGCCGGTTGCAGCTGGTGGAGCATGACTGCCGGGAGAATCTGGAGGCTGTGAATGATCTGAGCGAAGACATGCGAAAAGACATCGATGCGATTTATGAGGCCATTGGGGCATTGTCCGTGAAGTTGCCGAAGATTCAGAACCCGGCACAGAAAATAGGATTCAAAAAGTAAATTATGGATATTCAGATCATACAGAATAAGATCTACGAGATCCGCGGCCAGCGTGTGATGTTGGACTTCGATTTGGCGAATATGTACCAGATCCCAACAAAAGCTCTCAAGCAGGCTGTGAAACGTAATATCGAACGTTTCCCAGAGGATTTCATGTTTCAATTAACAGAGAAAGAGTGGCGTGAACTGGTCACAAATTGTGACCGGTTGCCATCGACGATAAAACACAGTTCAGTTTTGCCATCAGCATTTACTCAAGAAGGTGTTGCCTCATTGTCTGGTGTCCTGAAGAGTCCTATAGCGGTGAATGTATATTTGTCGATTATGAGAGCTTTTGTGGCCATGCGGAACTATATTATGCAATCCTCGGTGGTCTTGGCCGAGCTTGCCGAATTCCGCAGCCGGCTCCTACTCGTTGAACGTGACTGCCGGGAGAACTTGGAGGCCATGAACGACTTGAGCGAAGATGTGCGGAGAGATTTCGATACAGTATTCGAGGCAATCGGGGCCTTGTCTGTGAAACTACCGGAAGCCAAGAAGTCACGTCAGCCGATTGGCTTTAAAATCAGAGAAAAGGAATAAATTAACTAAAATAACAACTGCGTCAAACTTTAATTCCTAATACTATGAAAAAGTATCTCAAACTTATAGCGATTGGACTGCTGGTCGGTAGTATGATTGCTTGTAGTAAAAATGAACCGGAGGAACCCTATAATCCGGAGTATGAAACGGTCCTGTCAGCTAATCTTGGGAAAGTGTGGCAATCTGAACCTGAGTTTCCTCAGTATCCCGGCTATTTTTACTTGAATGTGGCTTTCCCGAATAAGTTTTATAATACTTTCGATGCGATTAACGGGACATTATGTGTCCATAATTACGGAGAAAAAGAGTTGCTGATAGGTAAGGGGTACGGGAAAGATGCAACAAGTAAAAATATTTATTCTTCTGCTATGCAGCCTGGTGATGGTATTGACCCTACTGCGGATTGTCGTTACTTCGATGATCTGAGTTTCACTTGTCAGGAGGGCACTTTCGATATTCGCATGGAGTTCATCACACAGCATAGTGGGTATTCGGGTGTATATTACTTATGCACCCCTAAACTCCGGCTTACGATCGGTAAAGACGCACAGGACCTTTGGACGGTAGCGATGCAGATTTTGGAAGAATAAGTTTTTCATTGTGTAAAATAAGCTTAGGGCGTCGGAGCCATGCAAACCAACCTTGCCGTGGATAGATCCACGTCGATATCAACCGCCGTTATCAAGAACTGATACAGTCGGACGGTTATGCTATTTTCGTAATGCTGAAAATGCCCCAATGGCCAAAGGTGCTCCAGTACTTCTGCCCCCCCTCCGGACGGAGGATACTCGATCTTCGGCTCGATCTCAGACGCTTGCGCAGCATGCAGGCGATCATTCGGAACTCCTGCGAACGGCATCTGTTCTATCTCGAACACGACAAAACGAAGAAGCAAATGGATCTGAGCCATCTGGATGCACAGCCGTCGGAACCTCGACGGAGGCCCCGGCTTTTACTCCGATTCCGGCTCCGGCAGAAGCGCTTGCGGTACCCGAACATACGGAAAAAGCCGGACCGACGCATCGGATAACCGTCGAGGTCGATCCGATGATCGCTCTTACGGCCATCGGTCTTGCGAAAGGCTATTTTCTGAGTATCGTCGAACATATCGAATCGCAGAGCGGGCTGCGCATGGATGAAATGCGCAAACAGCAGATGCTCGACACGCTGAACGAAATATACGAGCGCTGTATCGAAAAGACCGACGTGCGGGAGGTTGCCTACCTCTATCTGCGGTCGGAGCTTTCGGGAAAATTCAGCTGACCAAGACTCGGCATAAGGAGAATGGCGATAAGTTAAAAACAGAGTCAGGACCGCGCATAAAATTTGGGTGCTGCTCTGCGGCGGCGATCTTGTTGGGAAACAATGTCGCTGCTTTTTTGTGCTGATAAAGGGGTATTTGACATTACGGTTACGCAAAACAAATGTGTTTCGGATAACTTCCAAACCGTTATCGATGCCCCGAAATTGAAAATCACCCCTATCAGTAGTATGTGCTGACGGGGTGATTTTGTTAAGATTGGAGTTGTTGGATAGGCTTTATTTTTTATACAGCTCCATTCGTAAGAAGTTTTTTAATCGTGAGATCTATCTGTGGATCATCGAGTAGTAGAATGTCAAGGCTTGTGCCTCTAAAGTCTATTCCGTCCGATATAGTTACTGTCCAATCATAGTCCTCATATTGTTCGTCTTCATAAACTACGTACTCTCTATGGAAAAAACCATGGCCCGTAAAACGATCTCCCCAGCCGCCCGGTATTGGGTAGACCCTGATCTTTTGTTCGTTGTTTTTGAACTTTAGAGTCAGAGTCGTTTCCAGAGGTGTTACCAACCCGTTAATTAATGGAAGTTCGAGAGGGTTGGGAGGATAGTGACCCCATGTATACCCATTAAGTCCAGTTATAAAGTCGAAAGCTATTGGAGCCGTAATCTCGAATCCGGAGCCGACATAATCCAATGGTGTACTTGTGCGGATTCGTAGGCAAAGGTTAATATCTTTATAGTAAGACCCTCGTCTAATCCCTTCATAAGTTATATAGCAGTCCGGATCGATAATCAGGTCAGCATTCCATGTGCAATCTGTTTTCGAGATGGTGTTGGTCACGGTCTTGGTTACGAGTATGCTGCCTGTATCATCGCTTACAGTGATTGTGTAAGGGAGAGTTCCGCTTTTCAGAGGGACGAAAACTATGGGAAGTTGAACTTTTCCTGCTGCTGTGGTTTGTCGATATACCATGCGGTGAGTTTCTTCTGACCCGCTCCAAGTCTTTTCAGTCGAGTCAAAAGTTGCGTTGCGAAGGAAAATGCCATCGCCTTCCTTGCATTCGAGAGCAATATTGAGTACCGGGTGCGATTCGGTATCCTGCACGGTAATAGTGTTCCTGTTGAGCATATAGGTTTGGTTTTGATTCGTTTCCGAGGTTGTAATTGCAGCGGTTTCAAATCGGATAGTATAGGAACCTGTTTTATTCACGGGAAAGATACCGGTAATGGAAGTTTTTGTTGAAGCTGTCACTTGTCCGACAGCAGTCCCCGTTTCATCATCATAGACACCTGCAAAGTTTTTGATGACTGCTTCTGTGCTATTAATAACATATCTTACTGACCTGTTTGAAGCTGCTGTTTCGATGCAGATATTTTTTTCTGGGTCTGACGCGTCGATCCAACCGGCTTGGGGATTAGTTGCTGAAAGTGTAAAGGATGCTTTGGGGGAGGAGCATCGTACTGTCGCCTTGTACCCGAAGCGTGTTGTTGCATCTACGGAGGCAAGTGTTTGATACTGATTTTCGGCCACCATATATTTTGCATCCATGTGCTGTTGAATCGTTGATGCTGTACTCAGGTATGCTGTCGGGATATAGGCTCTATATTTCATGGTTGCAGTAGTGCCGGAGATATTGCCGGTGGGGATCATCAAAGCGTCGGATGATCTAATATTTTCCCAAGTTCCATTTTTGAAAGCTTGAAGTTGTCCGCCTTTGCTCTCCAGTAGCGTTCCGACATTCAGCGTGGGGAAGCAGGCTTCGGCCAATTCGGTGGCATCGGTTGCCGTATAGCTGACAGTCCCCAGATCATAATAGCCATTTCCGCCACCCGCTGGAATGATCTGCTGGCTTATCGGATAATACGTAGCCTCTGTAGATGTCACACGGGCATCCATTTCCGAATAGATCGTAATATTGTAGAGCGTGCGTGTATTGCGCTTGAGGGTAAATGACGACGGCGAGCCGTTGCCGAGATAGAGCCGTAGCGTAAAAAGACGACCGTCGGTATGGCTGCAATTCAGCTCCATGTATGTTGCGGCAGCCGGTGCATTATCCTTTGTGCGATCTTTCTCGGTAGTAATGAACGGTACATCGGGTTGGCAATTTTCGAAGATGTAGGTTTGATCGGATGCTGTTGTGCCATTTAAGGAGTAATATGCTGTCGTACCCGTACATAGCGCCGCATTGGTGTATTCCCCTGACGCCGGAGTTGCAAGAGTCGTTGTCGAAGGAACATTGTGCAGGCGATACGACAGCAGCCTACAATCGGGGAAGGAACTTGCAATAGAAAAATTGAAGGCGACATAAGCGTATGTTCTTTTCAGCGGCAGATTTATATTTGTTCCAGCGGTTGTGCTTAGTTCGCCCATGTATGTCATAACGGCATTATTATAGGTGTCGATATCGAGCTGAGCAAGTGTCGTTGTGTGCAACGTAGATACATCTGCATTTCCGAGATCTTTTCCTGCATTTCCGATTGCCACGATGTGATAATTCCCGGCGATAATCTGCATGGTGGCCACAGAAACGGATGTGTAGTACTTATGGTATGAAAAGAGGTTGTTCCAGATAAAAACATTGAGGTCTTTAATGGTGGTGCTTTCTGCTACCGAATCATCGACGCTTCCCGTAGCTCTTGTAGTTAAAATCGGGTCCGGAGTGGTATTGAATCGGAGGTATACACTTTCTTGGATTTCCAAAGATAAATTGGTGTCCTGCTCACAAGACGTTAGAAATGCTCCAAAAGCAATTAAAACCGATAATTTGAGATATTTCTTAATGGAGATCATTACGTTTTATTTTTATGAGATTTAATAAAAAACAGAGTATCTCTTGTCACGAAATTTATTCAACCCTTTTTCAACTAAATCAAGAAAGAGATACCCTGTTGTGGTAAAATGGCAGTTATTAGTCGTCTACATAACTTTTATAGACGGGTTTATTAATAGATGGTTTGATTATTCATGGCGGTGTTTCGATTCTATTTCATCATTGTAATATCCGGCGGTAAATAGTATTTCGTGTTGGCCGACTCTATGTATCTGTCGTTATAGTGGAATTTGAAACCCGGATTGTCGCCGGGGCGTATCGAGACGGAGAATTTTTCGTCGCAGCGCCAGAGGTAGGTCGAGTTCCTCGCTCCTTTGGTGATCGTCGGCATTGCTGTCGATCTCTGTCCGACGGGCGGGATCTTCGACCTATCGAGTCGGTATTCCTCATAATAGAACTTCACCGGCTCGGAAGCCTTGTAATCGGTCGAATACTGCGTGCGGTAATCGTAGGCTACCTTCGGTACGGGACGTCCGCCTTCCATGACGAGATACTGAAATTCTATCCGGGCGATTCCCTGCCGGGTTATGTTCACTGTCCGGGGCTTGAGTCTGACTTCAAGCCGCGTGATGCAGTCGCGCGAGAGCTGGAGTGCATAAGTCGCCTCGTTGGATAGGAGCTGCCCGGTGCTGTCATACCAGCCGGCCGGTTCGAAGTTGAACAACTCCTCGTTCACCAGTGCGAGCGTTACCTTTTCACCTTCAGTATTGTGCTCTCCGGCTCCCTCGATGGTGAAACAACCCTCGACGCTGCTGGTCACGACTATGTTCTTCACGACGTCCATGTATGCGCGTGCTTTTGCCGATGTCTTGCCTGCTGTGACCTCGAATTCGAGGATCTGCTCGCCGATCTCTTCGGGTGCATACTCGAATGTCGCATCCGCATCGACGGGGTAGGCCTGCCCGTTCACGGCATAGCCGTTCCGGAAGATTTTGCCTTTGCCCTGACTGAGGGTCGGTGTTACGACGAATTTCCCGTCTGCGCCCGGCACACCTTGAATGTGGAGCAGCACCGGAATCCGGGCATCGGCCGCGGGGTTTACGATCTTCGCTTCGCAGACAGCTTCGGCCGTGATTTCTGATGGCGCTGTTACCGTCACCTTCAGGTCTTGCTGTTCGCTGACTTCGCCATCAGGGGACTTGGCCTGAAAACTTACGAGCAGATCTCCCGCTTGGGCCGGGGTAATTACAAGGCGTGCATGCTTGGCCGCGAGCTGCACCCATTGGCCGGACGTGTCCATGTCGCTTCCGTCGAGCATGATTGCGGCCTGCCCCTGGCGGATAAACGCCGAGAGGGAGAAGTTCCCGCCCACACCTTCCTGAGCAACGGTCAGCGTGAGGCTTACGGCCTGTCCCAGTTCACAGACCGTTGCGACGGTAGACAGGGATAATTGCGGCTTCGGCTCGACGATCCGGTATTTCGACGGGGAGCATCCGGCCGATACGAACAGCGCCAATGCGTAAAATAAGGTCGTTCTCATGGTGTCGTCAGTTTGTTACGATGATCTCAAGAGTCTTGAATTGGGTGGTATATCCGTCCGTTGCCGAGAACTGGAGACGGTGCATGCCCCGCTCGGCGGCAGTGTAGTAGAGCGGCTGTTCGCTATTGGCCGGCACGGAGAACGCTTCGGCCGGGGTGACGGCCACGGCTCCGTACTGGAGCGTGCCGCTGCCTGCCAGTTGCGTGTAGGTTACGGGGATCGCCCCTGTCCATCCGGATTTTGTGAGGAGCATCGTCAGCTCGATCCGCTCGGTGACGGATGCCGTTTCGGGGTATTCGACTTCCAGTGCGAGTGCGGGACTCTTCTGAACGTTGAAGTTTATGAAGCTGCGGCCGGACTGCTCGCCCTCTTTGGTTTTGACCTCGAAGGATATGCGCAGCGGCCCGGCCAGCGTCGGCGTGAGCGTCAGGATCTCCGTAGTGTTGGACATCGACGCCCATGTGCCGTCGGTCGGGAGGTCGCTGCCCTGCATCGAGAGCTCGCAGGCCCCTTCGCTGAGTACGGCCGAGAGCTGAAATTCCCCGTCGTACCCCTGCTGCGAGACCTTGAGCTGGAGATACGCCGGCTGGTTGATGATGTAGACGTCCTGCAAGGCCGTCACTTCGAGCGTCGGCCGAGGCTCGGTGATCCGATATTCGGATTTTCCGCAACCGAAGGCTGCCATGGCCCAGAGGTATAGGAGTGTCGTTCTGAAAAGTTTCATAGGGTAGTCGTTTGAATTATCACAGCTCTTCCGTCTGCAAGTCTCGGACGGGATATGTCCGGTTGTCGGGTTCGTAGAGGAAAAAATATATTCGTTCGAATTGTGTGAGACTGATTGCCCAAAGGTGTGATCCGTCCGCGGCAGTGGAGGATATGTAATGCTCGTTGGCTTTTAGTTTTCGGCCACCTATCAAGCTCAGACATCGTTGTACTTCGTCCAGATTTTGACGTATCAAATACATTTGTCCCGCAGCTGGCTGGTACCATTTGCCCGGATTATCTTTATCGTAGTTGTAACATTTTTCGGTGAACTCGATTTTCCGCATAACGTCTTTGGCATTGAGTAATGCCTCTGTGTTTTTTCGGCCGTTATAATCAAATTTGGCTTCTCTCCAGTCCTGAATGACCATGAGATCAGGCACGTTCGTGAATTTATCCCCGCCCCAATCTCCGATAACGGGATCCGGGGCCATCAGAAACCTGCATTCCTCCGTGATGATTGCGACACCTTCAGCTTGTTCTTTCCATTCTTGGTGCCATGCCGAACTTGGGTAGTAGAGTGAATTGCAGTAAATATATACGCCGGGCTCGGGATTCGTGAGGCTTCCGTTAATCCCCTTGACTTCGACTTCGATGTCCACTTCGGAAACACTGATGTCGTCCTTTACTATGCAGTGGATTTTGTGTAAGCCGGTTTCATGGGGCTGGTATGAGAGCATATTATGGGAGTCTGCAGGGCAGTAGAACCGATTTCCGGCACTGCCGTCTTCGAGTATGAAAAATCCGTTGCCTTCAGTTGACAGTTGTACGAAAAAGTCACCGGCATAATTCTCTTTGGTTGCTGTTAAAATAAATTTGCACTGCTGTTCCAAATTGATTGTCGGGGTGATACATTCGACATTCGTTATGATTTCCGCAGTATTGACACTCACTGCATAAATTCTTTTTTCGACCTTTGTCCCGTCGGCCGAGATTGCATAGATACCGAAGTTGAACGGCTGTTTGGCCGTCGCCCCGGCTTGGGGCGTAATTTTCAGGTGGAGCACCTTCGAGGAGAACTCCTCGTTGACGATCTCGTAGGGAATCTGCTGTTCGGCTTGCCATTGCAGTTCATGGCCGTCTACTGTTGCCACGGCCTTACCTCCGTTGCAGGAGGTGTTCAACAGGAAATAGTCTGCTGCCGGATTCTTTTCGGTGATTGTCAGTGTTGCCTCGATTACTTCGCCTAACTCGTATTCTCGGCTCTGGTAATCGAGTGCCATGCTGATCGTAGATTCCGGGCTGAGAGTCTCCGGTTCTGTGGAGTCTTTGCTGCATGCGATGGTAATAACAAGCAGTAAGGATAGAATAATTCGTATTTTCATGGCACAATGTATTTGGTGAAAGTGCCGCCGGTGGGACTCAAACCCACAACCTCAGCTCCCGATGGGAGGTGTGCTCTTTCAATTGAGCTACGGTGGCCAGAATCATCCCCGACAATGCGGGGATGATGAAATAGATTACTTTCCTACATTCACGTTCTGCGTTGAAAGTGCTTCCCAATTGGCTATGGCGATTGACAGCGTCATGTCTTTACCGGTAAGTCCGTCGAGGTTTACATTGAGTTTATATGAACCGTTGCGAAGCATCTTTCCGTCGGTGGTGCCTGTTAGTTCGGTTTCATAGGATAACGGTACTTGGTCGGCCGTGGTCGAGAGATTTCCATCAGCATCATAGATAGCATCGAGGACTACTTTTATTCGCGATCCCGTAGCGGCTGCGGCCTTCTCGTTGATGTAGAAAAGGTTGTTGTACTTGTATGCGTTCGTTTTCGACGCTCCGGTCTTGTCGCAGTAGGCGTCCTGTGCCGAGGTGAAGGAAGAACTTACGGTTGCATATTTGCTCGCCGTCTGGTCAATCAGATAAGATTTCTCGGCTCCTTTGCTCAATGTAATTTTCTTGATCTCGATACAACCGTTGCCATATTTGCTCCGGAACGCATCCGTCATGGTGGTCTGAATCTCGACCTTCGCCACGACGCGCTTCACGGTCATGGTTACGGACGTTGTCCCTGCTGCGATTTTGGCGGTTGTAGCTCCGGTCATTACGAATCCTCCGGAGCGCATGGCCTTTGTCGTGACGTTTGCGTAGGTGCCGTTGTAGGAGGCGATGTCGCTCTCCAACTCTTCGAGCAGCTTGGCCTTGGTGGTGATGTTATCCGCTATGTTACGGTTAATAACGACATAGAAATCACACGAGGCATCGGCGCTCACGCCCGGAAGTACGAACTTGATCGGCGTCGTGGTCGAGCCGTTCATTTCGGCGGCGGTCAGTACGCGGCGCAGGATTTGCGTGCCCGAGGTGTTGTAGACGATAAGTACGGCGGAGGAGATCGACTTCTCCCAACTTTCGGTAGTGCCGGAGCCAAAGGCGCGGGTTCCGTCAGCTACACTTTCATTTTTCAGGATAAGTTCGATTTCGCCTTCCTTTCCACCGTTGGTCGGTGTAGGATTAACTTCGTCTTTCGTGCAGGCTGCAAGCAGCATCGGCATTACCGCGATTGCGGTCAGTTTCATAAAAAATTTTTTCATAGAGGATGATTAAAAAATTAAGTGAGAAAATAAGTTATTTTCGAGCCTATGCTCCGAAATGTTCTTCTTGAATGACTGTTCCTTCCCAGTCGGAGATAATCACCGTCACATTGGCTCCGTTCAGGAGAATGCGGATGTCTATCTCGACGTCGTGTCCCGGATTAGGGGCGATCTCTATGTAGCGTTGTATCGTGGCCACAAAGAGTTCATGCCCGTAAATCGAGGTGGGATCGTCGGTGTAGATGCCGATTGAGATTGGCGAGTCCGAAGGAAAGTAGGGCGTGTAAAACGATCCCGACATGGTGCCGGCCGCCGGGTCGCGGGCCAGTTGGGGACGATACATTCTGAAGCCGCCGCAGGGCTTGTTGTCAAAACTCAGAGCGGCGTAGTTGTTCAGCCCGAAATAGAAATCTTCGGGGTTGTTGATGTTCTGCATCCCTTCGACACGGACGTTGACCTTGTATACGGACTTGAACAGGTCGATGTCGAAGCGCAGCGAGTCGCCCTTTTGGATCGGCGTCTGGATGCGGTTGAAGAAAAGCGGGTCGGCACCCGTATCCGGGAAGGTGATGGCGGCATCGCCGAGGTTGTCTGCCGATACCGTGGAGCCATGCCCTACGTTCGCAAGCGTCACAATCCCATATTCTCCATTGGAAATGTAGGTCTGCATGGCTCCGGTATCGGTCAGGAATTCGTCCCGCGTAAGCGTCGTGTCGCGGTACTGCCTGCCGGTCTTCAGGTCGAAGAAGAACAGGCGCAGGGTCTGCACCTCGTCCATGGTGTCGTGCTCCCCGTCGTTGTAGTTGTAGCGCAGGTATACGATGGCCTTGCGCTTCACATCGACGTCGATGTCGTCGTGGATCTCGCAGCCGGGGAGAAGGCTTGCGAGCAAAAGTCCTGTGAACAGTATTTGGATAGGTTTCATGCTGCTATTTCTTGAATCCGATTTTTTGTGGTTCCTGCCGAATTTGCGGTAGCTTGACGGACAGTGCCCCTATGGCCTCGTAAATTGCGTCGATGTCCTTGCCGATGTCTTCGCTCATGTCGTTCATGGCTTTCAGGTTCTCCCGAACTTCATGTTCGATAAGCTGAAGACGGCTGCGCATTTCCGCAAGCTCGGCCGAATGCTGCGATGCCTGCGTGAGATAGTTGCGCATGGCGACGAATGCCCGCATGATGGCGATATTGACTTGTATCGCAGACCCGCTGCGCAACACACTCGATAACATGGCAACGCCCATTTCGGTAAAAGCGAACGGCATATACCGAATGCCGCCCTTGTTTGAGGTCACAATTTGTGACCTCAAACTGTCTTTCAAAGAGTTATACTCTTCGTTCGAAATCTCGAACATAAAATCTTCCGGAAACCGCTCGATATTTCGGCGGACAGCCTGTTTTAAAACTTTCGTCTCTACCTGATAGAGTGCAGCCAGGTCGAAGTCGAGCATCACCTGCTGTCCACGGATCTCGTAGATCTTATTTTGTATGGTTTGTAGTTCCATCTTACCAGGATGCTTTTACGTTATTCTGTTTGTATAAAATTTGGATCTCTGGATCGAGGTTACCGCGGAACTTCAGCACCGGATCTGCCTGAATCGCCTTGAGGTAATACTCCAGTCCTTCGCGCGGCCGGTTCATGCGCGAGAGTGCTATTGCAGATAGGTAATCGGTTCTTGGGTTCTTCTCGGCCGGCGGCAGCTGCTCCAGAATCTCGAAAGCCGCCTCGTCGTAACTCAGCGAGAGCAGCACGATCGCAAGGTTCTGGCACTTGTAGTCGTTCAGGGTGCGCAGCGCCCCGACATAATCCCGGTCGCGGAGCTGCTGTACGCCGCGCATGTAGGTCGTATCGAGTACGGTCAGCACGACGGTATCCTTGACCATATCGACGCGGCGGAGGTTATAGCGGAAGTCTACGGCCCGCAACTGGGGATAGAGGATCTCCTTCATGAAGGCGTAGTCCTTGGGAAACTGCTGGCGGATTTGCGGCTCCGTTACGTCGAGGTTACTGCTTTGATCGATCATGGCCATGATTTGTTCCCAGTTAGGCATATCGCTGTTGTGACGGATCAGGCGCTTGAGCAGCGTCCAGTCCTCACCGATCGAGCGGGTGCGAATGAGCGTATCGACTTCCCGGCCGAACTTGCGCACCAGGCGCTCCTTGATTGCCCGGGCACGCTCGCCGGCAATACGGTTGTTGGTCGCCATCGAGCCGTCGGGAGAGGATGAAGCGGTAATGGTGATAGAATCGACGAAAAACTCGTATTGGTTGATAAGCGTGTCCATCAGGCGCTCGATTTTGGCAAGCTGCACATGGTTCTGGCCCATCGTGTCGATTACATTGGCACGGCCGACCGGGAAGGTGATGTAGTTGCGGTCGCGTACCTCGACGTACTTGTCGATGATCTTGAGCATGTACCGCGGCTCGTTGTCAAGGAGCGACAACATGGATGTCACGGTGTAGGTAAGCGTGTCGCTGTTCGAGAGGTCGTAGCGGCTGCGGTCGATGGCGTCGACGCGGCCGCGGAAAAAGAGGTGCAGGCGCTTGGTATCCTTCGTCGGCCGGTAGGTCTGGGTGTAGTAATACCGAATCTCCCCTTTGCGGATCAGCACGGAGTCGAGCCGCGGATCGGATAAATAGGGGAACGAGATCGTTTGTTTGTAGGTGGACTCCAGTTTGTCGGCCCGGCGCTTCTGGCCGCCGGCGATGTAGCGGTTGTAGGCTTCGTAGTACTTCGCGGCCAGGCCGGTGGTGGACGTAAGCTCCGTCGAGTCGCCGAGCATGCGGTTCAGGTACTTGTTCATCTGCCAGTACTGGCGCTTCTGGATGTCGGAAAAAAGCTCACCCCGGATAGAGAGCGGTTGCAGCGCCTCTTCCATCCCATTGTTCTCTATGATCGGGGTGAGCGACAACCCCCACGTGCTGCTCTGGAGAGCAGCGGGTATGCCTACGATGAAGTCAATCGCAATCTCGCCGTTGCGTTCGGCTACGGTTTTCGACTTGGCAACGATGTAGACCGTCTGAATGTTCTCGCCTTTGATGGTGACTTCTCCCGTGGAGTCGCGTTCGACCTCGGCCAGATAGGCGCTGTCACGGCCGCCGTTCATCGAGATTTTTCGCATTTGCGTGACAGCCCGTTCGACGTCTTCTACTTCGGGTGTCTCCACGGGGCCATTGCTGGGCAGATGGATGTCGGCCGTCGGGGTGCTGCGCTGCAAGGAGTGCGTCATGGCGCAAGAGAGCATCAGGACAGTCAGAGCTATGGAAACGAGTGTTTTATATGGGTTCATTTCTTAGTTGATTTGATGTCCGATAATCCTTCGGCGATATATTCGTTTGCCTTTGCCAGATGCGAGTTCTCCCGCGGACATTGAAGTTCCTGCTTCTCCGGTGCCGTGGCATGCCACTCCTCATAGCAGTCGGGACAATACATGAGATTGACGGCTCCTACGTAGAACCCGTTTGAACTGATTTTCCGGCCACAGCGGTCGCAGGTCTTGGCACGTGGCCATACCTTGATTTCGTCGGCAGACAATGGCAGTACTTTGTATCCTTTGGAATTTTCAAAAGTTGTTGTCATGGGATCTGTGAATTAGAACAAGTAGGAAAATGACAGGTTGCATTTGATCGGGACGAGCAGGAACCGGCGGTGACGATAGGTATACTCGTCGTCGAACTCCCCGATGTGCTTCGGCCGCAGCTTCTCGGTGTAGGGGGTATAGACGATACCGGCCCCGATCTCGACGATGAAGTTCCAGCGGGTACTCAGGAGTTTCGAGTAACCCCAAGAGCATCCGATGCCGTAGGCATTGCCTTTGAAGGTGCGTTTGTCGTAACCTATGGTGTAGTTGGCATAAAACAGCGAGGGGGAGACGAACTGTCCGATGTATCGCTCGACGAACCAGTGCCGCCATCCCGGTTGCAGGACGACATGGCTCCACTGGGTGTCTCCGAACTTGAACGGATTGGCCGAGACCGGAATGTTGATCGTATTGTGCAAGTTCACGTTCAGATCGACGGCTGCGTTTATATTCCCGGCAGCCCATCCGACGATATTGGTCGAGACGGACGAGAACTGGGCCTGCGCAACCGCTGAAATAAGAATTGCGGCAATAGATAAGAAGATATGTTTCATTTGCAAACGTTATTAAAATGCTAATTTGTTAAATTGGGACCGGATCTTTTGATATACTTCTTCCCTTCACCAATCAACATTTTCTGCCATCGGAGGTATAAATAGCAATACGGGAGCGGATTTTGCTCAATGCCGTTCTTGGAAACTCCGTAGTGCAGGTGTGGCCCTGTGCTGCGCCCTGTGCTGCCGACACGTCCGATTGCCTGGCCGATATGAACACTGTCACGTTCCGCAACGTCGATCGAACTCAAATGGCCGTAAAGGGTCATGAAGCCGTAATCATGGCGCAGTCGGATGAACTTTCCGATCGTTGCAGTCCGGCCGACCTTCGCCACCATTCCTCCCGCTGTCGCATAAACCCATTCGCCCGGGTTGCCAGGCAGATCTATGCCTGCGTGGTGTTTGTATTCATTCAGGAGCGGATGGAGACGGGTTCCGTAAGCGGAGCTGATCCGGAGGTGTCGAAAATCTTCGGCCCGAAGTGGCGAGATGCAGGGTACATGGTCAATTATCGGATTCGGCCGCTTGAGCAGCAGAATCGTTTGTTCGACTTGGCGGTAGTTTTCTGCCATATTCAATAATCGCTCGATACCGGTTTGCGGTGCGAAACTGCAAACCGTCGCGGCGCATAATATAAGAAATGTCATGCTCTCGTAATTTTACTGCCGTAGTAGGTATTACATGTGTTTTTAGCAGGGATGCCGTTCTTTCGCAACGGATGATACCTGTATTGGATGGAACCGTCGAAGGGGTCGATAAAACAGCCGCAGATCACGCCGATACGTTTGTGCCAGTCGTAATCAATTTCTACAAGTGCCCCATCTGCAAATTCTCGGTCTTCGAGGTGTTCTTCGTCCAATGCAGCGATTGCCAGATCGAGCGTCTGACGACGCTCTTTATATTCTTTATTCGTCATAATTTATATCCTTCGTTTTCGGCCAAACATTTTAATCCGTCGTAAACAGCTTCCCAGACATACGATTTATGATGTTTGAATAGGTGCTGTTTGATAATGGAGTCCATTTCTGCGGTGAACTCAATAGTGGATCTTCGAACAGTCGTTCTGATCTTTTTACGCCCCTTTTTTACACCGCGACGTCTGGAGCCTTGTCCCATGTCGGTAATCAGGTTATCAAGTTCACTGGTCATAACTATTTCTTTTTGAGTCGGAGCATCACTTCTTTATAAAACGCAGCCATATCGAGAGCCGCATTGCTGCGTTTATCAAATTCATAAACGCTTTTATGTGCCAGTTCGGCCCTCCGGAAACTTTCACAATAGCGAATCCGGCAATCAAATACAGGCAGACCGCTATCGTTCAAATGCGAAATAAGATTTTGGGATGCGATTCTACCTGCGCTAAAAAGCGTTGGAAGTATTCCCAAAACCGTAACTTTTGGATTGTATTCCCGTTGAATGGTTGTTATTGCAGCAATCACGGAGTCGAGGCCTTGCGATGCGAATTCGCCGGTTGTAACCGGAATGATTACGTAATCTGCAGCTACGACAGCATTGACAACTGTTTGACCTAAACTGGGTGGGCAATCAATAATCGCGTAGTCATAAATTTCCGTATAATCCCGACTATGCAATATATCTGTGAGGATGTACAATGAATTGTTTTCCCCTTCGATCAAAGAATTAATCTTAGAGGATCTAGCATTGGATGGAATAATATGCAGATTCTTTCTGACAATAGACGGGGTAACTTTATCGCGCATGGCAAAAATCCCGAAAAAATTGTCTTGTTTGGGTACATCAGTTTGGTAGAAGTGAGTAAGGTTTGCCTGTGGGTCTGCATCAATAAGTAGTACGCGCTTTTTTTCAACCGTGGCTATATATTCTGCCAAGTTGATCGTTGACGTGGTTTTGCCAACCCCGCCTTTCAGATTGAGAATTGTTATAACTTTCATTGTGCTAAAGTATTGAAGGGTTTGAGAAATCGAATTCAGCTTGTATCTCAGCAGGTTTGAGTAGTTCGCCAAGCACTATATTTTGCATAGCCTGTCGATAATAGGCTGCATGATTCGTTATTTCGCCTTCATTATCGGCGATATATGCAAGTAATTCGTTATGTTTTCTATACACATAGCGGCTATTCTGCGGGGTGATCTTTTCTAAAATTGAGTTCATGGAGCGAGCTGTTATCCCCAAATGTGAGCCTGTGTCCTTAATCCGGCTCACTCGGTTCTTATAATCCCGTCGCTCCTGATCACTCAACTGCCCATTATGGATGATGAAATAAATTATATCAGGAATCTTCGAACGCTGGGGAAACCGCTCGTAAAATGTGAACCAGTAATTGGTTTTGTGCATTAAGGCATCGGCGCTGCTTTTCAGTATCCGTTTCCGAAAATCGTGATACGAATTGTATTTTGTTGGATCTACATTTAAAATAGATCTCAGTTCCAAATAGGGAACAGTCCATTGGCCTTTATCCGCCCAACGACAGATATTGAAATATAACTTGGCAGTATAGATTGAACTGGCTTTCTCAACGGTCTCTTTCAAGATTTGGGAGAAACCGTTTTGAGGATTAATGATTGTATGTACAATCTGTTCGTGAAAAAAGAAATGTGCATTCTGACGACGTTTATTTTTTCGTTCAATCGCAACATGACACAATCCTCCAGTTGCAGACAGTTCCGCATTTGTCAAAGCCGATCTTTGCGGAAAAGTCACACTGATACGGCTCATGTCGAGGAGAGCTCTTTCGAGTTCGTTATAATGTTCGGGCCTAACGCCAAAGTCTCGTAATGGTAATACAATCTCTACCATGTGTGATTTTTTATCCCAATAGACATTTTTTGCCTGGAGGGAAATCTTGCCATCAGGGGTATCGAAATTTGTCCGAATAATCGGTTGTAGCGATATTGCAATACGAAATAGAGCGAGGAACTGCGTGTAAGAGTACGCAGATCTCATATCAATAAACAGATTGGGATGCTTGACCTTCGTATATGACGATATATCAATAGCTGTTTCCGAAACGTTATTTCCCGGAATCGTGTAGACGTAGCCACCCCTATCTCGTATTTTTACCTGATTCGCCATCTGTAAAATTTGGGGAGACAGGGGCAACTGCCTCCCCGAAGTTTCTCTACTTTACTTCGAAAAATAGATTATTAAAAGAACCATATATGCGCTTTCTACGCATATTTGAATATCATTTTGGAATCCAATTCCCCATGATGTCTTGTTTGAATTTCGATTCATGCCTTTTCCAACTCCATTTCTCGGCTCGTGTGTGATCATAAGCCTTAATCCATTCTGTTGTTGGATATTTCGTTATAATTCTATTTTTTATTTCTCCGCTTTGAACTTGTCTTATCGAACAGTTGTGCCATTTAATTATCCGGCAGTTTGGACAATCATAGACTATCTTTTTCCTTGCCTCTGCATTATCGGAACATGCAGGACAAAGCATCTTAAACAGTACAGTGTATGTCCGCAGGCGTAGATATTCACGTTTTTCTTGTTCGTCTACGATTGCCCAGTATTCGGCCCACTCTTTTTTTGTCAATGGTCGGTTGCTCCCCATCTTGAGTTTTGATATATAGTAATTGAACTGATGATTGACAAAGAGCCTGATTGATCTCTACCCTACTCAGATAGTATCTCGCGCCATTTTTTCTCAGACTAATCAAATTAGCTTCGAGAAGTTTTCGGATTTTGGATTCTCCAAATTCCAACTCAGCTTTCTTTCGGGATAGAGTATCGGATTTTGGCCGCAACTCTTTCAGAACCGTTGAAGAACCGACTGCAATAGCCTCTTCAAGTAGTTGCTTTATTGTTTTGAGGTCCGGGATCATCATTTATCCGTGTTATAATAAACAGTTTCGGTTTCCTGTGTTTGTGTGTCTTAAATCGTAAATGAGAATATCTTGCGCTCCTTCGCAACCGTTTAATCGCGGCACGAGCATTATCTGCTGTATTATCTTCCAATTTCAGCGACCAAGCATCATTGATCTCCATTTCTGTCAGTACAGCCTGCCAGTTGGACGGCGCGGATTCTGGTCGCTTTTTTAAGATCCTCCCCATTTTTGGTTAATTCCTATTTTTTCAGTAACTTACCCCGATTTATTGGGGTATGAACGTATGGTACGTTCGTACCACGATGCAAATATCTAACTATTTTACGACACATGCAAGAAAAAGAGGAAAATATTACGAAAATTATTTATCGGCTGCAAGAGTATGTTAAGTATAAAGGCATTACACTTAACCAGATTGCTGTTGTTATTGGAGTAAGCAATAGCTATTTTAGCAAAATGGCCAGTAGTGGAGGCTCTTTAGGTGAAGATATCATCCGTAAGATATTACTATTTTACGACGATCTGAATTCTGATTGGCTTATCATCGGGCGTGGCAAAATGATAAAAGATAGAGCAATTTCTCAAAATGAGGCTCCCGATTTTGTGAATGCTAAACTTGTTCAGGCACTTGCTGATGCAAATAAAGCATTATCTGCGGCAAATGAAACCATACTTCAGCAACAGGAAATAATTGCAAATCACACAAATACAACAACTTACACCCCCCCCCATGCAGGGTCGGAGGCAAAACTTCCACTAAACCCAGTTGATAAAAAATAACACGCTTTAAGGGGTCTATAAAAAGAAATAAGATAAATCGCGCATTTTAAGCCCGAATTTTTTATCTCAGGCCGAATATGACCCCACATTCGTTTTCTTGGAGAAAATCGAAATTTGGGAACTTAAAATCGCAAATAGCGCCTATTGCGCTACTTTGTATAACCTCGCATCAGAATTGAAATCAGTTAAATAAATTCCGAATGTTGCCCAAATAAGATTTCGTACAAGGTTGCAAATTGCTGAATATGAATTGAAATAGGATAGATAATACCTTAGTCTTCTAAGCTGTCGGTCGTGGGTTCGAATCCCGCCGGGATCACTCGACGCCGGGCCGCAAATGCGGCCCGGCATTTTTTCATCCGTATCGAAAACGCCATAAAACAGCCTTCCGCGCGCATTTTTCCGCAATTTATTTTGCCGGGCGGAATATTTTGCCTACATTTGCAGGCTTAAAAGCCCAAAGTGGGTGAGCGTTTTTTATTAATTACAACAAAATTTTATAGCAAAATGGCTGTTAAAATTCGTCTGGCACGTCATGGTAAGAAGGGTTACGCCTTCTATCACATCGTTGCCGCAGATAGCAGGGCGCCACGTGATGGTAGATTTATCGAGAAGCTGGGTACCTACAACCCCAACACGAATCCTGCTACGATCGACCTGGACTTCGAGAAAGCACTGGGCTGGTTGCAGAAAGGCGCACAACCTACGGATACCTGTCGGGCAATTCTCTCGTACAAGGGCGTATTATACAAGAAGCACCTGCTGGGCGGTATCGCCAAGGGCGCATTCTCGGAGACCGAAGCCGAAGCTCGTTTCAACAAATGGATGACCGAGAAGGCCGGTAAGATCGAGGCTAAGGGCAACAAGCTCGAAGCGGATGCCAAGTCGGCCGAAAAGGCCCGTCTGGCCGCCGAAGCCAAAGTCAAGGAGGAGCGCGCAAAGGCCATCGCCGAGAAGAAGGCCGCAGCCGAAGCTGCCGCCAAGGAGGCCGAGCAGGCCGCTGCCGCAGAGGGCGCAGAAGCACCCGCTGAAGGCGAAGCCGAAGCTCCCGCCGCAGAATAAGCGCAGAACGCTTCTTTCCGGAATCCCGGTAAATTTCCCAACGCGGGAGATTTACCGGTTTTTTTCATTACTTTTGTAAACTCTTTCCGGCCGGGCGGCACGCCCCGCAGCGCCACGCCACGCATGGAAAGTCCCCCTGCCGCACCGCCGGACGAGCGAGAATCGCACGCTCCACGCGATGCGGAGGATAAAACACCGTAAACCGAACCGACATGAGCGTTTCCATACCCGCAGGCAGAATCAACAAGCTTTTCGGCACCGACGGCGGAGTGATGCTGTCGCTTTACGCCGATTTCCCCGCGGATTTCGACACCGACATCCCGCTGCTGGTCACCATCGACGCCCTCGAAGTGCCGCTCTGGTGCGAACGTTTCGAACGCCGCGGAGCCTCAGGCGCCGTCGCCGCATTCGCCGACTTCGACACCGAACGCCGGGCGCAGGAGCTGCTCGGCCTCGAATTCCGCATCCGGTTCGACGAGGAGGATGACGACGAATTCTACATGGAGGACCTGATCGGATTCGCCGTTACGGGCTTCGAGATACGGCACGGCGGCACGGAAAACGGCGGAAACGGCGGAAATGACGATGGCAACAACGCAAACAACGACACCTGCAACGACGACGGCAGCAGAGGCGGCAGCAACGATAATGCCAACGCCAACAGCGCCGGCAGCGCCGCCGGCGACAGCATGCCCCCTGCCGGACAATTCGCAGGCAGGGTCGCGGACTATTATGACAGCGAAGCCAACCCGCTCTTCGAGCTGGAAATCGGCGGCCGCCGGGTGCTGGTCCCCGCCGCCGAGGAGTTCATCGCCCATATCGACTTCGAGGGGCGCACGATGAAGATGATCCTGCCCGAAGGGCTGATCGACCTATAAGATTTTCAAGACAATATGGCACACGTAGTAATCGGATTATCGGGCGGCGTGGATTCGTCCGTCGCGGCGTATCTCCTCAAACGGCAGGGGCACGACGTCACGGGGCTTTTCATGATCAACTGGCACGACACCACGGGCACGCTCGAAGGCGACTGCCCGTGGCACGACGACCGGGTTTTCGCCGAGCTGGTCGCCAAACGGCTCGACATTCCGCTGCGCATCGTGGACCTCTCGGCCGACTACCGTACGCGCGTGGTCGATTACATGTTCGCCGAGTACGAAAAGGGCCGCACGCCCAACCCCGACGTGCTGTGCAACCGCGAAATCAAGTTCGACGTCTTTCTGCGCGAAGCCCTCAAGCTGGGCGCGGACTTCGTCGCCACGGGCCACTACTGCCGCAAGGCCGAAGAGTTCCTTCCCGACGGACGGACGGTCTTCAAGCTGCTCGCCGGCGCCGACCCCAACAAGGACCAGAGCTATTTTCTCTGCCAGCTTTCGCAGGAACAGCTGCGCTACGCCCTGTTCCCGATCGGCGATCTGCTGAAACCCGAAGTGCGGCGCATCGCCGCTGAGCAGGGACTCGCCACCGCCAAGCGCAAAGATTCGCAGGGCATCTGCTTCGTGGGCAAGGTGGACCTGCCCGCTTTCCTCCAGCAGAAACTGGCTTCGAAAAAGGGCAACGTCCACGAGATCCTCCCCTCGTGGCCGAAATACGACCGGGCTTTGGCCGCAGCCCCGGCCAAAGCCGAAAACGCCGCTGGCCCCGGTACGTCAGACGCCCGGACGAACAGCACGCTTTCGACCGAAAACCGGGCTATACCTGCTGAAGCGGATGCCGAAGTCGCCCGAACCGACGGCGAACCCTCGACCGAACGCCTTACCGCCCTCGCCGCCCCGTGGCGCTACACCGTACGCGACGGCAAGAAGATCGGCGAGCACAACGGCGCGCATTTCTACACCATCGGCCAGCGCAAGGGGCTGGGCATCGGCGGCCGCCGGGAGTCGCTCTTCATCCTTGCGACCGACACCGCGCAGAACGTCATCTACGTGGGCGAGGGCGACGCCCATCCCGGTTTGTGGCGCCCGGCGCTGCACATCGCTCCCGGCGAAATCCACTGGGTCAATCCCGCACGCGCCCTCTCGCCCGGACAGAGCGCCCGCTTCAGCGTCCGCATCCGCTACCGCCAGCCGCTTCAGGACGCAACGCTCTTCATGCGCGACGAGGGCGCCTACATCCTCTTCGACCAACCCCAGCGGGGCATCACGCCCGGACAGTTCGCCGCATGGTACGACGGCGACGAACTGGTCGGTTCGGGCGTAATCTCCGAATGACCGCGTTCCCGCAGCCGCCAAACGCCGCTGCTTGCCGCACACCGGAAAAACACCGGAAAAACATCGGGATAATTCCGACTCCAATCAAACGTTCAGCCTATGAATATCGAAGATTTCAGGACCTACTGCCTTTCGTTCAAGGGGGCCTATGAAAAGATGCCGTTCGAGAAAGCGGCTTCCGCATACGACCGGAACCTGCTCGTCTTCTGCGTCGCGGAGAAATGGTTTTGCTTCGTAAACGTCGAGACATTCGATTTCTGCAATATCAAATGCGCTCCCGACCGGATCGTGGATTTGCAGGAGCGTTACGAAGGAGTGACGCCGGCATACCATATGAATAAAAAACACTGGATAAGCGTACATTTCGACAAAGACGTACCCGACAGAACGATCGAAGACCTCGTGAAGCAATCGTACGATCTTGTCGCGGCTTCCCTGCCGAAAAAGGAAAGAGCGGCTTTGCAGACCCCGTAATCGGCATCGGGGAACGGCATCAGGGAGATATACGGCGACGGAGGAAAAAAACTCCGTCTTTTTTATGCCCCGGCGAGAGCCGGAAGGTCACTTAGACATAGATAAGTATTGCTTAGGTATAAGCGGTCATTCACAATGGCACGTTTTTTAGTTTTACATCCGAAAAACGTACATTGTGAAAACAGCGATCGACCTATACGTAATCGACGCCATTCGACGCGAACGAAGGGCTCAGAAAGTATCTCAGGCCATGTTGTCCTTTGGGATCGGCGTTTCGCGCGGTTTTGTCGGTCAGGTCGAAAGTCCGAAGTATAACACAAAATACAACATAATCCACATCAACGAGATCGCCAAATTTCTGGGTTGTTCGCCGCGCAAGTTTCTGCCCGAAGAACCGATCTGACCTTCGGCCCATGTTCCCGCACCGCACGGCATCAGCCACCAAGCACCGTCCCCGGACCGGACCGAAATACCGATCCGGGAAACGTCCGCTCCTGCCGTTCCGCACGCTTCTTCTCGCAGCGCTCCTCCTCTCCGGCATCCGCTGCGCCCTCGCCCAGCCCCGCATCGGCATCGCCTACTGCGACCTCGACCACCTCTACGACACCATACCGGCGCTCTTTTACGACGACAGCGACTACACGCCCGGCGGGCGTCTCGCGTGGGACACGGAACGCTACCGCCGCAAGATAGCCCGCGCGGCCGCCGTCATCGACTCGATGCGCATGCCGCTCGTCGCGCTGTGGAGCGTCGAAAACGAAGCGGTCGTGCGCGACATCGCGGCGGCCTGCCGGGGCGACTACAGCTACCTGCACTGCACGCTTAACTCGCTCGACGGCATGGATTTCGCACTGCTCTACTACGGCGACCTCTTCGATCCCCACTACGAGGAGCCGGGACGCCGCTATCTCTACATCGAAGGCACCCTGCGCTTCCCCGCCCCGCGCACCCGCCGCACAACCGGCCGCCCGGTCCGCCCGTCGCGCACCGACACCGTGGGACTGGTGTTGTGCAGCGACACGCGCATGGCCGAATGGGTCGTCCGCGACCTGCGCGAAGAACGCCCCGGCGTGAAGCTGATCGTTCTGGGGCGCACCGCCTCGCTCGACGCGGCGGCATACGGA
Source organism: Alistipes finegoldii DSM 17242 (assembly GCF_000265365.1). Taxonomy (NCBI): domain Bacteria; kingdom Pseudomonadati; phylum Bacteroidota; class Bacteroidia; order Bacteroidales; family Rikenellaceae; genus Alistipes; species Alistipes finegoldii. Next base: position 257,169 of record NC_018011.1, read on the forward strand.
CTGCGCGACGCCCTCGAACGTCCGGCCCGGCTGGGCCGGGGCAACGTCCGCCGCCGCGGAGGCTGGCTCATGCGCGACCGCATTCTGGCCGACACCGCGCTGATATGTTCGGGCGGCGACGTTTTCGCCCGCCGCTATCTGCTTGATCCCAAGACGGGTAACCCGCTGCCGACCTACGAGAGACGGCGTTACCGGGGCGGCTTCGGCTACGCCCTGCCGGTATTCGTTTACTTGGAGTAGAATTTTTTGGAATTTCAGAAAAGTTTTCCTATATTCGCATTCCCAACGGCAAATAGGATTCTTCGACGAGGCGGTAACAGCGATGTCACCGCAATTTTCGTCTGTAGGGGAAGAGATTAGCTAAAAATTTTTATAAATTTACATATCATTAAATTAACCAAGAAAAAAAATTATGGCAGACGTAAAACGAGTCTATACCTTCGGCAACAAGGAAGCCGAAGGCAACGGCAAAATGCGTGAACTGCTCGGCGGCAAAGGTGCCAACCTTGCGGAGATGAACCTCATCGGCATTCCCGTTCCTCCGGGATTCACCATCACCACCGAAGTATGTGCGGAATATTATGCCCACGGCAAGGAGGCGGTCATCAAGATGCTCCGTCCCGAAGTCGAGCGGGCGATGCAGAATATCGAGAAACTGACCGGCATGAAGTTCGGCGACAAGGAGATGCCGCTGCTGGTTTCGGTCCGTTCGGGCGCACGCGCCTCGATGCCCGGCATGATGGACACGATCCTCAATCTGGGTATGAACGATCAGGCCGTGGAGGCTGTCGCCAAGCGCACGGGCAACCCCCGCTTCGCATGGGACTCGTACCGCCGTTTCGTACAGATGTACGGCGACGTGGTGCTGGGCATGAAGCCCGAATCGAAAGAGGACCACGACCCGTTCGAGGTCATCATCGAGGAGCAGAAGGAGAAGCGCGGCGTCAAGAACGACACCGACCTGACGACCGACGACCTGAAGGAGCTGGTGCAGAACTTCAAGGCCGCCGTCAAGAAGCAGACCGGCGAGGATTTCCCGGCATGCCCTTGGGATCAGCTCTGGGGAGCCGTATGCGCCGTGTTCGGCTCGTGGATGAACGAGCGCGCCATCCTCTACCGCAAGCTCAACAACATCCCCGCAGAGTGGGGAACGGCCGTTACCGTGCAGGCCATGGTATTCGGCAACATGGGCGCCAACTCGGCGACGGGCGTAGCCTTCTCGCGCGACGCCGCGACGGGTGAAAACCTCTTCAACGGCGAGTACCTGATCAACGCGCAGGGCGAGGACGTCGTGGCCGGCATCCGCACCCCGCAGCAGATCACCATCGAAGGCTCGAAGCGCTGGGCCGTGGCCCAGAATGTCTCCGAGGAGGAGCGCCGCACGAAATACCCTTCGCTCGAAGAGGTCATGCCGACGGTTTACAAGGAGCTGGACGAGATTCAGCGCCACTTGGAGCAGTACTTCAAGGACATGCAGGACATCGAGTTCACGATTCAGGACGGCAAGTTGTGGATGCTCCAGTGCCGCAACGGCAAGCGCACCGGCGCCGCCATGGTCAAGATCGCGATGGACATGCTCCGCGAAGGTCTGATCGACGAGCGCACCGCCGTGCTGCGCTGCGAGCCGGCCAAACTCGACGAGCTGCTGCACCCCGTATTCGACAAGAAGGCCATCGCCAATGCGCAGGTCATCACCAAGGGTCTGCCCGCATCGCCGGGAGCCGCTACGGGTCCGGTGGTGTTCTTCGCCGAGGACGCCGAGAAGATCCTCGCAGAGTCGGGCCAGAAAGCGATCCTCGTCCGCATCGAGACTTCGCCTGAGGACCTCAAGGGCATGCTTGACGCGGCAGGTATCCTGACCGCACGCGGCGGCATGACGTCGCACGCGGCCGTCGTCGCACGCGGCATGGGCAAATGCTGCGTATCGGGCGCCGGCGAGCTGGAGATCGACTATAAAACCCGCACGATCCGCGTGAACGGCTTCACCGTGAAGGAGGGCGACTGGATTTCGCTCAACGGCTCGACGGGAGAGGTTTATCTGGGTCAGGTAGCCACGATGGCCGCCGACCTGAGCGGCGATTTCGGCCAGCTGATGGAGCTTGCGGGCAAATACGCCGTGCTGAAGGTTCGCGCCAACGCCGACACCCCCAAGGACGCCCTGCAGGCATTCGCATTCGGCGCCGAGGGTATCGGCCTCTGCCGCACGGAGCACATGTTCTTCGAAGGCGACCGCATCAAGGCCATCCGCGAGATGATTCTGGCCGACGACGAAGCCGGACGCCGCGTGGCGCTGGCCAAGCTGCTGCCGATCCAGCGCGGCGACTTCGAGGGTCTGTTCAAGGCCATGAACGGCTTCCCCGTGACCGTACGTCTTCTCGACCCGCCCCTGCACGAGTTCGTGCCGCACGACGAGAAGGGACAGCAGGAGATGGCCAAGGAGATGAACGTACCCCTCCAGAAGATCGTCGCCAAAGTCGAGTCGCTGGCCGAGTTCAACCCGATGCTGGGACACCGCGGCTGTCGTCTGGGCAACACCTACCCCGAAATCACCGAGATGCAGGCGCGCGCCATCATCGAGGCCGCCATGAACGTCAAGGCGCAGGGCATTCCGGTACACGTCGAGATCATGGTTCCGCTCGTAGGCAACCACAAGGAGCTGCGCTACCAGAAAGGCATCATCGACGCGACGGCCGAGCAGGTGTTCTCCGAGCGTAACGACAAGATCGACTACATGGTCGGCACGATGATCGAGGTTCCGCGCGCCGCCGTGACGGCCAACCAGATCGCCGAGGTCGCCGAGTTCTTCTCGTTCGGCACCAACGACCTGACGCAGATGACGCTGGGCTTCTCGCGCGACGACATCGGCAAGTTCCTGCCCGTTTACCTCGAAAAGGGCATCCTCAAGAACGACCCGTTCCAGATCCTCGACCGCAACGGCGTGGGCCAGCTGATCCGCGAAGCCGTTTTCAAGGGCCGTTCGACCCGCGAAAAACTCAAATGCGGCATCTGCGGCGAACACGGCGGCGAACCTTCGTCGGTCGAGTTCTGCCACTACGCAGGGCTGAACTACGTGAGCTGCTCGCCGTTCCGCGTGCCCATCGCACGTCTGGCGGCCGCACACGCCGCGCTCAACGAGAAGTAGCGTTCCTCCGGTTACGGCCGAAATATCCGAAAACGAAAGCCTGCGGCACGAAAGCCGCAGGCTTTCGTTTTCAGCGAAAAAAAAGTCCGGTTCGTTGAATATGTTTGGCGAAAGCGGATAAGTTTTGTATATTTGCTATCGGCAAACAGTATAACACGCAACTTTTTTGTTGAATTAAAATAACAGAACATGAAGAAGATGTTTTTTGCGGCAATCGTCGCATTATTCGCAGTGACAACCGTATCAGCACAAACTCCGGGCAATTGGGCCGTAGGACCCAAAATCGGCATATATACGAACGCAGGCGCCGAGGGTGCTATTTTTGGTATCGGCGCAACCGGATTTTACAGTTTTACGGATAATTGGCGAGTAGCTCCAAGCATTGTCGCCCTATGCAAAACAGGCTGTTCGGTAGACATCAGCGCCGACGTGCAGTATCTCTTCAATATCGCCCCGGACTGGCATATCTATCCACAGGCGGGTCTGAGCGCCAACGATCTCTTCGGCTGGTCGTGCGGCATCAATCTGGGCGGCGGCGCCGACTTCTCGGTAGCCCGCAACTGGGACCTTTCGGCAGGCTTCAAATGGATGATTCAGACTGCTAAAGATTATATTCCCGGATACGTTAAACGCAGAAATCCAATCGTTATCAATATCGGCGCAACCTACAAGTTCTAATCCGGCGCAACCCGGAAAACGATATCCCGGAGACCTCGACGAGGTCTCCGGGATTTTTCATGTCCGGCCGCGAACGCCCCGCACCCCACTGCCGCCCGCCACGAAAGCCAACGCGCAACGAAGTGCGGCGAGCAACAACGAGCGACGGTGACTGCTGCGACGGCAGTAAAGACAGCAACGGAGACAGCGAAGACAGCAACGGAGACAGCAGCGGAAACGACGAGCTACAGCGGCGGAGAGCCGTACATTTTTCAACACCCGGCCAAAAGCCCCCGCAAGCAAAACAGAACGCACGGCCCGTCCGCCGTAAAATACAGCAAATCGGCCGGATTCCGCGACCTGAAAACCCTTCCGGAGAGCTTCGCAGCCCTCCGGTGCGGGACGGTTTTTCACCTCCGGTCGCGCACAAATTCCGGCGGCAACCGATCGCGGCACGAGTGTTGCACGCCGTTAAGGCAATGGAACAAAGGCGGTTCGGGAAGCTTTCCGAATCCGGAGATATGAATTAAATGACTGACAACCACTTATTAATACATAAAATTTAACTGAAAATTATGAAAAAAATTCTTCTCATCTCGGTTGCGGCATTGTTTGCTTGGGCAGCGTCCGCTCAGGACAACACCTACCGCAACACTCAGACCAACAACTACCGCAATGCGGCTCAGACAAACAACTACCGCAACGCGGCTCAGACCTACAACAACAATGCGGCTCAGGCCGGCAATTACCGCGGCACGCCCTCCGATTACCGCAGTGCGGTGGGTCCGCGTGTCAATTTCTACACCAACACGGACGACGCCTCGGTCGGTATCGGCGCCTACTACCGCTACAGCTTCAATTCGCACTGGCGCATCGAGCCGTCGATCTATGTACTGACGGAAAAAGACAGCTCCGTAGACATCAACTTCGACGCACACTACGTATTCCAGATCGCCGACTGGTGGGGCGTATTCCCGCAGGTAGGTATCGTGGCCAATGACATCAAGGACTGGGCGGTCGGCATGAGTGTCGGCGCAGGTTTCGACTTCAACGTCGCCCACCGCTGGAACATCTCCGCAGGTCTCAAGTACGAGCCTATGTTTGACAGCGACCGTTCGAACCCGTTGGTGGTATACGTCGGCGCCGCGTACAGATTCTGACAAACGCACCTGCATAACACATGCAAAAAGCGGATCCCGATGTGAAGTGCACCCCAAATATTGGACGGATTAGTATTTGTTTAGATGGCATGAGTTCGGTATTGTACCGGGCTCATGTTGTTTAAGTATTTCTTTATCCGCTTGTTATTGTAGTAGTCGATATATTCTTCCAATTCTTTTCGGAAATGGTCTATGGATGAGAATTTTTGCAAATATAATAATTCGGACTTCAATAATCCAAAGAAACTTTCCATAGCAGCGTTATCCAGACAGTTACCCTTGCGCGACATGCTCTGTGTAATACCTTTCTGTCTTAAACGGAGCTGATACTGCTTCATCTGATACTGCCAGCCCTGGTCGGAATGCAAGACAATACCCGGAGAATCCGGTATTCTGGCAAACGCATCGTCCAGCATCTTCATGATCTGCATAAAGTTAGGGCGTTCAGCTATTTTATAGCTAATAATCTCCCGGTTATATAAGTCCATAATCGGCGATAGATATAACTTTACGCCGCAAACCGAAAATTCCGTAAGGTCAGTAACCCACTTCTGATTCGGTTTTTCGGCTGCAAAGTCGCGTTGCAGAAGATTGGGCGCTATCCGTCCGATCTGTCCTTTGTATGAACAGTATTTACGGAGCCTGACCTGACTTTTTATCCCGCAAATATTCATCAGCTTAAGTACGGTTTTGTGATTTATCGCATATCCGATCTTATTCATTTCAACGGTAATGCGCCGATAACCATAACGCCCCTTATGTTCGTGATATAACCTTATAATACTCTCTTTTTCGCGAGCATATTTATCGGGTTGTTTTGATTTTCTGAAGTGATAATAAAATGTGCTTCGCGCCATCCCTGCGGCTTTGAGCAATACTGAAAGCCGGCACTGCGGCCTTAGTCCTTCGATGGCTTGGGCTCTTTCCCGCTCTCGCGGACAATGCGCTCCTCGACTAAGGCCTGCAATTTTTTAAGTAAGCATTCTCGGCACGAAGATACTCCAGTTCCTTAAGCAACTCTTCGTGCGGAGTCGTTTTGAGTTTGACTTTTTTAGTCTTCGATTTACTCATGGCCGGCCTCCTTCTTTGCGGTTTACGCCGCAGGCCTTCAGCACCTTGGTTTTGATAGAGCCGCTCCCATTGACGAATAACAAAAGGGCCCGGAATGCCGAAATGCACTGCTGTCTCCAGCAAAGATAGATGATTTTGGTGCATATGCTTCAAAACTGACAACTTAAATTCTGCACTGTAGCTACCGTGGCGCAGCTTAAGGCCGGCAAGGCCATGGCGCTCGAATAATGTTACCCACAAGTGAACTTGCGAGCGGCCACAGCCCAAGTGACATCCGGCTTCCCTAACCGAAAGTCCGCCTTCGAGTACCAGTTTTACGGCCTTTAAACGAATCTCATAATTATATTTCATAAAAAACACCCCAAAAGTGTCCAACTTTTGGGGTGCAGTACAATGTCGGGATCCGCTTTTTCATGCGGTACGGCACAATGCCGGAATCATCTGGTCTTATAGGCCGCACGGTACTTTCCCTTGGCAAGGTTCAGCAACTTGCCTTTCAGCAGATTGCGACGCAGCGGCGAGATGCGGTCCGTGAAGACCACGCCTTCGATATGGTCGTATTCGTGCTGAATGACCCACGCCTTCAGTCCGTGGAACTCCTCGTCGTGCTCGACGAAGTTTTCGTCGAGATAACGCATCCTGATGGCCAGCGAACGAGGCACATCGGCATGGATGCCCGGAAAGGAAAGACACCCTTCGTTATAGGTCTTCTTCTCCTCCGAAAAAGCGTAGATTTCGGGATTGATAAAGGCACGCTTGTAGTCGGCGCATTCGGGATCGTCCTCGCCCCACGGCGTGCAATCGACGATGAACAGACGAATGGCCTTGCCGATCTGCGGCGCGGCCAGTCCGACGCCTTCGGCTTCGCCGAGCGTCTGGAACATGTCCTCGACAAGTTTTTTCACTTCGGGATAGTCGGGCGCAATCTCCTCGCACTGTTTGCGAAGCACCTCGTTCCCGTATATGACAATCGGATAAATCATTTGTTAAACTCCATATAACTTTGTAAAATAATCGTGGCGGAAATCTTGTCCACCAACGCCTTGTTGCGCCGGGCCATCCTGCCGATACCGCTTTCGAGCATCGTGCGGTGCGCCAGCACCGAGGTAAAACGCTCGTCGTAAAAGACCACCTCCTTATCGGGATAGGCCCTGCGCAGCCGGGCTGCCAGCGGCTCGACGAAACGCCACGTTTCGGAAGGCGTGCCGTCCATCTGCGTCGGCTTGCCCACTACTATCGTAGTAACGTCTTCCGCGGCGAAATATTTTGCCAGCCACGCTTCGAGTCCCTTCGTTTCGACGGTTTCTAGCCCCCCGGCGATCAGCCGCAGGGGATCGCTCACGGCGATTCCCGTACGCTTCGTCCCGTAATCTATGGCGAGGATGCGGCCCACGGATCAGCGATTACAGATTCAGCTTCCGGAAAAGCTTGCGGTAGGAGCACTCCTCCTCGACCAGCGCGGGCAGCTTGTCGATCGCAACACGCTCCTGCTGCATGGTGTCGCGGTGACGCACCGTCACGGTGTTGTCTTCGAGCGTCTGACCGTCCACGGTCACGCAGAACGGCGTGCCGACGGCGTCCTGACGGCGGTAACGCTTGCCGACGGAATCCTTCTCGTCGTAAACGACGTTGTAATCGTATTTCAAGAGGTCCACGATCTTCTGCGCCACTTCGGGCATGCCGTCCTTCTTCACCAGCGGCAGAACGGCGACCTTCACGGGGGCCAGCGCCGCAGGCAGACGCAGCACGACGCGCGAGTCGCCGCCTTCGAGCTGCTCCTCGGTATAGGCTGCAGACATTACCTGCAGGAACATGCGGTCCACGCCGATCGACGTCTCGACCACGTAGGGTACATAGCTCTCGCCCGTTTCGGGATCGAAGTACTGGATCTTGCGGCCTGAGAACTTCTGGTGGTTGCCCAAGTCGAAGTCCGTGCGGGAGTGAATGCCTTCGACCTCCTTGAAGCCGAACGGGAAGTTGTACTCGATATCGGTCGCGGCATTGGCATAGTGCGCCAGCTTCTCATGGTCGTGGAAACGGTAGCGGTCGTCGCCGAAGCCCAGCGCGCGGTGCCATGCCATACGGGTCTCCTTCCATGCCTGCCACCACTTCATCTCCTCGCCGGGGCGCACGAAGAACTGCATCTCCATCTGCTCGAACTCGCGCATGCGGAAGATGAACTGACGGGCGACGATCTCGTTGCGGAACGCCTTGCCGATCTGCGCGATACCGAACGGCAGTTTCATGCGTCCGGTTTTCTGCACGTTCAGGAAATTCACGAAGATGCCCTGCGCCGTTTCGGGACGGAGGTAGATCGTATTGGCGCCCTCGGCCGTGGAGCCCATCTGGGTCGAGAACATCAGGTTGAACTGACGCACCTCGGTCCAGTTGCGCGTACCTGAAATCGGGCAGACGATTTCACAGTCCACGATGATCTGGCGCAGCTCGCCCAGATCGCCGCTGTTCTGCGCCTCGACGAAACGCTTATGCATCTCGTCGCGCCGGGCGGCCGTCTCGGCAACACGGGGCGAAGTTTCGCGGTACTTGGCTTCGTCGAAAGTCTCTCCGAAACGCTTGCGGGCTTTCTCCACCTCCTTCTCGATCTTCTCGTCCTGCTTGGCGAGCCAGTCTTCGATCAGCACGTCGGCACGGTAACGCTTCTTCGAGTCCTTGTTGTCGATCAGCGGGTCGTTGAACGCGCCGACATGTCCCGAAGCCTCCCACGTACGGGGGTGCATGAAGATCGCGGCGTCGATGCCCACGATATTCTCATGCAGCTTGACCATCGAATCCCACCAGTAGCGCTTGATGTTGTTTTTCAACTCCACGCCGTTCTGTCCGTAGTCGTACACCGCAGCCAGACCGTCGTAGATTTCGCTCGACGGGAATACGAATCCGTATTCCTTGCAGTGGGCGATCAGCTTTTTGAAGAGTTCTTCCTGTGTCATCGTATTTGGTTTTTAAATTATTTTCCGAATTACAAAAGTACAAAATAAATGGAAATTAAGCCGTTCTGTTGCGATTTTATTTCTATATTTGTCACGGCGGCCTGCGAGGGCGGCCGACATACGAGACATAAAAAGCGCATCGGCTTTTTTCTTGCAGGTGAAAATTGGACACTTTCGCGTAAGGTAAGGAACAAAGGTTGATGCTCTCGCTGTTTTTCAGCGCGGGCATATTCCATCATTCTACCTTACGGGTCGTCCAATACCCCACTTGCGGATGTGGAAACAGGTCCGCGCTTTTGTGTCCGGCAACAGGTGAAAAGACCCAAATCAACCAATGACGGGAATCGTAAAACTTCTGATTGCGCTCATTGCCGTCGCCATAATAGCGTTGTGCGGCAGTATCGGAAGAGACAAATAATGCGTCACGAAATCAGTCCCTCGCGCAGGAACGAGAAATCTCCTTCACGGGCGATGATGATATGATCCAGCAGCCGGATGTCGAACAGCGCGGCCGCCTGCGCGATCCTTTCGGTCAGCACCTTGTCCTGCGGACTGGCTTCGGCGGCGCCGGAGGGGTGGTTGTGAATCAGGATAAGCTGTGTGGCAAGCAGTTCCAAAGCCCGTTTGATAATCAGCCGGTGATCGACGACCGTGCCCTGCACGCCGCCCTGACTTACCCGCTGGCGTTCGATGATCCGGTTCGAAGAGGTGAGGTAAACGGCCCAGCACTCTTCATGCGAGAGCGTTTCGAGCTGCGGGCGGAAGAGCCGCACCACGTCGTCGCTCGACGAGACGACGTCGGTTTCGGCGGCGCGCGCAGCGGTGATGCGACGGCCGAGTTCGGCCGCGGCGAGCAGCATGCGGGCGCGCCGGAGTCCCAGACCGCCGATCATCCTCAGACGGGCGGCCTCCTCCGAGCCGACACGCGCAAGCGATCCGCCGTAAGCGGCAAGCAGCGCTTCGGCGCTCTGTTCATCCTCGGTAAGCAGGGAGAGCAATTCCCGGTCGGTCAGCGCATCGACGCCACGCGCCGCCATCTTATCGGCTATCGTCTTCATTCGGAAATGTTATAGGGAAGCTATCCCGCCATGCGTCCGGCGGCCTCCGGCAGAGACCGCACGCAATACAGGCGCACGGGAAATAACCAAAAGTTATTGCGTCAGCCTGTCCACCCGGTCCAGCAGCGTGGCGCACTGCTCGTCGCTCATGTACTGCGCCACCGAGAAAGCCGCATGCTGCTCGGCCTCCTTCTTCGAATCGCCGGACCCGTGGCCGACCTCCATGCCGTCGACCAGCACCGTGGAGTAGAAAACCGGATGGTTCGCCGAATACTCCTTGTCGTAACCGGTGCGGAAAGCGATCTTGTGACGGTTTTTCTGGCACCACTCGATCAGCCGGCTCTTGAAGTCGGTCTCCGATTCGGTCAGCTCGTCGAGACTCAGGTGTCTGAAATAAATCCGGTTGATGAGCAGCCGGTTCACGAATTCATAGCCCTGATCGAGGTAGACCGCGCCGATCATGGCCTCGAAAGCGTCGCCGTAGATATGTTTCTGCGTGACGCTGGTGCTGCCGTTCGAAATGACGTGACGGTCCAGCCCGATATTCACGGCCAGCACGTTGAGCGACTGGCGGGAGACGATTTTCGACCGCAGCTGCGTAAGGAAACCCTCGTCCCGGTCGGGATACTCGATAAAAAGGTAGTCGGAGGTGACCGCCTCGATGACGGCGTCGCCCAGAAATTCGAGCCGCTCGTTGTTGATAGCGCGGCCGTCCTCCAAAACCAAAGAAGCTGACTTGTGAATCAAAGCCAGCTTGTAAAGCTCGATGTTGTTCGGGATGAACCCGAACATGTCATCGATAATTCTGTAATACGCCTTATCCCGCCCGAAGTTCCTTCTAAGGGGGCGCAGTATGAAATCAAACACGGCCCGGACGGTTTAAAACGTTAGAGTTTACGGAAAATGATCGAGGAGTTGTGACCGCCGAAACCGAACGTATTGCTCAGCGCGCATTTCACGTCGCGCTTCTGCGCCTTGTTCAGCGTCAGGTTCAGGTTCGGGTCGATCTCCGGATCGAGATTCTCGCAGTTGATGGTCGGGGGAACCACGCCGTGCGTAATGGCGAAGATGCAGGCCAGCGCCTCGGCGGCTCCGGCGGCACCCAGCAGGTGTCCCGTCATCGACTTGGTGGAAGAGATATTGATGTTGTAGACGTGATCGCCCAGCACGCCGGCGACAGCCTTCAGTTCGGGAATGTCGCCCGCGGGAGTCGAAGTGCCGTGAACGTTCACGTAGTCAATATCTTCGGGTTTGATGCCGGCGTCCTTGATGGCGTCGCGCATCGATTTCATGGCGCCCTTTCCTTCGGGATGGGGAGCCGTGAAGTGGTAGGCGTCGGCCGAACAGCCGCTGCCGACGACTTCGCAGTAAATCCTCGCACCGCGCGCCTTGGCGTGCTCGTACTCCTCGAAAATCAGGGCGCCGGCGCCTTCGCCGATCACGAATCCGTCGCGGTCCTTGTCGAAAGGACGCGAAGCGTGCGTGGGATCGTCGTTGCGCGTGGAAAGCGCCTGCATGGAGTTGAAACCGCCGACACTCGGCTCGTTGACCGCAGCTTCCGAACCGCCCGTCACCATCACGTCGGCCTTGCCGTAACGGATGGCGTTCATGGCGTCCATCATGCCGTGGTTCGAAGATGCGCAGGCCGACACCGTGCAGTAGTTCGGCCCCATGAAGCCGTACTTCATGGAGATGAAACCGGCCGCGATGTCGGAGATCATGCGAGGAATAAAGAACGGGCTAAACCGCGGGGTTCCATCCCCTGCGGCCCAGCCCAGACACTCATCGAAGAAAGATTTGATTCCTCCGATGCCCGAACTCCATATTACACCCACCTGCTCCTTGTCCACGGTCTCCAGATCGAGACCCGAATCCTCGACGGCCTGCGTGGCCGCGATCAGAGCGTACTGTGTAAAAAGGTCGTACTTGCGTACTTCCTTACGGTCGAAATAGAGGCTCGAATCGTAATTCTTTACTTCACAAGCAAACTTCGTCTTAAACTTTTCAGCATCGAAATGAGTAATCGGTGCGGCACCGCTGACTCCCTTCTCCAAATTCGAAAAATACTCTTCAATATTATTACCGAGCGGGTTGATCGTACCGATGCCCGTAACAACTACTCTTCTTTCTGTCATAAATTTAAGGCTATAAGAGGCTGTGAAAACCTTTGGTAAAATTATTTCTTGTGCTCCTCGATATAGTTGATCGCGTCACCTACGGTAGCGATCTTCTCAGCGTCCTCGTCCGGAATCTGGATATCGAAAGCCTTCTCGAATTCCATGATCAGCTCCACGGTGTCGAGCGAGTCTGCACCCAAGTGGTTGGTAAAGCTTGCTTCGGGCACTACCTCCGACTCCTTAACACCCAGTTTGTCGACAATGATTTCGACAACTTTTGATTGAACTTCTGACATAATTTTAATTTTTTAGTTAAACAATTATTTGGAAATAGTTCTTTCTTATTTCCGAGGTAATTTTGCGCAAAAGTAACACTTTTTTTATTACTTTTGACAAAACGAACCTTTTTTTTATTCACAACTTTTTCGACATTTAGCACATTTTCACAATTAACCGATTCAAAACCATATTCTTATGAAACTGCTTCTGATCTCTAATTCGACCAATGCCGGGGAGGAATATCTCCGTTATCCGCTGCCGGAAATAGGCCGGTTTCTTCAGGGCGTGCGCGAAATAGTCTTCGTTCCCTACGCCGCCGTGACTTTCTCGTACGCCGAGTACGAAAAGAAGGTGCAGGCGCGCTTCTCGGAGCTGGGCATCCGCGTGCGTTCGGTCCACCGCGCCAAGGATCCGGCGCGCATGATCCGCGAGGCCGAAGCCGTGTGCGTAGGCGGGGGCAACACCTTCGCACTGGCAAAAAAGATGCAGGAGCAGGGGCTTATGACGGCCATTCTGCGTAAAATCAAAGCCGGAACGCCCTATGTAGGGTGGTCCGCAGGCAGCAACGTCGCCTGTCCGACCATCTGCACAACAAACGACATGCCCATCGTGGAACCCGAATCGTTCAGGGCCATCGGCGCCGTGAAATTCCAGATCAACCCCCACTACCTCGACGCCAATCCCGAAGGACATGCGGGCGAGACGCGCGAACAGCGCATACTCGAATACATCGAAGCCAACCCGCGCCGCTGGGTGGCCGGACTGCGCGAAGGCTGCATGCTCCGCTACGAGGAGGGCAAACTGGAACTGATCGGAAAACGCCCGATGCGCATGTTCCGCAAAGGCACGGAAACTTTCGAAATCGAACCGGGCGGCGACCTGTCGTTCCTGCTCTGATTTCCCCGCCCGGAGTGCGCTGCGGGCGGTAAATGAATATATATTATATATAGGTATGAAAATTCTGATCGCGGGTCTGGGACTCATCGGAGGCTCCTTTGCCCTCGCATTGCGCGACCGCGAAATAGCGGACGAAATATTAGGCGTCGAGAAGTCGGACGAAAACGCCGCCGAAGCCCTGCGTCTCGGTCTGGCCGACCGCATCGTGACGCTCGAAGAGGGTGTTCCGCAGGCCGACCTCGTGGTGCTGGCGACGCCCGTCGATACGATTCCGCTGATGGCCGTAAAAGCGCTTAATCATGTGACTGACAGGCAGGTGGTGATGGACATGGGGTCGATCAAGGCCGAGCTGTGCGAGGTGATCTCGATGCACGCGCGGCGCGGACGCTTCGTGGCGGCGCATCCGATGTGGGGCACCGAGTACAGCGGGCCGCGGGCCGCACAGCACGGAGCCTTCACGGGCCGCAACGCCGTCGTGTGCGAGGCGGAGCGCAGCGACGCCGACGCACTGGCGACGGTCGAGCGCATCTTCCGCGCGCTGGACGTCCCCGTAGTCTACATGGGAGCCGAGGAACACGACCTGCATGCGGCTTACGTGTCGCACATCTCCCACGTGACCTCGTTCGCGCTGGCGCTCACGGTGCTCGAAAAAGAGCGCGAGGAGCGGCACATCTTCGACCTTGCGGGAGGCGGTTTCGAGAGCACCGTGCGGCTGGCCAAGAGCGCCGCCGCGACATGGGTGCCGATCCTGCTGCGCAACAAATACAACGTGCTGGACGTCCTGCGCGAACATATCCACCAGTTGCAGATCATGCGCAGGATGATCGAACGCGACGACGCCGAAGGGCTGACCGGCGCTTTCAAGAAGGCCAATTCGATCCAGCGCATCATTCACTGACCGCAATGAGCACGACGGCCGAGACGGGACGCATGGGCGAACGCGCGGCGGCGGAGTTCCTCCGGCACGCAGGGTATGAAATCTGCGCCCTCAACTGGCGGAGCGGCCGTTACGAGCTGGACATCGTGGCCCGCAAAGGGGATTTCGTGCACTTCGTGGAGGTCAAGACCCGACGTGCGGACGGACTCACGCCGCCCGAAGCGGCCGTAACGCCGCAGAAATTCCGGGCGCTGACACGGGCCGCACTGCGTTACATGGCCTGCACGGGCGAGGAGCGCGAAGCGCAGTTCGACCTGATCGCCGTGGAGGTAATGCCCGGCGGAGAGACGGAGGTGCGCCTGATTCCGCAGGCCATGGAATACAATTGGTAATTTTGCATTTCCGACAAATTATACTACCTTTGTCGGACTGAAAAACCAATGTTCCGGACCAAAGCCCGAAACGAAGCCGGTTTGTCCGGCAACAGATAAACCGTAAAAATACTTCAACACCGCAAACCGTAAATACCGATGTGGTTATATAATTTCGGCCTGACATGCTACGTCTGGATCATCCGGTTAGTCGCCCCAAGACATCCGAAGGCCCGGCTATGGATCAACGGCCGCAAGGACCTCTATAAACGGATGGCCGAAACCATCGACCCCGCGGCCCGTATCGTCTGGATACACGTGGCTTCGCTCGGCGAATTCGAACAGGGACGGCCCATCATCGAACGCATCCGCAAGGAGCATCCCGAATACAAAATCCTGCTCACGTTCTTCTCGCCTTCGGGTTACGAGATCCGCAAGAACTATCAGAGCGTGGATTACATCTTCTACCTGCCGATCGACACACCGCGCAACGCGCGCCGGTTCCTCGACGCGGCGCATCCAGAAATCGCCGTCTTCGTGAAATACGAATTCTGGCTCAACCTGCTCTACGAACTGCGCCGCCGCAAGGTGCGCACCTATATCGTCTCGGCCATCTTCCGCCGCAACTCGATCTTCTTCCGCCCCTACGGCGGCATGTGGCGGCAGGCGCTGGAGTCGTTCGACGTAATGTTCGTACAGAACGAGGAGTCGAAGAGACTGCTGGCGGGGCTGGGCTTCGACAACGTGATCGTAGCGGGCGACACGCGCTTCGACCGTGTCGCCGAGATCGCCAAGGCCGCCAAGCACATCGACGTGATCGAGCGGTTCAAGGGCGACAAGCGGGTCTTCGTGGCCGGCTCGACGTGGGGTCCCGACGAGGAGCTGCTGATCCGCCTGATAAACGACAATCCCGACATCAAATTCATCGTCGCGCCGCACGAAATGGACGAAAGCCGCATGGCACGTCTTGCGGCCGAGATCAAAGGCGGCACGCTGCGCTATACCCAGTGCACCCCGCACACGAGTTACGGTCCGAAACAGCTGCTGATCCTCGACACGGTAGGCATTCTGTCGTCGGTATACAGCTATGCGACGTGGAGCTACATCGGCGGCGGATTCGGCGTGGGCATCCACAACACGCTGGAGGCCGCAACGTTCGGACTTCCGGTGGCGTTCGGTCCCAATTACCAGAAATTCAAGGAGGCGCGCGATCTGGTGACGCTCGGCGCGGCCCGGTCGATCAATGATTACGACGAACTGCGGGCGTGGTTCGTTCCGCTGCGCGACAACGAGGAGTTCCTCCAGAAAACCAGCCGCATCGCCAAGGACTACACCACACGGCATCAGGGCGCGACGGGCATCATCGTCAGAACGATTTTCAATTAAGCGGAGCGGTCCCGGCCCGGAAAAGTCCGAAAAAAAATCTCCGGGGAAAATCTTCCGGAAAGTCTCCCGGAAAAAATCCCCACCCGGATAAATTCCTCCTAAAAACAGGAAAGGCCGGAAGGACAAGGACAGGAGCAAGGACAAAGGCCGGCCACACAAGAAAGCCGGACCGGGAACGACAACGAAACAACAACGAAACAACAACGAAACAACAACGAAACAACAACGAAACAACAGCGAACGGGATCAAGGAAAGACGGCGGCCGTGAAAAGTCAGCCCCCAGCAGGTGAACAACAAAATAAAATGCGCGGACATCGAAGAGTCCGCGCATTTTCGTTGACGCCACTCCGGCCGGCGGCAAGCCGGGCGTTATTCGTACAGCGATTTGCAGTAATCCCGGAAGGTTTCCCAGCGGTAATAGGGACCGCCGCCAAGGGGCAGTCCGGCATCGCGCTCGTTGTGCAGGATGCGCACCAGAACGTCGCCCGCCGGGTTGCGGAAGAAGATGAACTGCACGTTGGCCGCCATGGGCGAAACGCGGTGGACCTGCCACACTTCGGCAGCCTCTTCGGGCGTCGAAACGCGGGCCGAAGCGCCCTCGACGCCCAGCAGCGCCAACAGCGGGATGACATTCACGTCGTGGCCGAAGCGCAGCGACGCGGCCAGCTCCTTTCCGCCGCCGATCACCTCTTCGGCCGTCTCGACGATGTTGCGCAGCAGGGGTTTGGCGTCGGCGATGATCGGATCGCCGAAACGCTTCGAAGGACCGAACATCACATAACGGCGGAAGTTCTCGTCCTCCCATGCGGCATATATCTCCTCCCCGGTGAAGAGGTCGTACAGCGAAATGCCCAGATAATCGACGTCCTGCATGATCGCGGCCTGCAAAAGCAGCTGCTCCATCAGTTTGCGGGGCTTTTTGACCTCGCGTTTGACGAATTCGGGATCGGAGAAAAGCGACTTCATCAGCCGGTCGGGAATCAGGCGCGCGGCGCGCACGCTGTCGGCCGTTTTCAGGGTCCGGTCGCGCTGGGCATCGAGTCCCTTGTTGTTGCCCATATAGGGCATGTAGCGCGCGCTCGACTCGCGCGTGGTCCGGATCGCGGGATTCAGCTCCTTGAGCCGCTCGTTGAAAGCCGCCATGCTCAGGATGCAGCGCGGCACGAGGGTCGAGCGGCTCTCGATACGGCATTCGCGGCCGTCTGCCGTAGAGAAAACTTCGGGATAAGCCTTGTACATGCGCTCGGCGATGCCCCGGTGTTCGGCGACCCCGCGCGGCGAAAGGTCGCCGTAACGTTTGTCGGCGTCGGCCGCGATGATCTCGACGCGGCCCAGCACATCACGACCCAGCGGCGTCAGCGCACCGGCTTCGGCGGCTTTGCGCAGGATTTTCAGCGGCCCGGCATAGACGCTTTCAGAGGCATGCCAGCGGCTGCCGTGGCGGCCGTAATGGCTGATGTAGAACGGCGTGTACCCGTCGGGCGCCGGAGCCGCCGCAGCGGGCCGGTATTCGTATGAATGGTAGATTCCGCCCGCGCGTTCGGGAACGGCCGCGATCTGTTCGCGGGCCGTCTGGGCGTCCGCTCCCCACAAGCCGAGCAGCAGGAACGCCGCGCAGAACCTCAGTTTCAATGCAAGTCTGTTCATTGGTCGGTATTTTAACATTTATGCGTCATGATTCCCAGCACGAGCCGGTCGGTCTCGTTCATGCCGTCGCGGCCGATGGCCGTCAGGTTGCGGATGCACTTGTCGACGTCCTCCTCGATAATTCCCTCGACGGGCGTCACGCAGTGACCGTCCATCGCCATCATGGCCGAGAGCACGGCGGTCGAGACGCCGCTCGTGAGTTTCATCGAACAACTGGGCTTGGCCCCGTCGCAGATCATGCCGGTGAGGTTGGCGATCATATTCTTGACCGCCGCGGCGACCTGCTCGTAGGCGCCGCCCATCAGGTAGGTGATGCCGCAGCTCGATCCCGTCGCCGCCACGACGCAGCCGCACAAGGCAGACAGACGGCCGAGACTCTGTTTGATATAGATCACCGTGAGGTGGCTCAGCACCAGCGCACGGATCGTATGTTCCTCGTCGGCCGCGGTCTCGTCGGCATAGACCACCACGGGGAGCGTCGCGGCGATGCCCTGATTGCCGCTACCCGAATTGCTCATCACGGGGATCATGGCCCCGGCCATGCGGGCGTCGCAGGCCGCGGAGGTATAGGAGAGGATGCGCGAGAAGATGCTGTCGCCCATCACCCGCCGCTCCCGCTCGCAGCGCAGCGTGCGGCCGACGCAGTGCCCGAACTCCCCGGCGAAGGCCCGCTCGGCGGCGGCTTTGTTCACGCGGCGGGTTTCGAGGATGAAGCGCAGTTCATCGAGCGGCGCCGTCATGGCGAAATCCCAGACGCGGCGCAGGGTCAGGGGCACCTCGCCCGCCTCCTCTTCGGCGACGGATGCCGTGCGTTTGTCGAGCAGCACCTCGCCGTCGCGTTCGAGATAGACGAAGGCGGTATGTCCGCCTGCGATCACCGCCACGGCGCGGCGTTCTCCGGCCGAAGCTTCGACCTCGATATAGAGTTTTTCGGCGATATCCTCCTTCAGCGAGATGCAGACGCGCTTTTCGTCGATATAACGGGCGCCCCGCCCGACGGCTTCGGGCGTCACGTCGCGCAGGACCTCCAGTTGATATTCCGAACGGCCGACCAGCGCACCCAGCGCCACGGCGATCGGCAGGCCGATCATTCCCGTGCCGGGAATGCCCACGCCCATCGCATTCTTGAGGATATTGGCGCTCAGGCGCACCTCGATCTTTTCGGGCTGCGTGTCGAGCAGTTCGGCGGCGCGCGCCGTACACAAAGCCACGGCGATCGGTTCGGTACAGCCGATGGCGGGCACAACTTCGCGGTTGATAAGGGCGATGATTTTCGCTCGTTCGTTCGGGGAAAACATATTGGCTCGTTTTTAGAGATCATACAAAGATAACTATTTTTCGCTATTTTTGCGGCATCAAAACAGACGCCGATATGGAAAATCCGAAAAGCCGCGCATGGAAAGTCGTGAAGAGCGAGTACCTCGCCCGCAAACCGTGGTTCACCGTACGCCACGAGCGCATCGAACTGCCCGACGGGCGCAGCATACCCGACTATTACGTCTTCGAGTACCCCGACTGGGTGAACGTGATCGCCATAACCAAAGAGGGTAAAT
The DNA here is from genome assembly GCF_000265365.1 of Alistipes finegoldii DSM 17242. Lineage (NCBI taxonomy): Bacteria > Pseudomonadati > Bacteroidota > Bacteroidia > Bacteroidales > Rikenellaceae > Alistipes > Alistipes finegoldii. The sequence continues at coordinate 276,333 of NC_018011.1, forward strand.
TCGTATTCATCGACCAGTACCGTCACGGGCTGGGCGAAACGAATTACGAAATCCCGGCGGGCGTGGCCGAGCCGGACGATGCGTCGATGCTGGCCGCGGCGCAGCGCGAACTGGCCGAGGAGACCGGTTACGGCGGCGGCGAATGGCGCGAACTGCTGGTCGTGGCCCCGAATCCCGCCACGCAGAGCAACCTGACGTACTGCTACTTGGCGACGGGCGTGGAGCGGCTCGGCGCCCAGCGGCTCGACGCCACGGAGGATATCCGCGTGCATCTGTTCACGGCCGCCGAGGTGCGCGAACTGCTCACGGGCGGCGGCATCCGGCAGGCGCTGATGGCCGCACCGCTATGGCGTTACGCCGCGGAGTACGGGTTGTAGCTACCCTACGACGTATTTGCTGCCGGGCAGCAGCGAAATCAGCTTTACGACCGCATAGGACGAGACGAAGGTGCAGAGCGCCAGCACGGGGATCTTGATCCCGGCCGAAACGATCAGCGGATCGAGCCAGCCGTGGAAGAAGTTGAGCAGCATGATGTGTATCAGGTAGATGCCGTAGCTGAGTCTCGAAATGTCGGTAACGACGCCCGTAAAACGGCCCGCCCCCGGCCTGACGTCTTTCAGCAGCAGGAACAGCCCGACCGACATCGCGGCCACGTTGATCGTCCCGAAGCCCCACGAAAGTTCGAGGTCCGCGACGAGCCGCTGCGTCGCCAGCCGTGCGTCGAAAATCCATGCCGTCGCGAAATACCCCGCGACGACCAGCAACGCACCGCCCCACTTATGCCATGCGCGCGGCGCGGCGTGGTAGCGGCGCAAATAGGCGGCCAGCACCATGTAGCCGAGGAATCCCGAAAAGTAGTAGAGCATCGGCGTGTCGTTCCAGAAACATTCGCCGAGCAGCTCCGGGAAAACGAGGTGCACATAGGGGATGCACAGAGTGAAGGCCCAAAGCGCGAGATAACCCTCCATGGCGCGGCGCGAAGCCGTCTCGATCCACGGCGAGACAACCGGGGCGAACAGGTAGAGTCCCAACAGCATGTAGACGAACCAGAGGTGTCCGATCTCGACGCCGAAATTGACCGGGATGCGGCAGACGCCGAGCAACGCTCCGGCGGCATCGGTCCGTCCCGTCAGGAACTGGTAGATTGCGTAGAGCACGCACCACACCAGAAACGGCACCACCACGCGCACGAAACGCCGGGCGAAAAAGTCGCGCATGCGCTCCCGCACCGGAAGCAGGAAAAATCCCGACAACATGACGAACAGCGGCACGGCGGTGCGGCACAACGAGTTGAGCCAGCAGGCCCAGACAGGTTCGCCGCCCGCGGCGACCAAGCCGCCGTCGGCAATATAGTAGAATTCTCCGGCGTGCACCTGAAGCACCATGTAACAGGCCAGCACACGCAACAGGTCGAGACCGTAGTTTCGGGATTGAAGTTTCGTCATAAAAGTCAGGCGGTTTTGATTTCGAAAACAAAGGTAACAAAAAACCCGGAAATCCGCAGCCCGACACTCCATCCGGTAAAAAAAACTCTTCTCCGGCAAAGACCGACTGTCCCGGTCCCACGGAGATGAAAAAGGAGCGGTTCAAAGCCGCTCCTCCGATTCGGGTTTCGCCGCCCGGCCTATTTGCCGACCGTCTGCGCCAGCGCCATGAAATAGCGCTTAGGGTCGAGACCGAGTGCCTTGAGCAGTTCGGCTTCGGGGGCGCTGCCGCGCGTGATCGACTTCAGCCCGTGACCTGCCGTATAGAGGTTCACATTCTCGGCATATCCGGCGGCATCCTGCCCGCAGAGGTAGCGGACATGTTCAGCCGGAATACTCTTTCCTTCGTAGACCGACATATCGGCGATATAGACCAGATTCAGCGGTGCGGCATAGACGAAATCCTGCGCGCCGGCCAACCTGCGCAGGTCGCCTTCGGCGACGCGCACGAGTTTCCGCGCCTTGGCGTCATAGCTGTAGACACCTTCGGCGAAAAAGGCATAGACGCGGACCGGATAGAGCGCCAGCGCCGAAGGAGCCGTCAGACGGCCGTCGGCGGGACGGTTGACACCCCCTGCGGCCCACATGACGCCCGAAAGCTCTTCGAGCGAAAGCGCCTCAGGAGCGTATTCTCGCCATGAACGGCGGTTTTCTAATGCTTCGTTTACGGTCATGCCCGCCTTGGAATCGGGTTTGAGAAGGGCGATCTCCGCGCCGTGCTTCACTTCGGTTCTGGTTTCGGGGGCCTTGGCCTCCTCTTTAGGCGGCTGCGTGCCGCCGCATGCCGCGAGCAGCAAAGCCGCACAGGTAATGATCTTCACAGTCATCGTTTCTGAAATTTAGAGGTTTACATGCAAATATAAAGAATATTTTCCAAAATACGGAATGCAATTCCGCTGCCGGATACCTGCGGGCTGGCGATTTTTCGTACCTTTGTGCAACACACAACATGGAGCCTATGAATCCGACAGCAGTCTACACCGTCGTCTTTTCACCGACGGGAACTTCGAGAAAAATCGCCGCGGCGGTTGCGCAGGGAGTGGCCCGGCACGGCGGGAGCTGCAATGCAACGGCAAATACGGCGGCCGGAGCGGACGCTGGTACAAATGCCGCCACAGGCAGCGCGGCAAAGGCGTTCACGACAATCGACCTGACGCATGCGGCGGGAAAACCGCCCGTGCTGCCGGCCGATGCCGCGGCGGTATTCGCCGTGCCGGTATACGGGGGCCGCGTGGCGCCTGCGGCATTGGAAAGGCTGCAGGAGATTCGCGGCGAGGGAACGCCGGCCGTAGTGCTGGCGGTCTACGGCAACCGGGCTTTCGGAACGGCGGTCGCACAACTGGCGGCGTTCGTCGCCGAGCGGGGATTCGTTCCCGTGGCGGCCGGGGCTTTCGTGGGCGAACACTCGTACAGCACGCCCGGCACGCCGATCGCCGAAGGACGTCCCGATACGCAGGACCTCGCCGAAGCGGCCGCTTTCGGAGCGCGCATCGGCCAAAAGCTTGCGCACGGAGAGACCGGCCCGATCGACGCCGCAAAACTCCGCGAGCCGCATACGCCGCTGTTGTCAAAACTGCGGTTCATCCGTTTCGTGCTGGGGTACCGCAGGCGGCAGAAACGCAATCCGGTCGCACTGCTCCCCGCGGGCGACGCCGCACGGTGCACCCAATGCGGCCGCTGTGTCGCACTCTGTCCCACGCAGGCGATCGCGCGCGGCGACGAACTGCACACCGACCCGGCGCGCTGCATCCGCTGCTGCGCATGCGTCAAAGGCTGCGCGTTCGGCGCACGCACGTTCGAAACGCCTTTCGCTGCCGTTCTGTCGCGCAACTTCGCCCGGCGGAAACCGCCCGTAACGCTTATGTAATATGACAATCGAACGACTGAAAACCCCGTCGGCAGGCAAGCTGAACGCCCTGACCGACCTCTGGGAAGCCTCGGTGCGGGCGACGCACGACTTTCTCGCGCCGGAGGATATTGCGTTTTTCCGGCAAATGGTCCGGCAGGAAGCGCTCCGGGGTGTAGAATTATACGTCATCCGGAAGCCGGACAGCAAAGCGCCTGAAACCGGAACATCCGCAGGACAGGAGAACCGGCACGAGTCCCGGACATCCGGCAAGACAGGAGAATCCCGCCGACCGGAGGGCTTGGACGAGAACGGGATGTTCGGGGGATTCGCCGCGTTCGCAGGTATCGACGGCGATATGCTCGAAATGCTCTTCGTCGCGCCCAAAGCGCGCGGCAAAGGAGTGGGCCGGCAGCTGGTGGAATATCTCGTCCGCGAACGCGGCATAAGGCAGGTCGATGTCAACGAGCAGAACACGCAGGCGGCGGGATTTTACGCCCGGCTGGGATTCCGCGTCACGGGGCGCGACGCGACCGATCCGTCGGGCAGGCCCTACCCTATCCTCCATCTGTCGCTGGGCGAAACGCCGCAGCGGATCGTGCCGATCCCGAACCTGCAGACCGACCGGGTCGATGTCGATTTCGAATCAGAGCCAACCGGGGACGAAGGAAAATAACCGGAGCCGGCGGGTAGTAACCAGCGGATGCGGGCCGAAACGAGCCGCCGAGCAACGCTTCCGCGGAAACACCGGGTATAATAACAAGACGGCAGAGCGAAAATCCCTGCCGTCTTGTTGTGTTGGAAACATATCGGTTGGCGCCCGGCCTCGGCACACGCCCCGCTTCCGGTCGCTATTCCATATAACCGGTAACGGTCAGCGGAGCGTCGCCCACTTCGGCGGTCACCTGCGCCGCTTCGCCGCGGGAGTTTTCATAGCGGAAGGTATAGGTTTTTCCCTTTTCCAGCAGAAAGCGCAGGGCGTCGTTCATGTCCTGCCGGGGACCCGCCGTACGGCCGCCGCCCATCTGCTCCGAACCGCAGAAAACATCGACGTTGGCCGCCACGCGCGCATCGGAACGCCCGGCATGCGCCGCCTTGTCGTACATCATGAAGGTCACGGTCGCATGCCGCCCCCGCTCGGCGAGGTCATCGGCATAGGCGGCATAGAGGTCGCGGTAACGCTGCGTGACGTTCACGCCGTGGACCTCGCGCGAATCCTCGCTCCACACCATCGGAAACCAGTCGCCCGCGGGCCGGAACGAAACGGCGAAAATGCCGTGAGCCCGGTCGTCGGGCGACGCCTGTCCCGCATCGGCAAAAAACCATGCGTAATCGAGTCTTCCCGGAAAATAATACTCCGTGAAATGCCAGCGGCCGTCGATCCACACCTCGACCCAGCTGTGGTTGCCCCGATCGTCGTGCCATGCGGGAGTTCCGGCAAAGCGCGCGGGAATGCCCGCAGAGCGCAGGGCATCGACCAGCAGGACCGAAAGGCCCGTGCAGGAGGCCATATGCTGACGCATCGACTCGGAGGGACTCTGGTTGGTCTTTTCGCGGGCGGTGTTGTATTCTACGGCGACATCGGCGGCAATATGCCGGTTGATCGAGTCGATGGCGGCGCGGACGTCCGCGGCTCCGGCCGCACGGCGGGCGAAGCGGGCGTAAAAGTCGGGCCGCCAGCTGTCGCGCACCTCGTCCACGACGGCATAGGGAAGCACGTCGTTCAGGAAGACCGAATCGGGCAGCGCGCGCGTCCACGGATACTCGGCGCGTGCGCGGTAGGCATACTCGACATTCTCGCGCAGCAGGTCGAGCCGCATCGTATCGCGGTCGCCCTGCGGCATATAGGCTACAAGGAAAGCCATCCCCGCACGCCGATTGCGCGGAGTTTCGCGCAGCAGCTGCCGCAGGCTGTCGGCGCGCGGACAGTCGGCCAGCGCAGCGTCGAGCAGGGGTTCGTATTCGGCGGGAACGCCGCAGCCGTAACGGCCGCAGGCGCAGAGGAAAAGTCCCAGAAGCAGGAGGAAAATGCGTTTCATCGGTTTAATTCGTTCAGGATTTGTCGGATGGTCTGTTCGTCGGCGCAGGGCGAAGCGTACTCCGGCACGCCGGGACAGCCGCCCATCGAAATCTGCGGATTGCGGTATGCCATGCCGCTCGGCCGCATGCCGCGCGCGCTGAAATGGAGGGCATCGACACCCGTCGCGGCCAGTTGCCGCACGTTCGACGGATTCACGCCGCTGCCGGCCATGATCTCGATGCGGCCCGCAGCCCGCACGACGAGCGCGCGGAGGTCGCCGATGCCTTCGGACGCCGTATTGCGGCCGCCGGAAGTCAGGATGCGGGTGCATCCGGCGCGGACGATCTCCTCCAGCGCATCGGAAAGGTCGCACGTCATGTCGAACGCCCGGTGGAAGGTGGTCTGCATCGGCCCGGCTTCGGCCACGAGGGCCGCCGTACGCGCCGTATCGACCCGTCCGTCGGGCGTCAGCAAGCCGAAGACCACGCCGTCGGCGCCGCATTCGCGGGCGAAGCGCACCTCTTCGAGCATCTGCCGGAATTCGGCGTCGTCATAGAGGAAATCTCCGCCGCGGGGACGGATCATCACACTGAGCTGCAAGCCTTCGATGCGGCGCACCATACGGATGGCCGCGGCCGAAGGGGTCGTGCCGCCCTCGTAGGGCGAGGCGCAGAGTTCGACGCGCGCGACACCCGCACGGCGGGCGGTCTCGCACGCTTCAATGGAATAGGCACAAAGTTCGGTCGTCATACGGCAAAGATAAAAAAACGGCGACGGAAATGCAAGTCCCGGAGCACCGCAGAACAGTTGCAAAAAAACGGAACGGGACCGTTCATACGTTACGGCAAAAAAACATCGCCCCAGCCGGAGAGCCGACGGTTCGGCCGCACGCCGCAAAGCCGAACGCACGCCGTAAAACCGGACGCACACCGCAAAGCCGGACACCCACTGCAAAGCCGAACGCCGACGGCAAAGCCGGACGCCGACGGCAAAACGAAAGCAGAGCGCCCTTACGGACGCTCTGCTTATCTTCAGGCTGCGCAAGCCCCTATTTAACCTCGATCTGGCGCGTGGCGGCGGCAGTCTCCTCGATCTTCTTCTTGGGAATGTCGATGGTCATCACACCGTTTTCGACCTTGGCCGAAATATTCTCGCGCTCGATATTGTCGGGCAGCAGCAGGCTCTGCTGGAACTGCGTGTAGGAGAATTCGCGGCGCAGGTAGGTGCCTTTGCGCTTGGCGTCCTCCTCCTTGTTCTCGGTCTTCTTCTCCAGCGAGATCACCAGCTCGTTGTCTTCGTTGATGTGGACCTTGAAGTCCTCCTTGGTCATACCCGGAGCGGCGACCTCGACCTTGTATTCGTTTTCACCGTCGATGATGTTGACGGCGGGAGCCGTGGTGCTGCGGCGCTCGGCCAGCCAGTTGTCGCCCAGAATCTCGTTGAAAATTCCCGGCAGCCAGTTCTGATTCGTTCTTGCAGGTGTCATAATTTTGTCCTCCTTGGTTTTATTCGGTTTAACTGTTTTCCTTTTTATCGCCCTCTCTCGGAGCGGTTTCATCCGTAGAGGGTCAAATCCTGTGCCAGCGCCGAATAAATGCAAAAATGTCACGAATTGTCACAAAACCTGCAAATACGACATGACAGACCGGCAGGCCGGGAGCGGACGGCGCATTTCATAAGTACGGGAAAAATACGTAACTTCGCGGCATGGAATTCACCGAAATACTGCGCGGCCGTTACGGGCTTTCGGAGCGGGCTGCCGGAGTGCTGATGCGGCATGCGTCGCAAAGCGTCCACGCCCGCAAGGAGATCATCGTCGAGGAGGGACAGCGCGATCAGGAGATCCGCTTCGTGACGGAAGGTTCGGCGCGCTCCTACGTCATGCGCGAGGACAAGTGCGTGATCCTCTCCTTCGCGTTCGAGGGCGATCCGACCTCATCGACGCTCGGAGCATGGCCCGGCGGCATTTCGGGCCACACGATCGAGACCATGGAGCCGACGACGCTCGTGCGCCTGCCGCGCGAGGAGATCGACCGGCTCTTCGCGGCGGACGCCGAACTGGCCGACTGGGGCCGCCGCATGGCCGAAGAGCAGCTGCGCCGGCACGAGGAGTATTTCGCCGACTTCGCATGGCGCGACAAGAGCGAGCAGTACAAGCGCGTACTGCGCGAATATCCCCAATTATTGCAGCGCATCGCGCTGAAAGACCTCGCGGCCTACCTCTTCCTCACGCCCCAAAGCCTGAGCCGCATCCGGGCCGAAATCAAATGACGAAATTATCATAAGGTAACTTTTCCCCGCGCCGAAAGCCTTACTTTTGCACCACTTCGAAAAAAGTAAGGAATATGCAACGAGACAGTATCGATTTCAGCAGTTCGGACGTCGGAAAACTTTTCCGGCGCTTCCTCTTTCCCACGGTCATGGGCATGGTCTTCTCGGCCGTGTTCGTCATCACCGACGGCATCTTCGTAGGGCGGGGCATAGGCAGCGACGCCCTCGCCTCGGTCAATATCGTCGCGCCGCTCTTCACGCTCGGCACGGGGCTGGGACTGATGTTCGGCATGGGCGGCTCGGTCGTGGCGTCGATCAACCTCGCGCAGGGCAAACGACGCGTGGCGGAGATCAACATCACGCAGTCGCTGGTGCTTCCGGCGCTGCTGATCGCCCTGCTCAGCGCCCTGCTGATCCATTGGCACGAACCGCTGCTCCTGCTGCTGGGCACCCCCGGCGAACTGATGGTCCCGGCGCGCGAATACCTCGTATGGTTCACGCTGTTCCTCGCACCGCTGGCCGTCTTCAACATCCTGATGTTCATCGTGCGGCTCGACGGGGCGCCGGGATTCGCCATGGCCTGCAACATCATGGCGGCGTGCATCAACATCGTACTCGACTACCTCTTCATCTTCGTATTCGAATGGGGGCTGGCGGGCGCCGCCGTCGCCACGGGCATCGGTTACGTCGTCGGTTCGGGCGTGATACTTTGGTACATGTTCCGCCGCAGCCGGACGCTCCGGTTCGTGAAGCTCAAGATAAGCGGCAAAAGCATGCGGCTCACGGTGCGCAATCTCTGGTACATGAGCTATATCGGATTCCCGGCGCTGCTGAGCGAGCTGGCCATTTCGAGCCTGATGATCGTCGGCAACTACACCTTTATCCATTACGTCGGCAAGGACGGCGTGGCGGCGTACAGCATCGCCTGCTACATCTTCCCGATCATCTTCATGGTCTACAACGGCATCATCCAGTCGGCGCAGCCGATCATCAGCTACAACTACGGCGCAGGGCTGATGCGGCGCGGCCGGAAAGCGCTGCGAATGGCGCTCGGCACGGCGGCGCTGTGCGGCGCGGCGGCGTTCGGATTCACGTGGCTATGCAGTCCGTGGATCGTCGGGCTGTTCCTGACGCCCGACGCCCCGGCGTACGCCATCGCCGTGCAGGGACTGCCGTGGTTCGCGGCGGGCTATCCCTTCTTCGGGATCAACGTCGTGACGATCGGCTACTACCAGAGCATCGAACGGGGACGGCTCGCAACGGGACTCACCGTTCTGCGCGGCATCGTGCTGATGACGTTCTGCTTTCTGCTCCTGCCGCGTATAGCGGGCGTGACGGGTATCTGGCTCGCGGTGCCTGCGGCCGAGGCGCTCGAAACACTGCTGCTCGTCTATCTGCTGCGCAGCAGACGCTTCGCATTCGCATAAGGGAAAGCGGAAAAACCTTCGGTAGGGTTTTCCCGCTTTCCGCGTCGGAATGGACTAATTCCCGCGCTGCATCCTGTCGATGAACAGCACCCCGTCGAGGTGGTCGATTTCGTGCTGGAAAATCACGGCGGTAAATCCCTCGACGGTATCCGTCACCGGCCGCATGGTCGTTTCATCCAGATAGCGGAGCACGATGCGGTCAGCACGCAGAACCGTCCCCGACGTTTCGGGAACGGAGAGACACCCCTCCCTGCCGGCGGAACGGGTCGCCGAGCGACCGACGATTTCGGGATTGACATAGCATTCGAACGGTTCGCCGGGCTTGTCGAAACGCTGCACGGCGATCAGCCGGCGCGAAACGCCGACCTGCGGCGCGGCGATTCCGACACCTTCGTCGGCCGGATCCCGCGCGGTGAGCAGCATGCCCTGCTTCAGCAGGCGGAAATACTCCGACCTCAGTTCCTCCGCACCCAGCGGCGCGGCCTTCCGCCGCAAAAACAGCGAATCGGCACGGTCGCCGATCCGGCACAAGCGCATGACCGCCCCGCTCTGCGAGGCAATGACTTCACATTCCCTATCGGTGAATCCCTTTTGGACCGCGCAGGCGGCGAGCAGGCAGGCGACGGTTATAACGAATCTCTTCATATCGGCATGATTCCGTTTCCGGCAAAAATACGAAAATATATTCACCGTACGGCGGCACGCCCCTTCGGACTGAAAAAAAGTCTTTTCCAATTCCGGCAATTATCCTATATTTGCCGCCATGAACGAAGATCTGAAATACCGGAAGGCCGAGCCTGCCGATGCGGAGCGCATCATGGAGATCATCCGGCAGGCGCAGGCCCAGATGCGGGCGCTGGGGAGCCTGCAATGGCAGGACGGCTACCCCGCACGGGCGGACATAGACCGCGATATCGCACGCGGATACGGGTATGTGTTCGAGAAGTCGGACGCGGCGGAGAACCCCGCAGCTGCAGAAACGCCGCAGAAGTACGACAAAGGGACGGTACCCGGCGGCGTGATCGCATACGGGGCGGTGGTTTTCGACGGCGAACCGGCCTACGGGGCGATAGACGGGGCGTGGCTGACCGGGGGCGACTACGTCGTCCTGCACCGGCTGGCGGTGGCCGACGGAGAGAAGGGCCGCGGCGTGGCGGCGGAGTTCATGCGCCGCACCGAAGCGCTGGCCCGCGGACGGGGCGTCGACAGTTTCAGGGTGGACACCAATTTCGACAACCGCTACATGCTGCGGATGCTCGAAAGGCTGAGATTCGCCTACTGCGGCAAAATCGTCTACGGAAGCGGTGAAAGGCTGGCTTTCGAGAAACCCTTCGAAGCATAAGCGAAAGAACCGGTCTTGAGACCGGTTCTTTCTGTGTGAAGTCAGGGATGCGTCGCAATGTTCCGGAACAAATCCGCCGGAGAAATCTTATAATAGTCACATAAATCGGCGATCGTAGTCAGCGAAATACTGTGCCGCCAGCTTTCGATCCGTGCGATATTCAGATCGGTATCGAAGCGTACGTTCTCCTGAGTCAGCTTGCGTTCCAACCGGGCCGCTCTCAGCTCGGCAACAACCTGCCCAATAAAAAGTCATTTCGCCGCTGCTTTTTCATAGCGCAAATTACCGGAATAATAGCCTGATTTTTTACTACACACTTGTAGCTTACAAAAGAAGTGCCCCGTTTCGAAGCTCAATCGCGGGCAGGCCGGGAACTCACACCCGTTCGCACCACAATCGCGCCGTTTCGGAATGTCAGGATAAAAAGAATCCGCCCGCCAAGACGGCGTCACATCCCAAAACGATCGGTGTGACGGTAAAAAGATTCCCGTCGCAAGCTACAATTATCACAACCCCCAGCGGCCATAATACAGATTCTTCGGAAAACATCCGGTTCCGCATGGCCGGTACCGTCCGTGCGTGCAGTCACAACACGCGCGGATAATAAATCCATATTACAAAAAATAATGGAATAAAACAAGTAAAACGGGGCAAAATCAGCGCAGCGGCGGGTTTCCGGTGCGGTTTCGGATCGGGAAAAAGAATTTTTCCGAGACAATACGGAGAGGGACGGCCTATCGGCGAGCGGAAAAACGGCGGACGGGGGGGGGTAGCAGACGGCTGATGAAAAAAGTATAATACGGGAAACGGGAGAAATCGCTGCGAATTTCGCCGGAAACACCGGGAGACACCGGAGACACCGGAGACACCAGCCACTCAGGGAACAGCCGCCCCGCGCAACACCGAAAAACGCCGGCAAAAGGTCCTGACACAAAAAAGCGGCCCGCATCGCTGCGGGCCGCCGATCGACCGAAGAGAACCGAAGGCGCCGCTACTCCTCCTCTTCGTAATAGACCTTGTAGAACTTGCCCTTCTCGTCCTCGCCCTGTTCGAGCAGACTGCGGTTGCCGTGGACGTAGATGTGGAAGTTGCGGTCGAGCTTGATGACGCTCTTGTAGGAACGGGCCTGTTTTTTGACCGCCGAATCGGAGATGGCGAATTCGTCCTCGATGCGGATGTCGCGGTCCTGCTCGTACTCCTGCTTGTAGCGCGAGAAGCTCTCCATGACTTCGGGCTGGCGGATCACCTTCTCCGAAAAGTCGTCCAGCGAAAAGCTGTCCTGCTCCTTGAAGTATTTCATCGTCTCGTTGAGCATCTCAGCCTGATCGGCTTTCGACACCTCGAATTCGTTCGGGAGATGCTTGGTCACGTACTTCTTGCACATGGCCATCGCGTTGTGGGTATTGTGGTAGTTGTCCTGACGCTGGCGCACGTGCAGGAAATCGTCGATCCAGTAGCGGGCTTCGGCGCGGTTGGTGTTGTCCACGACGCAGACCGCGAAACCCGCTTCGCGCTCGGTGTTGAAAACGACGCACCCCTTGTCCAGCTTATTGACGTTGATCCCCTGATGCGCGGCGATATGCAGCCCCGACGCCTGCTCCTCGACGTCGAGAAACGTGTCGCGCGTCTCGGACTTGAACAGCCCGACGGCATCGACCGTCTCGCCTCCGAAACGGCAGTCGGTGAAGTAGACGACATAGAACTCCCCGCTCTTGATCTGGGGGTGCATGCCGGTTTCGTAGAGATGTCTGGCAAGGCTGACCGAATGGTCGTAAAACGATTCGGGATCGTCGAAGATCCTGCAGGTGAAATTCCAGACCTCGTTGCAGGTCAGGTCGGTGTCGTGGTAGAGGTTGAAATACTCCTCGGATTTGAAACCGCCCATGAAATAGGCCAGCAGCGTCTGCATCAGGGCCGCGTCGGAGAGCTGGTCGGAGAGCGACGGCGAGACCATCAGCGGCTCGTCTTTTGCTTTGTTGCCCACGATATGCACGGCCAGCGCGCCGATCCGGGATTCTTCGGTATAGAGCATTTTCGGTATTGTTTGCGTAAAACGGAAGGCAAAGATGGGGATTTTTCCGGGACCGGGCAAGCAAAAAACCGGGTATTTAGCAGAAACGCCCTGCCGGACTCCCGATAATTTGGCTACTTTTGCAACGACTAAACTTCCGTAAGCATGGAAAACAGAATAACCACACTCTTCGGCATTCGCTACCCGATCATCGCGGGCGGCATGATCTGGTGCAGCGGCTGGCGGCTCGCGGCGGCCGTAAGCGACGCGGGCGGACTGGGCCTGATCGGCGCGGGCTCGATGACGCCCGACCTGCTGCGCGAACACATCCGCAAATGCCGCGCGGCGACTGGCAAACCGTTCGGCGTGAACGTCCCCCTGATGTACCGCTACGCGGAGCAGATCATGCAGGTCGTCATGGAAGAGCGGGTCCCGGCGGTATTCACCTCGGCGGGAAGCCCGAAGACATGGACCGGGCAACTGCATGCCGCAGGCTGCAAGGTCGCGCACGTGGTGTCGAGCACGAAATTCGCCCTGAAATGTCAGGAAGCGGGTGTCGATGCGGTCGTCGCCGAGGGATTCGAAGCGGGCGGGCACAACGGCCGCGAGGAGACGGCGACGATGGCGCTGGTTCCGCAGGTGCGCACGGCGATTACGATTCCGCTAATCGCGGCGGGCGGCATCGCCACGGGCCGGGGCATGCTGGCGGCGTTCGCGCTGGGAGCCGAGGGCATTCAGATGGGCACCCGCTTCGCGCTGTCCGAAGAGAGTTCGGCCAGCGACGCCTTCAAACGGCTCTGCATCGGGCTGGAAGAAGGCGGCACGATGCTGGCGCTGAAGAAGATCGGGCCGACGCGCCTGATCCGCAACGACTTCTACACGGCAGTCGAAACCGCCGAAAACCGGGGCGCCTCGGCCGAAGAACTGAAGGAGCTGCTGGGCCGCGGGCGTTCAAAGCGGGGCATTTTCGAGGGCGACCTCGCAGACGGGGAGCTGGAGATCGGACAGATCGCGTCGCTGATCCGCGATCTGCCGCCGGCAGGCGAAATCGTCCGGCAGATCATCGACGAATACAACGCCGGCGTGAAATCGCTCACGACTCTATAGCGGCCCTTCGGGGATAGGCGGGCCGGCGAAAAGCAGCCGTCCCAACCGGGACAGTCTGCCGAAGAGACGCCGGGCCTACCGCCGCTACATGCCGAGCAGGACCAGCAGGGCGACCGTCAGAAACAGCGCCCAATGGCAGAGGCGCAGGTAACGGGTCTTCGCCGCGCGTTCATAGCCCAGCGACACCAGCCAAAGCAGGAACCAGCCGCCGTAAGTCAGCAGCAGGAAGAGTTCCAGCTGGAAATTGCGGGGAATGACTCCGAAGCCGAGCAGCAGCAGGAATACCGCTCCGAGGGCCAGATCCGCCGTAATCATCTGGACGCCGCACCGTCCCATCAGCCACGCTTCGTAGGCTTTGTCCGCGGCGGCGTTCCGGCCGGGACAGGCTGCCGTATAGAAGCGGTTCCCCGAAACGACATGGACGAAAAACGCCGCGATAAGCAGCGTCCCCGCCGCAATAAACCATCCGTTCATACACATTACATTTTGAGGTAGATTCCGTCGGGCATATGCCGGAGCAGCCACGCCGCAATGCGCCAGCGGCGGGTGACGACCGCAACCCGTCTGCGGCGGCGGACCGCCCGCACGATCTGCCGGACGGCTTTTTCGACCGGCATCACCCAGAACAGACCGTCACCCTTGGCCATCGCCGTATCGACGAAGCCCGGACGGACGTCGGTGATGTAAAGCGGGAGTCTGGATTTCGCGGCGCGCTGCCGCAGTCCCTCGGCGTAGTTGATCTGATAGGCTTTCGAAGCGTTGTAGGCCGGAGCCGCACCCCCGCCGCGCAGTCCACCGACCGACGAGACGACGACCAGATGTCCGCCGCCCTGCCGCTCGAAACGGTTGTAGGCCCAGTCCGCGGCCGCCGTCCAGCCCAGCACGTTGGTAAGGATGGCCGTCTCTTCCAGCGCGAAATCCAGCGAGGGATTCAGATCGCCCGTTCCGGCGCAGACCACGCATAAATCCATGCCGCCCAGTTCTTGGGCCAGATGCTCCAGCGCCGCAACGGTCTCGGCGGGACGCGTCACGTCGGCGACGGCAAAGCGGTATGCAGCAGGATCGGCCTGCGCGATCTCCTTCAACAGATTTTCCCGGCGGCCGACCAGCCCCACGGCATATCCCTGCGCCGCAAAGCACTCCGCAAGGCCGCGGCCGATGCCGGAAGTGGCACCGATGACAATAGCTCGTTTCATATGCGCAAAGATAGGACGCGGAAAACGGAAAACACTTGATCCGAATCAAGAAATCACCGCACCCGGCGGCGAATGCGGCTCAGCGTTTCGGGACGCACGCCGAGAAACGAGGCCAGCTCCCGGAGCGGGACCAGTTCGAGCAGGCCGGGACAGCGCGCCAGCAGCGATTCGTAACGCTCCTGCGGAGTCGAGACGTACGATTGCAGCAGCCGTTCGTAAATCTCGGCCAGCATATGCTCGGCGACGGTGCGGCCCAACCGCTCGTGTGCAGCGTCGGTCCGGTAGAATTTTTCGAGCCGTTCGCCCATCAGCGTCAGCACTCGGCTGTCGCACATCGCTTCGATACTCACCCACGCGGGGGCGTCGTTGCGCATCGAGATATAGTCGCCGACGAACTCCCCGGCGAAAGCGTACCCGACGACATGTCGCTCGCCCGCTTCCGTGGCGTGCACATAGCGGAAAGCGCCCTCCTCGACCAATCCGCTACGGCGGTTGCGGACCTGCTGGAACGAAAAACAGCCGTCCTTGGGGACGAAGAGGCTTTCACCCTCCCTGCGGAACAGCTCGGCAAGCGGCGCGAATTCGGCGGCCGATATGTAACGGTTGAAATCCATCGTCGGCAAAGATAAGTTTTTTTGCGGATTTTGCCGATCCGGACGAATTCGCTACCTTTGCCGCCGCGAACGGTGAAATCACCGGCTCGTCAAAACGCAACGCAAGATGAAAAAGCAAAAGATCACCCAGCAGGATTACCTCAAGGCCCACCGCAAGGCGAGCCGCGAAGAGGAAATCGCACGGCACGGCCGTCCGGCAAGGTTCCGGGCCGTGCACAAGTCGAAAAAAGCATACGATCGCAAACGCGAAAAGGCAGGTCTGAGAAACCTGCCTTTTTCATTTCATATTAAAATATATTCCCACTCCAGTCCCCCGGCATGCTTACGCTTTGGAAGATTGGTGCAACATATGCAAACAGACGATGGACTCACATTGTACTTTTCAGCGGCTTCTCTTAATGTATTGAATATCTCTCCGGTCGTAATGCACCTTATCTTCCGATTCCTTTGTCGTATTGCCTGCTTCGATTTGCAAACTTTACAACCGCCGCCCTTCAATAAACTCCCCGGCCATGCGTGCCAAATCCTATTACATTCGGCACATTGCACCAATATAGGTTTATTTCTACCAACAAACGTTCCAATGATTTTAATTGCAGGTGACAAATTTGCGATCTCCGCAACAAATTCATCCGGAGTTCTCCGGCCCCTACCCGAACATTTCGGACATCCCGTTCTTTGTCTTGGAGATGTTGCAGTAAGATGATAAGGTTGAGTAGACCATACATATCCGCATACTTTACATTTTACAACAACCTTTTCCTTCGTGTTGATATATTCTGTCAGTGGAATCAGATCGGGCTGCAATACGCGTAATCTTGCCACAAACTGGTCATGTGTAAGTTGTAAAACGCCGGCACACTTAGGGCATCCGACACCCAAACGCAAAGAAGCCGGTATTGCGTTCCATGTATGGTTACAGGTTTTACATTGAACTTTAATCCTGTCATTAGCTTTCGTATATTCGCCGACGACCCTGATTTTATAATTGATTCCGAAGAGTTCTTCTTTGAATTCTTCCGTAGTCATTCGTCTTGAATCCATTTTGGCTCTCTTTCTAATTTTTACCCATTCATCTGTATCAAGAATTGAATCCAAGCCAAATTCCGAAAAGAGTCTTTTTGTCATATCGATCAGTTTATTTCTATTGCTGACATGAGCAAGGTCACAATCAGTCACAAAGCAATTATCAAAAGGAAGAGTCTCATTATCATAATGATCATATATGGTTACAAGCTTGATTCCTTTTTCATTACATATCCGATGTTTCTTCCTATCCCTTGCCACCAGATTTTTATGCCAATACCACGAACCGGGTTCTATAGCCGCTTTCAATTCAGGTATGTATATGTCTAACTCAGCCCCTATTGCGGTTTTATCTCTAGACAGGACCTTGGATTCCCCAAGAACACGAACAAAAGAATGATATATGAACTGCTCTAAAAAAGAGGTACATGCTCTGTGACAATTCGGACAGCCCCGGCTATGCAGAACATCATGAGGTGTTATTTCATATTCATATCCACAAGCCTTACAGCGTAGTGGCATACGTGTACGATTGTTACGATACTCCACGCCTTTCCTGACGACAAGATTCGGATCGATTTCATGAAGACGCTCTAAAAACAGTTCCATTGTCAGACGCTGGGATGCTCCTCGACGAGAGAGTGCACACGCCGGACATCCCCTGCCACTAAGGATATGCGCAGGAGTGACATTCCACTCATGTCCGCATTTCAAACATCTGAATTTGGCTTTTTCGAGCGCTTTTACATACCTACCGATCAGCACGACGTCGTCTCTTTGAGATTGCAATTCCTCAACAAACTCGGCATGGGTTTTCTGCTTGACTCTCGCACACTTGGGGCATCCATGCCCTTTTAACAGACTATATGGAATCGGAGTCCACTCCCAACCACAGATGTCACATTTTACAGCGATTTTAGAGTTGTTTCTTTCATATGTTCCCAGCACAGTAATTTTAGAATTTTGTGCGTTCAATTTGTCTATGAAATCTGTTGTTTTCATTTCTTGGCAAAACGAATTTAATAAAAAAAATCGTTCACTTTCGAGAGTTTGTTTATTACTTCGACCACCAAGCAGCCAAGACAAAAAGGTGGGAAAATTTGAAGATGCAAACAATTTGCAGACAAAATCAGACACTGAAAAGCGCAAATAGCCATTAAGGCTATTTGCGCTTTAATAATGTGGTACCACCAGGAATCGAACCGGGGACACAAGGATTTTCAGTCCTTTGCTCTACCAACTGAGCTATGGCACCATCCTGTTGAGTTATAAAACTCGTTTACAAATGATTACGAAACTCGATCTTTTTCTCTGACACCCGACCTTTTCAGTTCGGTTTACAACGTGGTT
Organism: Alistipes finegoldii DSM 17242; assembly: GCF_000265365.1. Taxonomy (NCBI): domain Bacteria; kingdom Pseudomonadati; phylum Bacteroidota; class Bacteroidia; order Bacteroidales; family Rikenellaceae; genus Alistipes; species Alistipes finegoldii. The sequence continues at coordinate 294,027 of NC_018011.1, forward strand.
TACACAGTCGTTTTTGCAAAGAACGATACCCATTTCGGTTTCATTGCGAGTGCAAAGGTAAGCAAATTTCTCAAACTTGCAAAAGTTTTCTCGAAAATTTACAACTTTTCTGCCCTCAAACAATCATACAACCGCGATTAGAACCGCTTTCTATCCAACATCAACCTTTTCGCAAGTCATTTCAAAACCATCCAGAACCGTTCGGGCAAGTAGATATTCTTCACCTCTCCTGCCTGTTCAAACAGCGGGGCAATCTCGGATGGACTAAACCCTGCTATCCCGCAACCGATTTCCGTCACCAAAAATTTCAGTTGTGGATGTTGCTTTGCAAACTCGATAAACTCGTCCACATAGGGCTGGATTGTTTCCACTCCGCCCTGCATGGTCGGTATGGCATAACTCTGCCCCTGCAATCCGACACCCTGTCCCCAGACAGCCCCGAATCTCTGATATGCCAACCGTGCAGCACCCCCGCCGTGCATACCTGCGAGGTTGCTACCGAACACGAAGATTTCGTCGGGTTGGAGTTTAGTGATGTAATTGGGTGATTTTTGCATGGCTGTTTATTTACTCAAATGTCGAAATTATTTGGTAAGATTGCAAATTCCACTAAAGAAAAAAATCCCCGACCGTATGGCCGAGGATTAGCATTGTGGTTCTTCATATTTTGGTGACGTAATTTCAAAAAATTCATTTTATATAGCCCTTGAAAAATATGTCACTTGATTAACAAAGCATCATATCGTGTTTGATAATCATAGCTAAACAGTTCTTCATCAGAGCAATCCTTTTTTAATATACAATCCAACTCAAAACTGCTACATATTCCATATCCCCAATATCTGCTCTTTATTTGAATCAATTTTCGTCGCTTGAGATTATTCGTACAATTATCATAAACTTTTTTGAGCGGCATCGGTAATTGTGCTGATACTTTTCTACGTTCAGCCATCCATTTATCCCAAAAGCGCATATCATTTTTTAAGGCACATTGCTTTTCTTCCACGCTATATTCCTCATAACCTGAATTAATCACATCAAAGAAATCCGAATATGCTCTATGTACCATTTTATCTGGAATCACCCTATGTCGTTCTGTCGGCTGATAATTGGAATCACCCAAAGTAAAATAATAATCCAATAATGAAATCAATCTCTGCTCGTAGCTTTCAATGAAGAACTCGCCATACGCCAGTGGTGCTCCTGACCCACCATGTTTCCCGACAACTAATTTATCGCATATATCATGTAAGGCTTCTTCATATTCTTTCCATGCACAATGTTCTGCAATTAAAATATCCTTAAACTCATTGTTACAATCCAACAGTCGATTGTTGTATATTTCTACCTTACATTCATGTAATTTGGTCGCCAACCATGCCTGTATATTAGCATCCCATTGTGAGCCGAGCGAGTATGATAATAATGAATCAATTTGTTCCGAAAATCTTTGGAAATTTTCTGTTTCCGTTGTAGAAGAATTAAGAGGGTAATATTCATTAATACGCCAAAGAATCATATCTAAATCATCTTGATAAGGCGTTGTTTTATTCGTAAACCATAAAGTAGCAAAATCATTTACCGCCGTGATATGGGGTATATCTCGGAAATATCCGATTCTATCATAGAAACCGTAACGTTCAGTACGATGCAAACTATCGAATCGTCGTTGATATTCAGCTATCTTGTCTTTTGATGGCTTGCCAAATAAATAAGGGATAGAATCGGCATCTCTCCACTTAAACTTAAAATGGATGGTATCATAATATGTCTTGATTGTAAGTTCCGTTGAATCTTCTCCAACCTGCTCAATCTGCCTTACCTGTCTATTGCCACATCCAAGCATTATTAAGCCAACAACAAGTATCAGTATGTAGTTCTTCATCATCTGTGACACAATTATAAGATGTTCAGTTTATATAGCCCTTGAAAAATATGTCACTTAATCTTTACCGACTTTTCAATCTCTTTATACCAACTTATTTCATCATCCCATTCAATAGTTCTAATAATTACATAACCTTTTCTATCGGGGTCTATCCTTACTAAATCGGGGTCGTTCCCATTCTCTTCACCATAAAAGCTATCGTGTGTATATAGATTTACTATTTCTTTCCATTTGCCTCCACGAAGTGAGTATACGCAATACATTCCAAAGCGTGAAACAGCTCTTGTGAAAAAGCCTATTTCATCCGTACCATCGCGATTCAAATCATCCTCGTTGGTTAAGCGCTCAATCTGAAATTCAGTTTCTATGGCAGGAATTGTTGGATTGCTGAATGTTATATTATTGAGCTTCCCATCATCTACTTCATCAAGGCTGTAATATTCAGCAGGGTTTGATTCGCTGTAAGCATATTCGATCTTTCCATCACCGTTAAAATCCCCTTGTATAGTATCTCGTTCATAACTATCTCCTATAATCGAATCGGTTTGTTCAGTTTGCCTTATTCTATTTTCTACAACTATATTCGCTGGATTCCTATTCCCACACCCTACAATCAGCAGGGCGAATATGGGGAGTAAGTAGTTTTTCATCTTATGTGACGCAATTTTGAAAAGTTCTGTTTATATACCCCTTGAAAAATATGTCACCAATGCTATAAATGCCTGTTAATCCTTTTTTGTAATTCCTTATCTTTATATCCGTTCTTCTTGGCTCGTTTCAGCCAGAATTTCGCTTGCTTCCAATCTTGAATGTCGGCATAATAGTATGCTAAATCCCGCTGGGCCATCCATTCATCCTGTTCCGCCGCCCTTAACCACCAAATAACAGCAGAATCAATATCTGCCTGCTCTCGTTTAATCAAATCTGGGCGTTCTGCATAGCACCCTCCCAATAAATTTTGAGCTTCTGAATTTCCTGCTTCCGCAGACTTAAACAGGCTTTCGATTGCGGTATCTTCATCTCCATCACCGAAAAGCATCCAATGAAAGAATTGGTAGTATTGTTCATCAGCCAATTTCTCGGCCTCTGTAAATGGTCTTTCGGGTTGGCTTTGGCAACAGACGAACAAAATGCCCATCAGTATAAGTAAGTAGTTTTTCATCGTTCGTTTTCTTCTTTGCAAAACAATCCTTTGATTTTGCGCCATATGTTAGATTGCCAACAATTACCGTATTCTGTTTCTGCATAACCCAATGTGCGGACTTGATAGCTTTTCCCGTTGGAATGTATTATTTGCAGATTTGAGTGGTACACTTTTGTACTTTCTATACGAATAGAATCACCATTATCAGCCACCCACCAAGAATTATCTTTCGGAAAATATTGGATAGTCCGCATTACAACTGAATCCGTCCATATCTTATCATCGGGATTTGTAACGCTTAATAAATGACAACTCCATTCTTCTCCGTTTTGTATTAAGTAACAGTTTTCATTACCGTATATTCTGGCTTCCATTATTTCATCACCAAAAATATTAGGCATGGCAATCGTGAAATCAAACAATAGTACAACAATCAGTAAGCCTATTTTGCTACCTCTGTCTAATTTTGCATTTTTCTGTTTTACAAAGAATATTGGCAAAATTGAAGATATTAATACGCTAAACCATCCAAAATGAAAGAGTATTTCCAGATATATATGGCGCAAAAGTACATGTTCGGAGTAGAGATAAAATGCACCGACTTTCCATGCTCCAATCAATAGTCCAAGCCCTAATAGAAATGCACTAAAATAGAGCCGTATATTGGGACGTGACAGTTTGCGGATATTCACCCAGATAAGAATAGCCGCAGCCATCATTAGTAAAGTATATCGTAATGTTGGATGCCCGTCTATCAGTCCTCCATCACTCCAATAATGAAAATCCAGATAATCAAGGCAATAATTATAGGCAATATAATAGATTGTCAAACTCCCTACGATGTAGGCAGTTCTTACAAGTATGCTTTTAAGCGTGGGATTGAGGATCATGGATTAGTTATTGAGTGGGTTAATTCATTGATAGAACAAGTGACGCAATTTGTAAAATTCTCTTTTATATACTCTTTGAAAAATATGTCACCAACGAACCAATAGATTTTCTCCAACGAATCGCTCAATTAGAGAAAGTCTATTGATGTCCCTTATTTTATTTTTGCTTGATAATCAATTTTGAATTGATATTATCAATAGTTACCGTTCCGAAACGTTCCAAAACAGTCTGGCCGAGTAATAGCGGAGCCTGCTGATTATGGACAACCGAAGCATCAACATTACGCAGAATGGCATCGCCAATCTTGATTTCACGCAGACGGATTGTCGTGCCCTCGTGAATCTCGCCAGTTGCAACGCTATAATATTCTTTGCCTTTAATATCGTCTGATTTTAAATAGCCATTTTTAAGCATAAAATTGGCTTCCACCGAGGAGATTGTAACCGTACTTGCTCCCGTATCGAAAAAGAATTTCAAAGGCAATTCATTAATCGTACAAGGTATTTCATAAACCCCGCTATACATTTTTTTCATTTGTATCTCGGAAATAGTTTCGATCTTATCTTCTGCCTGTTCATCATCGGCTTCTATTCGAATAGGCTTGGCTTTATATTCTTCAATTAAATGCTTAAATTCGGGCAGTTCTCGAATGGCATCTATATCGTCATCATGCTCGATATGTGCAAACGAACGATAGCCTTTCTCAAAGGCTTTGCGAAGTGCCGCAACAGATTCGTCCAATCGTCCCATGCGTGCCAGCAGACATGATTTATCGTAATAAACACCGTTTCCCATTGAATCCGAGGCAATGATTTTATCCATCCATTCGAGGGCTTCGGTATCCCGTCCTAAAAAGTGAAGAGCATATTGGCGACAACTGCCACTTTCGGCAACCGTATCCTGTCGAATAACCTCCTCGAAATCCGCATTGCTCTTCTCCTTTTCTCCACGTTTCAAGTACAATGCACCCCGCATCAAGAAAATATAGGGATATGTTTTATCGACATCTATTCCCGTATTGTAATCTTTCATGGCCGAATCATCATCGCCCGATAACTCATAGCACCAGCCGCGCTTATAGTAGGCATAAGCACTCGTCGGGTCAAGCTCTATCCCTTTTGTAAAATCAGCTATCGCCTCTTTATATTGCCCGCCCTCTCGGTAATAGTCGGCACGGGAAATAATTGCATAATAATCTTTACCATCTCCCAATTCAATACACTTGGTTATGTCCGCAATAGCATGTTCTGTGTCTCCTATTTCGTTGTAGCATTGGCTGCGACTGTAATAGATGAAATCAAAACTTCCGAACTCTTGTTGCAGTTGATTGTAGCATAAAATAGCATTTGCATAATCATAGCCCCATTTGTAAATATGGATACGCAGTTGTTTCCAAGAGTGATCGTTATTTTTTTGAATTTGGGCCTGCACTTTGGCTAATGCGTAACTCAAATGTTTACCCATAATTGATTTCAGCAGGTAATGTTGTGGGGCATCCGATTTTTCAAAATAGATGACAGCATCATCAATCGCCTTGTCCGTTTCGCCCATTTTATCATAAATCTGCATCCGATAACGATAGGTTTCCTCGTAATCAGCATCGTATTTTTCACATTTATTAGCTAATTCCAATGCTTTATCATATTCCTTACGCGCAATCATGTTGCGAATAAGCCCCACCATAGCCGATTGATCCGTCTCGTCGTTTTTCAGCATTTGTGCGTAATCCGCATCGGCCTTGTCGTATTCTTTCTGCTCGTAATAGAGTTGTGCTCGTCCGTAAAGAATCTCTTGAATATTAGTTGCTCCTTTCTTGTCTTTTAGTGCTAATTTGTAAGCGGTATCATAGTCGGCAAGTGCTTTGGCAGAATCTTCCATATCGCAATATGTGCGGCCACGGTTCCAATACATGATGTATTTTGAGAACATTCCACCTTTTTTATAGTATTTTATCGCAAGGTTCGCATCCGAAAGGGCATTTCCGTATTTCTTTTGTCGATAATATAAATCTGCACGAACTATTCTTGCATCGGCATTGTCGGGAGTTTCTTGAAGCTGTTGGTCAAGGCATTTCATCGCTTCTTTTTCGTCGCCATTCTGTATTAGGTCAATGGCTCTTTGCAGGTGGTAATCTGACGGCTGTTTCTTTTGTCCATAGCCGTTGTATACTCCTGCACACAACAGCAGAATGATGAGTAGGTAGTTTTTCATTGGACTATTTTATTTATCTGTAAATGGATGCGTGTGTTGATGTGACACAATTTGTAAAATTCTATTTTATATACCCCTTTAAAATTATGTCACTCGTCTTATTTGTCCATGTAACATCCTATTACAATTGCAATGACATTAAGCAAGTTATAAGCGATTATTAATCCCGATGATAGGGATAAAGTGGTTAATAAAAAATAAGATGCAACACATAATCCGATGGGTAACCACATACCTGCTTCATTTCCGTCAGAATTTTGATACACAAAGCATTGTATCACAAAAACATAACCCACGGCAAGTATGCAATATATTAAGGCTTCGTGTTTAATCATATCTGATACAAGCATATCCATTGGATTGGAATAGTTCGCAGATACAATATCTTTAATGAGCCATCCAAGTAAAATATAGATTGCTATACCTAATATCGTTAAGAGAAATTTTTTCATATTGATACTGTACCGAGTTATGATTTATTCAACTAATTGTAGCTGTCCGTCCACATACATTGCATAATAGAATTTCCCATTATGCTTTATATTTTTCGTTTTGCAAATACGAATTATTTTATCCAATTTCATCAGTAGAAAACATTCATATTGAAAAGTCACTCCTTTGGTTGGTTGCTCCTTATAGATTCCACGATACATGCTTTGCCAAAGTTTTTCATTCCCGTTTTTCTTATAACGAATCTGGCCATCAGCAATAGTGATAGATGCGTTTTCTGGGTCATAGTTTCCATAAGGAGTTAAAACATATGCTATTCGATATGTTTTATAGGTCTGCGCTGAAAGTGCCAAACAAGATATTGACAGTATGAGAACAAGTGATAATTTCTTCATAATGTTTGTAATTAGGAGAGTGCCATTATTATACAGATAATAAAGAAAATAACACCTGCAATGATGCCAACGCCCGTAGCATTCATTTCTTTTTCTTCTGCTTTTTGCGCTCTTACAACTCTTTGTTCATATTCGGGAGTTCCTCTTTTTTGGTCTAACAACCAATTTGCATGGCGAATCATTTCTTCGGCCTGTTGTTTTGTATAGGCGTGTCCTATTCTTTCGCCTAATCTATTGCGACATTCGTACATCATAATTATTTATACGGCTGAATTAATTCGTCATTCAAAATGTTTTTCGACTTATTGAAATAGTTTTGTGCTATCGTTGTATCTCCTAACTTATAGGCAGTATATCCCATCCAATAATAAGCCTTTTGCCCTGATTTACGAATATCTTCATCATTGGCATATTCACTTGATAAGAGATCATTGTAGTTCGAGACACACATAGAATAGTAAATTGATGCCTCTTTATAATTGCCGCTATTTAAATAATGTTCACCCAAGGCTTCATTGATATTGTAAAGCTCTAAATCTCGATCAGCCTTATTATTGATTCTCTTAGATAAAACCGCTAATTTCTTCAATGCCGAAACTTTACGATTGGATTGTTGGGTATATTCAGATGCCGATAATCCCACTTTATTGGTTTTATAAATTTCCAATATATCCGATAGCATGTCAACCTGCCCCCAGAGTAAATCCAACTGCTCATTAACATCACCGATTCGATCTATATATTTATCGACGACGGCACAAGCCTCCAAACAATAGATTGCATAACGTTCTGCTCGTTCCGAAGTTATTCCGTAAGTGCTATTTCCATCAACCCAAACGGATTTTGCTTTTACAATGAGCGGCTCCAATTCAGTTATACAACGATCAACAACATCTTGTGCGTTTGTATATGTTGCCCCCATAACAAGAGCAAACATCAAAAACATCTTTTTCATAAATCAGCAATTTTATTTGTGTTAGTAGATTTTGATCAAGACAACATAGGGTGTCAATCGTTTTATCTTTTCTGTAAATGGCAACCCTGAAATCGAGTTATTAGCAGGTAACGTAATAAATATTGGTGCTACATCAATCAAATTCTTCAGATAAGATGTTTTAATAGCATACCCGACATTCTGTGCATCTTCAACCCCTGCGTTTGTAATGCCAACTATATTGCCTTGTTTATCAAACAGAGGCCCTCCGCTATTACCATGCTGAATAGGTGCAGATATTTGGTATGTAACAATATCACCTTGATAACCTGTTTTTGAACTTATGATACCATCGGTAACTTTTATTTCTTCTCCCAAAATATCTGACATGGGGTAACCGAGAGCAAATACACTCGTTCCTACATCCTGTATCGAGATTTTAACGGCATAGGGTAATGCTGGGAAGTTGGTAAACGAGCTATCGTCGATTTGCAGCAGACTAATATCATTCGTCTTATCTGAAATCAGAACTTTTGCATTGACTGTATGGACCTGTCCTTTCCAATTAACAAGCACATCTATTCCATTTGCTCCATCAATTACATGATGGTTGGTTACAATCACACCGTTAGATGTCAATACGAAACCGCTGCCTGTTGCTATGTACCGTTTCCCATTTTCTGAAGACGGAGTATTGGGCGTTGTGGCTTTATCCAGCTCCATTTCTCGAATTAATGCCAGCCCCTCTGAACCGCCTTTTTTCAAATCGTCAATACCTGAGGCATCGGATTTCAGCAGTTTGGCTTTTCCTCGTAACAGATAGACGTCTGTTGTGGATTTGTAGGATATGGCTTTCGTGCAGTCGTCAATTGCGTTATTGTAAAACTTACTTGCAAAATAGGCATTTGCACGTTTGAAATAGATGTCGTAGTTTTTATAACCTCTGTCAATGGCTTTCGAGTATTCCGATGCCGCTTGGTAATAGTTTCCATCACGCATACGACTGTCCCCAGCAGTAATGAAACTCGACACTTTTGAATATACGGATTTGCGCTCTACCTTGAGATTATAAACCCTTATCTTTGCGCCTGCATACAAATTGAACTCAACTCGTCTTACACCATCAACCGATGCAAAATCGGCCTCAGGAATAGAATAATCATTAAAATTTATCCCACAATGATTATTCTCTTGCAAGATAATCTCAACTTTCGTTGGTAATCCAGAACAAGATTGCCATCCATTATCAAAAGTACCATGCAAAACACCTTTGCCTGACATATTAAAGGAACAAGATGCAGATTGGTATGTATTTACAATCCCATAATTACCCCCTTTTGCTCCTTTATTGTTAAATAGATACTGTATATAGTATTCTTTACCATCTACGCCCGCCATATATACTGTTATTCCCCAATATATATCCTGCGTATATTCTGTTTTCCCGTTTGCGGTCTGAACAGGATATTTATATTGTGATGGATTATTATTTATATCTTCAATGCCGAACGAAATCCGCTTGGATGTACCATTCACATATAGCGGCAAGATTCCATTGCGTGCTGTAATTCTGTTCTGTTTTTTATTTTCTTTCGATTCTGCGATCCAATTATGTAATGTTACGCTATTGGATGACACATTTGATATATCCAAGCTATTGGATGCGTTTATTTTCAGAGTGCTGGGTTGTATTTCCCACTCTGTTTGGGCATAGGAACTTATGCCAAGTAGTAATGATAGCGTGAGGAGAATAACTCGTTTCATTTGTTATGTGTATTTGATTAATATTTATCGTATAGTTTGTATCGTTTGGGAGAACTCCCCACGGCTTCAATCAAGCAAAGGTTTTCAGGAATATGGTATATGCAATCATAGCCCTGCCTTGCGGTTATCGGATGGTCAAACTGCAAAATAATACAATCTGCAATCTCTCGAACCGTTAAAGCGACCGCAGAGGCAGATAAAATCGCATTGCTTATTTGCCTGTGTAGATACTGGGGCATACACAAAACTTGTCGTTCAACCCCTAACGACGGGTTAATAAAAAGAAAGCGCAGGGCTGATGACTTATTTTAGTGCGACAGGTCGTAGGAAACCCAATAGATAAAATAAGCAACAACCCCGCGCCTGTATCGTGAAGATACGACGGGAGGGCAATGCCACTTATCCTCTCTATTGTGCTTGGAATTTCCTACGTTCGTCGCACGAGAATAAAGTTACACTTCCGTATTCAATATGTTCTCCACAAAAGTAAAAAACAATCATCGGAAATGCAACGGCAAAACCACTCTTTTTTCAAGGTTGTTGCAGATTCAAATTTCGTCAAAACAAAGTTGCCAAACAAGTGGAAAACGGCTGGAAAATAAACTTTGTTTCTTGTAACTTGGGTTAGATGCTTTGTTATTCAATTTAAGCCGACATATTTCCTTTAATAGTGAGTTGCAAATCACTCCAACCCTTAATTATCGAGAATATGCCAGCGTAAAGTCGATATTTTGAGCATCGGAATTATATAAAACCATATAATGCGCAATAAATCAACAGACAGCATCATTGAATATAAGTTATTATCGTCTTGTTTACCTATCAAAGAAAATACCCCTGTCGTCGTTTGACAGCAAGGGTATTCTTCTTCGTTCGGTTATTCCACAAACCACCTGTACTGGGCATCGCCCTCGATGGCTTTGCCTATACCTGTGATAAGCTCGGTAGCGTTCAGCGAACGGTCGAGGAATGTATCTATGTAACTCGACTTGTTGGCTCCCGTAAAGAGGTTATAAACCCTCCAAAGGTCAATCTCTGGATTGTTCCCTCTGGAAAAGTTCTCGTCCGCGTAATACGCCTTTGCTACCGCGTTGATATGGCAGTCCGTAAACTCCATAGCAGGAAGCTGTCGTTTCTCGGCTGTGGGCAGGTATTGATACAACCGTGTCTTGCCGATAAGCTGGGCGAACTGGTGTTCGGTAAGGGTTCGTTCCTGCATCGCTGCCATCAGTTGTACATGGCGTTCGGCATCGTACTCTCGGAACAGGCGTAAGGTGGCATCGAACAAGTCCTGCACACCCATCACCCGCAGTTCGCTCTTGAATCCATCGGTCGAAACGCAAAGGTTACAGCACACGAGGTTTTTGAACCCGATAAAGACCTTGAATTTCTCCACCGTCTTCTTGGAATAAAGATTCTCGTGGTTATAGGCCCTTACTCCTCCTATCGAAAGGTTCAGTCTGTTCCCTGCCACATCCTCGTAAATCGTGGGTATCTCGAAACAGAAAGCCATCCGTTCGTAGTAGATGGTCTTGTCGGTTTCCAAGAGCTGGTTCACGGGCTTGTGGATGGCTTCGGGAATACGCCCCTTGATGATATGGGACACGACTATATCGGGAGCGTCGATTACCTCCTGCGGGAACATACGGTGTGCAGCACCCAGCACCGTTTCGATAAAGCTCTGGTGGGAGATGGTCACCTCGTTGTCCTTGCTGAATACGGGAACGACGCAATCCGCTCTCAAATGGGCTATATCAACAGGCTTGGTGTTGGCCTCGATAAAGTGACGGTTATGACGGACGCCCAAAGGAACGACAACACCCGTCGTTGCTGATTGGGCTGGTTGTTCCTCTACAATCGTTGCTACCTCTGCGGCAGGGTTATCGAGGAAAGGGCTGTCGGAGTTCAGGCCGACGGCAAATTCGGGGTTAGGCTGAAACGCTGGGTACATGGTTGTAAGGAGTTTGAGGTTGAACACTCGGATGTGCAGGCTGTGTCATGTTGCACCATTTGAGGATGGCCTGACCGACAGCGGGCGTAATGAGAAATTCGGGACGGCCCGTGAACAGTCCCGTGCGGTCTTTGGATGTGGTGGCCTTGTGGTTCATGGCTATATCGAGGACGGCGGTAAACTCGTAATCCACGTTATCACGCTGTACGGCTTTCAAGCCCACTTTCTCTGGAACCATCTTGCCGTTCTTGTCCGAGAGCACATAATCCTGCTTGGAACGCATGGTGCAGATCACATGAGCGGAAGATGTCAAAATACGCTGAATAAAGGCGTTCTGACGGGGTGTGACCTTGGCCCAATTGGCAAAGGAGTTGCCTTGCAGGTTGGCGTGGAAATCCAGCAGATAATCCCAGCAATGGGAAATGCTGTCGATGATGATTACCTCGGCTCCTGCCTGCTCGCAAATACCAATGGCCTCGATGTAGGTTTCGGGAGCATAGTTTTCGAGGGTGAGGACTTGATAACCGCCCAGATGGGCATAAAGGTCAGCCGAGCAATTCTCGGAATCAATGACGGCGATTTTCGACCAGTCGCCTGTCATGCCGTAAGCGATAAGGAGCGACGAATAGGTTTTGCCGCTGCCCGAAGCTCCCGCCAGAGCAAGCCGCATCTTGGCCGCCCGACGCATGGATTGTCGTAATTGCATAACTCTACAAATTAGATGATTAGTAAATTATTAAACTAAAAATCCAATTTTGGAGTTTTGGTTTGCAATCCTTAATAATTATCATTCCCCATTTCAATAAGGGGGGGGGCTTTAACAGAAAGTATCTGTATATGCAGGGGATATATTTTATAAAAAAACAGGCATTATAGCCTGTTTCTGATAAATGCCTACGGTGCAATATTTAAAGAAAAAACGAAGTGTCATAATTTTTAAATATCATTATAAAAAATTATATTTGTTATTATAACTATATCACAATTCAGCAACAATGAGAAGAAGTGACCAAAATGAAGGATGCCAAATATTGGTAGGTTATATTATGATTTTAATAATTTTGATTAAATTCCTAATATTTATTGTTGAAGAGATTATTGATTAATACCACTCTTTATAAATTCGGATTCGATTAGTGACGCAATTTTCAAGGGGTATATAAAAGAGAAATTCTAAAATTATGTCACACTCTGAAATTTCTTCGCACCCAGTTTCCAAGTTCGCTTTGTCCCTGTCCGTGCTTCGGTTGCTTCAAAATAGAGCATAATCGAATTGCCTACTCCCCGTCTATCGTATTCGATGGAATAACTGTCAAAAATCGCTTTCATCTTCGAATTTATCTCGGAGGTCTTATAAACAGTATTCGGAGCAAAGGCGGCATAGACTTCATTAATGACACTTTCGTCTGTCGCTTGTTTTAAGAATTTCACCCGTTTTATCTCTGTACGGACATCCGAATCCACAAAATTCAACTCTCGGACTTTCCGTAATCCTATCGTATTATATGCGTCGTAATAAAGGGCATATTCGCGTTGCAACTCTTTTAGAAATTCCATATCATACGATTTGCTGGACAAGCATATACGGGAGAATATTGAAAATAAGAGCGTAATCCGTTCTGATTTCAATCTGGTCTTATCATCCAATATCTTTCGGTCATTGTCCGTATAGGCCGCATATTCCGCCTTGGAAACGACTTTAAATGCACCGCTGCGGCAATAGGCTTTATGGAGGATTGCAGGATAACGGTATAGCATTTTCAACCGTTCGTCCAGATAGGCGTTGTTATAGCGGAAATAGTTGATTTCTCCCTTATCCGTTACAAATCCCAAACGCTTGTATTCCACCCGTTCGATAGCTTGGTCTAAAACACATATTTCACCCTGCGTCGTCAATGTCTTTCTCAAATCGAGCAGTTTGTGAAAACCTGCGTGTTCCTCCCGTAAAAACGTTTCCAATTCCGTTTTGTCTTTACATATCATCTTGGAATTGGTATTGGTGATATGGGTGATTTTACCTGTCCCGTTGCGGAATCTGCCCACAATCTGTATGGCTTCCGTTTCTGGGTCGATGAGTGAATAGGGCGTTTGGTTCGGGAGTACCTTATAGACCTGTGTAATCATAATAACCGCAGGCTTATAATCGAGCGTAATATCTACCGCTGAATAGAAACGGCTTGTAAAGAAATTGTATTTGTTCAGTACGGTTTTTCCGCTCTTGTCCGTCACGGAATCGAAAGCCTTATATCCCTCTTTATGGAGTTCCCGTTGTGCTTCCGTACTGCAATAGACATTCGTGTAATCTCCTATCTTGAATGAATCAATCAATTCCTTAATACCCTGCACCGAATTATAGAATATACAGATTGGAGTATCTTCCATGTTAAGACTGTTCAATGTCTGTTTTAGCATGACCTCGACATTATTGGTCGGCTTCAACTCCAATTCTTTGCTGTAATCGTATGTCGGTCTTATCTTGATAATTTTAAATTCCTGTTCTTCAAAGCGCGGGTCATCAATGACAATCGGAGTTGCCGATACCATCGCTTTATTGGCGAACTTAAAGAAATCATCAATCGGCAAGGTTATATGCTGTCGATAATCCACCTCGGCGACGATCTTTTCACATTCATCGAACAGCAGGAAATAGTCTTGCAGATAAGGGATACGCAACTGTTTGAGTGCATTTATCACTTTCGGATAACTGTCGGGAGTGGTCATTAGCTTTACAGGGCCTGTCCGTTCTGAAATCCGTTGCTTGACCATTGCCGCCGACATCGTTTCGCCGTACACACCGATAATGTTCGGATGCTGTTGTTCCTTGCCGATTATGACGGGTACATTCGGTTCAATGATAATCGAGTTGCGTTCGGAATGAATCTCCAGCCATGTAGCACCGACACCGCAGATAGTCTTGTCGATAATCGTATTGGTGGGTATCTCTTTAAATACCGCGTCCAAATGCTGACCTGCGGCAATATCCCGTTCTTCTATCGGTAGTTTATTGTTTTGCAGGTCGGGAATGGTGGTCGCTACAAATGAATAGACATAGGGAGTAGTGGACGCCAGCGTTACCAATAAATCCGCTTGTGTCAATGGGAAGAATCCATAGTCGATGCTCCCGAACGGATATTTGGCCATTACATGCGTTCCCTTTACTCCGTCCTGTTCTTCATTCCGAAAAATAGCCGCATCCCGTTCCAACTCCCGCTTTATATGCTTGTAAAAGTAGTCCGAATCGGGATTGGGTTTCGGAATCTCCAATGGTTTAAGGTAGGTCGGGAAGCCTTCGTTATGCCCTGTAAACAGATAGCACAATAAGAATTTCTCGAACTCGGGTGTAAGCCAAACAGAAATAGCAGATGGCAGGTCTTCAACAGCTATCTTTATATAAAATCTGGGAATACCGCGTTCAAGTTGGAGTTGCCCGTTAATTTGCACTCCATCCCGCACCATCTTATGGAAGATATGGCAGTGTCGGGCATTATCCGAGAATTTTAGTTTCCAAAATTCCAGTTCCTTTACATTATAACCAATGATGGGTGGAAGGTTATCCATATCAATTTTCATAGGAATCAGAGGAGCTTGTTTAGTTTCTCATCGAATTCTGCCGTCGTATAGGGGAATGTGCCGTAATTGATTCGCCCATACCGATATACAGCCTTATATTCTTGGCTGACGGTATTATATCGACCGACGTTCCTGTCCCTGTCACTTTTGAACAAACGCAGGATATAGGCTTCATCGACATTCTTGTCTATATTGTTGATTTTTGGATAGTAAGAACGTTTATTGCCACACATCAGGTAAGTTATAACAAAGTCCACAATGTCGGAGTTCAGATACAACCGACGCTTGACATTGTTTACATCTTCAAATTCATAATAGGCCATGCCCGATTTTACACGACAGGCCAAATCCAAGTATTGCGCTTTCCCCATCAGTAAAAAAAGCATATTGGATGCTGTTTCATTGTCGATGGTTAATAAAGCAGATGCAGGAACGGCTTTCAGTTCTCCGAACTGTGCGTTCTCGGCATCCATCATTTCTTCATACTCGGCTTCGCTTACATAACTGTTCATAGTAGGTATAGGTTTATTGGTTAGTCCTTTAAAGATAGCAAAAAAATAAGAGATTGTCCGTTTCCAGACAATCTCTTTTGGGTAGTGACGCATTTTTTTAGGGGTATATAAAACAAATTTTCCAAAAATATGTCACCTGTCATAGCAAATTCTGCATCGCAGCGTCGATTTGAGAGTTCTCAAAGCTATCCAAGTAAATTTGCGTAACCTTTTCCGAGCTATGTCCCAATGTTTCACAAATCAGCGAGGTGCTGACACCCGACCTTTTCAGTACGGTAGCGAAGGAGTGCCGAGCAACATAGGTGGTAATATCTATCGGCAGATTCAATTCCTCTCCGATCTTTTTCAACCGTATATTCACTTTGGCAATCACCTTATGCACGCGGTTGTGCTGTTGCGTTTCCGTCTTGTGGAACGAGGAGAGAACAGGAAACAGATAAGGCAATGATACTCCATTGTAGCGAGCGAGAATCTTCAAGGCTTCCGTCTGCAACGGGAGCTTGATAAGTTTCTTTGTCTTCTTACGAATATAGACCAACCGATTGTCGATGATGTTCTTCTCGGTCAGATAGCACATATCCACGAAATTGATGCCGCCCATGTAATAGGAAAACGCAAACAAATCGACTGCCAACTGTACCCGTCCATCATCCGTCGAATAGTGAACGATGCGTAAAATATCATCCTTGCGAATGGCTCGTTTGGCTGTCTGCTGATGCAGGCGCGATACCTTGAAACTGCGGAACGGATAGTATTCGGCCTTGACGATTTTCTGTTCGATAGCCAGATTGTAGAGCATACGCAATGAACGGAATCGAATCCCGATTGTATTATCCGCCAACCCTGCCGAACGCAGCCATGTTTCATAGCGTTTGAGCCATGTAACATCTATCTCTGAAAAGTAGATATTCAGATGCCCGTTGAACCGCATGAGCGAGGTATATGCCTGCCGTACCGATAAGGCGTACCCTGTTCGTTTGGCCGCAATCAACGCTTCGATTTGCTCGGTAAAGAGCTGCCCTACGGTCTTGGTCGTATAGCCGCCACAAACTTTCTCGACGAGCGTATTGGCCGTAAATGCCTTTTCCTCGCAAGTCAGTTCAATCACCTTATCCGTATATTCCCGCTGTTTGTCGGCGATATACTTTTCAATATAGATTCGGTTGGGGCAATTCCGTTTCGGCCTGCTCTTGTCAAAATCCCAATATCGGGCGGCCAACGAAATACCCATGCTGACATATTTGCGCCTACGCTCTTTCGTTACGCAGAGCATCAACGGATGTTCTCCGTTCGCAAGTGTTTTGGAACGGTATAAAAGTACGTTTACTCCCGTTGCAGACATCCTCGTTTCGGTTTACACATTTGGTTTACACAAGTTGTGTAAACCAGTGTATTTTCGACCGATTTCGAGGGACAAAAAAAAGATGATCACATTTCTGTAACCATCTTGTATTTAATGTTTTATAAGTCTGTTTCAAGTGCTTGACCGAGGCATTTTCAGTCCTTTGCTCTACCAACTGAGCTATGGCACCATCCCGATATCGGGGTCAGGAATACTCCTTTCCGTATTATCGTGGTGCAAAGGTAAAAATTCTTTTTCAAATCTGCAAATGCCCGCTGCATTTTTTCTGCTTTTTTCAGTTGCGGAAACATCTCACGCCCTACCCCGGCTTCACAAAAAAAGGGAGGAGCCGTCGATGCTCCTCCCTCCCCTTGATCAATAATGCAAGCGATCTTACTTGAGCATCACTGCATTTGCATTAACGGCACGCCGTTCGAACGACGGCGCCAAAGTCAATTGCGGAACGGCCGGCTTCATATTCCGGTCCGCAGCAGCTGCAAATTTACCTGCCAGCATGGCTTTCCCCTTAACGGGGGCAGCGGCCGGAGATTTTTTCACCAGCGTAAACGGTCCGACCGGATAGTCGTCGGCCGTAAACCCGGAGTCGGCCGTCGGATTATACTTGCCCAGATAGTTGGACCCATTGTAAACGAACTGGTCCATCATAACCACCTCGGCCTCCACATCGCCCGTAAGAGTGAGTTCATTGCCGATAACCTTGCCCTTTCCGTCAGACATTATGGCACCGATCAGGCCCACATAGGAACCGCCTACCGGATAATAATATTTACCGCTTACATTCTTGTCACGGCAAAGAGCGACATAGCGAACGGTGCCGTCTCCGGTAGCTCCGATCTCCTGATAGCTCTGGATCATGATATAACCGGTTTCCTTGTCGAAAGTGGCAATTGCGGGGAACCGGTCGCGATAAGCCGAGATGGCCCATCCGGTAAGCGCGAAGTTGGTATTGGCGACCTTCGTGGAGAAAGTGACGTCGAAGGAGATCGGCTTGGCAGACTTCATCGACGTCGTACTCGTCACGGTCCACGTACCGAGCCAAGCGGCATAAGCCTCATCGAGTTCGGGAGCCTTCTCCGTAGTGAATTCCTTCCTGAAAAGATCCGTCGTAGCCAGAACCACATTCTCCGTAGCGACGATGCCGAATCCGATGACAACATGATCCGTTTCCGAAGAGAGGTCCTCGAAGATCTCGCTCGCCGCGCCCTTCTTGCCGAGAGCGGAGACGACGAAATCGGCCGTATAAGTTCCGACCAAGGAGTTCATCTCGGAGATCAGCGACTTGATGATCGCCATGTCGCTCTCGCCTTCGAGATCCGCCTTTTCATAAACGTCGAAATAGTAATAATCGGTGGCGACGCTCGGCGTCACATTGACGGTCGCGCTGCTGAAGGTAATGTCCGCAGGAGTGATCGTAAGCCTGTTATTCGAGCGGACAGGCTTGGGCGAATAGATCTTGACGCTTCCGTCTTCATTCTCGAAATAATAGTCCTCCTTGAAAGTCATCTCCGAAACCGCAACGTTTCCGATCTTCAGGGGCGAATAGAATTTAAGACCCGTTTCGGTAAAGACAAAAGGAGCCTTGATGACCTCGCCCGTGGAGACCGAACCGTCGTCTCCGGGAGCCGGCGTGTAGGAGATCCTGAAAACGCGGGAAGAGAAGTTGTTGAGCCTCATCTCCCAGTCAATCGGATAGGTCACGCCGTCAACCACGCAACGGGTATAGATCAGGTCCATCTTGGCAGCCGCATCCTGATAGCTCTGCAATTCGGTCTTCCAGTTCACACCCGCCTCGATCGGATAGAGGTAGGCGTAATTGTTGGTTTTGCGCCCCTTGAGCTTCACGAAATCAGCGGAAGCCTCCATGACGATGAAGTCGGAATCGCCCTCCAGTCCCCCGTTGCTCGTACCGATGCCGAGTTCAGCGCCCGTCGTCGGCGAGGAGTAGAAATGGATGATGTCGTTATTGGTGTCGAACGCGAGTACGGGACCGCTCTCCGCAACCACCGAATAGTAGGACGATTCGGTTTTGCCCGCAGCGAAATTCTCACTGGAAGCGACGACCGTATTGTCGGTATTGAATTTCAGGAAAAGCGTGTAGCCGCCGTAAATGCGCTCGCCTTCGGGATACAACTCCATCCGCCAGCCGTTTTCTGCGCCCTGAAGTACAGTGATGGCTTCCTTGACCGCCTCTTCAATGCGTTCCGTCGCCGATTTCGAGAATTTATCCTCATCGTCCTTCAGGCAGGAATTGAAAAGCAGGGGCAGAGCCAGTAATATCAATATTTTTTTCATAAACATCCTTTTTTACTTAATTAGTGGCATCTAAATCGAGGTTCGGAAGTTCTTTCTGGCGGCGTAAAACGACTTTGCGCAATTCGTCCAGATCGATTCCCCAATCGTTCTTCATGTATTTGTCCACGATCTCGAATTTGGCTTCGAGCATCGGACGGCCCACCTCGCCGGCCGTTTCGAGCATCTCCTCCCAAGTGGCAGCCGTGTTGGTGACGTAGATGGAGCTTACCTCCACGAACTCCTCCTCGGCCGAAGTCGAAGCGTAACGGCTGATAAAACCGTCCTTAAGCGCCAAGTCCTCCGAAGGATAGACGTCCCAGCAGGCGTTGCCGACATAGCGGATGCCCGTGGCCAAACCGGTGATCTGATTGAAATCCGTCGAGAAGGGCTTCTTCTGGTTGAGGATATGAGCGAATTCGTGGTGGATCGTCTTGAAATACCACTCGTTCAGCAGGTCCACATTGGTCGGGTCCATATTGTTGACGGCATAGAGCGTAATCTTGGTTCCGCCTTCGGCCGTACCCAGCACGACCTCGCCGTTGTTGTTATAGGCGGGACTGCCGACCAGAAAAACCATCTTCGGGAAGTAGCTGGTGATGAAGTCGCGGCTTCCGGTCACCTCGTCGTAAGCCTGCAGGCAGAGGTGCTTGACCAGCTTGGCCATCTGAACCGACTTCTCGTAGTTCGCGGGAGTCAGATCGTAGATCATGTCGCTCTCCATATCCTCATAACGGTAGCGGAACTCGATGTTATAAGGCTCGATATAGTTTTTGTAAAGCCACGAGTCCAAAGGCGTCTCCGTCGTCTGCTCCGGTTTGATGACACTCGTGCCGCTCAGATCGTCTTCGGAACACGAGCTGCCCGAAAAAGCGCAGACGAATGCGAATAATCCTAATATTGTTTTTTTCATAACGTTCAACTTTTATATATAGATCAGCGAATTATCATTATCTCGGATTAGGAGTCATGTCGGCCGCGAGCACATCGGCGGGCAGCTGAACGGCACGGCGGTTGTCCCGGACCTCCAGCGTATCGTCCACGCTCTTGATTCCCAAATCGTTGCTGGTCAGGGTGCGGCGGTAAATCTCGATGCCGAAGCGCTTCACGTCGAACCAGCGCAGGCCGTAGTGCAGCGTCTCGTAACGGCGCAGCAACAGCAGCGTATGAATCATGCCTTCCTGCGTCCGGTCGATTTCGAAAGCCGGGTTGAGCGGCTTCTTCGGAGTCGGATTCTTGGGATCGTAATCCGCAACCGATGCGGCCCAGCTCGAAATATTGGCCTCGGTCAACGTCTTGTATTTACTGCATGAATTCGAAAGATAGAGATTCATGTCGTTCAGGGCCGCCGTGTATTCCTTCTGCATGATATAGGCCTCGGCGCGGGTCAGCAGGGTCTCTTCGGCCGTGAAGAGCGGATAGACGGTATGCCTGTAGCCTGTTCCCGCCACCGGGTCGAGGTACTCGATCAGATAGGGAACACGGGGCAGCAGGATTTTGTCGATTCCGCTGACAAAGCGAAGCGGTTCGCACTTCCACGTGTAGGGAGCGAAGGGAGTATTCGTGCAGTCTATGCCCTCGTTATCGGCAATCATCTGTCCGTGATTGTACTGCATTCCGACACCGTATCCGCCGAATACGCGGCCGGCATACGAATAGGCGGTGGCCATCATGAAATTGCACGTCAGATCCGCACTGACATAGTAGGTAGCCGCCGTATTCAGTGTAGCGCCGTTGTTCATCGGATATTCCAGCAGCTCCTCATAATTGCGGAGCGAACCGGCAGGCGAATTGGTCAGCGCCACCGTAGCGTATTTTACCGCCTCGTCCCATTTCTGGTAGTAGAGGTAAAAACGGGCCGCAAACGCATTGGCCGCACGCTTGTTGAAATGGTACTTGGGCACCGAATAGATCACGTCGTTTATCAGCGGCAGTCCCTCTTCGATATCCTTCTCGATCTTGGCGTAGACCTCGGCGACGGTTCCGCGCTCGTATTTGGGATCGAGTTCCGTCTCGGCCTTCTCCATATAGGGAATACCGAGGTCGTCGGGATGCGCAGGATCGTAATGCTGGCAGAAAACGTTCACCAGCACGAAGTGGGCATAGGCACGGCAGATAAGCGCTTCGCCTTTTGCGGCGCTCAGCTTGTCGGTCATCTCCATCTTGTCGATGGCCTTGAGCACCTCGTTGGCGTTGGCGATAGCCATGTAGTGGGCTTCCCACGTGTGAGCGGCGTCTTCGTTGTCGGTTTCGGTCGGATCGCTCCATTCATAGCTCTCCTGCCAGAAACGGCTCCAGCCATCGTAATTGGCGCCGTGGTTATCGGTATTGTCGGAAGCCATTTCGAGGAAAAGCCACGGCTGGCTGTCCGCATAAGCCGATACCAGCATCTTGATAGCCTTCTCTTCCGAATCGATAATCGTCCGGTTGTCAGGCTGCTCGTCGAGGAAATCGTTACAGGAGGAAAGTCCCGCAACAAGAAGTCCCGCAAGCAGGAAATATATCAATTTGTTCGTTTTCATATGCTTTAAACTAAATTATAAACCGATTTTGAGCGTTAAGGTAAACTGCTTCGGCACGGGAGTGGCCACACCACCCGAATTGAAGAATTCCGGATCCTGACCGTTGAGCTTCTTGTCCGCATAGATCAGGAAGAGGTTCGTCGCCTGAATCTTGAGCGCGAGGTTGGACATTCTCAGCTTCTTGATCCAGCGCTTCGGGAAGTCGTAGGTCAGCGAAATTTCCTTCATGCGGATGAAATCGCCTTTGGCGATTCGGGCCGTAGAATAGTTGTAGGCATTGTAGGCGTACGACAGCTTGCTGTCATTCCGCACCTGACGGCTCGACACGATAGCCGGAACATCGGTGTATCTTTCGTCACCGGGCGTCATCCAGCGGTTGCGGAACTCGCGCGGCATGGCGTCGAGGTCGTTATAGATACTGGAGAAGACCGGATCGAGACGAACGACGTTGCCGAACGAATAGGTGATGAAGACGTTCAGACGCAGACCTTTGTACTGGAAGATGTTGCCGAAGCTTCCGACGTCCGTCGGCTCCGAGGGACCCGAATAAACCAGATTGTCGAAACGCTCGGTCTCTTGGAAGTTGATATCGGTCGAAGTCAGCACGCCCGCTTCGTTGATGAATGTCGGAACGCCGTCTTCGTTCAGCCCCCGGAAATCGTAGGAGAAAAGCGAATTCACCGGGTAGCCCTCACGCGAGAAACCGATACCGGAAACGAGGTTGAAGGCACGGGTGGAAGTATTGAACTTGGTCACCTCGTTCTTCATGTGCGAATAGATGAAATCGGTGGTCCAGCTGAAATCCTTCGTCTTGATGTTCTTCGTCGAAAGCGAGAACTCGATACCCCGCGACTTCATCGTCGCGACGTTGCCGTACTTCTGGATCTGGCCGCCGATACCCTGCGTCATCACCCGACCGATCAGGTCGAAGTTGTCGCGCTTGTACCAGTCAACGGTCAGGTTGATGCGGTTGTCCAGAAAGCCCAAATCCGCACCGATATTCAGCTCGTGCTTCTTCTCGTAGGTCAGATCGCTGTTCTCCAGATCCTTGATCGTCAGACCCGACTCGGTAACGCCGGCCGAGGGGCGCCACGGCGAATAGCTCTGGATGACGGCGAGCGCATTGGTCACCGAGGGGCGGTCGGCCGTCAGCGAATAGGAGGCCTTGAGCGACAGGTGCGAAACGGCCTTGCTGATCGAATTGAAGAAATTTTCCTCGTGGACGTTCCATGCGCCCGAAACGTTCCACGTAGGCAGCCAGCGCGAACGGGTCGTCAGGCCCAGCGCGTTGTTACCTTCGTAACGCAGCGTGCCGTTAAGCGTATAGCGGCCCTTGTAGGAGTAGGTCCCATTGAAGAAGAAAGCGACGTTGCGGTAGTGGGTGTTGCCCATTTCGTAATAGGGCGAGTTATCCTCCTTGCCCTTCTTGAAGACGAGATAGTCGTAGAACGGAATTTCACCCGAATCGTACTGCAGGCCCCAGCCGCGGAACCACGTTTTCTGACGATCGCTCTGGTTGGTTTCCATACCGAGGTAAGCATTGATAATATGCGTATTGTTGATCGTCGTATTATAGGTCGCGGAGAAACGGAAGTCATAGGACAGCAGCCGGTTGTCCGTACGGGTGTAGATACCGCCGGCGGGCAGAATCGATACGGGAACGGCGTAAATATCATCCGGATCCTTGTACAGCAACGGGTTGTTGTCGCGAATCGTCGTCGTACCCATGGCCCGGTAGGCATTCGCCTGATTGGAAGCCTCGCGTACGTTATGCTCCTGCGAAGTTCCGGTATAGCGCACCGACGCCAGCGCCGAAGCCTCGAATCCCTTGAAAGCCTTCCACTTCAGTTCGCCTTGGAATTTCACATCGGCGACGTTCAGGTCGATATAGTTGTTCGCCAGTTCATGGAGAATATTGAAATCCGCATAGTTACGGACATAATACTCCTTCGGATCGAGCACGCGCGAAGTATTCAGGGCATACGAATAAGGGTTGATGTCGAAATCGCGCTTCACCTCGCCCGTTACATAGTCGGTCGTGGCGCCGAGCGTTCCGGGCGCTTTCTGCTTACGGTACGAACCGTTGGTAATCAGGTTGAGCGTAAGGGCGTCCGAGATATTATACGTCGCATTGAGATTGGCCGTATAACGGGAAATCTCGCTGGTCTTCGTCCATCCCGGATCGAAAAGGGCGCTGATCGACGCATAGTAGGCGGACTTCTCGGTACCCGAAGTGATACTTACCGAATGCGAGTGCATGACCGTATTCTGGAAAAGCTCCTTGAACCAGTCCGTGTTGCGGTACTCGGCCTTGCGCAGGTAGCGGTTGCGCGTCTCCACGGTGTTTTCCAGCAGTCCGGCATTGATCAGCGAATACATCTTGCCGTAAACACCGCTCGCCGACGCGTTGGTGACACGCGAATTGCCCAGCCAGCCCTTGTTGTACAGCTCCTGATAGACGGACATCTGGTCCTGAGAGTTCATGATGTTGAAATCGGCGTAGGAGGGAATCATACGATACGTGAACTCGCCCGTATAATTGATATGGCTGACGCCGGCACGTCCCTTTTTGGTCGTAATGACGATCACGCCGGCCATAGCGCGCGCACCGTAGATCGAGGTGGCCGAACCGTCCTTCAGGATATTGAAACTCTCGATATCCTCGGCGTTCAGACCCGCGATGGCGGAACCGATCAGCGTCGTGGCGTCACCCGAAGAGAGGTCCTCGGCCGAAATATCGGCGACATCCTCCATAATGACGCCGTCCACAACCCAAAGCGGCTTTGAGCTGCCGTGAATCGACGTCGCACCGCGGACGCGGATCTTGGGAGCGGTACCGAACGTACCCGATACGTTCTGCACCGAAACACCGGCCGAACGGCCTTCCAGACCGCGGCTGATATCGGCCAGACCCGATAGTTTCACATCGTCGGCAACCAACTGGTCGGATGCACCGGTGAACAGTCGTTTATCCGTTTTGGTCATACCCGTAACCACGACCGTCTCCACGGTCTGAGAATCCGGCTCGAGCGTGACCTTCACCTCAGGCGCAACGGCTACCGTAGCAGTCTTGTACCCCAAATAGGAGATTTGCAGTTCCTCGGATTTCGCCGGAACATTGTTCATAACGAAAAATCCCTGCTGATCGGTGGATACACCGATGGTCGTACCTTTGACGATAACCGAAGCGCCGATCACGGCCGCTCCGTTTTCATCAACGACACTACCGCGCACTTGTTTGGCTTGGGCGAATGCCCCCGCTGCAAACACAAGTACTCCAATTAACGATAGTAGGATTTTTTTTACCATAAGCGTTAATTTTAATTAATTTTAAAATAGAAAGCCAGCATCCTCTATTCGGGTTTGCAGATATCCCCAATGGTTTGATCTTCAGTGCCGTTTTCGATTTTCGATGCCGGAAAAAGGCGCGAACGCAGGCACCTTTGCAACTATACGGTCACCTGAAAACGCCAAACAACTCACTAAAGATCAGCTGATTGGAAATAACCGAACAGGTAAGAACGTTACCAGAGTATAACCTTTCCGGGATGCTTGCGGGCTGAAACCGGAGCCGGAAACCGGGTGGAAAGTGCATAAAAAATGTGCGGCATCTAACGATGCCGCACATGGCGCCAGAGGGGAGCGATCCCGCCTGCGATGTTCTATAAAAGCCGGATCAGAACCGTCCGGGAACTCTTCATCACGGCCGCTCCGTTTTTGACCCCGTCGGGAATCGCGGCGCGCACATAAACGCCCGTCTCCGCGACGCCCGTGGCGCTGGTCAGCGTCAGCGTATTGCCCGACTCGTCGAAAGCGATGTCGTAAGTGCTGCCGAACGGCTTGCCGTCGCTGTATACGCCGCCGAGCACGTCATTTTTGACCTCGTATTTTCCCGAATACTTCTGGTAGCCCACCTGCTCGATCCGTTGGTATATTTCGAACGAACGGTCCGCGCCGAAGGAGACATAGGCATCGAAATCCCGCGGAGCTTCGCCGTTCCACGTTTTGAGCTGCCATTCGCCTGCAAGCTGTTTTACCAGCGGCGACACCTTCTCCTTGTCCGACGATCCGCAGCCGGCGAACAGACACAAGCCCAGTGCGGCCAGTACGATATAGATAGTCTTTCTCATAATCTTCATGCGTTTATATTACAACCAACCTCCGTTTTCGGTCTGTACCGCGCGGGCGATGACGGCGAACTCCTTGGCGATCTCCATGCCGCCCATCGATGTCCCCGTGCCGAGACCGCTGCCTCCGGCAACCGCCCTGACCGTTATTCGGGCCACGCCCGGCTTGGTGCAGTGCAGCCTCAGTTTCCCGGACACGAAGGTCGGCTCCGCCGAAATACCGAGCTTGGTCCTGTCAGCCTGCGAGATCTCGACGCCGAGATAGGTCAGGTTCGCCGAAGCCTTGCCGAAGTACTTGTCGAGCGAAAGCTGCTGCTGTACGCCGACTTTCGCTTTCAGGCAGGGTGTGCCCTCGATCTGCATCAGAAGCTGGTAGGCGTCGATCGCTCCCGTACCCATCTGCTTGCGGTAGTTGCGCAGCTGCATGGTGGTCAGGGATTGTTTGGTGCCGTCGAGGTAGGTGTCGATGTCGTTCACCGAAGTCAGAAGCATCGATTTGAATTCGGCCACCGTATATTGCTTCCCTTTGGCCAGCGCGTAGGAAAGCCCCAGCGCGGCGACGCCCGATACGTGCGGGCAGGCCATCGAGGTGCCCTGCATATAGCCGTAATCCGACTGGTAAAGCTCGGACGGAAGCGTCGAAAGCACCTGCGCGGCGCTGCTTCCCGAAGGCGAGATATAGGCGTCGCCGCCCGGAGCCGCGACGTTGCAGCCCGGACCGTAGTTCGTGTAGTAGGCCGGCAGATAGTCGGGCGAAAAGGCGGTGACCGAAATGTAATCGCGGTAAGCGCCCGGATAACCGGACATGGCCTTGGCGTCGTTGCCCGCAGCGAAAATCACAAGTCCGCCGTCGAGAACGGCGTTGTTTTTCGTCGCGATGAAGTAGTCGATCGCCTGCTTTTCGATTCGCGCCCCGCTGGCGTAGGCGTTGTCGGTCGTGACCGCTCCGGCCGGATACCCCCACGAACACTGGAGAATCGACGCCCCGTTGTCGGCAGCGTATTTGATCGCTTCGGCGGAAACGGCGGCCGAACCGCCCTCGCCGCCCGAAAATATCTGGCACGACATGAGTTTCACGCCGTCGTTCCTGCCCGTGCCTCCCGCGATGCCCGACACGCCGACACCGTTGTTGCTGACGGCGGCTACCGTACCTGCGACGTGGGTGCCGTGGCCCGAATCGCCGATGTTCTTGCCTTTGTCGTCATAAGCTTCGACGTCCCATGTCAGCCGGCTCGTGCCCAGCGCGAAGTTGTAGCCGTAAACGTCGTCGGCATAGCCGTTGCCGTCGTCGTCGCGGCCCGTCGCACCGCTCTGCTCGGCCTCGTTGATCCACATGTTGGCCGCCAGATCGGGATGCGAGTACTTGATGCCCTGATCGACGATCGCCACGGTCAGCGACGGATCGCCCGCGGCGAGTTTCCACGCCTCCTCCACGTTGATATCCGCTCCGGCGCGCGTCGTTTCGGCAAATATTCTGTCGCCGTTGTTGCTGTAGTGCCACTGGTCCTTGTAGCCGGGATCGTTGAAACCTCCGGCGGCGGCGCGCGTCGCCGCCGAACCGCCCCTGTAGGGACAGGCCCTGTTGTCCGAAGCCAGCTGCAGTTTGGTGTTGAACTGCACGAAGCTCACCTCCGAAACGGCGGCGAGCCGCCGTGCCGCTGCGTCCAGATCGACTTCCTCGCCGAACGTTACGATATACCATTTATGCAGTCCCGCCGCGCGGGTGCGCTCTTCGGCGACCGGATTGCAGGGAAATACGCGGCGCAGCGAAGTGACGCCCAGTTGTGTGAAGATGTCGTCCACGGGCGCTATCCCGGAGCGCGTCGCCGCCGTACGCGTAATCGCCGCCGCTGCGGCGGTCTGTTCGACGTCCCCGACGGCATCGCCGTCGAAATAGATCAGCAGTTCGCCCCGCGCGGCATTCGCGGGAGCATTGACGATCTTGCGCATGGCGGCCGCCGGAGCCTCCTTGCCGCCGCTCTCTTCCATCGGGTCCGAGGCACAGCCCGCAAGGAACAGCAGCGCAAGCAGTAAAATTTTCTTGTCAGTCATGGTAGGTGAATTTAAAAAGGGAACCGGCCTCGCGGGCCGGCTCCCCGGTGATAGTCGTACTGTCCGAACGACAGTTTTTTATTCGGTTATTTTCGCGCCGGTCCTGCGGGTGAAGTCCGCACTCCGGGCGGCGATTCCCTGACGGAATTCCACCTTGGCCTTGGCGGCGCCCAAAGCGGGCATGCCGACGATTTCGCACTCACGGCCGCGGTCGGCAGGCATTCTGTTTTCGCCGACAATTACTTTCGCAAGCTCCGGCCCGCGGAGTTCCACGTAATTGCCGGGCTGCACGGAGAGCGCCTTTACCACGGAAGCCATATCGGCGGCCGGATACAAATCCGGGTCTGCGAGCAGCAGCCATTCATGGAAGACGATGCCTCCTTCGCCGCCGGAGAATTTGTTCGTCGCAGGATCGTAGCCCGCATAGATTCCGAACCACATGCCCGTGAACGTCAGATTGTTCGACGCCTGAAGCTGGGGATTGGGCACGAAAGCCACCAGTCCGTCGGCCACCGGCGCGCCCAGAAGCAGGCCGCGTCCGCTGTAAACTCCGTCGTCACCCTCGGCCGTGTAAGCCACGTTCACGAAGTAATCCGTTCCCTGAAGCGTCACGTTGCCGATCAGCTGCGGAGCGAGTACGTAGAGAAGGCCGCCGCTCCACGCCATATACTGCGATTCGCCGGCATTGAACGCCTGAGGAGCGCCCGTAAGTCCGGACACCTTCACGTAGTCACTGAATACGTTGTCGAAATCCGCATATCCGGAAGTCGTTCCTCCGTCTTCGACGACTACCTGTCCGAAGTACTGACGGGAGGTGTTGCCGGTCTTGTCATAGGCATCGACCGCATAGTAATCCCACGTTCCGCAGTAGCCCGCCTTGGTCAGGCCGTTTTCGACATCGTCGTACGTATAGTGTATCTGCAGCGGATCCGGTTTGCCTGCCGTAGTCTGTTGCACGCTGTACAGTTTGCCGTAATAGCCGTTGTAAGCCCACACCAGCAGCACGTAATCCGTACCGGCGTTCAAGCCTTTATGAAGCAGCGAGAGACCCGTGTCGTTGATCTTGTCAATTTCTTCAGCCGTAATTGCCTTGCCGGACGTTTTGGCTATTTCAATCAGGTCCTCGCTGCTTTTACCGGTCAGGTCGGCACTCTTGAAGAGTCCCATGTAGCCCGATTCGATATTTTCACCGAACAGAATGGAGCGGATAGAGTTTTCGGGAGTGTGTCCCTGCGCTTCGAACTCCCACGTAAGCTCCGTACGGACGCTCAGCACGACGGGTTTGTCGTCGCCGGCCTTGACGTAGCCGAATGACAGGAATTCGTAGCCCTGAAGCTCGCCCGCCTCATCGTAAATGTTGGCAACGACGGTGTATTTGCCGGTCTCTTCGAATTGGGCCACGATGGTTCCGTCCGCCGTGATCTCCTTCGACTCGACCGTTCCCGCGTCGATGCCCGCCGAATTCGCCTTGGCGATGGCGTCGCCGAAGACTCCTTCGAAGAAGGCGTATTTCACCTTGGCGACGTCGGCGCCCAGTTTGGCTGCGATCTCGACCTTGCCGTCGGCCGGTTCGCTGTCGGTCAGGGCGAGCGAGAAGTCGTACTCCTCGGCTCCCGGCAGCATCAGACGCTGCATGCCGCCGGCGTTGCCGACATACCAGCCGTCGTCGCCGAACATCAGCAGTACGCTTTTGGCCGGGAATGTAATGACTCCGTTCACGTTGGTGCCGTACCCGCTGCCGTTGAATCCGTTTTCCGGCACCTGCGAGGCAAAGCTGACGATACCGTCGCCGCTGTTGAGGAACACGCCCGTAGACTGTTCGGGCAGCCAGACCTTATCCGGATTCGTCGCGTCGATATAGGTAATGACATCCGAACGGTTGCCCGACACTTCGGACGGAGACATGTTCAGCAGCGAAGCCAGATACTCCGCCGAGTAGACGTTGCTGATGCGGTAGTAGCCGGGGTTGTCGTCGCGTTCGTAGATCTCCACCTCGCCTTCGCCGTAACGGTTGGGAATTCCGTAGGCGGAGCTGAGAATGTCGTCGCGCCATTTGCCCTTGGTCTCGCCTTTCGGCCCGGTCACGAGGTTCCATTTCACGCGGGTGACGGAGAAGCTTACGCCCGAAGCCTTTTCACCGTAGATGAAGGCGTATTTCTTGTCTTCGATCTGGATGTTGCAGGAATAGGTCGTACCGATTTCGGCGTCGGGGAAAGAGACCTGAAAGGTCGTTTCCGTCGCCCCGTCGTCGAACGAGATTTCCGAAGCGGAGAAGATCGCGTCCTCACTGCCCGTAACGGTTACGGGAACCGTGATGGCATCGGCGTCGTTGGTACGCATGGCCGTGAAGGTCAGTACCGTCGGATCGGCCGGATCGAGTTCGAGGTCCGCGGCGTTGTCCTGCGAGGGGAAGTAAACCCCATAGCAGCCGTCGGCCTCGGATTCGCCGCGGGTGTAGGTCGGATCGTCGGAACACCCTGCGAACACGAAAGTCGCAATAAGCGCGTATAAGAAATATTTGATTGCTTTCATATGTTTTTCGGTTTTAAATCATCCATGAAAACTTACGTTACTGCACCCACGGATCGATGATTCCCACGGGATTGGGGTTGTTCTGCGATTCGAGCGCGGTGTTCTGCTGGGTCTCCGTTTCGGGGATACAGAAGTTCCACCACGGTGCGCGGCCGTCGGTCGAGAAGCGGCAGTCCGAAGGTACGTTCGTGCCGACGTAGCCGGTTTTCAGGCTGTAATTCAGACGCTTGAAGTCGTAGAATACGACGCCTTCGCCCCATAGTTCGATACGCTTGTTCCAGATAATCTCCTCCACGACGTCGGCAGACGACACGGCCGAGGTGCTGAATTCCGGGTCGCGCTTGGCCATGAAGGTTTTGAGCAGCTGGAGACCTGCGGAGGCGTCGGCGTGCGCCGTAGCCTCGGCTTCGATCAGGTACATCTCCTCGACGCGCATCATCGGAATATCGGTAACGTTGCCGACGGAATAGGTCGCCGTCTCGCCTTCGGCGGGATGGAACTTCAGGTTCGCATAGGCCGGGAGGTTGGCGAACTGCGCCGCCGTCAGGTTGGTAATGTCGCTGTAATCGGCATATTTGGCATCGGGTCCCACGAACGCGCGCTTGCGCCAGTCGGTGTCGGATATTTCGTTGTAGAAATTGCTGGTAACGCCTTCGAAAACGTATTTGCCGCCATACCCCCACGTAGCCTCGCTCGAACGCCATGCCGCGAAATTCACAAGGTTGGCGATGCCTTCGGTAGACTGCGGAAGGTACCACATCCACGAATTGTTGGCTTTGTTGAAGCCCGTTTTGGGGTTCAGCCACTCCGCTTCGGTCATGATCGTGCATTTCGAGGCGTCGATGGCCTTGCGGGCATACGTCGCGGCGTCGGCATACTTCGACGAATCGAAGCCGCCCAGCCAGAGGTAAGCACGCGCCTTGATGCCGTAGACCACGGCCAGACTCGGATTGGTCTTCGACGAAGAGGTGTAGTTGGCCAGCAGCGCCTCGGCGTCGTCGAGGTCCCTGAGGATGAATTCGAACATCGCCTCGCGCGTCACGCGCGGATTGTTGCGGGCCATATCCTCGGTGGTGTTCTCATCCACGATCGGGACGGTCAGCCCCTTGACGCCCGAAACGTCGGTGTACTTGTTGTTGAGCGGATCGTACAGTCGGGCCAGATCCAGATAGAGCTGGGCGCGATAAGCTTTGGCGAAGCCCAGATAGCTTTTCTGCGCTTCGGAAAGTTCCACGCCCGCCAGCAGGCCGACCACATCGTTGCTCGATTTGATGAACGTATAGTAGCAGTTCCACGGGAAGCGACATACGGTCTGCGTCGGACCGATCAGAATGCCCGACTGCCAGTAGGTGAACCAGTCATATCCCGAACCTTCGTCGCCGGAGGAGCATATCACGTCGCCCGTGGCGGCGTCCGTAGCGCACATCATGCCCGGATAGCCGAAGTCGAAGCCGTAGTTGTTCGTCCTGCCGTACACCGAATAGGGGTAGGTCATGTTGACGGGGATGGCATTGACGATGGCCTCCACCGCAGTCGGCGAATCGCTGACCTGTCCGGAAGTCGCGCTGTCGGTGGGGAAGGTCTCTTTGATACAGCCCGTGAGCGCCATGGAGCAGACAAGGGCGAGTGTCGTTGTTTTCAATATGTTTTTCATTTCAATCCCTGTTTTATCCGTTAGATTAGAACTGTACGGTTACACCGCCCGAAATAGTGCGGATCGGCGAGTAGTTGGAGAAGTTGGTCGCTCCCGTGAACGAATAACGCGGGTCGAGTCCCTGACGCTTCGACCAGTAGACCACGTTGTCGCAGGCCAGATAGACGCGCAGTTTCTGTACGCCGAATTTCTGGGTGATCTTCGACGGCAGCGTATAGCCGACGTTGATGTTCGAGATGTTCAGGTAGCTCGCGTCGGTCAGGAAACGGTCGGAGACGCTCGTCGTATACTGGTCGCCGTATTGCAGACGGGGAATGTCCGAGCCTTTGTTTTCGGGCGTCCACGCCTTGAGGATGTCCTTGTGGTAGTTGGTGCCGACGGTGGTTCCGTAGGGCGACGACATGAAGCTGGCGTAACCCGAATCGTAGACCTTGCCGCCGATCTGGTAGTTGAACGAGATCGAGAAATCGACGCCGTAGGCCGAAACCGAGGTCGAGAAGCCGCCGTATACCGAAGGAATCGCGCTGTCGTGCAGGTAGCGGGTCGCGGAGGTGTAGTCCGAAGTCTTGGTCCGGGTGATCTTGCCGTCGTCGCCCTTCACGTCCTTGTACCAGAGCGAAGCGCCCGTTTCGGGATCGACGCCGGCGTACGAACGCAGGTAATAGGTGTAGAGCGGCAGCCCTTCGCCGACGAAATAACTGCCGTCGATATAGCCTTTGTAGCCCTCCACGGTCGTGGATTTGTGTTCGGGAGCCAGATAGGTGACCTCATTCTTCACATGGGTCAGGTTCAGGTTGAAGCTCCACAATACGTTTTTCGTGCGGATCAGGTCGGCGTTCAGCTCCACCTCGACGCCGCGGTTGACCATGTCGCCCACGTTGGCGTAATAGGACGAGTAACCCAGCGACGAAGGAACCGAGAATGCGAAGAGCATGTCCGAAGTCTTGCGGTTGAAGAAATCGACGCTTCCGCTCAGGCGGTTGTTCCAGAAACCGAACTCCGTACCGATGTTCAGGTTGGTGTTGGTCTCCCACGTAATGTTGGGATTGCCTTTCTGCCCGAAGAGCACGGCGATTTCGCCGTTGTTGTTCTCGATCGAATAGGTGTCGGTGTAGAGGTAGTAGCCGATGTTGTCGTTGCCCTGCGAACCGTAAGATGACTTGAGTTTCAGCATGTTCACCCAAGGAGCGTCGAACCAGTTCTCCTGATTGAGGAGCCACGCGGCGCCTACCGACCAGAAGTTGCCCCAGCGGTGGTCGGGATGGAAGCGCGACGATGCGTCGCGGCGGTACGAACCGCTCACGAAGTAGCGGCCCGCATAGTCGTACTGGGCGCGCATGAAGTAACCCTCCGAGTTGTAGTCGTCGATGTAGGAGTGGGCGCCCGCGCCGTCAACGACGGCTCCGCCAAGCTCCTCGTTGTCATAGGAGAAGAGTTTCGACTTGGTGCCGCTCAGGTAGTAATATTTTTTCTGATAGTACTCGTGACCGACCATCAGCCCCACGTTGTGCTTGCCGAAGGTCTCGTTGTAGTTCAGAATCTGCTGAAGGTTGTAGGCGATGTCGCGGGTGTGGTACTTCGAAATAGTACCGCCCGCCTCGGCGAACTGACCGTAATACTGGTTGTTGAGATAAGTCGTGCGGGTTTCGTCGATGTTGGTGCTGCCGTTTACCGTCAGCTTCAGCCCCTTGTAAAGCGAGATGTCCACGAAGCCGCTGCCCGAAAAGGCGTTGCCCTCGGCCTTTTTCTTGTTGAGCCAGCTGGTCTGCAGTCCGTTGGCGCCGGGCAGCAGCGGACGGGTCAGACCCGCATTGCCCTTGTCGCCGTAGTCGTACATCTGATAGCCGTTGTCGTCCACCATGATGCGGCCCGAACCGTCGCGGATGTATACCGGGTAGATCGGGGGCATCTGTGCAGAGAACGCGAAGATGTTGGCCGTCGAGGAAGCCGATCCTTCGTTCGAGTTGCCGTTGCTGTTGCTGAAGTGCGCATACGACATGTTGCCGCCCACCTTCAGCCACTTCTTGGCCTGATAATCGGCCTTCAGACGCGCGGTATAGCGCTCCAGCGCCGAACTTTTGATAATACCCGTATTGTCCAGATAACCGAGCGAAGCGTAGAACGAGCTGCGCTCCGTCGCACCGGAGATGTTCACGTTGTATTCCTGACGGAACGCCGACTGGTAAGCCTCGTCGATCCAGTCGTCGGGCGTCAGCCAATACTCCTGTCCGTTGTAGATGATCTTGCGGCCCAGCGTCGCGTTCGGATTCAGCTTGCCGTTGGTGCCGATCAGCGCCTGCCCTTCGGGAACCGTATAGACGTTGTATCCCAGACCGCCCGTGCCGTTGGAAGTCAGGCCGCTGCTGGCCAGCGCATAGGCCTTCGCCGCCGGATTGGTCTGCGCATAATAGCCGTAGAGCGCCTTGAAATGCGTCTCGTAATACTGCGCGGGCGAGGTGATCACGTCGTACTCCTCCAGCGCTTTCGAGTTGACGCCCCACTTGGCGTCGATCGTCACGACGGCGTCGCCCGACTTCGCCTTTTTGGTGGTGACCATAATCACGCCGTTGGCGCCGCGGGCGCCGTACAGAGCGTTCGAAGCGGCGTCCTTGAGGACGGTCATCGACTCGATGTCGTTCGTGTTCAGGTTGTTCAGGTCGCCTTCATAGGGCATGCCGTCCACAATCCAGAGCGGCTCCTTGCCGGCGTTGATCGAACCGAAACCGCGGACGCGGATCGAGGGGGTCTTGCCGAGATCTCCCGACGTGCTGGAGGTCTGCACACCGGCCACGCGGCCGACCAGAGCCGTCGCCACGTTGGAGGTCTGCACCTTGGCAATCTCATCCGATTTTATGACGGCAGCCGAACCGGTGAAAGCCTCTTTCTTTGCCGTACCGAAGGCCACGACGATCACATCGTCGATCGCTTGCGCATCCTCCTTCATCGTGACGTTGATCCGGGTTTTTCCGGCGATAGGCAGCTGCTGCGGCTCAAAACCGACAAACGTCACCACGAGCGTGCCGTTCACCGGAGCCGAAAGCGTATACTCGCCGGCCGTGTTGGTCGTGGTCCCCAGAGAGGTCCCATCTACAATGACGGTCGCGCCTGCAACCGGATGTCCGTTTGCATCGGAAACTGTACCGGAGATCTGCCTATTCTGGGCCGTGGCATATGCCAAGAACACGAATACGGCAATTAACGATAGTACAATTTTTCTTACCATAAGCGTTAATTTTAATTAATTTTAAAATAAAAAGTCAACTGCCCGCGTTAGTATAATGTAAATTGTTCATAATCAATACGCGAGGCCCGTCTCCGGCCAAATCTGCCAATTGCAGTCTAATTAATTGATAACCAAACGTCTGTCTCACAACAGGACGTTGTATCGGTTGCACATCTGTTACTACAGCGTAACCCTTCCGAATACGACAACAAGGGGAAAATAAGCTATTTAGACTCAATCCTGCGTCATATGGTTGTTACTTAATCATTACCTTTAAAGCGGTTTGTGTATTGTATAGGTTAATGAAAAAGGTTGTTAAAAACAATGAGAAACACGTTCAAGGTTCTATTCTACATCAAGAAGAATGCGCCTCTGCGGAACGGTTGGGCCCCGATCATGGGACGCATCACGATCAACGGACAGCGGACGCAATTTTCCACACGGCTCTCGGTCACTCCCGCCAGTTGGGACACCGCACAGGGGCGGGTCTGCGGACGGAGCAACATGGCCGTCCAAATCAACGAAAAGCTGGCCAATATCCGATTTCACATCGAGAGATGCTACAACAAGCTCTTTTACGAGCAGGCCTTCGTTACTCCGGTGATGGTCAAAGAGATGTATTTCGGCGGCAATCACAAGCAGGAGACCGTGGTCGCCTTCTTCAAGCAGCACAACGACGAATTCAAACGCATGGTCGGCGTCAGCCGCAGCATGACCACATATTATAAATATAGGTGTGTATGCCGGCATCTGGCGGATTTCGTCTGGGACAAGTACAACCGGAAGGATTTAATGTTCAAGGAACTCAACCGCGAATTCCTTACGGGCTTTCATTCCTACATAGCGCAGGAGTGCGCCCATAAGAAAAATACCACGTGGATCTACATGATCGCCCTCAAACACATCCTGATGCTGGCCCGCAGCAAAGGCTA
Source organism: Alistipes finegoldii DSM 17242 (assembly GCF_000265365.1). Classification (NCBI taxonomy): domain Bacteria; kingdom Pseudomonadati; phylum Bacteroidota; class Bacteroidia; order Bacteroidales; family Rikenellaceae; genus Alistipes; species Alistipes finegoldii. Next base: position 330,431 of record NC_018011.1, read on the forward strand.
TATGAACAAGGATCTGTTTGCAAATTACAAATTACAAAGCGAATTCGTAACGCGCAATTACCTCTCCATGAGCGAGATCAACAAACTGATGCAGTACGAGGGCGACACTCCCACCTTACAACTTATCCGGGATGCCTTTCTGTTCAGCTGTTTCACCGGCTTGTCTTATATCGACATGAAGGACCTTACGCTGGAAAATATCCAGCAGGTGAATAAACAGTTGTGGATCAGTACGACGCGCCGCAAAACGGGTTCCGAAGTAAACGTCCGGCTGTTCGAAGTGCCTTACAACATTCTGCTCAAGCACAGGCCGATGACCCGGACCAAGCGAATCTTCGACCTTCCGAGCAACGGCTGGTGCAATGCCTGTCTCGACAAAATCATGTCCGAAATAGGCATTATGAAACAGATTACATTCCATTCGGCCCGCCATACCTTCGCCACGACGATCACCCTGTCGCAGGGCGTAGCTATCGAGACGATCAGCAAGCTGCTGGGACATAGAAACATACGAACTACGCAGATTTATGCCACCATTACGCACTCGCAGCTCGACGGCGAAATGGAACGTCTGTCGAAGCGAATCAACTCCCTTTACCGCAATTTGCTTCCTCCGGATGCACCCGAAGCCGGCACAAAGCTCATCTAAGCGCCGTCATCCGCCCCTTGCGCCCCTTCCCGGAGGGAAAATCACCGGAAATCACCGAAAAGACCGAAAACCGGCGGTTACAATCTGTAACCAGCCCGACACTTTGCCGGGAAAACTGTAAGTGGCGGACGTTAATCCGCAGAATATGTGTAATAGTAGTAAATTATTTTAAAAATTTATTTGTATATGAATCGCCAAACGTTTATCTTTGCTAGTGAACTTTTTATTTTAAAAAATTAACTAATAGATTAACGCTTATGGTAAAAAAAATCCTACTATCGTTAATTGGAGTACTTGTGTTTGCAGCGGGGGCATTCGCCCAAGCCAAACAAGTGCGCGGTAGTGTCGTTGATGAAAACGGAGCGGCCGTGATCGGCGCTTCGGTTATCGTCAAAGGTACGACCATCGGTGTATCCACCGATCAGCAGGGATTTTTCGTTATGAACAATGTTCCGGCGAAATCCGAGGAACTGCAAATCTCCTATTTGGGGTATGTTACGCAGGATGTGAAGATCCGTCCGAACATGCAGATTACCCTTGTTCCTGACGAGCAGACTATCGAGTCCGTCGTGGTTACGGGTATGACCAAGACCGACAAACGACTCTTTACGGGTGCGGCGGACCGCCTTTCTGCCGACGATGTGAAACTTTCGGGTATGGCCGATATCAGCCGCGGTCTGGAAGGCCGTTCGGCCGGTGTCTCGGTGCAGAACGTATCGGGTACGTTCGGTACCGCTCCCAAGATCCGCGTCCGCGGTGCGACGTCGATCTTCGGCAGCTCGAAGCCCCTCTGGGTTGTGGACGGCGTCATTATGGAGGATGTGATCGACATCGACGCCGACGCACTCTCTTCGGGTGACGCCACGACGCTGATCAGCTCCGCCATCGCAGGTCTCAACGCCGACGACATCGAGAGCTTCAGCATTCTGAAAGACGGTTCCGCAACTTCCATATACGGTGCGCGCGCTATGGCCGGCGTGATCGTCGTTACGACCAAGAAAGGCCGCGCAGGCGAAAGCCGCATCAGCTATACCGGCGACTATACGTTCCGCATGACGCCGCGCTATGCCGATTTCAACATCATGAATTCTCAGGATCAGATGTCGGTATATCAGGAAATGGCCGCTAAGGGCTGGCTCAACAACTCGACTATCGCAAACGCCTCTTCGAGCGGTGTTTACGGCAAAATGTGGGAGCTGGTAAATACGGGCAAACTCGAAAATACGGAGGCTGCGCGCAACCGCTACCTGCGTAAGGCCGAGTACCGCAACACGGACTGGTTCAAGGAACTTTTCCGGAGTTCGCTGATGCACACGCACTCGATCAGCCTCAGCTCCGGTACCGAGAAGTCGCAGTACTACGCTTCGATGAGCGCCATGTTCGATCCGGGATGGACCAAGGCCAGCGAGGTGGAGCGTTATACGGCGAACCTCAACGCTACCTACAATATTTTCGACAATCTGACGCTGAACCTCATTTCGAGCGGCTCTTACCGTAAGCAAACGGCTCCGGGTACGTTGGCCGCGACGACCGACGTGGTATTCGGCGAGGTAAAGCGCGATTTCGACATCAACCCCTACTCGTATGCGATGAATTCGTCCCGGACGCTCGATCCCGATGAATTCTACACGCGCAACTACGCTCCGTTCAACATTCTCGACGAACTTGGGAAGAACTACATCGATCTCAACGTCGTGGATACGAAGTTCCAAGCAGAACTGCGTTACAAACCCGTCACGGGTCTCGAACTGAGCGCACTGGCCGCCATCAAATATTCGGCTACGACGCAGGAGCACAACATTACGGACTATTCGAATCAGGCCCGCGCCTACCGTGCAATGGCTACTACGGTGATCCGTGACAACAACCCGTTCCTGTATACCGATCCCGACAATGCGTATGCAGTGCCTATTTCGATCCTGCCCAAGGGCGGTATCTACAAGCGCCGCGACAACAACATGCTGTCGTACGACTTCCGTTTTGCCGCTTCGTACAATACGGAGATCAACAACCAGCACATTATCAACCTCTACGGAGGTATGGAGGTCAACCAGAGCGACCGTCACGAATCTTGGTTCAACGGCTGGGGTATGCAGTACTCGATGGGCCTGATCCCCTTCTACGCCTACGAGGTATTCAAGAAAGGCAAGGAGGAGAACACCGACTACTTCGGTCTGGCCGACACCCATTACCGCAACGTCGCTTTCTTCTTCAACGGCACCTATTCGTGGAACGGCCGCTACACCCTCAACGGAACCTTCCGTTACGAAGGAACGAACCGCATGGGTAAGAGCCGCAGCGCCCGCTGGCTGCCGACATGGAACGTCGCCGGTGCATGGAACGTACACGAAGAGAATTTCTTCGAGGCGCTGCGTCCCGCACTGTCGCACTTGTCGCTGAAGGCTTCCTACTCGCTGACCGCAGACCGCGGCCCCAGCTTCGTGACCAACTCGCGCGTCGTCATTACGAGCAATACCCCGTGGCGTCCTTCGGCCGGTGTTACCGAGTCGGGTCTGACGATTTACGACTTGGAGAACAGCGAGCTGACTTACGAGAAGAAGAACGAGGTGAACGTCGGTATCGACATGGGCTTCCTGAACAACCGCATCAGCCTCGCAGCCGACTGGTACAAGCGTGACAACCACGACCTGATCGGTGTGATCAACACGCAGGGTATCGGCGGTCAGGTGATGAAATACGGTAACGTCGCCGGTCTGAAATCTTCGGGTGTCGAGCTGACTCTTTCGACCCGCAACATCGAAACCAAGAATTTCAGCTGGTCTACGGACTTCATCTATTCGCACCTGAAAGAGGAGGTGACCGACCTGATGTCGTACAAGCGTGCCATCGACCTCGTATCGGGCACCGGTTTCGGTATGGAAGGCTATCCTTCGCGTTCGATCTTCTCGTTCGACTTCCAAGGCCTGAACGACGAGGGTATCCCGCAGTTCATCAACGAGAAAGGCCAGCTCACGACCACCTCGATCAACTTCCAAGAGCGTAACAACCTCGGACATCTGAAGTATTCGGGTACGGCCGATCCGACGGATTTCGGTAGCTTCGGCAACATGTTCCGTCTCTACGGCTTCAAGCTCAATGTCTTCATCACCTACTCGTTCGGCAATGTGATCCGTCTGGATCCGGTCTTCTCCGAATCCTACAGCGACCTGCTCTCCATGCCGCGCGAGTTCCGCAACCGCTGGATGCGTCCGGGCGATGAGAACCATACGGATATTCCGGTTATCGCCAACAAGCGTCAGGTCAAGAAGGACAACTACCTTTCGCGCGCTTACAATGCCTACAACTATTCGACGGCACGTATCGCCAAGGGCGACTTCATCCGCATGAAGGAGATTTCGCTGACCTACGACTTCCCGAAGCGCTGGATCAAGAAACTCCGTTTCTCAAACATGTCGCTTAAACTTCAGGCTACGAACCTCTTCCTGATCTATGCCGACAAGAAGCTCAACGGTCAGGATCCCGAATTCTTCAATACCGGCGGTGTTGCGGTTCCGGTGCCCAAGCAATTTACGCTGACGCTGAAAATCGGTTTATAACAGACGCTAAAGTTGAAAAATATGAATACGAAAAAAATAACCACGCTAATCGTACTCGCGGCTGCCCTCGTGGCGCTTCCCGCTTGTAACGACTTTTTGGATGAGATGCCGGACAACCGAACCGAACTCGATTCGAGCGACAAGATCACCAGTCTGCTGGTTTCGGCATATTCCGAACATACCTACCCCGTAACCTGCGAATACGCATCGGACAATGTCGATGAAACGGCATTGGTTTCACCGAACTTCGAACCCGAACAGGAAGAGTACTACCGCTGGCAGGACGTTACGGCGGCCGTTACCAACGAAGCGCCTCAGGCCGTATGGAGTCAGTATTACATGGCGATTGCCGCTGCCAACCAAGCGCTCGACGCCATCAAGGAGCTGGGCGGCGCCGACACCCCGCAGCTGAAGGCCGCCAAGGGCGAAGCGCTCATTTGCCGTGCATACGCTCATTTCTGTCTGGCCAATATGTTCTGTCAGGCTTACAATCCGCAGTATGCGTCGGAAGACCTTGGCATCCCCTACATGGAGAAGGCCGAAACGATACTCAACCCCAAATACACCCGCGGTACGCTGGCCGATGTCTATTCCAAGATCGACGCCGACCTGATCGAGGGTCTGCCGCTGATCACCGACGAGTTCTACTCGGTGCCGAAGTACCATTTCAACCAGAAGGCCGCCTATGCTTTTGCAGCCCGTTTCTACCTCTTCTATCAGAAGTGGGACGAGTGTATCGCCGCCGCGAAGGTAGTGCTGGGAAGCGCTCCCGAAACGATGATGCGCGACCTCGAAGCGAACGGCAAGCTGGGACTGCAGTCGGCCGACGGACAGACCCTGCTTCGCACGATGGACTATATCGACTACTCGCACAAGTGCAATCTGCTGCTGCAGACCTCGATAACCGATGCTCCCGGCATTTCGTTCGGTCCTTACAATGCCTACACCGGGTTCTCCCACGGTAACTGGCTGGATCAGACCGAAACCTTCCGCGCTCCGACGGCTCCATGGGGCAGCAGCTATACGCTCTACTCTGCGCCGTATTCAATGAATACCGGTAAAGCCGACAAGTGTTTCGCATGGCGTGCGCCCTACCTCTTCGAGATCAAGGACCCGGTGATGCAGACGGGACTCGCGCATACGGTTTTCCCCGCATTTACGGCCGAAGAGACGCTGCTCTGCCGCGCCGAGGCTTACATCATGAAGAAAGAATACGGCCCGGCTCTGAACGACATGAACCTCTGGATCAGCAAATATGTGAAATCCGGCGCCCAGACGCTCACCGAAGCCAACGTCAACCAGTGGGCGCAGAACACGAAGGAGTATACCCCGGCCAATCCCACGGTGAAGAAACCTTTCGGCGAGACGGCTTTCCCGCTCGAAGCCGGCACGCAGACCAACATGTGCTATGCGCTGCTGCATCTGCGCCGTGTGGAGACCGTACACCTCGGTTTGCGCTGGTTCGACATAAAACGTTACGGCATTACGATCTATCGTCGCAAGCTGGCCAGCTACAACACGCTCGGAAGCGTTACCGACGAACTGCACGCCCGCGACCCGCGCTGCGCGATGCAGCTGCCGATGGATGTCGTTGCCGCAGGCCTGACTCCTAACCCGAGATAATCAGATGCTAACGATAAAACAGGATATACGATGAAAAAGAATATTATATTACTTATGACGGCAGTGTTCGGAGTGTTCGTTTTGGCGGGCTGCTCCGAGGACGACCTGAAAAAGACGAGTGCTGTCCTCGACTCGCCTACCGTCGAGAACGATTTCGACAGATGGCTTACCAAGAACTATTTGGAACCCTACAACATCGATTTCAAATATCGTTTCAAAGATGTTCTGGGCGACATGGACTACAACCTGACTCCCGCAGATTACGGACAGGCGATCAAACTGGCCAAGCTGACGCTGCACCTGACGCTGCAGGTTTACGACGAAGTGACGGGCAACAGGCAGTTCATCAGCGAGAACTTCCCGAAGATCGTCCATGTTATCGGTTCGCCGGCCTATAACGAAAACAACAATATCGTACTCGGTGTGGCCGAAGGCGGTAAGATGATGACCCTTTATCAGGTAAACATCATCGACTATCTGCTGGAGACGAAGAATATCGACCAGCTCAACGAGCTCTTCTTCAAGACCATGCACCATGAGTTCGGTCACATCCTCCACCAGACGCGGCCCTACTCGACCGACTTCAACGCCGTGACGCCTTCGAGCTACGTCGGCGACGCATGCTTCGACACCTATCGGACGGATGCAGCGGCTCGTCAGGCCGGGTTTATCACGCGTTATTCGTCGAAGGCTCCCGATGAGGATTTCGTGGAACAGCTCTCGCTCTACGTAACCTCGACGGCTGCCGAATGGGAAGCCATTCTCGCACAAGGCGGCAGCGCCGGACGTCCGCTTCTCGAACAGAAGAACGATATCATGCGTGCCTACATGCTCAGCACATGGGATATCAATATCGATGAACTGCGAAAAGTGGTATTACGTCGGCAGAATGAGATTTGGTCGCTCGATTATAACATTTAATTCGTAAAAGAGATGAAAAAACTTATCATATTATTAGCGGTTTTGCCGCTTGTCCTCTCTTCGTGCCTCAAAGACGACAAGGACGCTTTCGGCAAAACGGCCAGTGAGCGAATCCGCGAGGTGCAGGAGGGCACCGAAAAGGCGCTGACCGGAGCTGCCAACGGCTGGCTGATGGAGTACTATCCCAGTGCGACGCAGGAGTACGGAGGCATTGCGATCTACATGAAGTTCCAGAACGGAACGGTTACCGTAACTTCCGAAGCGGGAGGCGCCGGCAAGACCGCCGAGAGTCTCTACTCGTACGATCAGGATTACGGTCCCACGATCAATTTCGACACTTACAATCCCTACTTCCATATCTATTCGGAGCCGAACTCCGGTGTCGGCCCGACCAATACGGGTATGGGAGGTGACAGCGAGTTCATCATCATGAGCTACGCGGCCGACAAAGTCGTTCTGCGCGGCAAGAAGACCCAGAACACCATCGTGCTGACTCCCCTGCCGGAAACCGCATGGAACACGATGTTCGGCAAATATTCCGCGGATGTGAACAAGATGGACAATTTCCGGTCCTACGAACTCGTTCTCAACGGCAAGACCTACGACATTTCGCGCGAGGTGGCGGCCGGTTATAACTCCCGTTATTTTTCGGTTGTGACTGAAAACGGAACGATTCCCGCAAGCTTCATCTACACGCAGGATACCGGACTCAAGTTCTATGAGCCGCTGGTTGTCGACGGAGTGTCGATCGAGGAGATGACTTGGAGCGGCGGCATGTTCACCGACGAGGTAAGCGGCGCCCGGATTCAGGAAACGGTATCCAACAATAAGTTTACCTTCGCCGTATCGGGAATCAAGGCAACTTCGGTCGACGTAGAAACGACGCCGACTGTTGCAAACGAGTACTACTATTTCGACGTCGTGCCGTCGAGTGCATTCGCAAGTGCATCGGATGAGGAGATTCTGTACGAACTGATGGACGGAATCACGTCGATGAACCAATTGTCGCTCGGCAAAATGATGAAAACGCTGACGGTAGATTCCGACACGGAGTACATACCCTGCGCATTCGGTCTTAAAATCGTAAACGGCTGGATCTATCCGATCACGGAACTGGCAAAGGGCACCGCTTTCGTGAGCGGTCAGGGCGATCCGATGTCGCCGGAATACCAAGCATGGCTCGGTACATGGACCGTCACCAGTACGTCGTCCGAAAAGAGCAAGCAGCCGATTACATTCGACATCACGCTTGCCAAGAAGGTCGCCAACACCTCTTATTCGCTGACCGGCTGGGATATTTCGGTCCGCCGACTGACTTGGGCGGGAACTGCCGACTTCAAAGCAACCAACAATTCGTTCGAGATCATAAACGGGCAAGAACTCCCGTATTCGGATCCCAACGGTACGCCGTATCTTATCGCCCGCGGAATCGCAGCATCGGGCACCTATATCGTCTCTGGCAGCTACCCGGCTCTGACCGGCGTTATGAATTCCGACGGAACAGCTTCCGTTTCCTGCTATAAGGGCAAGTTCTCGGACGGCGAAGAGTTTACCGTAGGTACGGTAGGATATTTCATAGATACCGGAGGCAGCTACGGATCTTATGGTCCCGCAGCAGGATTTACATCGGGAGATCATCCGGTCGGACCGTTCAAGATGGTTAAGAAATCGGCTGCCGGCGCCCCCGCCAAAGCCGCTGCTCTGACGAACGTCAATACTGTAATCCGGTACCACAAATTATCGGATATTCCGCAGATGAATTTATCGTCGTTTCAGATCGGCATCAATGTAAAAGCTGCAAAGCTCGAATAAGAGCCCTTGCATTATTGATCAATAGGGGTGGGAGGAGTCATTATCGAATGACTCCTCCCAAATTTTAGAGGGATTACCATCGTTTCATCTGCATGAGTTCGGTATTGCACCGGACTCATGTTTGTCAATGGACTCTTAGGCGCGCAGGCAGGCGCAGCCGACTGCCGGAGAGGTCTTCAAGCGGAATGCAGGCTGGGACGGTTCGTCTCCATAAAATAATAAATAGGATAATAATTTGCATAAATCCGCACAAAATCGCATATTTGTATCTTAATCTTCCGTTACGAACCATTTATGGAATCTTTTTTGAACCATACGCCGGCGGCATATACACACTGCAAATCCGCTCCGGAAGATCTGCCGCTCCTATCCTTTGTCAACTATTCAAAATCATAGTTATGAACAACAGAAAATTACTCATTTTTGCGTCATTCCTGCTGTTGGCGGGCTGTACGACCGATCCGGATATGGATAATAACGTGGGGGGGGTACTTCCGCGCAGACTCCGTCGGCCAAGATCGTCAACACCTCCGCCGATGCGGCGGCCGAAACGCTTCTGGTCTATTTCAACGACCGTGCGGTCGAAAGCATCGAAAGCACCGCTGCCGCAACCCGCACTGCGGCGACCCGTTCGGGAGTCGCCTCCGTAGACGACGTTCTGAGCCGTCTGGAGATCGTTTCGTTGGAACGTCTTTTCACTTACGACGCCCGGAGCGAAGAACAGACCCGCGCCGCAGGGCTGCATAAATGGTACATACTCACCTTCGGCCAAGGCGCGGATCTGGAAAAAGCCGCAAGGGAGCTGGCCGGAGTGGCCGAAGTGAGCCGCATACAATTCGACACGAAACTGCAAAAGGCATCGGTCGGCAATCCCATGCCGTTCAGAATCGACGAGACGGGGACGACCCGCGCCGATTTCTCCGGCAGCGGCTTCAATGATCCCGGACTTCCGAACCAATGGCACTACAGCAACAACGGCGACAAAATGTTCGCGGCTACGACGGCCGCAGGCGCCGACATCAATGTTCCGGAGGCATGGAAACTGACCGGCGGCAGCCCTTCGATCATCGTCGCCATCGTCGATGAAGGCGTGAAATACACCCATCCCGATCTGGCCGACAACATGTGGGTAAATAAGGCCGAACTGAACGGTGCGGCAAACACCGACAATGATGGGAACGGCTATAAGAACGACGTACATGGCTACAACTTCGCTACAAACTCCTCCGATCTGACATGGAGTGTATCGCATTATGACAATAAAGGCAAATACGACGGCGATTCGGGCCACGGCACCCACGTCGCAGGTACGGTAGCCGCCGTAAACAACAACGGCAAAGGCGTCTGCGGCGTAGCGGGCGGCACGGGCAGCAACGACGGCGTGAAACTCATGTCGTGCCAGATTTTTTCGGGCGGAAACGGCGGCACCATCTCGACTTCGGTCCGCGCGATCAAATACGCCGCCGACAACGGCGCCTCGATCATCCAGTGTTCGTGGGGCTACCCCACTCAGTCGCCGTTCACGTCGGACAGCTATTATGAAAGGAATTACGCTGCGGAAAAAGAGGCGATCGACTACTTCGTTTCGAAAAAGAACAACGACGTACTCGACGGAGGCCTTGCGATCTTCGCCGCAGGCAACGACGCCACCAACTTCGCAAGTTATCCGGGCGGCTACCGCAGCTACGTTTCGGTCACCTCGTTCGGCCCGGACTACCTGCCGGCCTACTACACGAATTACGGTCCCGGCTGCAACGTCGCGGCTCCGGGCGGCGACGCCAGCATCTCGCCCGCAGGAACCAGCGCCGCGCAGGTGCTTTCGACACTGCCTTCCGAGCTGCCCGCAGAACTCGGCACCGACGGAGCCGACTACGGCTACATGCAGGGCACCTCGATGGCCTGCCCCCACGTATCGGGCGTCGCTGCGCTGGGACTCTCCTACGCGCTGGCCAAAGGCAGGCATTACACGGTGGACGAGTTCAAATCGATGCTCCTGACCGCCGTAAACGACATCGACTCCTATATCATCGGCGGCACCAAAAACGGCATGGTACTCCGCAACTACCGCAAGAATATGGGCACCGGATCGATCGATGCCTACCAGCTGCTGATGCAGATCGAAGGCACGCCCTGCCTGCCGGCTAAAGTCGGCGTACAGCAGGTGCTCTCGCTCGACAAGTTCTTCGGGCAGGCTTCGGCGAACCTGACCTACAAGAGCGCCGAAATGTCGCAGGCCGACATGGACAAGCTGGGGATCACCGCCGCGCCTGCGTTCTCGTACGGAAAACTGCAGATCAAATGCACCAAACCGGGCGTCGCCAAGATCAAGATCAAGGCCATGGCCGGAAGTTCCTCGGCAAACGGAGAGATGAGCGGCATGGAGATCACCAAGGAGTTCGCGATCATCGCCCGCGCGGTACAAGCCGGCAACGGGGGTTGGTTATAATATAAACGTATGAAAACTATGAGAAAGACTATCTATATCGTACTGGCCGCATTGGGCCTGTGTCTGTTCGCCGGCTGCGGATCGTCGGACAAGGAGAAGGTGTCGCCCACGGCAAAACAGCTCGTCGGCGAGTGGCAGCTCAAGACATGGACGGGCGAGACTCCGCAGGATTTCGATATTTACCTCTCGTTCGGAGCGGACAATACTTTCGAGATATACCAAAGGCTCGCCGAGGTAAAATACCAGAAATTCACCGGCAGTTATCAGGTGCAGAACGACGTGCTCAGCGGAAAATACAGCGGCGGCAAGAACTTCGGAAGCACCTACGACATTTCATTCAACGAATCGGGCAGCACGCTGACGCTGACCAGCGCCACGAACGTTACGGAAGTGAGCGTATACGAGCGCAGCACGATTCCGAATTCGGTCAAGGAGGGCGCCGCCGTGATGAAATCCACCCGTTCGGCGGTACGGCTGGCGCTGTAGGCCGTCCGCCGCAAAGGTCAAAACAGAGAATCTCCGGTCTTATGACCGGAGATTTTTTCATGCCGGAGTCATTCACACCCCACCGGCGGCCGATTTCCGGACGCAAACGCCGTTCATGTCCGAAAAACTGTTATATTTGCCCTCTGGAAGAGAAATTATATTTACAGAAACATCAGACGGACAGCCGGATAGCTCTCGATTTCCGTTTTGGCACATTTTTCACTATCTTTGGACAAAATACGTTACATATTATGAACATCACCGAAATTCTGCCCGGCATTCATTACGTCGGGGTCAATGATCGCACGACAACCCGTTTCGAAGGCCTCTGGTCGCTTCCCCACGGAGTTTCATACAACGCATATCTGGTCGCAGACGAGAAGGTCGCCCTGATCGACACCGTCGAAGAGGCTTTCGGAAGCCGTTTGTTCGAAAATATCCGCGAGACGATCGGCGACCGCCCGATCGACTACCTCGTGGTCAATCACATGGAGCCGGACCACTCGTCGTCCATCCGCGCCCTGCGCCTGCTCTACCCCGACATCCGGATCGTCGGCAATGCCAAGACGCTGCAAATGATCCAAGGCTTCTACGGCATCGACACCGGGACGCTCGAAGTCAAGGAGGGCGACACGATTTCGCTCGGCGCGAAGACGCTCTCGTTCTACATGGCGCCGATGGTACACTGGCCCGAAACGATGGTCACGTGGTGCGCCGAAGCCGGGACGCTCTTCTCTGGCGACGCTTTCGGCACGTTCGGGGCTATCGACGGCGGCATCACCGATTCGCAGCTCGACCCGTCGCGCTACTGGGACGAGATGCGCCGCTACTACGCCTGCATCGTGGGCAAATACGGCGGCCCCGTGCAGAAAGCGCTGGCAAAGGTCCGCGGACTGAACCCCACGACCATCTGTTCGACCCACGGTCCCGTATGGCAGCGGCAGATTCCGCAGGTAATGGATATTTACGACCGTCTGAGCCGCTACGAGGGAGAACCCGGCGTAGTGCTCGCCTACGGTTCGATGTACGGCAACACGGAGCAGATGGCCGAACGCATCGCCCGCGAGCTTGCGAGCCGGGGCGTCGGCCCGATCGTCATGTACAACCTTTCGTTCGCCGACGAATCGGTCGTGCTGCGCGACGTGTTCCGCTACGACACGCTGATCGTCGGCGCGCCGACCTACAACGGAGGCATCTACCCGCCCGCGGCGCGCCTGCTCGACCTGATCGCCGCTCGCTGCGTCCCGCAGCGCAACTTCGGGTGGTTCGGATCGTTCTGCTGGGCCGGGGCCGCCGTGCGCGGCATGGGCGAATTCGCGCAGCGCATGAAGTGGGAGCCGATCTGCGATCCCGTGGAGATGAAGCAGGGCTTCTCGTCCGGCTGCCACGACTTCTGCAGCCGGTTCGCCGACGGCGTCGCCGAGCGCTTCCGCCGCTGAACATACACACACCAAAAACTCACAATATGAAAATCGCAGTCGTAGGAACGGGGTACGTCGGTCTGGTTTCGGGGGCTTGTTTCGCCGAAATGGGCCTCGACATCACGTGCGTCGATATAGACAAAAAGAAGATCGACGGGCTGAACAACGGCGTCATCCCGATCTATGAACCGGGGCTGGAAGAGGTCGTCCGGCGCAATGTCGAAGAGGGCCGTCTGCACTTCACGACCGAACTCACGGATTGTCTTGACAACGTGGAGGTGGTCTTCTCGGCCGTAGGCACGCCGCCCGACGAGGACGGCTCGGCCGACCTGAAATACGTGCTGAAAGTGGCCCGCACGTTCGGGCGGAATATCAAGAAATATACGGTGCTGGTGACCAAAAGCACCGTTCCGGTAGGTACTGCGCAGAAAGTCAAGGCCGTAATCCGCGAAGAGCTTGCCCGGCGGAAGTGCAAGGTGCCGTTCGACGTCGCTTCGAACCCCGAATTTCTGAAGGAGGGCGCGGCTGTCAAGGACTTCATGTCGCCCGACCGCGTGGTCGTGGGCGTCGAAAGCGAACGGGCGCGCAAGCTGATGACCAAGCTCTACCGGCCGTTCCTGATCAACAATTTCCGCGTGCTGTTCATGGACATTCCCTCGGCCGAGATGACCAAATACGCCGCCAACGCCATGCTGGCGACGCGAATTTCGTTCATGAACGAGATCGCCAACCTGTGCGATCTGGTAGGCGCCGACGTCGAGATGGTCCGCAAAGGAATCGGTTCCGACGCCCGCATCGGCAGCAAATTCCTCTATCCGGGCTGCGGTTACGGCGGCTCGTGCTTTCCGAAGGACGTGAAGGCGCTGGCCCACACGGCACACGAACACGGCTACACGATGCAGGTGATCGAAGCCGTGGAGCGGGTCAACGAACGCCAGAAGTCGATCGTTTTCGACAAATTGCAGCTGGCGCTGGGCGACCTGCGCGGCAAGACCGTAGCCGTCTGGGGACTCGCCTTCAAACCCGAAACGGACGACATACGCGAAGCACCGGCATTGGTCGTGATCGACCGGCTGCTCGAAGCGGGAGCGACGGTCCGCGCATACGATCCGGTCGCAGCCAACGAATCCCGCCGCAGGCTCGGCGAAGAGCGCGTTTATCATGCCGCGTCGATGTACGAAGCCGCCGAAGGAGCCGACGCCGTCGCGCTGATCACCGAGTGGAAGCAGTTCCGCATGCCCGACTGGACGCTCCTGCGTTCGGCCATGCGCGACAACATCATCGTGGACGGCCGCAATATCCTCGACAAGGAGGAGGCGCTGAACGCCGGATTCCGCTATTACGGCATCGGGAAATAACAGGTGCAGCGGCATCCGGAATGCAATCCGGCAGGCTGCAGGAAGCGGTAACCGTATATAACACGAAGGCCGGAGCATACACTCCGGCCTTCGTGTTATCGTCTCGGCGATCCTACATGCGGACCTTGACGATGATCTTGCGTATGCTTCCCTCGCCCACCATCGGCGCATGGCCGTCCTCAGGCATGAGGATCGTAAACTGACCGGGACGGATCGTGTAGCAGGTCTGCGGCTCGTCGTCGAAGAGCTGAATATCCTTCTCGGCATCGAACCCGCCCAGCGGTTTGCTCAGGACGGCACGTTCGCTCCAGCCGAAGGTCTCGCGCTCGCCGCGGACAAGCACCTGAATGTCGAGATAGGCGTTGTGGATTTCCAGCTTGGCGTCGGCGGGCTTCTTCAATTCGGTATCCATGACATTCACATAAATATCCTTGCCGTCGAGTTCGTGGATACCGGATTCCATCTTCACCCAGTCGGTCGAGGCGATGAAACCGAAAGCTTTTTCCAGACGCGGATTCAACGAATAATAGAGCGCGCTGTTTTTCAAAGAGTCGAAAATCATAATTATATCGGATTAGTTGTTCATTGCATTTTTCCGCAGCCGGACGACGACGGGATGGTGGTCCGAGTAATCGACCGTGGGCACCTCGTACGAAAGCGCATCGAACCCCTCCGAGCTGAGCACGTAGTCGATCCGCAGGGTATTGAAAAATCCGCGGAACGTATGCGAATAGCCCGAACCGCACTGGCTGAAAGCGTCGTTCAGTCCCTTGGCCATGGTGCGGTAAACGTACGACATGGGCGTATCGTTGAAGTCGCCGCAGACGATGCACCGCGAACGCCACGCCTCCACCACCACCGCGATGCTGTCCACCTGCGCGGCACGCAGCACGCTGTTCTCGCGGAAACGGCCCGCCATGCTCCGCAGTTTGTCCTCGCGCGCCGTATCGGAGAGAAATCCGCGGCTGGTGAGGTAGTCGTTGTCGGCCGCCTTGATCGCCGTCGAACGCAGGTGGTTGTTGAACACCCGGATCGTATCGTCGCCGATCAGCAGATCGGCCCAGACCGAGGTGCCGGGGGTCAGTACGACGCCGGAGCGCAGGATGCGGTATTTGCTCAGGATCACCAGCGGCGCGCCGTAAAGCGAATCGGGCGCCTGCGTACGTCCGAAAACAGCGCTTTCGTACTTCTCGTCCAGCAATGCGAACTCGTCGGACTGCCCGGCCAGCCGCGCGTTGAACTCCTGCAGGCAGATGATATCGGGATTATGGTCGCCGATCAACTGCAGCACGTCTCCCACGCTGCTGAGTCCGTTCTCGCCGTAGAATCCCCGCACGTTATAGGTCATCACCTTGAAGGCGCGGCGGTCGTACCTCTCGTCGCCGTAATTACGGCGGAACTCAGGTCTGTAGAAAAGCGACACCTTGAAAAGCCCGACGACCACCAGCGCGACCATGATTCCGGCCCGCACCAGCCGCCAGCGGATGATCCAATAGAGCGCCAGCACAACCGTGACGACATAGACCGCCGGTGCGGCCAGCCCCAGCACGGGGAAGAACCACACCCGGCCCGGATCGACGTAGGGGACGAAAAAGGTGACGACCATCGTAACGGCCGTTACGGCCGTCAGGAGCGTCATCAGCAGATCGAGCAGCCGCAGCAACAGACTGCGCCGCGGCTTACGGCCGCGGTCGCTGTCATAACCGCTGTAATAGGTCTCGGACATAGGGTCAGAAACGGATTATGCCCCGCTGTTTCCACCATTGAAGCAGCAGGAAGCCCCACAACATGCCTCCCACATGGGCGAAATGCGCCACATTGCCCACGCCGCGCCAGCCCAAGAACAGTTCGATCACACCGTAGATGACAACGAACCATTTGGCCTTCATCGGAATCGGGGGAATCAGCAGCATGATGACCGCATTGGGGTGCAGGACACCGAAGGCCAGCAGCAGTCCCATCACGGCGCCCGAAGCGCCGACCAGCACCAGCGGGAATTCGCCGAAGGCCAGTGCCGTCAGGTATTGGATAAGCGCCGCGCCGATGCCGCAGACCATGTAATAGGTCAGAAAGCGTTTCTGCCCCAATTCATACTCCAGCGTACGCCCGAACATCCAGAGAGCGAACATGTTGAAGAAGATATGTTCGAAATTGGCATGCAGGAACATGTAGGTGATGAACTGATAGACATGGAAAAACGGCGTACCGAGCGACAGGGCGCAGTACTCCATGATCGCATTGCCCGCCTTCGGCAGCAACGCCGTGGCCATGAAGATCAGGACGTTGATGATTATCAGATTCAACACCACCGGGGGCGTCTGGAAATAATTCCTGTTCATAAATTATCTTTTTTCAGTTTCGTTGCGGTTTTCTCCCCGTCCCGTCTCTCAGGGCTGCAAACGCGGCCCGGCCTGCATTCGCAAACCCGATCATGCGGGGAGCGGTTTTCAATTTTCCGCCCCGGAAACAAGCCGCATGGAGCCGGCCGGATCAGGGCGCCGAAAATTTATGCAAATGTACGTTTTTCCGCCGGATTATCCCAACTTGGCCCGGATATCTTCGACGGTTATCTCGGCGGTTATGGCTTTGCCCGATGGCGAAAAGCTGAAATTGCCCGAAGCGGCCAGCCGCGCGAGCAGTGCGGCGGCTTCGTCGCGCGACATGAGGCGCGCAGTCTGCTTCGCGGCTCCGCGCGCCATCACGGCGGCGATCTTCTCGCGCCGCACGTCGGCCAGCGACACGGGCGTCGAGAAGGCCTGCAGCAGTTCGTAAAGCAGCTGGTCCACCGAGTCGGCAGGCATGTCGGCCGGCGTGCCCTTCACCTCGACGGCGCAGTCGCCCTGAAAATCGAGATCGAAGCCCAGCGATGCGAATTCGACGGCATTCTCTTCGAGCAGGGCGTATTCGCTGTCCGAAAGCACCAGCCGTTCGGGAAACAGCAGCTGCTGACTCACCGACGAACCGCTGCCGAGCATCTTCAGGTAGTCTTCGTAAAGTATCCGTTCACGGGCGCGGCGCACGTCCACCACCACGAACCGTCCGCCCAGCAGGGCGGCGACATAGCCGCCTCCGAGCGGCAGCGGATCGGTAAATTCGGGCCGCCCGTCAACGTCGAGACGCTGTTGCTCGACCGTCGCTTCGGAGGGGATGAATTCCAGCTCGCTGGCATCGAAACCGCTCTCCGAAGTCACTTCGAAGCCCCCGCCCGACACGAAATCCTCGAAGGCGTCGTCCGCCGCAGAGGGAATCGAAAATTCGTCGGCGCCGCTGCCGGCCGCAGGAAATCCCCCGCCCCCGGCGCTGCGCAGGCCGCCCGGCAAAGCGACACCCGAACCGCGTCCTCCGCCGCGCGGAGCGAAGCCCGCGCCGGCATTGTCGGAGAGAGTTTGGCCGTTGTCGCTGAACGGCACGTCGAATCCGGCGAAATCGACGTTCGGATCGGGCGCCGACGGGTCGATGTACTCTTCGCGGAAAGGATTGTATTCGCTGTTGGACATGGCCCGCGGCTCGCTGTAGACCGCCCCTTTGGTCAGCACCGGAATCTCGACGATGCCTTCGCGGTCGAAATCCATCAGCGGCACGGCGCCCGTCTTGGCGAGCGTTTCGCGCACGGCGGCGTTCACGATCTGCCACACGGCCTCCTCGTCGGCGAATTTCACCTCGGTTTTCTGCGGGTGGACATTGACGTCGATGCGCGACGGGTCGATCGTCAGGTAGAGGAAATACGACGGCGAACTGCTTTCGGGAATCAGCTTCTCGTACGCCTTCATGATGGCGCTCGTGAGGTACGAACTCTTGAAATAGCGGCCGTTTACGAAGAGGTACTGTTCGCCGTTGCGCCGTTTGGCGGCGGCGGGACGGCCGATGTAGCCTTCGATGCGGGCGATCGAAGTGTCGGCCTCGACCTCCAGCAGATTCTGCTTGATATGGCGTCCCACCACATCGACGATACGTCCGGCGAGCGACGCCGCACCCAGCGTATAGACCGAGGCGTCGTTGGCGTATAGCTCGAAGGCGATCTGCGGATTGCACAACGCCACACGCTGGAATTCCGACTTGATCTGCGCCGCCGACGTGGTGCTCTTGTCCAGAAAACGGCGGCGGGCAGGCACGTTGTAGAAAAGGTTGCGCACGAAAAACTGCGACCCCACGGGACACATCACCGGGGTCTGTCCGGCGAACTGGCCGCCGTTGATCTCGGTCTGCGTGCCGACTTCGTCGCCCTCCTGCCGCGTCCGCAGTTCGACCTGCGCCACGGCGGCGATCGAAGCCAGCGCTTCGCCGCGGAAGCCGAAAGTATTGAGTGCGTAAATATCGTCCACGGAGGTTATCTTGCTCGTGGCGTGGCGGTCGAAAGCCATGCGCGCGTCGATGGGCGACATGCCGCAGCCGTCGTCCACGATCTGAATCAGGTCCTTGCCGCCGTCGCGGAAATTGACCTTTACGGTGCGTGCGCCTGCGTCGATCGCATTCTCCATCATCTCCTTGACCACCGAGGCGGGACGGTTGACGACCTCGCCCGCCGCGATCTGATTGGCTACGACCTCCGGTAATAATCTGATCTTATCTGCCATCTACTCCTGATAATCGTTGGGTACCACCGTGATAGGCTGCTCCTGCCACTCGACGTCGGAAATGCCCGACTGATCAAGCCCGTTGCGCCGCACCGTCTCTTCGGCACCCACCGCTTCGGTCTGCGCCGGGGCCGAGGTCCGCGCCCGCAGGAAAACGTCGGCGAGCCTCGGATAGAGAATATAGATGAAAAGCAGCACCAGAACCGCGCCTACGACCATCTTCCAAATGCGGTCGCGGCCCGTCTTCTCCTCCTTGGAACGGCGTGCGGCGCGCGCATCGCGCTGGGTGCGGATATATTGTCCGGGGCGGTATTCACCGCCGGCGTCTTCGGCTCTTTCGCCCCGAAGCTCGGCGCGGCGCTGTTCGCGCGCCTCCTTTTCGGGATCGTAATAACGCGGTATGTAGTTGAACTTGTTCGCGTGCTTCTTGAACGGGGTGAAACCTAACATGGCATGTCCTCCTATTTTTTTGTAAAGATACGAATTCTTCCGCAATTTTATTGCCCCGAATTCCTTTTTCCGGCACGGACGCATGCGTCCGCCGCGCGCGGGAAGCGGGTTGCGGCCGGGGCGGCTCCCGATCTGCCAATACGGCGGAATGCCGGAACCCGCAGGGGTATTCAGCACTCCGCCGTAGAGACGAAACCGTATCGTTTCCTAACGGAAGAAACTCTTCATCCGCTCGAAAATATTCTGGTTTTTGACCGAGTCGGCTTTCTGGAAACCGGGCTGCCGGGACAACTCCTCGACCAGCCGCTTCTCCTCGGCATTGAGTTTCGACGGAATGGTGATGTCCACCACGACCAGCTCGTCGCCGCGGCCGTAACCGTTCACGTCGGGCAAACCCTTGCCGCCCAGACGCAGCACCTTGCCGGCATGCGTTCCCGGAGCGATCTTGATCTTGGCGCGGCCGTCTACCGTCGGCACCTCGACCGTACCGCCCAGCAGAGCCAGCGTCACGGTGATATTGAGGTTGTGAATCAGGTCGTTGCCGTCGCGCATCAGTTCGGGATGCGGCTCCTCTTCGATCAGCACTTGCAAGTCGCCGTTGACGCCGCCGTGGCGCGCGGCGTTGCCCTTGCCCGTGACGGTGAGCATCATGCCCTCGCCCACGCCGGCCGGAATCTTGATCTCCACGACCTCCGAACCGCGGACGGTGCCTTCGCCCTTGCACTTGTCGCAGGGCGAAGTGATGACCTTGCCCGTACCGCCGCAGGTCGGGCACACACTCTGGGTCTGCATGCGGCCGAAAAAGGTGTTTTCGACGCGCGTCACATGGCCCGTGCCGTTACACGTCGAGCAGGTCGAATAGGAATCGGCGTCCTTGGCTCCCGTGCCGCCGCACTTGTCGCAGGCGACGGTCTTGTTGATCTTGAGCTTCTTGGTGACGCCGTTGGCGATCTCGGCCAGCGTCAGCCTGACCTTGATGCGGATATCGGAGCCGCGGTTCACGCGCCGGCCGCCGGACGACGACGAACGGAACCCGCCCCCGCCGAAATGTCCGCCGAAAATATCGCCGAACTGTGAGAAAATATCCTCCATCGAGAAGCCTCCGCCGCTGAAGCCGCCGAAACCGCCTCCGCCGCCTGCCGCGCCGCTCATGCCGGCATGGCCGAACTGGTCGTAACGGGCACGCTTGTCGGGGTTCGACAACACGTCGTAGGCTTCTGCTGCCTCCTTGAATTTCTCCTCGGCCTGCTTGTCGCCCGGATTCTTGTCCGGGTGATACTGAATGGCAGCCTTGCGGTAGGCCTTCTTTATTTCGTCGGCGTTAGCGTTCTTCTGGACGCCCAGCACTTCGTAGTAATCCCTCTTTTCAGCCATCTTCTCACTCTCCTACAACGACTTTTGCAAAACGCAGCACCTTGTCGCCCAGCATGTAGCCGGTCTGGACGACGTCTACGACCTTGCCCTGCATATCCTCTCCGGCGGCGAACTTGGCCACGGCCTCGCATAGGTCGGCGTCGAACTCCCGGCCCTTGACGTCGATCTCGGTCACGCCCTTCTGACGCAGGGTTTCGGTAAATTTCTGCGATATCAGGTTCACGCCGGCGCGCAGCGCTTCGATATCGTCGCTTTTCTGCATGGCATCGACCGCCCGCTGCACGTCGTCGCGCACAGGAAGCATCGCCAGCAAGACGTCGCGGCCTCCGGTCTGCACCAGATCCATCTTCTCCTTGAGCGTACGCTTGCGGTAGTTGTCGAACTCGGCCTGCAGACGGATGTATTTATCCTGCCATTCGGCGACTGCCGCCGCTAAATCGGGTGCGGCGCCGCTGTCGGTCGCGTCTGCCATTGTGTCAGTCCCGTCCTGCGGCTCGTCTGACACATTGGCACAGGGTTCGCCGTCGCACGAGGGATAACCGTCGCCCGGCTCGAACCCTTCGTCGCCGTTAATGGCTTCATTATAAGCTTTTTCCTTTTTCATATATAGTTGTTTTTCAGATTTTCCGTCTTATAGTCGATCAAATTGTATACCAACCTCCGGAAGGGCCTATCCGATGATGAAAATAGCAGGGCGTTTGTTCATCGCGGGCAGTTCGGCGGCACGCCATTCGCGGACGCGGAGCGTGCGGATGAATTCGCCGGGAGCCGTGATGTCCATGGCCACCGTCAGCCGCGTTTCGGGCGCAAGGGTCTGCAACAGCTGCTCCATCAGCTTGACGTTGCGGTACGGGGCCTCGATGAAGAGCTGGGACTGGCCTTCGGCGTGCGCGCGGCGTTCGAAACGGCGGATCGCCTGCACCCGTTCGGGCGGTTTGACGGGCAGGTAGCCGTTGAAGGCGAACGACTGTCCGTTGAGCCCCGACGCCATGACCGCCATGACGATCGACGAAGGTCCGACGAGCGGCACGACACGGATTCCGCGGCGGTGGCAGGCTTCGACCACCAGCGCCCCCGGATCGGCGACGCCCGGCACGCCCGCTTCGGAAATCACGCCCGCCGAACGCCCCTCGACGAGCGGTTTCACCAGCTCTTCGACCTCACGCCCGGCGACGGTATGTTCGTTCAGTTCGCGGAAGCAGAGCGTGTCGATCGGGCGCGCCGCGCCCGCTTTCGACAGAAACCGCCGCGCCGTGCGGGTATTCTCGACGATAAAATAGTCGAGCGAATCCATAACGGCGCGGTTTGCTGCGGGCAGCACGTCCCACGGCGCCGTTTCGTCCGAGATCGGACACGGGATCAGATAGAGTGTTCCGTACATTTTTTCAGTTCAGCGATTTTTCGTTCCAACAATCCGACACGGTTCGCAATGCGGACATACTGCACGGCGAACCAGAGACTCAGCGCCATGGCCCCGACGATCACCAGACCGGGCAACCCGCCGAGACAGAGCCAGCTGAGCAGAAATCCCGCGATCGAAAGCGTCAGCGGAGCTTTCCGGACAAGAAAGGCCAGTGCCGCGTAGACGCATGCCAGCGCAGCCATGAAAATCCCGACGGCCCGCATCGTCGCGTCGCCCCCGGCATGCACCAGCACGACCACGCCGCCGACAAGCGCGAAAAACGCGGCGCAGAGCATCGCGACCTTCGCCCGGCCCAGCTGGTCGAGGGCCGACTCCGCTTCGACGCGGGCCGTCAGCAGGCGGGTTTCGAGACACTTCACGGCCTGCATCCTCTCCGCCGGACAGTTGCAGGCGGGACATTTGTCCGCTCCGGGCGCGATCAGGCCGCCGCAGTCGTAGCACTTCATCCCGTTATTCCTTGAGATAGATGCGTTTCACACGTCCCGAAACCGAGGTCATGATTTCATACGAGATCGTATCGAGCACACGGGCCATCGTTTCGAGGTCGTTGCCCGGCACGGGCGAGAAGACCGACACTTCGTCGCCCTCCTTCACGCCGGGAATGTCCGTAATGTCGATCATGCAGCTGTCCATGCAGACCCGGCCGATGATCGGCGCAGGCTGTCCGGCCACGAGCACCGACCAGCGGCCGCAGCCCAGATGCCGGTCCAGCCCGTCGGCATAGCCGATCGGTATCGTGGCCGTGGTGGTCGGCCGCGTGAGCTTTCCGGCGCGGCCATACCCCACCGCATCGCCCGCAGGCAGGCGTTTGATCTGCACGATGCGGGTTTTGAGCGTCGAGACGGGACGCAGGGCGTCGTTGTGCCGGAACCCGAAGCCGTAAAGCCCCAGCCCCAGACGGCACATGTCGAACTGCGCTTCGGGGAAGCGCTCGATGGCGGCCGAATTGGCCGTATGGCGGATGACCGGATAAGGCAGCGAGGCGGCGAGCTGCGCGCTCATGCGGTCGTAGAGGGCGATCTGCGCCCGCGTATAGGCATCCTCTTCGGGCATGTCGGCGCAGTTGAGGTGCGAGAAGACCGAAGCCGCCTTGACCTGCGGCGTCGCGGCGAGCGTCGCGCACAACTGCGCGATCTCCTGCTCCACGAACCCCAGCCGGTGCATGCCCGTATCCAGCTTGACGTGAATCGGATAACGGCTCTCGCCCGCGTGCGTCACGGCATCGGCGAAAGCGCCGAGCGAGTGGAAACTGTAGATTTCGGGTTCGAGCCGGTTGGCGATCATCACGTCGAAGCTGTCGGCGTCGGCGTTGAGCACCACGATCGGCATCGAAATCCCCCGCTCGCGCAGCAGTACGCCCTCGTCGGCGAACGCCACAGCGAGATAGTCCACGCCCTGATGCTGGAGCATCTGCGCGACTTCGAAATCGCCCGCGCCGTACGAACCGGCCTTGACCATCGCCACGAGCCGGGTCCCGAAGCTCAGCTTCGACCGGAAATAGTTGAGATTATGGATCATGGCGTCGAGATCGACCTCCAGCACCGTCGTATGGCTTTTGCGGGAGAGCAGGTGCACCAGTTTTTCGAAACGGAAATCGCGTGCGCCTTTCAGCAGGATCGCACGCCCGGCCACGGCGTCGCGGTTGATGCGCGCGACGCATTCGTCGGTAGCCGTAAAGAACTCCTTGTCGCAGGCGAACAGCGCGGCATAGCGTTTCAGGCGGGGACCGATACCGATCAGGAAGTCGATTCCGGCGCGTGCGACCATGCCCGCCACGCGGCTGTAAAGCTCGTCGTCCGAGAGACCGCTCTGCGAAATGTCCGACAGCACGAGCGTACGGCGGCGGTTCAGCGCCACGCTGTGCAGGTAGTCCAGCGCCAGCGCCAGCGAATTGAGGTCGAGGTTGTAGGCGTCGTTGATAAGTATCGAGTCGTTGATGCCCTCCTTCACTTCGAGACGCATCGCCACCGAAGGAGCCCCGGCGAACGAAGGGGCGGGATAGCGCATCGCATCGCAGAACGCCTCGACGATCTGGGCGTTGCGGCGCGAAGCGGCGTTGCCTATGACCGATTCGGGCACTTCGGGATATGAGGCGGCATCGACGGGACGGCGGTCGGCGAAATGCGCCGCGACCATACGGCCCAGCGGCTCGTAATAGCTGTGGTAGATGATTTTGGAAGCGCTGCGGGCGAGAATCATCTTCTCGTCGCATTTCTGTTCCAGATTGATGAAATTCTCCTGATGGGCGTCGCCGATCGAAGTGAAGATCACCGCGTCGGGGCGGATGATGCGTTCGAGCCGCTCCATCTCGCCGGGCTTCGAGATGCCCGCTTCGAAAATCGCCAGCTCCTCGTCGCCCTCCAGCATCAGCACCGAAAGCGGTACGCCCAGCTGCGAATTGTAACTCTTCGGCGAACGGTAATATTTCATGCCTTCGGGCAGCTCCTCGGCGATCCACTCCTTGATGACGGTCTTGCCGTTCGAGCCGGTGATGCCGACCACCGTACCCCGGAACTGCGCCCGGTGATAGGCCGCCAGCCGCTGAAGGGCTTCGATGGCGTTGTCCACCTGCACGAAACCGCACTCCCCGGTGCACGAGGAGGCTTCGACGCCCCGCTCGACGAGGAACGCACGCACGCCCCGGCTCTGCATGTCGGCGATGAAATCATGCGAATCGTGGTTCGCGCCGCGCATGGCGACGAACATCGGGCGACACCCCAGCTCGCACGAAAGCGACCGGCTGTCGGTAACGACCGACCGCACCTCGGAATCGCAGCCCGAAAACTTTCCGCCGCAAATGGCGGCAATACGTGAAAGTCTGTAATTCATCCTCTTATCATTTTTCCGTTCCGTCCGCCCTGCGGTCTGTAGGCATCTGCCCCGCATTCGGCCGGAACGCCGCGAAAAATCGTCAGTCCATCTTAAAAGTCACGATCGTAATGCCCGCCCCGCCGCGGTCGGCATGCTCGTCCTTGGCGCTTTCGACCTCAGGAACCGTGCGCAGATAGCGGCGGATCTCCTCTTTCAAGGCCCCCGTACCCTTGCCGTGGAGAATCGAAACCGACCCCACGCCCACCATCAAGGCGTCATCGACGAAATCCTGCACGGCGTCCAGCGCTTCGGCGGCGCGCATGCCCCGCACGTCGATATGGTCCCTGAAATTGAGTTTGCGGGCCGAAATATCGACCGAGACCACCGTACGGGCCGTCTGCGGGCGCGTCGCTTCGCGGAACTCGCTGTTCGACACCACGGTCAGCAGTTTCTTGTCTACCGTAGTAAGTATCTGACCGAAGGCGACCTGCACTTTCTTCCCCTTGACCGACTGCACCACGCCGACCATATCCTGCCCGGCCATGCGGACCTTGGAACCGGTTTCGACCTCGCGGGGTTTGGGCGGTTCGGGGGCGGCGGCCGCCTGCGCTTCGCCGCGCTGGGTTTTGCGCTCGATGCGCCGCTGGCGGCGGCGTTCGATGCGCTCGATCTCACGGGCCACCTGCGCGTCCTTCTCGGCCGTATCGGCCTGCTCGACCGCATCGCGGAAGTCGTCCAGCTCGCGGCGCGCCAGCCGCGTCAGCTCTTTTTCGGCCTGCGCTTCGCGGATGGTCCTGATCGTATTCTCGATCTGCTTGTTGGCGTCGGCGATCAACCGCTGGGCCTCCTGCTTGGCCTTTTTCAGAATCTCCTGCCGCTCGGATTTGATCTTCGCCAACTGCTCGGCGTAAGTCTGCTCCAGCTCTTCGACCTTGCGGTCCGTCAGGCGGATGCGGTCGCGTTTCTGTTCCCAGTAATGTTTGTCACGGGCGATTTCGCGCAGCTGCTTTTCGATGTTGATATGGTCGCTGCCGGCCTTCTCGCCCGCAATGCGGATAATCTCTTCCGGCAGGCCGATCTTGCGGGCGATCTCCACGGCGAACGAACTGCCGGGCTTGCCCGTTTCGAGCCGGAACAGCGGCCGGATATGCTGCACGTCGAACATCATGGCGCCGTTGGCGATGCCTTCGGTGTTCGACGCATAATACTTGATATTGGCGTAATGGGTCGTGATAACACCGTAGCACCCCTTGGCCAGCAGGCGTTCGAGGATGGCTTCGGCGATGGCGCCGCCGATGACCGGCTCGGTACCCGACCCGAATTCGTCGATCAGCACCAGCGTCGCGGAGGAGGCTCCGGCCAGCATGTTCTTCATGTTGAGCAGGTGCGACGAGTAGGTCGAAAGATCGTCGTCGATCGACTGCTCGTCGCCGATGTCGATGAAGATCGACCGGAACACGGGCAGTTCGGAGACTTCCGACGCCGGCACGAGGAATCCGCACTGGAACATATACTGCACGATGCCCGTGGTTTTCAGGCAGACCGACTTGCCGCCCGCGTTGGGCCCCGAAATGACGAGGATATGCTTGCGACGGTCCAGCTGCATGTCGAGCGGCACGACCTCGCGGCCCTGCGCCCGGAGCGTCTGCTGCAGCAAGGGATGGCGGGCGTTTTTCAGCATCAGCCGGTCGTCGGTCGAGACGATCGGCTTCACGCAGCCGTTCTCCGAGGCCCAGCGCCCTTTGGCGCGCAGCATGTCGATCTCGGCGAGGTAATCGCCCGAATCGGCGATCAGCTCCGCATCGGGACGCACCGAATCGGTGAACTCCGAGAGGATGCGGACAATCTCGCGCCGCTCAGCGTATTCCAGTTCGCGCAGTTCGTTGTTGATCTCCACCACCTCGACCGGCTCGACGTAGAACGTGCGTCCGGTAGCCGACTCGTCGTGGATGAAGCCCTGCAGTTTGCGCTTGTTGGCCGCGGCGACCGGAATCACGGCTTTGCCTTCGCGGATCGAAATCTGGGCGTCGGCATCGACGATGCCGGCGTTCTTGGCGGCCGACAGCACGGCCTGCAGACGTTTGGCGGCCTGTCCCTCGCGTTCGCGGACGGCGCGCCGGATCTCCAGCAGACCGGGCGAAGCGTTGTCCTTCACGTTGCCGAAACGATCGACGATGGCGTCGATCCGCTGCACGATTTCGGGAAAGGCCGCGACGCCGCGGCTGCGGGCGTGAAGCGCCGGATATTGTTCTTCGCGGTTGAGAATGAACGCGACGATGCCGCCGACGACCGTCAGCGCACGATGCAGCGTCACCACTTCCTCGACGTCGAGGAATGAGCCTTCGACGCGCAACTTGGCGACGATATGATCGACGTCGGGATACTCCCCGCCGGGAAATTCGTGTTCCATATCGAGCAGCAGACGCATCTCGTCGGCAAGCGTCAGCCGCCGGGCGATCTCGCGCGCCGAGGTCGAAAAGGTCTCGCCGGCCAGCCGCGCACAGGCGGCACGCATGGTACAGCGCGCCGCAACCTGTTCACGAAGCCGGTCGAAGCCGATCTTCTGCTCGAAGTTTGCAGGATAAATCATGGTGCTATGTCGGGTAGAGGGCTACCGCAGCCGCCTGAGCGAATCGCGCTCGGCTTTCTCGGCGGCCTTCGCGGCCTTCCGGTCGGCCCGCTCCTTCATCTTCTCAGGGTTGCGCCCGAAGAGCGAAAGATGGACGTAACGGCCCGGATACTGTTTGACGTCGGCCAGCAGTGCGGAGAGATTCTCGCTGGCCCGGTTGAGCGAATCGTAAAGTTCGGGATCGTTCATCAGCTTGCCCACCGTGCCCTCGCCCTGCGCGATGCGGGCCACCAGATCGTCGAGATGCCCGACAGTCTGCGAAAGTTTGACGGCGAACTCCTCTTCGGAGAACTGCGCGACGACCCGGTCTACATTGCCGATGATGCTGTCCACGCGCTGGGCGTTGTCGCCGAGCATGTCGGAGAACTTCGAAAGGTTCTCCAGCGCGCTTTTCAGGTTGTTTTTCTCGGCGGAAAGTATCTGCGCCATGTCGCCCGTCACGGAGTTGAGGTTGCCGAGCGTCCCGGCGATATTGCCGGCGTTGTCCTCCATCAGCCTGTTGAGGTTGTCGAGCGCACGCGACAGATCGCCGGTGAGCTGCGAGACTTTCTGCTTGAAGAAATCCAGCTCCGAACCGGCCATGTCCATCAGGTCGCGGTCGCGGCTCGCCCGCAGCGTATCCCCCTTGTGCAGGTAGGTGTCGGCCCTGCCGTAGGTTATTTCGATCGCCTTGGCGCCCATCAGCCCGTTGCTGAAAATCTTGGCTTCCGAATCGGTCGGAATGCGGTATTCGCGCTTGATGGTGAACCGCAGCACGACTTTGTCGCTGCGGGCGGGGTCGAACGACAGACCCGTCACCGAACCGATCTTGACGCCCTTCATCATGATCGGCGAAGCGTTCTGCACGCCGTTGATCTGGTCGTAAGCCGCATAATATTCGACATTGCGGCTGAAAATATCGAATCCTTTCAGAAAGCGAATACCCGCCCATGCGACGCCGATCATCGCCACGGCGAAAATTCCGATCTTAACTTCCCTTTTCATATCTCGTATGTTTTTATTTCACGATCCGAGTTCCCCGGCAGCTCACCACAAAGGCGTCGGGGAAGACCTTGCGCACCGCCGCCAGTTGTTTCTGCGCCGCAGCGCGGGTCTCGTATTCGCCGACGCAATACTTATAACGGTATTTGCCGTCGGCCGTATATTGTTTCACCTTGCCGCGGTAGCTCTTGAACCGCGCGGACGAAGCCGGCACGGTCTGGGGGCTGGCCAGCACCTGCACGGTATAGCGCAGCGGCTGCGCGTCCTGTTTCGGAGCCGGCTGCTTCGGGGTTTCGGCTTTCGGCGTCTCACGCTTCGGGGCGCCGGCCTTGGGAGTCTCCGTTTTCGGCGTCTGCGTTTCGGACGTCTCCCGCTCTGCCGGCGCAGTCACGGATTCGGATTTGGCGGCGGAGTCCTTCGCCCCCGCCTTTCCGCCGGCCCCGCGCACAGGCTCCTTGCCGACGACCACTTGCTCCGGTTTCTGCTCCGGCTTAGGCGCCGCAGCGGCCTCCTCTTCGGCGTTGCGCGTTTCGAGCACATAGGCCGAATAGTTCTTCACGCCCTCGTAAATCGAACGGGCGATCTCGGTCTGGCCCTTCTCCGACTTCATGTAGGCAGCCTCCTGCGAATTGGAGAGGAATCCGATCTCGGTCAGCACGCCCGGCATGTCGGTCGCATAGAGCACGCGCAGCAGCTGGGGTTTGATGCCCCGCGAATGGCGGCCCGCCTTCAGGTAGTTGTTCTGAATGCAGCGCGCGATGGCCATGCTGTATTCGCCGTAGGTGAACTGCAGGTTCTGGATATAGGCCCGCACGATGGCCGCCGTACGTTCGTCGGACATGTCGATCAGGTCCTCGCGGTTGTTCTCGAACAGCGCGTTTTCGTTGTAACGCTGCTCCTTGGGGCTTTCGCCCATGATCAGCGTCTCGACGCCGCGCGCGGCCGTGGACTTGGCCGCATTGACATGGATCGAAATGAAGAGGTCGCCGCCGGCCTTGTTGGCGATGTCGGCGCGCGCCTGCAGGTCTTTCGCCTTGTCGGGTCCCAGCGCCTTGTCCGTCTTGCGCGTATAGACCACCTTCACGCCGGGCATGCCCTCCTCGATCATTTTGCCGAGCTTGAGAGCCACCTTCAGCGTCAGGTCCTTTTCGCTGGTTCCGCCGTAGTGCGCACCGGGATCGTTGCCGCCGTGACCGGGGTCGATCACCACAACTTCGACTCCGTGCGCAATATTCCCGGCCGATGCCGCGTTCGTAAGAACGGTTACGGCCGCAAATGCGAATAACAGGAACAGTCGTGTGCGCATATTTAAGAGATCAAGTGTAAGCTTTCTGTAATTTTTTACCTATCTTTGTCGCGCCTGAAAACCCCGCGGGAGGTCGCCGGAGACCTGATTCAGGCGTTTTTGCCGACATGTCGGCAAAGGTACGAAAAATTATTGGAATTTTGGATAAACTTAGGGTAAAATATCTGTTTTCGGCGGCGCTGATCCTGCTCTTCGCCCAGCTGGTGTTCGGCGCGTCCGCACCCCGGAGCGTGTTCGCCGCAGCCGCCCCGGACAGCACCCGCACCCACGATTCCATTCCGGCATATACCCTTCCGGAAGCCGCGGCCGAAGTTCCCGAAGCCGCCCGCACACGCAGCGAACGTCGCGCGCAGGCACGGGCCGCCCGCGAGAAAGCCCGCCGCCACGCCGAATTCGAAGCCATGTCGCAGGAGGAGCGCGACTCGATGTTCAGTTCACAGGTCGATTCGCTCATCGCCCGCCGGGCCGACTCGCTGGCCGGCAGGCAGGCCGACACCGTGGCCCGCGACTCGGTCAAGCGGCCGCGCAAGCCCGGCGCCTTCCTCGACGATCCGATTTCGGGCAAGAACAAGGACTCGCTGGTGTACGACGTCCGCAACAAGATGGTCTACATCTACAACGAAGGCGACGTCACCTATCAGAACAGCAACCTCAAGGCCGACTACATGCAGATCGACATGAACTCCAAGCTGATCCACGCATACGGCAAACCCGACTCGCTCGAAGGCAAGGCCATCGTCACCAAACCCGAATTCTCCGACGGCGGCGAAGCCCCCTACAAGATGGACACGATCACCTACAACCTCGAATCGAAGAAGGCCAAGATCAAGGGCGTGGCGACACAGCAGGGCGACGGCTGGCTGGTGGGCGGCAGCGTCAAGAAGATGCCCGACAACACGATCAACATCGAGAACGGAAAATATACGACCTGCGACGAAACGGACCATCCGCACTTCTATCTGGCGATGACCAAGGCCAAGGTCATTCCGGGCAAGAAGGTCGTCACGGGGCCGGCCTATCTGGTCATGGAGGACGTGCCGATCTATTTTCTGGGCATTCCCGAAGGCTTCTTCCCGATCAGTTCGGGTCCCAAGTCGGGTCTGCTGATGCCCACCTACGGCGAAGAGTACACCAAGGGATTCTTCCTGCGCGATCTGGGCTACTACTTCACGCTGGGCGATTACGCCGATCTGGCCGTCCGCGGCGGTATCTACACGCTCGGTTCGTGGGAGGCGTCGGCCGCATCGCGCTACATCAAGCGCTACAAGTACAGCGGCAGTTTCAACATGCAGTACTCGAACATCAAGACGGGAGAGAAAGGCGAACCCGACTATATCAAGCAGAGCAACTTCCGCATCCAGTGGACCCATTCGCAGGACCCCAAGGCCAACCCCGGTTCGACCTTCTCGGCGTCGGTGAACTTCGCCACCAGCGGTTACAGCAAGTATTCGGCGACCAACCTCAACGACATTCTCGCCACGCAGACCAACTCGTCGATCGCCTATTCGAAGAACTGGGCCGGCACACCGTTCTCGCTCTCGGCGAACATGTCCATTTCGCAGAACTCGCAGAACAAGACCATTTCGGTAACCCTGCCCACGCTGGTCTTCAACGTCTCGCGCTTCTACCCCTTCAAACGCAAGGAGAAAACCGGCAAGGACCGCTGGTACGAGAAGATTTCGATGCAGTACACGGGTAAAATGACCAACTCGGTGAGCACCACCGAGGACAAAATATTCTCGAAGGAGACGCTCGACAACATGAAGAACGGCATCGAACACAACATCCCGGTTTCGGCGTCGTTCAACCTCTTCAACTACATCAACATCTCGCCGTCGGCCAACTACAACGAGAAGTGGTATTTCAAAAAGGTCGAGCTGGAATGGAATCCCGTCACCAACAGCGTCGACACGCTGCCGGCACAGTACGGCTTCTACCGTCTATACAACTACAACTTCAGCGTCTCGACATCGACGACCGTGTACGGCATGTACGACTTCACCAAAAAACGCCGCGACCGCAAGATTCAGGCAATCCGCCATACGATCACGCCGTCGATCGGATTCTCGTACGCCCCGGACTTCGGCGATCCCAAATACGGCTATCAGAGCAACTACCAGTCCGATTCGACCGGTACGTTCCGCCCCTATTCGCCCTATTCGGTCAATGCCTACGGCGTCCCCAGTTCGGGACGTTCGATGTCGATGAACTTCTCGCTGTCGCAGAACCTCGAAATGAAGGTGCTGAGCAAGCGCGACACCTCAGGCGTCAAGAAGATCAAACTGATCGACGAGCTGCGGCTCAGCGGTTCGTATAACTTTCTGGCCGACTCGATGGGACTCTCGACCATCCCCATCTCGTTCCGCACCACGCTGTTCGGCAACTTCGGCATCAACCTCTCGGCGACGCTCAACCTCTACAAGCTGACCCCCGACGGAAAACTGTACGACAAGCTCTTCCTTCCGGGACGTATCGAATCGACGGGCTGGTCGTTCGGCTACACCTTCAAATCGCGTCAGGACCGTACGGAACGCGCCATCAACGACATCACGAGCATTCCGCCCGAATACATGAACCCGTTCTACGACCCCTACGGCAACATGGACCCCGTACTGCGAAGGCAGTACATGGCCCAAACCTATTACGACTTCTCGCTGCCGTGGAACTTCGGTTTCAACTACACGGTCAACTACTCCATATCGCGGGGAAATTATCCGCCCAAAGGCTATAAAAAGAACATTACGCAGACGATCGGCTTCAACGGCAGCGTCAATCTGACGCCGAAGACGGGCGTCACGTTCCAAGGCGGTTACGACATCAAGCAAAACAAGCTGACGACCTCGTCGGTCTCCATTTCGCGCGACCTGCACTGCTGGCAGATGTCCTTTTCATGGATTCCGTTCGGCTACCACCGCAGCTGGAGTTTCAACATCGGCGTCAAGGCGGCGTCGCTCTCCGACCTCAAATACGACAAGAGTCAGAGTATGTACGACAATATGTACTAAACGTACAAAAGCCGCCGCCCGTCCGGAAAATGGAAACGCCCTGCCGAGGCAGGGCGTTTCCATATATAATAGGGTGTCCGCACAATCGGGACTGCCCCTGCGGAGCTAAATTTTCCGGACTTCAGGTTCTTTGCGGTCGATGTAGTTCGGATAGCGGAACTGCGGCATGCCGAGCGCCATGACAGCGCAGATACGGCGGTCTCGAAGTCCCAGCATCCGGTTCAGCCCGCCTTTCCCGTCCTGCCGCACGGCGGTCAGCACGAATCCCATGTAGACCTGACTCACACCGAGCGATTCGGCCGTCAGCGAGGCGTTCTGATAAGCGAGGTTCGCGTCCTCGGCGCCGAAGCGGCTCTCCTTGGGCGCATGGATGAACAGCACAGCCGTCGCACCCCGCAAAATGCGGTCGACGCCCTGCTCCGCATATTCGCGGCGCATCCGTCTGAACGCCGGAATGTAACGGTAAACGCCCGGCAGCAGCCGGCTCAGCCAAGGCCGCACGAGCGGGTTAGACAGACGCTTCACGATCCGGCCGAAAACGCCCAGCGTATATTCGACGATTTCGCGCCGCATAGCGGGGTCCGTCACCAGCGTATAACCCAGCTGGCGGGCGTTGGTCGCCGTCGGCGCGCGGTCGGCGGCGGCAACGATGCGGTCCAGATACTCCTGCGGCACGGGACGCTGGGAAAAAGCGCGGTTCGAACGCCGCACGGCGAGCAGCAGTTCGACCTGTTCGGGCGTCGGCAAAGCCGCATAGTCGATCGGATGCACCTTCTCCGCCGGGAAATCGGCATGTTCGACCGCCCCCGTGGGACATGCCGCCGCGCAATGGCCGCAGACGATGCAGTTTTCGGGTTTATGCAGCGTCACCGCAGCCCCGGCCTTCTCCTGAACGAAAATCTGCGACGGGCACACCTTCACGCAGCGGCCGCAGCGGATGCAGATCGCATCATTTACTCGAATCGTATTCTCCATCATATCTTTCAAATTTTTTCAATATCTTTGGCATCTATCCGACAAACAGCATGCACCCCATCGTCATCAAACATTTCAGCGAAATCTCCGCCGCCGAGTACCACCGCATCGTGCAGGCCCGCGAAGCCGTCTTTTTCCTCGAACAGCACATCACCGAACCCGACGCCGACGAGGTCGATCCGCAGAGCGTCTTTCTCTGGACGGAGGAGGACGGCCGCGTCGTCGCATTCCTGCGGATCATCCCCGCAGGGATCGTCGGCGCCGAGGCATCCGTCGGACGGGTGCTGGTAGACGCCGGTTACCGCCGCCGCGGGTTGTGCCGCCGCCTGATGCACGAAGCCCTGCGGCATATCGCCCGGACGTGGGGTCCGCAGCCCGTCCGCATCTCGGCGCAGGAGTACCTCGTCGGATTTTACGCATCGCTGGGCTTCGAAGCCGTTTCCGGGACCTACCTCGAAGCCGGCATCCCGCATGT
The DNA here is from genome assembly GCF_000265365.1 of Alistipes finegoldii DSM 17242. Taxonomy (NCBI): domain Bacteria; kingdom Pseudomonadati; phylum Bacteroidota; class Bacteroidia; order Bacteroidales; family Rikenellaceae; genus Alistipes; species Alistipes finegoldii. Next base: position 364,707 of record NC_018011.1, read on the forward strand.
CAGGATGCTGAGACGGTAACAAAAACAATTCCGGCGGCAAAGGAAATCCCTGCGGCCGGAATCGTTTTTAGGATTAATGCTTCACCGACGCCATCTCCGCGGGGTTGTGCTTGTATTTGAACACCAAGGCGAAGACCACGGCCACCACGAGGGCGTAGCCTGCGAAGATGTACCACGAATCGGGCCAGCCCCACGCATCGACGACGGCGCCTGCAGCGTACGAGCCGAAGAAGGCGCCGAAGCCGTTGGTCATGATCATGAAGACGCCCTGCGCCGAAGAACGGATTTCGCGGCTGGTCTCCTTCTCGACGAACAGCGAACCCGAAATGTTGAAGAAATCGAACGCCACGCCGTACACGACCATCGAGAGGATCAGGAACGCCGCGCCCGAACCGGGATTGCCGATGCCGAAGAATCCGAAGCGGAGCACCCACGCCAGCATCGAAATCAGCATCACCTTCTTGATGCCGAAACGCCGGAGGAAGAACGGGATGAGCAGGATGCAGAACGTCTCGGACATCTGCGAGAGCGACAGCAGGATCACCGAGTGTTTCACGATCGCCGAATCGGCATACTGCGGCATCGACCCGAAGTTCTGAATATAGGTATCGCCGAAAGCGTTGGTTATCTGCAGAGCGGCGCCGAGCAGCATCGAGAAGATGAAGAAGACGGCCATACGCTTCTCCTTGAAAAGCGCGAATGCGCGCAGCCCCAGCGTGTCGATCCACGACTGCGACTTGACGTTGCGGTCCACGGGACATCCGGGCAGCGAGAAGGAGTAGACGGCCAGCACGAACGACAGGAACGCCGAAACATAGAGCTGCCAAGCGGTGAGCTTGATCTGGATGCCGCCGATATGCGTCAGATCGACGAACCACATCGCGGCGATGAATCCCACGGTCCCCCACACGCGGATCGGCGGAAAGTGTTTCACGGTGTCGAGTTTCGCCAGATCGAGGGCGTTGTAGGCCACCGAGTTGGACAGCGCGATCGTCGGCATGTAGAACATCACGCTCAGCAGCATGCAACTATACAAAGGCGCATAGGCCGTCTGCGAAGCCGCCGCCACGAGGAAGGCGCCGCTGATCAGGTGGCAGATGCCCAGCAGCTTCTGCGCCGGAATCCAGCGGTCGGCTATGATTCCCATTACGGCAGGCATGAACAGCGAAGCGATGCCCATCGTCGCGAAGAAACTGCCGATCTGCAGTCCCGTGAAGTCGAGTCCGCCGCCCAGATAGGCGCCCAGCGAAATAAGCCACGAGCCCCAGATGGCGTACTGGAGGAAGTTCATAACGATAAGGCGAAACTTAATTCCCATAATTCTCTGATTTTACGTTATTTTAATTTCAGGTTCATTTTAGTTCGGAAACGATTAAAACAAATGTACGAAATTTTTTTCGGAATTTTCTTTGCAATTGAAAAATAAAGTTCTACTTTTGCATCACCAAAACGTCATTGAGCTATGGTGTAATGGTAACACAACAGATTCTGGTCCTGTTATTCTTGGTTCGAATCCAGGTAGCTCAACTGAAAAGCGAGGAATTATCCTCGCTTTTTTCATTTTATCCGCCGGATTCCGCTGTTTCGATTTCCGAAACAATCCGCAGGCCCGATACCGCTAATCGACACTGCGGCAAAAACCGGACCGCCGATTTTCACAATGCGCGGCCGCACCCCGCCGCTGTTTCGAAATAAGGCGCACAAACTCCCTTCGATTTCTGTTTTCCGTCTTGTTTGACCCGCCGAAATGCAGTACGTTTGTATTGCACAGGAGATATGAAGAATTCAAGTGGGATTGTGCAAGGGGCGGGTTACACCCGCAAAAGTGACGCAAGTGGAAAATCCGTCAGGATTTGAAGCACAGGATAGACATATGGAGCTAGACGCAAGGTTCCGTTTATTCCTGGAAGACTTCGGGGGAGGGTTCTAAGCCCTCCCTTTCCAATTCTGCCACGATCGCACGCTGACGCTTGAAGAAATGAATCCGCTGCAGCTCCCCGCTGCACGAAACCAGCGTCGCAAAACGGCTCAGCGACGTAATCCAACGCCTGACATGCTCGAACATGCCCGGATCGGCGCTTCGCAGCGAATTGATCGAGAACGCCTCGATACAGCTCGCACGGTAGTGGCGCGCCGCGACATAGCAGTAAGTCGCCTCGATATCCATGTCCGATATGTAAATAGACACCGGCTTCCCGCTGCGGAACTGTCCGGCAACGGCTATCTCCTCCAGCTCGTCGAGCAGCTGCAGCAGTTCGCCCTTCAGCATCTCGACGCTTTGGTCGGTTATCAGGTGCATGTTGCGGAACGCGCAGATGGCATTGACCCAGCGCTTGGTGCAGCTGCCGTCGAACACCAGCGTCGTCGCAGGCATCAGCTGCGCCTCCTTCAGCAGGTCGCGGTAACTCCGCAAAAGCGCATCGGGAACTTTCATATCCTCGAATTTAGTCGTCGAACAATCGACAAGCCCCTGTTGGTAAAGCCACTTGAAGAGTTTGAAATTGGTCAGTCCTTCGTAGCGCATGTAAAGCATCCGCGGGAACGAGTTTCCGGCGATAGCCTGCTCCGCATCGGCATCGGACGACACCTCCCGGTAAAAAAGTGTATCCTGATCGATAACGCCCGTATAGTCTTCGAGCGCCGTATGGTAATCGTTAAAGCTAAGACGGAAAAGCACGTTTCCGAAATCGACGGCACCGACAGCGCGGTCGAGCGAAAAATTCATCTGGGCCGAAAGAACGGCCGCTTCCCCGAAGGTAAAGGGCACCTCGCCGCGCAGACGGCGGTAAGCCGCTTCGCGGCCGATGTTGAGTTTATCGGTCAGTATGGCTGCCGGATTGGTATATTCCGGGGTACCGTTTTGAATAGCGGCGATCAGCGCCGCATTCAGTTTGTCAAGAGGCATAGTACAAGTGTTAAATCTAAATCAAATTCTCAATCCCAACCGCAAATTTAGTAAAATATTGACAAATTGATATTTTTCGGACAAGAAATAAAACAAAAGGGAACCTTCTCGGAAGGTTCCCTTTCATTTGTCTCGGATGCGGCGGTCTTACTTACCCAGCCCCATCTTTTCGATCAGCGCCTTGGTCTCAGGCTTGTGGCCGCGGAAGCGTACGTACAGCTCCATCGGATGCTCCGTACCGCCTTTCGAAAGGATGTTCTCACGGAACGATCCGGACACTTCGCGGTTGAAGATGCCCTTCTCCTTGAAAAGCGAGAAAGCGTCGGCTTCCAGCACCTCGGCCCACTTGTAGCCGTAATAGCCGGCAGCGTAACCGCCTGAGAAGATGTGGCCGAAAGCCGGAGCCATCGCCGTTCCCGGCACGACGGGCAGGACCTGAGAAGGAGCCATCGACGCCACTTCGAACTGCTCGACGTCGCCCTCGAAGGGCTCGGTGATCGTATGCCATGCCATGTCGGTCAGGCCGAACGACAGCTGACGCACGTTCAGGTAGGCGGCCAGATAGTTCTGCGCCGCGATAATGCGCTCCACGATTTCGGCGGGAATCGGCTCGCCGGTCTGGTAGTTCACGGCCCACAGGTCGAGGAATTCCTTCTCGGTAGCCCAGTTCTCCATGATCTGCGAAGGAAGCTCCACGAAGTCGCGGTAAACGCTCGTGCCGGTCTGCGACTCGTATTTGCCCTCGCCCAGCATGCCGTGCAGGGCGTGTCCGAACTCGTGGAGGAAAGTCTCCAGCTCGTCGAACGTCAGCAGCGACGGCGCGGTCTCGGTGGGTTTGGTGAAATTCATCACCAGCGACACCAGCGGACGGGTCTCCTCGCCGTCCTCGATCTTCGTGCCGCGGAATTCGGTCATCCACGCACCCGAACGCTTCGACTCGCGGGGGAAGAAGTCGAGGTAGAGCACGGCCATAAAGCGGCCGTTCTCGTCGGTTACGTCATAGGCCGTCACGTCGGGATGATAGACCTCGATCTTGTCGTTGGGCGTGAAATTCAGGCCGTAAAGCTTGTTGGCGAGCATGAACACGCCCTTCTTGACGTTTTCGAGCTTCAGATAGGGCTTCACGACCTCGTCGTTGAGCGCATATTTCTCGTCCTTGTATTTTTCGTTGTAATAGCCCCAGTCCCACGGCATCAGCTGGCCCTTGAAGCCCAGCGAAGCGGCATAGTCGCCGATCATCCGGTAATCCTTGTCGGCATAGGCTTTGGTCTCGCCGAGCAGCTCGTCGAGGAATGCCGTGACGGTCGGAGTATTCTCGGCCATGCGGCGTTCGAGCACGTAATCCGCGTAGCACTTGTAACCCAGCAGGTTGGCGATCTTCAGGCGCAGGTTGGCGATCTGCTTCACGATCTGCGTGTTGTCGTTCTCGCCGCCCAGCGCACGCGAATTGTAGGCGCGCCAGAGCTTCTCCTTCAGGGCGCGGTTCGACGAATAGGTCATGAACGGCACATAGCTCGGCGCCTGCAGCGTCACGGTCCAACCCTTCTCGCCGCGCGCCTTGGCGTCGGCGGCCATACCCTCCCGGACGAATGCGGGCAGTTCGGCAACGACCTTAGGATCGGTAATGTTGATCGTAAAGGCGTTGGTTGCGGCCAGCGCGTTCTGGCCGAACTGCAGGGTCGCGGCCGACAGCTCGGAGGTATACTTGCGGTAAAGCTCCTTATCGGCGTCCGAAAGGGCGGCGCCGTTGCGGGCGAAGCTCTGGTAGGTGTCTTCCAGCAGTTTCCTGTCCTCTTTCGAAAGACCGCGGCCGGGTTTCTCGTAAACCGCCTTCACGCGGGCGAAAAGCTCCGGATTGAGCGAAACGTCGTTCGACAGCTCGGTGAGCTTGGGCTGAACGCGCAGCGCGATCTCCTGCATCTGGTCCGAGGTCGCGGCTTCGAGCAGGTTGTAGAAAACACCCGAAATGCGGTCGAGCAGCGCCCCCTGACGCTCCAGCGCCACGATGGTGTTGCCGAAGGTCGGCTTCTTGGGGTTATTGACGATCGCCTCGATCTCGGCGCGCGAGCAGGCGATGGCCGCATCGAACGCAGGCTCGTAATCCGAAAGCTCGATCTGCGAGAACGGCGGCGTCTGGTGGGGCGTGTTCCACTCCGCCAGCAGGGGGTTGGTGGTATCCAGTTCGGGCAGCTGCGCTTTGGGAATCGAATTGTCGGCGCAGCCTGCCGCCATAGCTGAAAAGGTCATAATGATAAGTGCTTTTTTCATGTTACTGCAAATATTGGGTTATTTTTCACGATTCGTCTATTGCCCGTCCGATTCCGGTTCGAGGGGGATCGGGGCCTCTTCGTCCGGCTGCGGATCGGGTTCGGCGAGCAGGCCGCGGCCGCGGAGCATCGCCCGCTTGTCGGGATCGGCCCCGCGGAAGGCCCGGTAGAGCGTCATGCCGTCCTCGGAACCGCCGCGGGCGAGGAGCTTGGTGCGGAAATCGGCGGCGATCTTCTTGTTGAACAGGTCACCGCTCTCGCGGAAGGCCGCGAACGCATCCTTGTCGAGCACTTCGGCCCACGTATAGAAGTAGTAGCCCGCCGAATAGCCGCCGTCGAAAATATGGCTGAAATAGGGATAACGGTAGCGGGGTTCGATCTGCGGAATCAGGCCGCGCTTCTCGTTGAGCGCCCGGCGTTCGAAGACCATCGGGTCGAACGGTTCGTAGTCGGTGGTCGAGTGGATGTCCATGTCGGAAAGCGACGCGGCGATCAGCTCCGTAGTGGCGAAACCCTGATTGAAGAGTTCGCTCCGGCGCAGTTTATCGACGAGGTATTTGGGAATCACCTCGCCCGTACGGTGATGCACGGCGTACTGTTTCAGCATTTCGGGTTCGAAAGCCCAGTTTTCCATGATCTGCGACGGAAGCTCCACGAAGTCGCCCTCGACCTCCGTGAGTCCGCGGTATTTCACGTCGTGGAACAGGAAATGGAGCGCATGGCCGAATTCGTGGAAGAGCGTTTCGGTCTCGTCGAGCGTCAGCAGCGCAGGGGTGTTGCGCACCGGACGGGTGAAGTTGCAGACGATACTCACCACGGGAGCGACGCGCTCGCCGTCCCGGTAGGTCTGTTCGACATAGTTGCCGCACCACGCCCCCTGACTCTTGCCGTCACGCGGAAAGAAGTCGAAATAGAGCACGCCCAGATGCGACTGGTCGGCGTCGAGCACCTCGTAGGCGATCGCCTCAGGATGGTAGAGCGGCGCCACGATGGGCTGGAAGGTGATGCCGTAAAGCCGGTTGGCGAGGTAGAAGATGCCGCCCTGCACGTTTTCGAGCGAGAAATAGGAACGCAGCATCTCCTCGTCGAGTGCATAGTTCTGCTTGCGCAGTTTTTCGGCATAATACCACCAGTCCCACGACTCGAACGTCGCGCCCGGAACGTCCTTCTGCAGGAGTTTGTCCATCTCGGCCAGCTCCTCCCCGGCGCGGTCGAGCGCCGGCGTCCATATCTGGTCCAGCAGCGCGTAGACCGCATCGGTCGTGCCGGCCATCTCGTCGGCCACGACATAGGCGGCGTACGACGGATAGCCCAGCATCTTGGCCTTCTCCGTACGCAGACGGATGAAGTCGTTGATGAGCTGCTTGTTGTCGTACTGATCGCCGTTGTTGCAGCGGTTCAGGTAGGCCTTGTAGATCTTTTCGCGCAGGTCCCGCTTGGCCGAATAGGTCAGGAACGGAATCAGACTGGGCTTGTGGAGCGTGAAGACCCACTTGTCGCCCTTGCCCATCGCCTGCGCCTTCTCGCGCGCGGCGTCGCGGACACCCGAAGGCAGTCCCTCCAGATCGTCCGCCGTCAGTTCGAGCGCGAAGTTGTTGTTCTCGGCCAGAATGTTGTTGCCGAACTTCACGGCCGTAAGCGACAGCTCGCCGTTGATCTCCTTCAGCCGGGCTTTCTGTCCGGCGTCGAGCAGGGCGCCGGAGCGCACGAAAGCGTCGTAGGTCTTCCTGAGCAGTCGGCTCTGCTCGGCGTCGAGTCCCAGCGACGCGCGCCGGTCATAGACATCCTTCACGCGGGCGAAAAGTTTCTCGTCGAGCCGGATCTTATCGCGGTGCGCCGAGAGCAGGGGCATCACCTGCTCCTGCAGGGCCTGCATCCGTTCGTTGGTTTCGGCGGCGCAGAGCATGCCGAAAATCAGCTCGGTCTGCGCGAGCATCTGTCCGGCGTTGTCGTAAGCCAGAATCGTATTCTCGAACGTCGGCTCGTCGTTGTTCGAGGTGATGGCGTCGATCTCGGCGTCGTGCAGCGACATGCCGCGCTCGAAGGCGGGCATGAAGTGTTCGGCGCGGATCTTATCGAAGGGCGGCACGCCGAAAGGCGTGTCCCACTGGGTGAAGAAGGGATTCTCCCCGGCGCTTTTCGGGGAGTTGCATGACGCAAGTGCCATAAGCAGTAAGAGTGTTGTGAATAAACCTGCAATACGTTTCATCTATTCATGTTATTTTATGTAACTTTGCGAGCTGAAAATACGGACGCGCGCAAGGCATCCGTACAATGTTGCAAAGTTAGTAAATTATAAGAGGTATGCAACTTTTTTACGCCCCCGACATCACGCCGCCCCTCCATACGCTGAGCGAAGAGGAGTCGAAACACTGCGTGCGGGTGCTGCGTCTGGGACGCGGAGATACCCTTCATATAACTGACGGGAGGGGCAATTTATTTTGCTGCGAGATTACGGACGACAATCCGAAACGCTGCGCGGTGCGCGTCACGGAGACCCGCGCCGGGTGGGAGGCGCTCCCCTATTCGCTGACGATGGCCGTTGCGCCGACCAAGAACGCCGACCGCTTCGAATGGTTCCTCGAAAAGGCGACCGAAGTGGGTGTCGGCACGATCATCCCGCTCGAAACCGAGCATTGCGAACGCCGGGTCTTCAAGCCCGAACGCGGCGAACGGGTCATCACGGCGGCCATGAAGCAGTCGCTCAAAGCCTACCGTCCCACGCTGCGTCCGCTCACGCCTTTCGGCGAAGCGGCGGCCATGCCCTTCGAAGGGCGCAAGTTCATCGCCCACTGCGCCCCGGCGCAGTCGCCCGAAGGCAAAGCCTACCTCCCGGCGACGCTCCGCAGGGGCGAGGCGGCGCTGATCCTGATCGGTCCCGAAGGCGATTTTTCGCCCGAAGAGATCGCCTTCGCACGCGCGAACGGATTCGAGGAGATAACCCTCGGCGCGCAGCGGCTGCGCACCGAAACGGCTGCAGTGGCCGCAGTGGTGATGGTCTCCGTGGCAAACGGTTAGCGATACGGACAAAACGGTCCGCATCGCCGGTTCCGCCGCAAGGCGGCACGGTATAAACAGTATAATTACACACAAATAGCTCATGTTTCTCTATTCACTTCTCGCGCTGGCGGTGGTGACGGCGCTGATATTCGCCGCCCCTCTCAAGGCCAAGGTGTGGGCGACGCTGGCAGTCGTCGCGGCGGGGGCGCTCTGGGCGTCGGCAACAGCCGTCGGAGTGCTTGCCGGCGGACATACCGTACGGTTGTGGGCGACCGACGTCTTCCTCTTCGGAAGCGACGCAGGCTCGATGGACCCTCTTTCGGCGCTGTTCGCGCTGATCGTCTCGGTCGGGGCCGTCGCCGCGGTGCTCTACTCGCGGGGATATCTCGCGCACTACCTCGGACGCAAATCCCCGGCCCACATCTCGCTGCACTACACCGCGCTGGCGACGATGTTCTACGCCATGCTGGGCGTAGTGACCTCCGAAGGCGGATTTTCGTTTCTCTTTTTCTGGGAGCTGATGACCGTCGCATCGTTCCTGCTGATCCTGTTCGACGCCGAGCGCCGCGAAGTGCGCCGCGCCGCGCTGGCCTACGTGATCATGATGCACGTGGGATTCGCCCTGCTGCTCATCGGCTTCGTGCGGTTGGACAGCGTCTGCGGATCGGCCGACTTCGCCCTATTGGGCGAATATTTCCGCACGCAGCCCGCCCTGCCGCTGTTCGTGGTCTTCCTCGCGGGCTTCGGCATGAAAGCCGGCATGTTCCCGATGCACGTCTGGCTGCCCGAAGCGCATCCCGCCGCCCCGTCGCACGTCTCCGCCCTGATGTCGGGCGTGATGATCAAGACGGGCGTCTACGGCATCCTGCGCGTCACGGCGCAGATCGCCGACCTGCCGACGCTCCGCACCGCAGGCCTGATCCTGCTCGTCGCAGGCATCGTCACGGGACTCTGGGGCGTGATCCTCGCCGCGGCGCAGAACGACGTGAAGCGGCTGCTGGCCTACTCGTCGATCGAAAACATCGGCATCGTCCTGATCGGACTGGGCATCGCGGCGCTGGGCAAGAGTTCGGGCAACCAGCTCGCGGCGATCTGCGGACTTTCGGGCGCACTGCTCCACACGCTCAACCACTCGCTGTTCAAATCGCTGCTCTTCTTCGGAGCCGGCAACATACTCTCCCAAACGCACACCACCTCGCTCGACGCGCTGGGAGGGCTGGGCAGGCACATGCCCGTCACGGGCCTGCTGTTTCTGGCCGGCACGACGGCCATCTGCGCCCTGCCGCCGCTCAACGGGTTCGTCTCGGAACTGCTGATCTACCTCGGCATGCTCGACGGCATCGCTTCGGGCAGCGACGTGCTCGCTTCGGCGGCCGGACTGGCCGCACTGGCGCTGATCGGCGGAGTTGTGATTCTGGCCTTTACCAAACTCTACGGCACGGTGTTCCTCGGCGCACCCCGCACGCACGAAGTGGCCGAAGCCTCCGAGGTCGATAATTTCCGCATCGCCGCCATGGCGCTGCCGCTGGCCGGAATTCTCTTCATCGGACTCTTTCCGCAGACCGCCGTGAGCGCGGTAACCCGCGCCGCGGGATTTTTCATCCACCACCCCGCCGATGCGGCGGACTACCTGCTGTCGCCCACGCTGGCGGCCGTCAGCCGCACGGCATGGCTGCTGATTCTGGTCGTCGGACTCTTGGCATGGCTTCGCAGCCGCGCCCTGCGCACGCGCAAGGTGACCGACGGCGCGACATGGGGCTGCGGCTTCACCTCGCCCAACGTGCGGATGCAGTACAGCGGCGAATCCTACTCCGAAGGACTGCAGTCTATCGCCACGTCGCTCACGCAGAACAGCGGCGAAGGCAGCGCCGTCGGCAAAGGCGAGATTTTCCCTGCCGCGCACAACTTCGATATCCGCCACAAGGACCGCTTCGACAAACTTTTCGCGGCGTGGTGGGTCGAACTGCTGCGCGTGATAAACAAGCGCGCCATGCGCCTGCGTACGGGCAAGATCAACCACTACGTGCTCTTCGCACTGGCGTTTCTGGTCCTGATATTCCTGTTGTCCATCTTTAACCTGATCTGACGATGACGGCACTCAATACACTCCTGATCCTGCTGACGGCCGTCTGCATTCCGGGCCTGATAAACCGCACGCGGGCCGTGCTGGCGGGCCGCCGGGGCATCCGCTTCGCCCAGCACCTCTTCGACGTGCGCCTGCTGCTGCGCAAAGGCGCAGTCTATTCGACGACCGCTTCGGCGCTGTTCCGCGCCGTGCCGTCGGTCTACCTCGGCTCGGCGATCGTCGCCGCGCTCTTCATCCCCGTCGGGGAGCTGAAACCCCTGCTGTCGTTCGACGGCGACATCGTCTGCTTCGCCTACCTGATGGCTCTCGGCCGCTTCGCGCTGATCCTCGGCGCCATGGACACCGGAAGTTCGTTCGAAGGCATGGGCGCAAGCCGCGAAGCCCTCTACGGCGCGCTGGTCGAACCGGCGCTCATGCTCACGGCCGGCACGCTGGCCCTGCTGGCGGGCCACACGTCGTTCGCCCGGATCTTCGCCGAAGCGGCGACGGGCGACCTGCAGTTGACCGTCCTGCTGGTGCTCACGGCCTACGTGCTGGTGAAGATCGTCTTCACCGAAAGCGGCCGCGTACCGGTGGACGATCCCCGCACCCACCTCGAACTGACGATGATCCACGAAGTGATGTGCCTCGACTACTGCGGCACGGATCTGGGCATGATCAAAATCGCCGGGTGGCTCAAAACCGCGGCGCTCTCGATGCTGGCGGCCGACGCCGTGACGGCGGCGCTATGCCCCCACTGGTGGGCCGCGGCGCCGCTGGCGGTACTCCTCACCGGACTCTCGGTCGGCGTGGTCGAATCGACGCAGGCCCGCAACAAACTCTCGCGCAACACCACATTCATTCTCACCATCGCGGCTCTGGCGGCTCTGGTTTTCTTCACGGGCTACCTGCTGCAACTAAACATCAGCATCCAATGATACTCCCGCTGGTCATACTCTACGTCATCACGCTCGTCTATCTGGCGATCACCGAACGTTTCCGCAACTTCGCGTCGATCATCGGACTGCAGGGGTGGATTCTCTTCGCCGTCGCCCTGCTGCGCCTGCACGCCATCAATCCGCTGGAACTGATCTTCATCGCCATCGAGACGCTGGCGTTCAAGGCCCTGCTGGTCCCGGCCATCCTCTTCGCCATGATCCGCAAAACCAAGATCAACCGCGTACGCCGCTCCGGATCGTCGCAGTCGGGTTCGCTCCTGCTGTCGCTCATGGCGCTGGCGGTCAGCGCCTCGATCACCTACTACATCGCCGACTCGGCCATCGACCTCGTATTCTTCGGCGTGGCGTTATACGCCCTGCTGAGCGGCCTGATCCTGATCGTCCTGCGCTCGCGCATCTTCTCGCACATGGTCGGCTTTCTGGTGATCGAGAACGGCGTTTTCCTCTTTTCGATGGCCATAGGCGTCGAAATGCCGCTGCTCATCAACATCGCCATCCTGCTCGACATCCTGATCTCGGTGCTGATGCTGGGCATCTTCTTCACCAAGATCGACGGCAAGATACACGCCGACGACGCCGATTCACTCACCAACGTAAAGGACTGACGCCATGATATATTACCTGATCGCCAGCATCCTGATCGCCGTCGCGGCGCTCTTCGCCCGGACCAAACGTGCGGTTCTCGCCGCCGGCATACTCTTCTACGCCGTTCAGATCGCCGCCGCGGGCCTGCTGCTCTGGGGCGGGCTTTACGACACGACCTCGGCCGCATTCTTCACCTTCGACGCGCTCGGCACGCTCTTCTACCTGCTGCTCGTCGTCGTCTCGATGTACGTCTTCGGTCACTCGGAAGCCTACCTGCAAGGGGAGGACCTCCGCTCCTACCGTCTCTATTTCGCCCTGCTGATGCTGCTCACCACGGCCATCGCCGGAGCCTATTTCGCCAACAACCTCGCCGTAACGTGGATTTTCCTCGAAGCGACGACGCTCTGCTCGGCGGGCATCATCTACCACCGCCGCACGGCGCAGGCGCTCGAAGCGGCGTGGAAATACGTCTTCGTCTGCTCGACGGGCATCGCCATGGCCTATCTGGGCATCCTGCTGCTGGCCGCCGCGACCAAATGCGAAACGCTTTCGTACGAAGCCGTCGCCGAAGCGGCCTCGTCGGGCAACCCGCTCTACCTGAAGACGTCCTTCCTGCTGATTCTCAGCGGATACAGCTGCAAACTGGAACTGTTCCCGCTCTACACGGTCGGCATAGACGCCAATTTCGCAGCCCCCGCGCCTGCTTCTGCGCTGATCTCCACGGGAGTGGTCAACGCCGGATTCCTCGCGCTGCTGCGCGTCTACAAACTGCTCGCCGGAACGGAGGTTTTCCCGTGGGTGCGCTCGGTACTGCTCATCGTGGGCATTCTCTCGCTCGGCGTGGGCGCGCTTTTCCTGCGCCGCACCAACAACTACAAACGCTTCCTCTCCTACTCCACCGTCGAGAACATGGGCATCGCCGCCATCGGACTGGGCATCGGCGGCATCGGCGTATGGGCGGCGCTGTTCCACGTATTCTGCCATACGCTCGTCAAAAGCAGTCTCTTCCTGCAGATGGCCGTCGTACGGCAGGTGTATGACAGCTACCGCATCAACCGCATCGGCGACTACATCCGCATCAACCGCGTCGGGGCCGTCGGCCTGCTGACGGGCATGGTCGTACTGCTGGCTTTCCCGCCCTCGCCGCTGTTCGTCTCCGAGCTGATGATCCTCAAGCAGGTCATCACCGACCGGAACTGGTGGCTCGTGGCGGCACTGCTGCTGCTCATGTGCATCGTCATCTACTCGTTCGGATCGCGTCTGATCCGGCTCTGCTACCAGCCCAATCAGGACCGTCTGCACCCCTCGAAAGCCCACAAGGCACTCTCGTGGTCGGCCCTGTCGCTGCTCGCGGTCGCCATCGTGCTGGGCATGTGGCAGCCGGAACTTCTGCAACGGATCATCACCGAAATCGCCGCGTTATGAAATATTATATAACCGATAATACAGCCCCCGCCGTACCGCTGTCGGAAATTCCCGAAGCGTCGTACGCCGAATTCTACGCCGATCTGGCCGCCAAGCTGGCCGACGCGCGTTACCATATAGCCCACTATTTCGCCCTGCCGCTCGGCGACCGGCTCCGGTTCTTCTGCCTGCTGCTCGACGACGCGGAGGCCAAGGTGCTGATCGCGTCGCACGCCATGGAGTACTACGACGAGCAGGAACTCCCCTCGCTCACGGCCCTGCACCCGCAGGTGCATCCGTTCGAGCGCGACATCGCCGAACGTTACGGTGTGCGTTTCGACGGCATGCCGTGGCCCAAGCCGCTGCGTTTTCCGTTCGACCGGTTCGACCGCGGCAGTACGATGGACAACTACCCCTTCTACACGATGGAGGGCCGTTCGCTGCATGAAGTGAACGTCGGCCCGATTCATGCGGGAATCATCGAACCGGGCGCGTTCCGCTTCATCTGCAACGGCGAGCAGGTGCTCCACCTCGAAATCGCGCTGGGATACCAGCACCGCGGCGTCGAGCATGAATTCGAGACTACGGCCAACCGCCTGCGGCAGATGTGTCTCGCGGAAGCCGTCGCGGGCGACAGCGCCGTGACCCACGCCGCCACGTTCGCGTCGGCGGTCGAGAAACTCACGGGCGGCGTCCCCTCCGCACGGCTCGGCGTCGAACGCGCCGTGGCGCTCGAACTGGAACGGATGGCGATGCAGATCGCCGACACGGGCGCGCTCTGCATGGACGTCGGCTACCAGCTGGGGCAGGTGGCCTGCGAAGCGCTCCGGACAATGACGATCAACACCACGCAGGCGTGGTGCGGCAACCGCTTCGGCAAGGGGCTGATCCGCCCCGGCGGCACGAACCATCCGCTGACGGCCGCAAAGGCGGAAACGATCCGCCGCAACGTCGCGCAGATCGCCCGCCGTTACGACGAAGTGCGCCGCGACATCAAGTCGTCGCCGACGCTGCTGGCCCGCTTCGAGCAGTGCGGCATCGTGCCGCGCGAGGAGATGCTCCGCATCGGCGGCGTGGGTCAGGCGGCCCGCGCGAGCGGCGCGGCCCGCGACATCCGCGCCACGCACCCGTGGGGCGTTTTCGCAGGAACGATCCGGCACGAAAGCATTGTCAAACGCCACGGCGACGTGATGGCGCGTCTGATGGTGCGCTGCCGCGAGGTGCTGCAATCGGCCGGGTATATCGACCGCCTGCTGGCGGACTATGTCCCCGGAAGCCTGCCTGCACCCGATTATGCCGCTCCGCCCGCACCCGATTCGCTCGCGTTCGGGCTGATCGAGGGATGGCGCGGCGAAACGTGCCACGTCCTGCTGACCGACGCCCAAGGCCGGATCGCCGCCTGCCGCATCAAGGACCCCAGCCTGCACAACTGGCTGGCGCTGGCGCTGGCCGTGCGCGGCGAAGGCATTTCGGACTTCCCGATCTGCAACAAGAGTTTCAACCTCTCCTACTGCGGCCACGATTTGTAAAGACGAAAAACATGATACTACCGAAAATAAAAGTACTGCGCAGCCACGGGAAACAATACATTCCCGATCTCGACGCCGTCGAACTGACCGAAGAGTTCCGCGGACGGCCCGAACTGACCGAAACCCCGGACACCGCGGACCTCGAACGGGCAGCGGCAATCTGCCCCACCGGGGCGCTGACCACCGCGCCGCTCTCGCTCGACCTCGGCCGCTGTCTCTTCTGCGGCGAATGCGCCCGCACGGCGCCGCGCAATATCCGCTTCACGAACGACTACCGCATCGGCTCGCCGACGCGCGAAGGACTCGTCGTGCGGCCCGGCGACAAATGCGTGCGGTTCGACCCCGCGGCCGTACGGCCCGAAATCGGCCGCTACTTCGGCCGCTCGCTCCAACTGCGCGAGGTCTGCGCCGGGGGCGACGCATCGGTCGAAATGGAACTCAACGCCACGGGCAACGTCAATTTCGACTTGGGACGTTACGGCATCGGCTTCACCGCTTCGCCCCGCCATGCCGACGGCGTGGTGGTGTCGGGTCCGATCACGGTCAATATGGCCGAAGCGCTCCGGATCTGCTGCGACGCCGTTGCCGACCCCAAAATCCTCGTCGTCTGCGGCTCGGAAGCCTGTTCGGGCGGCCTGTTCGCCGGCAGCCGCGCCGTGGACCGCACCTTCTTCGATACGCACGCCGCCGATCTCTGGCTGCCGGGCGCCCCGACTCATCCGATGACCTTCATCGACGGCATCCTCAACCTGTTAGGCAAGAAAAAACGCGAATGACCATGCAACGACTCCGAACGATTTTCGCCTCGTTCTTCAAGATCGGGCTTTTCACCTTCGGCGGCGGATACGCCATGCTGCCGCTCATCGAGCAGGAGCTGATCGCCAAGCGCGGATGGATCGAGCACAAGGAATTCTTGGACCTGCTGACCCTCGCGCAGTCGGTTCCCGGACCGATCGCCATCAATACCTCGGTATTCGTCGGCTACAAGATGCGGGGTCTCAAAGGCGCCGTCGCGGCACTGCTGGGCAGCGTCCTGCCGTCGTTCGTCATCATCCTCGCAATTGCCCTGATGTTCGCCGACATCCGCCACAATCCGGTCGTGGACGCAGCCTTCAAGGGCATGCGCCCGGCTGTCGTTGCGCTGATCGTGGTGCCGGTTTTTTCGCTCGCACGCGGCATGCACTGGTCGATGTTCTTCGTCATCGCGGCGGCGGCCTTCGCCGTATGGTATCTGGGCTGGTCGCCGATCTACATCCTGATCGCCGCGGCCGCGATCGGCATTTCATGGACGCTGCTCATCACTAAAAAGGCAAAAAAATGATCTTCTGGCAACTCTTCGCAAGCTACCTCAAAATAGGGTTCTTCGGCTTCGGCGGCGGATACGCCATGCTCTCCCTGATCCAGAACGAAGTGGTCGTCCAGCACGCATGGATGACCAACGCCGAATTCGCCGACATCGTGGCCGTCTCGCAGATCACGCCCGGCCCCATCGCCATCAACTCCGCGACCTACGTCGGCTATACCGTCGGCGCACAGGCCGGAAACGAGTGGTGCGGCATTCTGGGGGCGGCGCTGGCGACATTCGCCGTATGCCTGCCCTCGCTGACGCTGATGCTGCTCATCACGCGCTTCTTCCTGCGGCTCAAGCAAAATCCGCTCGTCGAAGGAGCCATGAAAGGCATGCGGCCCGTGGTGATCGGCATGATCGCGTCGGCGGCGCTGCTGCTGATGTTCCCCCATAGCAAAGCCCCCGACGAGCAGAATTTCATCGACGGCTGGAGCTGGGCGCTGTTCGGCGGCGTCTTCATCTCTTCGGTCAAAAAAGTGAATCCCATTCTGTTGATCGCCCTCTCGGCCGCGGCGGGAATCCTGATCTATTACGTATTCTGACCCCGTCCCTCTCCTATAAAAACGGCCGGAGCGCATACGCCCCGGCCGATGTTTTCCCAACAGTCGCCGATCACACCACGGCGACGACCGCCGCACCCGCCAGCAGCAGGAACAGGAAGACTCCGAGACACAACAGCCCCAGAACGGCTATGAACGTGCCGATACAGCCCCAGCGCTGATCGCCGCCCGACAGCGGATCGGTCAGCAGGGTGATGATCAGACCGACGAGCGGCGTGAAGATCAGGCTCAGCAGGAAAGCCAGCCCGAAGCCGATGCGCCGGCGGCTGCCGATGATACCCACCAGAACAGCCAGCAGGCAGCCGCTCAACAAACCGAACAACAGAGTCAGAATAGCCATAATCGAAATCTTTTAGCGGATGAAACGGTAATAGGTCCCCAACGGCAGCTGCTTGCCTGCGCGGTCGGTGAAACAGAGTTCGCCGTACTGCTCTTCGAGCGGCGCGCCGAAGGCCTGCCGCACGGCGGTACGGGCCAGCGTGGACGAAAGGCCCATCGAGTAGAGGTTCAACACGAGAAACGCCCCCTGCGGCTCCAGCAGCTGCGCGCAGCAGGCGAGCATCTCGCAGATATTCTCCTCCAGAATCCACTTCTCGCCGTTGGCGCCGCGGCCGTAGGCCGGGGGATCGAGGATGATGCCGTTGTAGCGGCTGCCGCGCCGCACTTCGCGCCGGACGAATTTGAGCGCGTCTTCGACGATCCACCGGATGCCGTCCAGCCCGCTCAGCTCCATATTCTCGCGCGACCACGTCACGACCTGCTTCACCGAATCGACATGGGTCGTCTCCGCCCCGGCGGCACGCGCCGCAAGGCTCGCGCCGCCCGTATAGGCGAAAAGGTTCAGCACGCGGGGCGTAACCGGTTTTCGCGGCGCAGTCCGGCCCTTCGGCGCCGCTCCGGACAGAACGCCCTCGGATGCGGTTGTGGCCGGAGCGCCCGCAGGAGCGGTTGTGTCCGGCATCGCATCCGGCGCCTTTCCGCCCGCAATCCCCATCGCAGCGGCTCCGCCCGACGCCAGCGCCCGGCAGTTGTCGTAGATGAAATTCCAGTTGGCGGCCTGCTCAGGGAAGATGCCGACGTGCTTGAACGAGGTGAGTCCCAGCCGCATGCGCAGCCGCATCCCCTTATAGGCGTAATCCACCGTCCAGCGCGAGGGCATTTCGGGACCGAGACGCCACTCGCCGCGCTCCTCGCTGCGCGTATCGCGCAGAAAGGAGGCATCGGCCGCACGGCGCCACTCCTCCTCGGAGAGCGTCCGCCGCCAGATAGCCTGCGGTTCGGGACGCCGCGTAACGTAACGCCCGAAGCGTTCGAGCTTCTCGAAATCGCCCGTGTCGATCAATTCGTAATCCCCGAAAGCGGGTGTCAGCTGTTCTTGCATAAAAAATCTTCTTTATTTTATCGTCGGCCTGAGCAGGAAGCGGAACGTATAGTCGCCGTAAGGCACCCGGAACCGCTCCTCCGGCAGTTGTCCCCAGCTGTCGATACAGCCCAGTCCGGACTGCCGCAGATCGAAGTTCACGAACGTCGCGTCGCGCGCCGTGAGCGTTCCCGAATGCTGCTGGGGCGGGAAGTTCGACACGTCGAGATCGGCCGTCGCATAGGGCAGCGCCGATGCCGAGAAAGGAGCGTCGGAGAGGATCGTCAGCCCCGTGCCCGAACTGTCGGCCACGGTCCACCAGCGCACGTCGCTCTTGGTGCCCGACTCCTGCGGACGCACATATTCGTCGTGATACTGGTCGGCGACACGCTGTTCGTAAAGCCCCAGATCGGCCGACGAGAGCCGGTCGGCATAGTTTTCATGTTCGCCGCGACCGTAGTAGATCACGCGGCCGTAACGCGCCGGCATCGTGAGCGTCATGCCGTAGCGCAGCAGGTTGGGAACCTTGGCCGACTTGCCGGCGGTCATCCGTTCCGTCACCTCCATTTCCCCCGCGCCGTTGATCCGGTAGGTCAGCGCCAGCGTCGCTTTCACGGCTGGAAGCTCGTAAAGCGCTTCGACGACCGCCACGCCGTCCTTCACACCGGCGTCAAATTTCGTGAGTTTCAGTTCGGGATTCTTCCAGACCGCGAGTTTGCGGTCGAGCTTTGCGCCGAGGTCGTTCTCGGTCGGAGCGCGCCAGAACTGCGGACGCAGCTCGGCGCCTTCGGCCATCAGTGCACGGCCATCGACGTCGTAGGCGCAGAGGAAGCCGTCGCGCGAGAAGAACATCTCCCACGTCTGGCCTGCAACCCGCGTGCCGCGCTCCCATGCAGTCACCTCGACGGGACGTTCCGACGCAGCAAGGCCGAACCCGGCTTTGCAGTCGTACTCACGCACGACGAACTGCTGCTGCGCCGCCGTATGGCCGATGTCCAACAGCGGCCGTTTGTTTTTCAGTTTGTAGGCCACGTTCACCAGCAGCTCCTTGGCCTGCGGGCAGAAATCGGCGGAGGTGAAGCCCAGCGCATAGGTGCGCCGCTGCCGGGGCGCGACATCGAGTTCGCCGATACGACCGGCCTTCACGACCCGACCGTCGGCGACCAGTTCCCACGTCAGTTCGTAATCGTCCAGCCCCACGAAGAAGTTCTCGTTGTACACCTCCACGCGACCCTGCGCCGGATCGAGAAGCTCGGTCCAGATATTCTGATACTGCCGCTTCACCTCGTAGGCGTGCGGATGCCACGTGCGGTCGGGCGCGATGATGCCGTTGCAGTTGAACGAATTGTCGGTCGCGTCGTAGTTGTTGAAATCGCCGCCGTAGAGGAACGACACGCGGCCGTTCTTTTCGTAGCGGGCGAGTCCCTGATCGACGAAGTCCCAGATGAATCCGCCCTGATACGACGGATATTGGCGCACCAGTTTCCAATAGTGGTCCAGACCGCCCATCGAGTTGCCCATGGCATGCGCGTATTCGCACTGGATCAGCGGTTTGGAGGGGTTGTTCTTCAGGTATTTCTCACACTGCGCATAGTCCCAGTACATCGGGCAGATGATATCGGTAAACGCACCGTCCCGATCGTACACGGCGCGTTCGTAATGCACCGGACGCGACGCGTCGTAATCCTTGATCCAGCGGTAGCAGGCCTCGAAGTTAGGCCCCATACCCGCCTCGTTGCCCATCGACCAGACGATGACCGAGGGGTGGTTCTTGTCGCGCAGCACCATGCGCTGGTTGCGCTCCATATGCGCCTGCGCGAAGGCGGGCACCTTGGCCAGCGTCTCTTCGCCGTAGCCCATGCCGTGCGACTCGACGTTCGCTTCGTCCACGACATAAATGCCGTACTCGTCGCAGAGTTCGTACCACTGCGGATCGTTGGGATAGTGGCTCGTACGCACGGCGTTGATGTTCATCTCCTTCATGATGCGGATATCCTCGATCATCCGCTCGCGGCTCACCACATAACCCCCGATCGGGTCCATCTCGTGACGGTCGGCGCCCTTGATCAGCACGGGCTGTCCGTTTACGAGCAGCTGGGCATTCCGGATCTCCACCGAACGGAAGCCCACGGGCTGCGTCACGGTTTCGGTCACGTTCCGCCCGTCAGACACGTCGATCCGGAGCGTATAGAGGTTAGGCGCCTCGGCCGACCACTTCGCGGGATCGGCAACACGGAAGAGACACCCCGCTTTGCCGCCCGCCGGCATGATCTGCTGTTCGGCCACCGCCTCGCCCGCCGCATCCAGCAGCGTCAGGCCGACCGATTTCACGCGCGGGGTCGTCTCCACTTCGACGTGCAGCTGGGCGTCCCTATAATCGGCGTCGAGCGTCGGGGTGATGCGCACGTCTTTCAGGTGCGCCTTGTCGCGGGCCGTCAGCGTCACGCCGCGGGCGATGCCCGAAAAGCGCCAGAAGTCCTGATCTTCGAGGTAGGTGCCGTCCGACCAGCGGAACATCTGCAGGGCGATCAAGTTTTCGCCCGGCTTCACGAATTTCGTGACGTCGAATTCCGCCGCAAGCTTGCTGTCCTCGCTGTAGCCGACGAAACGGCCGTTGATCCAGACATAGACGTTCGACGTCGCCGAGCCGATCGAGAGAAAAATATCCTTGCCGCTCCACGATGCCGGCACCTCGAACGTATGCCGGTAGGAACCGACATGGTTTTCGGCGTCGGGCACGTGCGGCGGATTGTTCTCGAAATTGCCGCGCCACGCATAGCCGACATTCACGTAGAGCGGGTCGCCGTAACCGTTCAGCTCCCACATCCCCGGCACGGGCATCGCGCCCCACGACGCATCGTCGTAATCCACCTGCCAGATACCGGAGGGACGCTCCGAAGCGTTGCGCACCCAGTGGAATTTCCACACGCCGTCGAGCGGCATGCTCTCGCCCGCCGCAAAGGTCGAGTGCATCGGCAGACGGTTGATTTCATTGACGGCAGGGTCCTGCCATTCGCGGCCGGTCTGGGCCGAAGCGGCCAACGCGCCCGAAAGCGCCGCCGCAAGGATCAAGAGAGTCTTTTTCATCGGTTATGGTTATGGTTTTGGTTTCGCAGTCTCTTTACGGGTGCAGTCCACCAAGCTCATTTCGCAGCGGACGCAATCGAATTCCAGCCGGTAGCGGTTCGCGCCGCGCTCCAGCCAAAGATCGCCCTTCAGCCGCGGCCGCTCCTTGAGGCATTCGCCGATTTCGCGGCGGATGCAGTAGGCCGAGCGCATCACCCGACGCCCGGCGGTCGTGGCCGCGAGGTCGAGCCCCCGCTCGATTTGCCGGACGCCGTGGTCGCGGTAAAACGCTTCGGCAAGACGGTTGGTGACATTCTCCTCGGCCGAAAGCGTCTCCGACGGATACTCCGCCGCGCCCTCAGGCAGAATCCGGTGCTCGACGCCCCGCGCCAGCCGGGCCTGCAGCAGGGCGGCAAGCCCTTCGCGACGCAGCTGCGACGCCAGCGACGCCGGAACGAACCATTCGGCTCCCTGCACCTCGGCCGAGCGCACCGCAAAAATCGTATCGCCGCTTTTCATGGCCTGCGTCCGCAGGGCGGCGGCGTTCGCTTCGGCATTATTCGCAGGTTCCAAAGCGATGCGGCGTTCGGCGACAGCCGCCACCCCTTCGCAGTCGGTATAGCGGAACGTCACCCCCTCCGCCGACGCCGTCACCACGGCCGCGGCCGGAATCACGCGCCGCGTACGGCTCCGTTCGAGCAGCTGGTTGAAGCGGTGGTCGTAATTGCGGTAGACCTCGCATCCCGGAGCGATCCCTTCCATACGGTTGGGCGTCACGCAGTCGCCGTCGGCAGCATTGACATTGGTTCCGACCAGTCCGCGCGGCGTCAGGAAGCAGATGCCGTCGCCGGCGGCCAGCGTATGCACCCGGTCGAGCCGGAAACGGGTCCTTTCGACACGCGTCACGCGGCCCGCATATTCGCCGACGGCCTTCGGCGTGTCGAACGACGCCACGCCAGCACGTTTGCCCGCAAAGAAGTATTCAGACTCCCCGCGGGTGAAACTCTTGGCCGTATCGGGCGTGAAGTCCGCGACGCTTTCACCGGCCGAAGCACGCCGCAGGTGCGGCCGCACGGCCAGCGCATCGTCCACCGCGCGGCGGTAATAGGCCACCGTATTGCGGATATAATTGATGTCTTTGAGACGCCCCTCTATTTTCAGCGACCTGACGCCGGCATCCAGCAGCTCGCCGACGTGTGCCGAAAGATTCAGGTCGCGGACCGAGAGCAGGTGTTTTCCGGCCAGATAGGTGCGTCCGCAGCCGTCGGTCAGATCGTAGGTCAGGCGGCACGGCTGGCTGCATGCGCCGCGGTTGCCGCTCCGCTCGGACATCGACCGCGACAGAAAACAGCGGCCGCTGTAACCCACGCAGATGGCCCCGTGGACGAAACACTCCACTTCGGCGTTCGTCGCGGCGCATATCGCCCGTATCTCGTCGAGCGACAGCGCCCGTTCGAGAATCACGCGGGCAAAACCGCATTCGCCTAAGAAACGCGCCTGTTCGGGCGTCATGTTGCACACCTGCGTCGAGGCGTGCAGCTCGACCGGAAGATCCATCCGCCGCAGAGCCATGTCCTGCACGATGAGCGCATCGACCCCGGCCGCGATCAGCTCGCGGGCCTGCCGCTCGGCGGTCTCCAGTTCGTCGTCGTAAATCAGGGTATTGAGCGTGGCATGCACCCGCACGCCGTAACGGTGGGCATACTCCGCGACGCGGGCGATCTGCTCCGCGCTGTTGCCCGCCGCATGGCGCGCCCCGAACTTCGCACCGCCGATATAGACGGCGTCGGCGCCGTAATCCACGGCAGCGACGGCCGACTGCAAATCTCTGGCGGGAGCGAGTAGTTCGACGAAGTTCATGCTTTATTTTTTGCAAAAATAACAAATTCCCCGACAAAAACCGGAGCCGAAGCCGAAAAAACACAAGACAAAGAATTGATAACCGTTCTTGAAAAATATCACAAAATCACATATCAAAAACCTACTATCAATAGCAATCTAGGAAACCTCACTTCCTTAATTCAAGCATTCATTCAATTAAAAAACTTCCACATACTCTTTAACTTTCAAAAAAGAAGAAGCCAAATTCTTTACATTACTCGCTAAAAAAGGGACTGTCGATGCTTTCTTACATCCATCTTCCATATAGTAAGCTAAATAAAAAGAACGATGTACTTTCTTAAAATTATCATATAAATTATCAACAACAACACCAAATTCAGGATAATCAAGTTGAGCTATCATAATAATCTCATGTACATTACTTTCAATCTGCGAACGGCAATCATCCAGATATCTCATCCAATTAAAATCATCTCCATGAAAATGATATGCTAAAGAGGGAGATATGGACAAATCCAAAGTTTGGCAAGCTTTTTCAATATCCACATCTAATGGAATTACCGAGCTATTTTTCGAAGTAATATTTTGAAACAGATTTACTCCTACCTCCAATAAGGCACTGACATATTTGCGTAAAAATATGCTCCGATATTTACGCTCTGAATACCGAGATAAAACTACAGTCACTCCATAGACAATCGTTGCTGCAACAATTGACCAACATATATTCGTCAACCAATCCACTGAAATAATAATCCCCACACAGAAAGCAATCGCAGCTACCCCCAATAACCAGAAACTCTCTTTTCCAAGTAACATCATATATTTTCGCATAAACTTCTATTTTATGTATAAAATCATCTTTTCACTACTTTGGTCTTCACGCATCACACTTCCATCCTCATTATAAAGAGTCGAAACAGTCCTTCCGTACCTACAATCGCCTGAATCAGAATAAGTATACACACTATGATTTACAAAACTTAAATATCTTTTACCACTAGGATAACCTTTCTGATACTGCACTGATTTTGCCTCTACCATTCTCCCTTTATTGTCATAAACATAATCCCAACGATTACTAATCTGACCATTTTCATCACAAATTTCATAATAAGCCATATTCTGAGATTCCCAAGAACACTCACAATTTGCTGAAGACGTGGAATTACCACTACCGCAATCTTGTTCAAATTTATTTTCATCTCCACCACAAGCTTGAATGGTGATACTTACGAGTGCCCCCAATACAAACGACACTATTACCATACTTAATGTTCTATCCATAGTATTCTTTATTATTTACATGCCAGCCCCATAGCAAATTCAGTTTGAGTCCTTAAAATATATAAAAAACGTGGGACAAAACTTCCATTGATCATTGAGGTCTTCGACAACCTTGGCTATCAACGAAGTAAAGCCCACGTCGTGAAACGTGAGCGTCTTCGCTTTTCTAGTAGCCGTTTGAAAGTGTCGAAGTTCCAATGACTAGTAAAAGCTAACGCTTTTTATATGTAATCACAATTTAGATCAGCCGTTTATGTCATAAGCAATGATTTTATTCGTTATATCTGCAAATATAAGGATTTTCACCAGCATTGTCAACCTAAATAACCTTTTTCCTCGATAAGAAGATACAAATTGCCGCTATTTTTATAAATTTGCGGTTTGTAATACGAATACTCAAAAATCAACAGATAGTATGCTTACGCTAAAGCAAATCCGCGATGACAAAGAGGCCGCGATCCGCAAACTGGCCAAAAAGGGCGTGGACGCCGCACCCGTCATCGAAAAGATCGAAACGCTGGACGACCGCCGCAAGGCAATTCAGGTAGAATTGGACAATACGCTGGCCGCGCAGAACAAAGCCGCCAAGGAGATCGGCGCGCTGATGGGTCAGGGCCGCCGCGAAGAGGCCGAGGAGCGCAAACGCTTCGTCGCCGACCTCAAGGAGAAATCGAACCGCCTGCAGGCCGAATCGCGCGAAGTGCAGGAGGAGCTGCAGGCCGCGATCGTCACGCTGCCCAACTTCCCCGCCGAGATCGTCCCGGAGGGCAAAACCGCAGAGGACAACCTCGTCGTAAAACTCGTCGAAAGCTACACCGAACTGCCCGAAAACCCGCTGCCCCACTGGGAGCTGGCCCGCAAATACGACATCATCGACTTCGATCTGGGCGTGAAGCTCACGGGCGCCGGATTCCCCGTCTACAAGGGCAAGGGCGCACGCCTGCAGCGGGCGCTGATCAACTACTTCCTCGACTGCAACACCAAAGCCGGCTATCTCGAAGTCGAGCCGCCGATCATGGTCAACGAGGCTTCGGGCTTCGGTACGGGACAACTCCCCGACAAGGAGGGGCAGATGTACCACGCCACGGCCGATAACTTCTACCTGATCCCCACGGCCGAAGTTCCCGTCACGAACATCTACCGCGACGTGATCCTCGACGAAAAGGATTTCCCCGTAAAAATGACCGCCTACACCCCCTGCTTCCGCCGCGAAGCCGGTTCCTACGGCAAGGACGTGCGCGGCCTGAACCGCCTGCACCAGTTCGACAAGGTCGAGATCGTGCAGCTGAGCCTGCCCCAGAACTCGTACGAAGCGCTGGACGGCATGGTGGCGCATGTCGAGTCGATCGTCAAGTCGCTCGGCCTGCCCTACCGCATCCTGCGTCTGTGCGGCGGCGACATGTCGTTCACTTCGGCGCTCACCTACGACTTCGAGGTCTACTCCGAAGCGCAGAAACGCTGGCTGGAGGTTTCCTCCGTCTCGAACTTCGAATCGTTCCAAGCCAACCGTCTCAAGCTCCGCTACAAGGACGCCGACAAGAAAACCCAGCTGGCGCACACGCTCAACGGCTCGTCGCTGGCCCTGCCGCGCATCGTCGCCGCCCTGCTCGAAAACTTCCAGACCCCCGAAGGCATCCGCATTCCCGAAGCGCTGATTCCCTATACGGGTTTTGATATTATCAAATAAGTTTCTATATTTGTCATTACATACACACATTAACAAATAAATTTTTCAAAAATGGCTTACAAAATCACCGACTCCTGCGTTGCCTGCGGTACCTGCATCGGCGAATGTCCGGTAGAGGCTATCTCGGCTGGCGATATCTATGTAATCGACCCCAACACCTGCATCGACTGCGGCACCTGCGCAGGCGTTTGCCCCAGCGAGGCGATCATTCCGGAATAACGCACGGTTACAACATGGAACAACACGCCCGAAGCATTATGCTTCGGGCGTGTTGTTTAGGCGTTGGGCTGAGAAAGTTATTCAATCGGTTTTCCCGGAATAACAATTCCTCCAGCTTCTTCCAAAGAATAGCATCTATCTCTCGGAATCTCTATTTTCCAATAATCTCCGGGAAGATCCGGATTAGGCCCCATAAAAATGCCATCCATTGGAGTTGTCGTAGCAGGCATAATAACTTTTCCAGACTCTCCAGCCGCCTGACGGATTTCTTTCCAATCAACGACCTCAAAAGCAATTCCATTAGACCTTATGCCCACCTCTTTATACTTGAAATACACTCTATATGGCAAAGAAGCATAAACATCTTGTTGCTGATCGCACAAATTAATATGATTCAGATACATTACACCTAGTTTAGAAATACCTTTTCTGAACCCATAATTCATCTCCGGTCTGAAAAACACCTCCACACAATAATGTGGACCGACCTTCATAACATCGGAAGAGTTAGCCCATGTCAAGCCGGGTTTAATCGCATACGCACCCGGCTGGTCGAAACGAATCAAATAGTTCCCTGCTCCGTCGTTATTGATAATCGTACACTGCGGATCATTAAAAACCGATTCCGTGATTTCCAGATTGGGATCAGGATAATCAGGATCTTCAAAATTGACACTGAAATTATAAACTTTACCGAGTGCTACAGAACTCGGACCTTCGATGCTTGCCACAGGCGACGCCACCCGACAAGTAATGGTTGCCTGTTGGAGCATAATCGGCCCCGACGGGTTCGCAAGATCACGATAATTCCGTGTTGCCAATATCTGATAAACACCGCATTTTGTAAAACGTAGTTTCAGCGATTTATCGGTCCGTGAAATTTGATCGATGCCGCCGTCTATCGTAGTAAAGAACGACACGTTTGTACTTATCACTTCTATACCCGCATCAACTCCTGACGTCACGAGGTTAAACGTATAATCTATATCCTTTCCATAATACTCATCGCCAATTCCTCTTCCCGCAGGATTACTGACAATGCCGATCTTAGCAATGCCTGCGCGCGTCTGCGGATTATCCGGCGCAAGGTCTTCGGATACTTCGAGGATTTCCTGCGAGCAGGAACCCGCACACATTACCGCCAATGCACCGAATAGCGGCAGTACGAAATTTGGGAACAAGTAGGATTTTTTCATAGCTTAAATTATTTAAGTGGGTGAATAATAAAAAGCCGCAGGAAAAATATCTGAATTATTCAAATACACAATAAATCAGGCGTATTATTTCATTTTCCGATGAAAATTTTCACAAACCGTCTCCATATGTCCGAAGCACATATATATTTCCAATAAAAAAACTGCGGTCC
This sequence comes from Alistipes finegoldii DSM 17242, assembly GCF_000265365.1. Lineage (NCBI taxonomy): Bacteria > Pseudomonadati > Bacteroidota > Bacteroidia > Bacteroidales > Rikenellaceae > Alistipes > Alistipes finegoldii. The sequence continues at coordinate 392,156 of NC_018011.1, forward strand.
AAATTGGACCGCAGTTCGATATGATTATTCAAACTCTTACAACCTATTCAAGAGTTGGAAATCCGTGTTATTATCCAAGTTATTTGAAATCTGCTTTTTCAATCCAGCATTTTCAAATTTCCCACTGTTGCCAATGACAGTCCCCGACGCAGCAGGACGATCGAATACAAGCGAGCTCGGCATTGCTACTTGGCTTTCGAATACCACGCCATTCTGCTTAACTGAAGTTGACAGAACTGTACATCCAGAAAGTACACTCGACAGTTTACTTGCATGCAGAATTGTAGCAGCAGACTTCGAAGCAGCTACAGAAGCACCTGAACTCTTCCTTGTCATTGTATAAGGACCTATCGGATAATCCTTATCGGTATATCCTTCAGCTGCCTTTTGCCAATAAATATCTTGTCCAAGAACCCAGAAGAAGTCCATCGAACTGGTAGTAAAATTACCCATTCCCTCGACACTTCCTTGATATAGAGTAATCGTTGCTGAGTTTTTATCTGCATTAAGCTTTCCGGTAAATCCGGGATAACCACCGTTAATAATATAATATTTTCCCTGCAAAAGTGCCCGTCCTGTAAGAGTCAGGACACTTCCATCCTCCGGATCGGTATATAAACTCTGGCCTTCCAATATCTCAAAATTTCCGGTAGCACTATCGAATTTAGCCGACGGAAGAATCTGCGACTGGTCACGAATCGTAGTAATGCCCCATCCTTGTAATTTATAGGATGAATTAGCAACCCCCTGAATGAACGTAACGTCGAAAGAAAGCGGCGCAGCATTCACCTCAGACGAAGTGCTGGTTAAAGTCCACGTACCGAGCCATGCCTTGTAAGCATCGGAAGCCTCCCCACCACCTTCAGTAGTGGCTGCGACATGCTTTGTAGTCGATTTACCAGCCGAATCCGTAACTTTTAAAATACAAGTATAGGAAGTAGCGGGATCTAATCCACTAAAGGTTACTCCAATTCCGGGATTCTGAACAAGCCCGTCCAACCATCCGTCTTTAGTAGACATATCTGTTCCGTTCTGAGTAACTATAGCATCATAAGAAGCTCCCTGAGCAAGTACTTTTTCAACATCCGAAGTTAAAAATACTCCATAATACGCACCTGTTGCAGTCGGAGCATAGGCTCCCATATAAACCTTAGTGTCTGTATTTGCACCATTAGCATCTCCAGCACGAAGTGTCAAAGTCAGTTCCGGACCATCGCCCGTTTCACCGTCATCTGCAAGTGTGGTAAACCTCTCTTTGGTCACTGCCGTTGTTCCAGCAGTTCCGTTACATCCGAAAGCGACGACACAATATTCCGTTTCAGGATCAAAAGGAATATGTTGCTCTATCAGCTCCTTAGAATAGCCATCAGGACCCGTAGACAAATATTTGGTAACATCACCGTCATTCGCGCCAATAATAGCTGCAATCAACTGATTGTCATCAGGTATCTGATCGACAACGGAAGCCGGATAAATATCAAAATAATAGGTATCGGAATTATTAGACGGAGTAATGTTAATATCAGCGCCTTTCGCTCCGATATTCGTTACAGCGATAGTAAAAGTCAAATCGCCGCCCTGAGCAGCATCAGTAGTTGCCGAAGCTGAATCGACCGTTGTTTTTCCATTGGCACTCGTAACGGAAACAATCGCCGTAACCGCCGTAGCAGCAGGCACACCGCGGCAAGGCAGATCATAACCTTCAGCGCTGTTTATCTTCTCAACCTGCTCAGTCTTAAGTGTCGGATCAGTCGTAACTCCGGCCAAAATCTCAGCAAGCGTTTTTCCCTCGGCAAGCGCCTTATCGACAGCAGATTTCATAAGGAATGCCGCTTTTGCCGAAACTATATCCGAGGACTTGATATGGCAGGTGACATACGAAGAAGTGTTCGCACCGCTGGCGTCGCCCGCTCTCATGGAAAGGGTCAATTCAGGAGCAGGCTCCGGAGCATCGTCCGTCTTGAACGCCTCTTTCACCAGATCGGAGGTGAAGCGGCCGTCGGTCAGCATGCCGAGCGCAACGGCGTAGTAGTCGGTGCCGGCCGTCAGATCGGTGATTTTCTGCGGTGCGCTTCCCTTGACGAGGGCCGTTGCGAGATACTCGCTGAGCGGCAGCACCTTCTTATCCGCAATAGCTTTCAGATTGTCGAGAATATGCTGGGCATAGGCCGCGTCGGACTCGAACGTGTCGAACTCGGCCTTCTTTACAGCCGCATAATAGTAGGTAGCTTGGTCGTTGCTGGGAGTTACCGTTACGGTAGCTTCGGTCTGGGCTACATCCGAAACAGCGACACTAAACGAATAAGAGGGGGGGGGTCCGACTTTGTCGTCGTCGTCATTACAGCCTGAGGTGACAAACAGAAGAGTCACGGCTGCCAATAACATGCGCAAGTAAGATTTGAGCGTCATAGGCTTAAAATTAAATTAATAAAATTGACAAGATATAACAATTCGTCCGGCAAGGAACGCTAAAAATTATATTACGTTAGCAAATATAAGTATTTATATTCGTAATTGTATCATTCAGATACAAGAAAAACGGCATGCCGGATCAGGTTTCGCAGGCCGTTTGATTACAATATTGAGAAATCCGGGGGCATTTGATTACAAAATCCAATCATCGACGGCAATATTCAGTAATATTTCCGAAGGAAAAAATATTTTTCAGATTTTTTCAAAAAATTTATTTTCGACGCATGCCGGACCTCGGCGCGGGCCGGACATTCCGGGATCGGCTTCCCGAAAGCCGATTTCCACAGACAAAAAAGCTGCGGCGCATATGCGCCGCAGCTCGATTATAGGAATACGGAAGAGGCTATCTTCTGGGAGTCCGGACTCTGTTTTTCGGAGACCGGGCCGCAGCCGCCGTCTTCAAGGAGACCTCTTCAGCCTGCTTCAAGCCTGCATTTATGCCGACAAGGCATTTGATCTGAGCGGGTTTGCCACCGGATAACGCCTCTGCGTTGCCGGACATTTCCGCACCCCGGACCATCTTTTCGGACAGGGCCGAGGTCCGCTCCCGGCGCAGATTTATCAACTGCGAAGCAGCGGCCTGCGGCATGTTCGGCTCTTCGAGCGGCCGGAAAACCTTCGGGACATCGAGTCCGGGCAGCAGCGAACTGCACAACACGGGTAGTTTAACGCCTGCGGCCGCGGCTTTCGACGCTCCCGACAGTTCGGAGATGGGCGAGGCCCCGGACTTGGTGAAGCGCACTCCCAGCCGGAAGATTTCACCGACATTGCCCGATGCGTCTTCGGCGACGGCGAGGAAGGTGCACTGGGTATCCCACGAGCAGGTGAAATTAATCTTCGCGGCATCCTTCACGCCCTGAGACTTCAGCGCGTTGATGATCGTGGCTTCGGAAACCGCTCCGGGGTCCGTATAATCGCCGGTATAAAGGGCTACGTACCAATGCGCGGCATCCGCCGAAGAGGTAACCGTTGCGGGAATATACGCTTTTCCCGACGCATTGGATGATACTCCGGCTGCAACGATCTCGTCGCCGTCGAAGTACTTGTCGTAGGCCGCCTCCACCGTCGCGGAACCGGCTACGGCTTCGAGCGTCGTGAATATTTCGCCGACGGCAGGCGTGCCGACAACGTTGCCACTCAGGTCCACACATGCGGCATAAGGCCTGTAGGCCGTTTTGGAAGAGAGTTTGCCGTACGCATAGGAAGCGCCCGAATACCAAGCGCCCAGCCCGGCGATAACCTGCACGGGAGTCAGATTTCCGTATTGCGCCGTACCGTAGAGCGCAAACATGTCCGTTACGTGCGACACAAGCGCTTCGGCGTTTCCGCCCAGCTGGGTATAGCTGGCATCGGAAATCACGTCCCAAATATAGGTAACGGGCTCTTTGGTCGTCTCCACGGTTACCGTCGCACCGCCGGAGGTGATGTCTTCGACTTTGAAGGTGAATCCGGTACCCGCGGCGTCAGGCCCGGCGCCCGCCGTGAACTTGGCTTTCGTGACGCCCGTCGTCGCCGAAGCGCCGTCGTATCCGAACGCAACGAGATAATATTCGGCGCCGGGCATCATGGCGAGTTCCCCACCGAAATCCGTAGGTACGGTCGCATAATCGCCGGTCACCAGAAGCCACGAGATAATCTGGCCGTACTTCTGCTCGACGGAAGCGATGATCTCGGCATCGGACATGCCCTTGATTTCATCGGCCAGCATGAAATCGAGCATATAGGGATCTTCGTCGTTGGAGGCCGTAATCGCAGCCGTCACACCGCCGGGAATCGGCTCCGCCGAGGTGTCGATAGCGATCGACAGCGTCAGATCGGAGGTCGCCGCTGTCTCCGTTGTAAACTCATGGCGCGTAACGGCCGTCGTCGCCGCCGTATTGTACCCGAAGGCAAGCACGTAATAGGAGGTCCCGGCCGTCAGGGAGGTCGGTTTGTAACCGTCTTCGCCTTGGCTCAGCATTCCGGCGATGCCGCCGTATTTCGCATAGGTTTCATCGAGCGCCGCGATCAGCGAAGCGTCATCGGCAAAATTCTCGTCGATCAGTTTTTTGGGCTGGATATCGAAGAAATAGGTCTCGGTATCGTTCGAGGGCGTCACGGTCACCATGGCCGAGGTGGCTTTCAGCTCCGTCACCGCAATGGAGAAAGTGAGGTCCGACGGCGGCACGTCACCGGAGGTCGTAGAGACGTTTTCGCTCTTCACCGTGGAGCGTCCGCCGGCCGAAACGACTTTGAAAATCACCGTATAATCCGTCGAAGGCACGATCACGTCGCCCGCCAGCGTCAGGCCGAGACCTCCCTTCGCATTCAGGGCGGCAATATCCTCGCTCTTGACATCCTGACCGTTGGCATCGGCGATATTTTCGAGCGAAGCGCCCTGCCCGATAAAATCATCCACGATTTGCTTCGGAAGACACGCCATCTTGGCGGATACGGCGGCCTCCGACACGGCAGTGCAGTAGATCATCGTCGAGGTATTGTTTCCGTCGGCATCGCCGGCGCGGGCCGAGAAGGCCAGATCAGGCGCTTCGCCCGTAGGCGCCGTCGTCGAGAATTTGTACATCTGCAGCTCCGAGGTAGGTTCCTCCTTCTCGGCATCGTAGCCGATGGCGTAGACATAGTATTCGGTTCCGGGCTTCAGAGCGAGCATCCCTTCGAACATCTCCGCAGGGTAACCGTCCGGTCCCTGCGTCAGATAGGCGGGAATGATCGCGTCCAAAACGTCGGCGAGAATCTCGTCCTCGGACATTCCCTCGTAGGCCGCCGCCGCAATCACGTCGAAATAATAGGGAGCTTCGTCGTCGGAGGGAATGACGGCGATATCGGCGGCCGTCATGGTGATATTCTCCACCTTGAATTCGAAGGTCAGCTCCGTCGGTTCGGGGGTCGCCGTCGTGAACGGCGTCTTCTTCAAATCGGACGTAACCCGGCCCTCCGGCGTAATGCCGTATACATAGGCATAGTAGTCGGTCGAAGGCTCCAGCGTGACGAATTTGATCGGTTCGCTTCCCGTGGCGATTACGGTTTCCAGATAGGCTTTAAAGGTCAGCTGCTTTTTTTCGGCCTGAGCCTTCAGATAATCGATATCGTCGTCCAGATAAGCCTCGTCGGATCCCAATTTATCGAAATCGGCCTTTTTGACGACAGAGCAATAATAGGTAGCCAGCGCATCGCTGGGAGTTACGGTAACCACGGCGTCGGCAACCCTGATATCCGAAACGGCTATATCAAAGGTGTACTTTTCCGAGGGGGGGGGAATTTCTTCGTCCGAATCTTTGCAACCGACCGCCACGAACAGAAGAGCAATGGCAGCCGATAACACACGCATGTAGGATCTAAGTGTCATAGGCTTAAATTTTAATTAGTAAACAGACAGAATCGACATAACCATTCTTCCGGCAAGGGTTTTACAGAATCGCTACGCAGGTAAAGATAGGCATTTATCCCTGCGGTTGTACCGGCAGGCTCCGGCACGAAACGTCCGCCGAATCCATCCGGCGGACGTTTTGGTTACAACTCGGCAGAGTTATCCCGTTATCGGTTACGAACCGGAACCGATTGCGAAGATATGTAGCAAATATGCAGGTGAAAAAAATTCCGAATAAAAATTAAAATCCACTCAAAAACAGGGAGTTTCACTCCGCATAGAGCAGATACGGCCGGCGCTGGCGGCGGAAACGGCTGAGATCCTCCTGCCAGCACGCGCGGATTTCCGCTTCCGAAGCCCCGGCGAGAATCATCTCGCGGACATAGCCCACGCCGATGAGTTTTTCGAACATCGGAGTGAAGAACCGCTCGCCCAAGCCCAGATTGCGATAAGCCTCGATCACATAGCGCAGCGTCAGCCCCACCTGCCGCGCCTCGTCGAGCGGCATTCGGCTCAGGTCGGCGCCGTGGCAGAGCCGGCCCTCCAGCGGAGGATGCTTGGCCCCGGCCGTCGGACGGGGCGTAAACGAGAATCCATACCCCTTCATATCGGGATGGCCGTAGATTTCGAACGGCTTGTCGGTCCCGCGCCCCAGACTGACGACCGTCCCTTCGAAAAGACAGAGCGACGGATAGAGGTAGACGGCCCGCTGCGTCGGCAGATTGGGCGACGGCGCGACCGGAAGCCCGTAAGGTGTCGCATGGGTGTAATTGCGGCAGCAGACTACATCCAGCCTGCATTTCCGGCTCCACCCCTCGCCGACGGCCATCCGGGCGATCTCACCCATCGTAAGCCCGTGCAGCACGGGAATCGACAAGGCTCCGACGCCCGACTTGTACTTCATGTCGAGCACCGGCCCGTCGATCAGATGCCCGTTGGGATTGGGACGGTCGAGCACGACGACCGTACGGCCGAATTCGGCGCAGGCGTCCATCATGCGGAGCATCGTTATATAATAGGTGTAGAACCGCAGTCCGACGTCCTGCATATCGACCACCAGCACATCGAACGACTGCATCGCCTCGTCCGAGGGGCGTTTGGTATTGCCGTCGTAGAGCGACCGGATCGGGATTCCCGTCCGCTCGTCCACCGAGTTTCCGACATGCTCGCCCGCATCGGCCGTTCCCCGGAATCCGTGTTCGGGCGAAAAGATCCCCGTCACATTGAATCCGCGGCCGTGCAGCAGATCGACCAGATGGATCGTCCCGTCGGCGGAAGCCCCCGGCAAACGAGCCGGCCGATTCCCGGCCCTGTCCGGCAAAACCGTCGCGTCGCCTGCGGATACTTCCGGCAGTCGTTCCGCCTCTGCCGCATATTTCCCCTGCGCCGGTTCGTAGAAACGCGCGACGGCGGTATGGTTCGCCAGCACGGCCACGCGCAGGCCCTTCAGTTTCGGAAAATAGGCCGCAGTGTCGGTCATGCCGACCAGCACCGGAGCATGCGGAAGCGGTGCGCCGCAGGCCGATCCGGGCTGCGCCCCCTGTGCCGCAGCGCGCGGCGCGACGGCCAAGGCCGCAAGCGTCAGGAAAACGAGTAGTCTCTTCATCTTACAAAGATAGCGATCTTTTCGTACGGCGAAACCCCGGATCAGGCTTCGGCGCCGTACTCCATCAGGTAAGCCTTGATGAATTCGTCCAGCCCCCCGTCCATGACGGCTTCGACAGCCGAGGTCTGCACGCCCGTCCGGTGATCCTTGACGCGGCGGTCGTCGAAGACGTAGGAACGGATCTGCGAACCCCATTCGATCTTCTTTTTCGACGCCTCCAAAGCCTGCTGCGTGGCCATGCGTTTGTCCAGCTCGCGCTGGTAGAGCTTCGATTTGAGGATACGCATGGCGTTCTCGCGGTTCATCAGCTGCGAGCGGGTCTCCATGTTCTCGATCAGGAACTCCACCGCTTCGCCCGTATCGGCGTCCTTGCCGTGATAACGCAGGCGCACGGCGGTTTCGACCTTATTGACGTTCTGACCGCCCGCACCGCTGGCTCGGAACGTATCCCACTCTATGTCCGAGGGATTCACCGTCACCTCGATCGTATCGTCCACGGCGGGCGACACGAAAACCGACGCGAAAGTCGTCTGCCGCTTGTTGTTGGCGTTGAAGGGCGAAAGGCGCACCATGCGGTGCACGCCGTTCTCGCTCTTGAGGTAGCCGTACGCATACTCGCCTTCGAACTCCAGCGTGCAGGACTTCACCCCCACCTCGTCGCCGGCCTGATAGTCGAGCACCTTGACCTTGTAGCCGTGCGCCTCGCCCCAGCGGGTATACATGCGCAGCAGCATCGACGCCCAGTCGAGCGCTTCGGTGCCGCCGGCCCCGGCGTTGATGTCGAGAATCGCCCCCAGCTTGTCCTCGTCGCGGCGCAGCATGTTGCGCATTTCGAGTTTCTCGATGCGCTCCAGCGTCTGCGCATAATGGGCGTCCATCTCCTGCTCGCTCACCACGCCCTCCTTCACGAATTCGGGCATCAGCGCAAGATCCTCGACGTCCTTCGCAACGGCGTCGTAATCGTCCACCCACGCCTTGATGGCCGCTACGCGGCGCAGCTGTTCGCGCGCCTGATCCGGGTTGTCCCAGAAATCCGGCACTTGGGTCTTCTCCTCTTCGTTGAGCAGGTCGATGCGCTTCTGTTCGATGTTCAGACAGCGCTCCAGCGCACCGCTGCGCTGTTCCAAATCCTTTATCTGATCTGCAAGTATCATAGGCAATCAATTAACAAAAAAAATGCGGCCACTCAGGGCTTCACGCCCAGTTTGCGTTCCACGAATTCCAGCACGAAACCGGTCGTGCCGTCGATTCCCAGCACCGACGAATCGATGCAGAGATCATAGGTCTCGGCCATTCCCCACGTGCCGCTGCTGTAATAATTGTAGTAGGCCGCGCGCCGGGCGTCGGTGCGGTCCATCAGGCTCTCCGCCTCTCCGGGCGCGATGCCGTGCAGGCGGCAGAGCCGCTCGATACGTTCGGCACGGCCGGCCGCGATGAAAATATTCACGGTGCGCGGATGATCGCGCAGAATATAGTCGGCGCAGCGGCCCACGAAAACGCACGATTCGCGCGAAGCGAGGTCGCGGATCACGTCGCTTTGGATTTTGAACAGCGCATCGCTGCTCAGCACGTTGCTCCCCGAATATTCGCTTCCGACGAACGGCGAACGCAGATAGCCGATGAAGGTCGCGAACAGGTTGCGCGACTCCTTTTCGTCGGCTTTCTCGAAAATTTCGGGGCAGATGCCGCTCTGCTCGGCGGCCAGATTGATCAGCTGCTTGTCGTAAACGCCGATTCCGAGTCTCGCCGCCACGGCCTCGCCGACGGCCTTGCCGCCGCTTCCGAGCTGCCGCCCGATATTGATGACGAATTTATCTTTCATAGTCGCGGATTATTCGGGGTTGTTCGTTGCCGGGGCCGCATCCATCTTGGCCCGGAATTTACGCAGCTGGTAGGCCAGCATGCAGAAGGCCACAACCGACGCCAGCAGGTCTGAGAGCGGCATCGAGCACCACACGCCCCAGCTGCCGTCCCAACGGGTATAGACGTCGAAGATGTGCGGCAGGAAGATCAGCCCCGGCATCAGGAAAAGCAGCTGGCGCGAAAGCGACAGGAAAATCGCCTTGCCGGCCATGCCGATGCTCATGAAGAAGTTGGTGGCCACCATCTGGAACCCGATGATCGGGAAGCAGATGAAGACGATGCGCATGCCCTCAACGGACAGCCGGATCAGTTCGGGATCGTTCGTGAAGGCAGACACCGCCAGCCGCGGGACCAGCTCGCCCATCAGGAATCCGGCCATCGTGACGCACGTGGCGCCGATGATCGTCAGCTTCAGCACGCGCAGCACGCGCTCGTACTGCCGGGCGCCGAAATTATACCCCGCGATGGGCTGCATGCCCTGATTGATGCCCATGACGATCATCACGAAGAAGAACGCCAGCCGGTTCACGATGCCGTAGGCGCCGATCATCAGGTCGCCGCCGTATTGTTTCAGCCCCTTGTTGATCAGGATCACGATGAAGCAGGCCGCGAGGTTCATCAGGAAGGGCGACATGCCGATGGCCAGAATATCGCGCACGATCTTGCGGCGCAGGCGGTAGATGCCGGGCCTGAAATGGAGCAGTTCGCTCTTATCCGAAAGGATATGGAACTGCCAGACGAGCGCGATGACCTGTGCCAGTATCGTGGCGACGGCCGCGCCGCGGATGCCCCACCCGAAACCGTAAATGAACAGCGGGTCGAGCGCAGCGTTGATCACCACCGTATAGATCGTAGCGTACATCGACTTGCGCGGGTGGCCCGAAGCTCTCAGCACGGAGTTCAGTCCCAAATACATATGCGTGATGACGTTTCCCAAGAGGATAATCGTCATGTAGTCGCGCGCATAGCCTATCGTCGCGTCGCTGGCTCCGAAGAAATAGAGGATCGGGTCGAGAAACAACAGCGTCACCAGTCCGAACGAAAGACCGATAATCAGGTTCAGCACCACCACGTTGCCCAGAATGTTCTGGGCCGTTTCATAGTCGCGCTGGCCCAGACGCATCGACACCAGCGTCGCGGCGCCCACGCCCACCAGCGAACCGAACGCCGCGGCGAGGTTCATCAGCGGGAAGGTCAGCGCCAGCCCCGAAATGGCCAGCGGCCCCACGCCGTGGCCGATGAAGATGCTGTCGACCATGTTGTAGAGCGAAGCGGCCGTCATGGCGATGACCGCCGGCACGGCATATTGTACGAGCAGTTTGCGGATACGCTCCGTTCCGAGTTCCGCAGCCGCTCCCTTTATTGTTACAGACATAATTTCCTGTTCATATTCCTGTAGAGTGCCGATTTCCCGGAATCACCTCCCGGACATGCAGCCCGACGCCGCCCGGCACGGCGGACATCCTGCATACCGCCCGGACACAACCTGACAACTCCCCGGGCACCACCGTCCCCGGACACTGCCGGGGCGGCAAAAACCGTGCACCGCACTCCGGCGTCCGTTCCGGCGGGCGGCGCCCGAAAATCGGGAGACAGCTATTCCAGCTCCCAGTCGCTGCCGTCCTTGCGGTCCTTGACGCGGATTCCGGCGGCGGCCAGCCCGTCGCGGATACGGTCGGAAGCGGCCCAGTCCTTCGCGGCGCGAGCCTTCAGACGTTCATCGAGCAGCATCTCGACCAGCGGCGTCACGTAGTCGCGGCCCGAAGCCGAGCCGGCGGCCTTCTCGTCGCGCAGGCCGAGAATGTCGAACGCATAGCGGCGAACGGTCGTCTTCAGTGTTTCGAGGTCGGCGGCCGTGATGGTCTGCCGGCCCTCAGCAAGCTGGTTGATGACGCGCACCCAGTCGAACAGCGCCGAAATGACCATCGGCGAATTCAGGTCGTCGTCCATCGCCGCGCGGCAGCGTCCCTCCAGTTCGGCCGGATCGACCGTCGAGACGTCGGCGGGTTTGATCCTGCCGAGCGCCTCGACGCCCTTCATCAGGCGGTCGAGTCCCTTCTCGGCGGCCTGCAGCGCCCCGTTCGAGAAGTCGAGCGTCGAGCGGTACTGCGCCTGCAGCACGAAGAAACGGATCGTCATCGGCGAATAGGCCTGCGCCAGCAGTTTGTGGCTGCCGGTGAAAAGCTCTTCGAGGGTGATGAAGTTGCCCAGCGACTTGCCCATCTTCTGGCCGTTGATCGTAATCATGTTGTTGTGCACCCAGTAACGGGCCGAATCGTGGCCCAGCGCCGCCGTGGACTGCGCGATCTCGCATTCGTGGTGCGGGAACATCAGGTCCATGCCGCCGCCGTGGATGTCGAAACGCTCGCCCAGATAGCGGGTGCTCATGGCCGAGCACTCCATATGCCAGCCGGGGAATCCCTCGCTCCACGGCGAAGGCCAGCGCATGATATGTTCGGGCGACGCCTTCTTCCACAACGCGAAGTCGTACGAATGGCGCTTGTCGCTCTGACCGTCCAGCTCGCGGGTGTTGGCGACGATATCGTCGAGATTGCGGCCCGAAAGCCGGCCGTAATTGTATTTCCGGTTGTACTTCTCCACGTCGAAGTAGACCGAGCCGTTCGACTCGTAGGCGAACCCGTCAGCCAGAATCTTCTTCACGAACTCGATCTGCTCGATGATATGTCCCGACGCATAGGGTTCGATCGAGGGCGTCTCGACGTTCAGGGCCTCCATCGCACGGTGGTAACGCTCCGTGTAGTAGTGGGCCACCTCCATCGGCTCCAGCTGTTCGAGCCGGGCCTTCTTGGCGATTTTGTCCTCTCCCTCGTCGGCGTCGTGCTCCAGATGTCCCACGTCCGTGATGTTGCGCACGTAACGCACCTTGTAGCCGCTGGCCTTGAGGTAGCGGAACAGCAGGTCGAACGTCACGGCCGGACGGGCGTGGCCCAGATGCGGGTCGCCGTAGACCGTAGGGCCGCAGACATACATGCCCACGCGGCCGGGAGTCAAAGGCTCGAACTCCTCCTTGCGGCGGGTGAGCGTATTGTAAAGTACGAGTTTCGATTCCATAATTATCCGAAAAATTTACCGCAAAAATAAGAAATTTAATCGACATGCGCCAGAATCGCGGAATTAATCGTACCTTTGCGGCGACAATAATAGCACGCGCCGGTCTGACGCCACCCGTTTTTCCCTACCGTATATTATGCGACAATACGAATTATCCGGCTCCCAGAACCGGAATAAAACCGATATGCAATGACATTCAAGGAACTGAACCTCATAGAACCCATCATGCACGCCGTAGCCGAGAAGGGCTACGTCACCCCCACGCCCATTCAGGAGCAGGCCATTCCGCCCGCACTCGAAGGACGCGACCTGATGGGCTGCGCCCAGACAGGAACGGGCAAGACGGCGGCCTTCACGCTGCCGATCCTGCAGCTGCTCTCGGCCCGGCCCCGCACCAAAGGACGCCGCCCCATCAAGGCGCTGGTGCTCACGCCCACGCGCGAACTGGCGATCCAGATCGACGAGTGCTGCCGCGACTATGCCCGCTACACCGACCTGCGCCACTGCGTGATCTTCGGCGGTGTCAACCAGCGTCCGCAGGTGGACGCCCTGCAGCGCGGCATCGACCTGCTGGTCGCCACGCCGGGCCGCCTGCTCGACCTGATCGGACAGGGATACGTCTCGCTCTCCGACATCCGCTTCTTCGTGCTCGACGAAGCCGACCGGATGCTCGACATGGGTTTCATCCACGACATCAAACGGATACTTCCGCTGCTGCCCAAAGAGCGGCAGACGCTCTTCTTTTCGGCGACGATGCCCTCGGACATCGTCACGCTGGCCAATTCGATGCTCCACGACCCGGTGCACGTCACCGTCACTCCTCCGGCGTCGGTCGTCGAGACGATCAGCCAAAGCGTCATGTTCGCCGAGAAGGCCGAGAAAAAAGACCTGCTCATCAGCCTGCTGCGCGAACGGTCCGAAGGCTCGGTGCTGGTTTTCTCGCGCACCAAGCACGGCGCGGACCGCATCGCCCGCATCCTCACCAAAGCGGGCATCGAGGGGCGCGCCATCCATGGCGACAAGTCGCAGGGGGCCCGCGAACGGGCCATGAACGATTTCCGGGCGGGCCGCTGCCGCGTACTGATCGCCACCGACATCGCCGCGCGGGGGATCGACATCAGCGAACTGCCGCTGGTCATCAATTACGACCTGCCGGAAGTGGCCGAAACCTATGTACACCGCATCGGACGCACGGGACGCGCCGGGCACGACGGCACGGCGATAGCCTTTTGCTCGGAAGACGAACGCCCGCTGCTGAAAGACATCCAGAAACTGACCGGACTTGTCCTCGATCCCGATTCCGGACGCCTCACGCCGGGCATGCAGACCGACACGAAATCCCCGCGGAAACAGGAATCCTCCCAACGGAGTGCACCGAAGCAGGCCGCGCAGGGCGGCGACGGCCGGACGCCGGCCGGACAAAGCGGAGATGCAAAAGGGCCGCGCCGACGCAGGCGAAACGCCCCGAAACGGGAAGGACAGGCCCAGAGCGCACACGCGCCGCAACCGCAAAACGGCGGAGGACAAGCGTCCGAAAACCGCGAACCGGGCCGCCGCAGGCCGCACCGCCGCAGACGCAGCGACCGGAAATCCGAAGGGCAGCGTCCCTGAAAAGGGGAAGCGTCCCGGAGCGGGGAAGCGTCCCTGAAAAGGAAACGCCGAAAACAGAAACCGGGCCGGACAACCGGCCCTTCATGTCATCCGGAGGAGTGCGCCGAAAGCAACCCTCCGCGGATCAGAAATCCAATAACTTATACCGGGTCCGGACTTCGGACATCGCCATCGGCTCCTCGTAATGCCACCACTCGCGGCGGTAGGGCACCAGCCCCGCTTCGCGCATCACGCTTCCGAGCAGCTGGCGGTTGCGGCAGGCTTCGGCCGAAATGCGTCCCTCGGCCGCCAGCGCGGGTTCATTGCCCGTGTGGGCCTCGTCGCCGAAGAAATCGACCGGAGTTCCCATATCGACCGGAGCGCCGGTCTCGTCGAGCAGCGTCACATCGACCGCAACGCCGTAGTTATGACGTCCGCCGCGCGTTCCGTCGGCTACGTAAACCTGATTCGGCGTACCTTTGACCAATTCGTACATCTGCCGCTGCACGCTGACCGGACGCGCGGCGTCGCACACCAAGAGCCGCCATCCGGGACGACGCTCCCGCAGCAGCCGCTGCGCCGCAGCCACCTTGCGCGCGAAATGCGGAAGCAGGTAGGCGGTTTCCAGATCGCCGTAGACGTCGCGGCGCATGAAATTATCCGGGGCCGAGTACATCAGCTTCACCCGCAGCGTCGAATCCACGGCCAGCACATCCACCAGCCCCGCCCGGCGCATCTTGGCGTCGAAGCCCTCTTGGGCCTGCACGCCCCAGCAAATCATAACCGCTGCAAACACCATCCAAACTCTTCTCATAACAACATCTCCATTTTCCAGCTCAAAGATAATCAATTATCTGCAAATCAAAAGACACCGCCGGGCGCACGGCAGGCCGGACCGTCCGGATCAAAGCCCGGCTCCGGGAACCGCCGCAAACGGCGTGCGCACGCCGTTCCCAAACAAATGAACGGCAGCCCCGAAGATAGCGCCGTCCATCCGACACACGCATATCGACTATTCCGTCAGAACCGAAAATTCCGCGATGCCGGGACGGTCGCCCGCAGCGAGCGACAGCGCCTCGAACCGGACGGTACGCCCGCGCAGCGGCTCGAATTCCACGACCTGCTCCACCGGATTGTTGACGATATTCGAGAATTCGCCCTCCGCCGCCGTACGGCCGTCGACCGACACGCGATAGCGGGTCACCACGCCGCTCGCCCAGCGACTTTGGTCGGGCGTGTAGGCAAATCCCCTGAAAGTCCGCTCCTCCCCCGTATCGGCGGAGAACCCCGCAACGCCCGCGGGCAGATAGACGACAGTCGAGACATCGCCGTCGAAAAGCCCGACGGCCTCTTCGTCCGGAAGCTCCTTCACGCGAAACGCCCCACAGGGAATATCGAACCCGCGCGAAGCCACGGCGCTCATACGACCGTCCTCCGGGTCCCGGACAAGCGCCTTGACAACGCCCCGGCCCGTCATCGGAAAAGGTTTCGCGTACAGCTCCGAAGAAGGCCCCGGCTCCGTCCCGTCCAGCGTATAGCGGATCTCCGCCTGCGTATCGCCCGCAGCGAGCGTCACCTCGCCCGCACCGTTGCGCACGATGCGCGGCTCTTCGAGCAGCACGGGCGCATCGTAGGCTCCCACATTGGAGATGCAGAGCGGACCGCGGGCCTGCCCGAAACGGACGCGGAGCGCCGGAGTCGTGACCCCTGCGAAACGAATGATCCGCTTGTATCCGATCGTCGTCATTTCCTCCGCGGTTTCGACGGGCCGCCACGTATCGCCGTCGAGCCATTCGACGGCAAAGCGTCCGACGCGCTGTCCGAGCGGAATATATTCCTGAAGCAAAATGCGGTTCACACGGCGCGGCCGCTCAAACTGCAGCGAGAGCGTCGCCGCCGTCACGCCGTCGTCGGTAGCCCAGTAAGTATCGGCCCTGCCGTCGACGGCTTTCGCCGCGGAGAACCGGCGCGCCCCGCCCCGCACGTTGTCGGCCGTCGCTTGGGCTTCGCCGAAAAGGTCGTGCGCGAACTCCGCATCGAGCGCACGGCGCCACTCCATGATACGCGCGGAATCCGCAGGGGCGATGCGGCCGGAGCGATCGACCGGAAAATTGAGCAGCAGATTGGCGTTGCGCCCCACGCTTTCATAATAGATGTCGATCAGCCGCGAGAGACTTTTGAGCTGGTGGTCTTCCCGCGGATGATAGAACCAGCCCGGACGTATCGAGACGTCGCACTCGCCCGGCAGCCATGTATCGCCGTCGGACTCGCCGCAGGTGAAATCATTGAGCCGTTCATCGCCGCGGCCCTTTACCATGCTCCAATTCGTCTGTCCGGCCCGGCCCTCTTCGTTGCCTATCCAGCGGATGTCGGCGCACGTGCCGCCGAAAATCACCGCTCCGGGCTGCAGTTCGTTGATCGTCCGGCGCGCCCGCTCGTAGCCGTAATAGGTCTTGGCGTCGATGCTGCGCTTCTCGTCCGCACCGCCGTACCAGCCGTCGCCGCCGTTCGCGCCGTCGAACCAGTATTCGAAAAGCGGCCCGTAACCGGTGAGCAGTTCGCGCATCTGGTTGTGGAAATAAGCGACATACTCCTCCCGCCCGTATTCCGGATGGTTGCGGTCCCAAGGCGAAAGATAGATGCCGAACTTGAGTCCGTGCCTGCGGCAGGCATCGGACAGCTCCCGCACCAAATCCCCCTTGCCGCCGCGCCACGGGGAGTTCTTCACGCTGTACTCGGTATAGGCCGAAGGCCAGAGACAGAACCCGTCGTGGTGCTTGGCCGTGAGCATCACGCCTTTCATTCCGGCGGCCCGGAACGTCCGCACCCACTGGTCGCAATCCAGATCCGCAGGGTCGAACGTCGAAGCCGGAGTATCGCCGTACCCCCATTCCATGTCGTTGAACGTATTGAGCCCGTAATGGACGAAGGCGTAGGTTTCCAGCTGCTGCCAAGCGAGCTGACGGGCATTCGGCACCGGAAAAAGCGGCGCGGGAGCTTCGACGCGGCCGCATGCGGCCGCGAAGAGCAGAAAAACGGAGAGCGTTCTTTTCATGGACGGACAATTATTCGTTAAAATTAAACAAAATCGGAAACATAACGAAAAATCAGGCGGCAAAAACAACCGACCGCATTCGCCGCACGGCGGCCCTGCCGCGACCGGGGAATGACGACCGGCGTCCGCCCGCGCAGCGCCTGCCGCCTCCGGCAGAGAGCCTGAAACAGAAGCCCCCGCGGCCCGGCCGCCGAAAAGCCCTAAAAATAAAAACTTTCCGCCTCGGCGGGTAATATTGATTGGATTTCGCCGTTAAATGATTACTTTTGCACGAAACAAAGCGAACATACCGAAAACAATATGACATTCTTCAAACGCTGGAACAACATCGTCGGCTGGGCGGTCTTCGCCATCGCCGCCGCGGTCTACCTGATGACGATGGAACCCGTTTCGAGCCTCTGGGACTGCTCGGAATTCATTGCAACTTCCTACAAACTCGAAGTCGGGCACCCTCCCGGTGCACCGCTGTTCATGATGCTGGCCCGGCTGGCGACCCTGTTCGCCTTTGGCAATCCCGACTACGTGGGAGTGGCCGTAAACGCCATGAACTCCATCGCCAGCGCATTCTGCATCCTGTTCCTGTTCTGGACCATCACCCATCTGGCACGGCGCCTGGTGACTCGCGGCGGCGGTGAGCTGACGCAGGCCAACACGCTGGCCGTCCTCGGCGCAGGCATCGTCGGCGCGCTGGCCTACACCTTCACCGACACGTTCTGGTTCTCGGCCATCGAGGGCGAGGTATACGCCCTCTCGTCGATGTTCACGGCGCTCGTGGTGTGGCTGATGCTCAAATGGGAAGAGGAGGCCGACGAACCCCATTCGTCACGCTGGATCGTGCTGATCGCCTACATGATGGGCCTTTCGATCGGCGTGCACATCCTCAACCTGCTGACCATTCCGGCGCTGGTATTCATCTACTATTTCCGTAAGACGGAGAAGGTGACCTTCAAAGGCATGGTCTACGCCACGCTGATCGCGGGCGCCATCCTGCTCTTCATCAACAACATCATCATCCCCTACACGGTCTATGTCGGGGCGATGGTCGATCTCTTTTTCGTCAATACGCTCGGCCTGCCCGTCAATTCGGGCATCGTGCTCTTCGCGCTGGCGCTGATTCTGGGCTGCGGCTGGGCCGCATGGTACACCCACCGCAAAGGCAAGGTCGTCTGGAACATCATCCTGCTCTCGACGACGATGGTGCTCGTCGGCTTCTCGTCGTACGCGTCGGTGACGATCCGCGCCGCGGCCAATCCGCCGATGAACAGCAACAACCCCAACAACCCGCACGCACTGCTGTCGATGCTCAACCGCGACCAGTACGGCGACCGTCCGCTGCTGCTGGGCGCCTATTACTCCGCGCCGCCCGAAGGCTACAAGGAAAAATCGTTCTACTACCTCGACGAGGACGGCAAATACAAACCCGCTTCGGTCATCACGGGTTACACCCACTCCCCCGAATTCGTACACTTCTTCCCCCGCATGTGGGACGCCCGCAAAGGCGAGAAGGAGTACAAGCAGTGGGGCGCCTACCGCACCCGGACCGACGTCATGCGCGACGACAAGGGTGAAATCCTCCGCGACGAACAGGGCCGTCCCATACGGGGCGAGGTAGTCGATTTCGGCCGTAAGAAACTCTACAACGACGGTTACGAGGACCGCACGATCGTCGAGCCGACGTTCGCCGAGAACCTCAACTTCTTCTTCAACTACCAGCTGTCGTACATGTATTGGCGTTACTTCCTGTGGAATTTCGTGGGACGCCAGAGCGACATACAGCCCACACGCACGCAGATCACCGACGGCAACTGGCTGTCGGGCATCAAATGGATCGACGAGAAATTCCTCGGCCCGCAGGACGACCTGCCCCGCGAAATCGCCGAAAACAAGGGCCGCAACACCTATTACTTCCTGCCCTTCCTGCTGGGACTGATCGGACTGATCTACCAGCTGAACCGCGACGAACGCAACTTCTCGATCGTCCTTTGGCTCTTCATCATGACGGGCATCGCGCTGGTGTTCTATTTCAACACCTCGCCGGGCGAACCGCGCGAACGCGACTACGTCTACGCGGGTTCGTTCTATGCGTTCTCGATCTGGATCGGCTTCGGCGTGCTGGCGGTCCGCGACCTCGTCGCATGGCTCACCAAGCGTAAAAACGTCACCGCGGCAGTTGCCGCGACGGCGGTCTGCATGGTCGTCCCGACGATCCTCGCGGCGCAGAACTGGGACGACCACGACCGTTCGCACCGCTACATGGCGCGCGACATCGGCTGGAACTACCTGATGTCCACGCTGCCCAACTCGATCATCCTCAATTACGGCGACAACGACACCTTCCCGCTGTGGAACAATCAGGAGGTTTACGGCGTACGTCCCGACGTGCGCATCATGAACACCTCCTATCTGGGCGGCGAATGGTACATCGACGAGATGAAGACCAAGGCCAACAAGGCGCCGGGCGTGCCCTTCTCGCTGCCGAAGAGCAAATACACCTTCGTAAACGACTGGGTGCCGGTTTACGACCGCGTCAACCGCAGCGTCGATATCAAGGAGGTGATGGACTTTATCCGCACCGACCATCCGGACTCCAAGATCAAGATGGCCGACGGTTCGATGGTGGACTACATCCCGACCAAGCGCATCGCGCTGCCGGTGAACAAGGAGAACGCCATCGCATCGGGCATCGTCGCCGAAAAGGACCGCGACAAGATGGTGGACACGGTTTACATCAACCTGCGCAAGAATTCGATCGACAAGAACCAGCTGATGATCCTCGACATGCTGGCCAACTTCGACTGGAAACGGCCTATCTACATGACGCAGGTCTACATCCTGCAGGATTTCGGACTGATGGATTACCTCCAGTTCGACGGCTACGCCTACCGTTTCGTGCCGATCCTCACCCCGATGCAGAATCCGTGGGAGATCGGGCGCGTGGACGCCGATTATGCGGCGCCGCTGCTGCGCGACACCTTCAGATACGGCAACCTCTCCGATCCGAGGGTATACGCCGACTACTTCATTCAGTATAACCTGAGCGCATCGCATGCACGCGACTCCTTCGCACGGGTCGCCAAGGAGCTGCTGCGGCAGGATCGGGCGCAGGAGGCGGTCGAGCTGCTCGACCTCGGACTCGAAAGGATGCCTACGTGGCAGATCCGTTTCACCGACACCAATACCTACCCCTTCCTCGAAGCCTATTACGCCGCATCGGCGATGGGCGTCGAAGAGGCCGCCGCCAAGGGCGACGCCCTGCTGCGCGAGTATGCCCAAACGCTGATCGAATACATCGAGTACTACCTACGCTTCGAGGGAACGCAGGGCGACATGGTATCGCCGATCCTCGACGAGAAACTCGACCAGCTGGGCGACATCTACTATCTGGCGACCTACGCCGGACGCAAGGAAGTCGTCGCGGAGCTGAACACCTACTACCGTTCGTTCGGAGTCTCGGAAGACAACCTCGTGGACGTCGGCGACAAGCCCCGTCAGGCCGACACGACGCTGATTCCCAAAGGCATGAACGAATAAAGACCCGCAATAGCGGAAACGCACACGCCCGGCAATGCAGTTGCCGGGCGTGTGCGTTTTTTCCGCAGGCCGTCCGAAAGCGGACTGACAGCGCGCCGAAGCTTCCGGGGCAGCAGCACCCGCATGACGTTGGTCGTCTGAGCCGGCCCCTTGACCATGAACGAGTAGCCGTTCCGCCCCACCCGCTCGGTCTCGACGCAGGCGGCGCACGCCAATACCTGCGGCCGGCCGGGATCGGCGACCTTGTCCAGATTGTAAAGCAGCGCCTGCGTACCGGGCAGCACCGCACGGCGCGTCAGTACCGGAAGCGCCGGATCGAACAGGTCGATGAATTTCCCTTCCAGCACGAAAGGCTCCGTATCCGCATTTTCATCGACGACAGCCACGATCTCGTAAGGTCCCCGTTCGAGGTAGAAATGGTTTTTGAATTCGAGCGTCCCGGCCTGCTTCCCTTTGCCGTAAAGCCCGCGCACGGCAGCAAGATACTCCGCATCGCCGCCTGCCGTGAGGACGAAATCCTTCGGATCGCGGCGGATCACCGTCGGAGTCCACTCCGAAGGCCGGCGCGAGATCATGGAAAACCCCGGCGACGAGGGCAATCTCGTGCAGGAAGCCGAGATTCTCAAAGCATTCTCGATCGTCGCGGGCGTCCGCTGCGAAGGCCGCAGGCTGACGCTCATGCCCCGCCTGCCGTGGTTGTGGGACACGATGGAGTGCGTGGACTGGCCTGTCACCGACGCCGACGGGCGGACGCACCGCATCCGCTTCACCGTCCGCCACGAACGCTGGCTGCGCCGCTGCACGGTCGAGCTGGAAGGCATCGGCAGGTTCGAAGGCACGGACATCCGTTTCGGCCCGTTCCCCCGTCTGCAGAACAACCCGAAGGGTTACGAAACCGAACTGATCGGAAACGCCTCGTGGATCTGGGTCCGCGGCATCAAAGGCGACAAACGCACGATCACCGTCGAACTCTAACCGCAACAGGCCATGAAACACCTTTTCATCGCGGCATGCTGCTGTCTGGCGTCCGCCGGATTCGCGGCCGAGCCGTTCGAAATCCGCGGCGTGCTGCCGTGGCACAACTTCCTCTGCGGCCCGACGGCTTGGAACAAAGCCGATTACGAGGTTTACCTCGACAACTGCGAAGCCGAAGGCATCAACTTCATCGGTTTTCACAACTACACGGGCGGCGGCGAACGCTACGCCACCTACGTCGAACCGATGGTGCGCATCTCCTACCGGGGCATCGTGCCGCAGGCCATGCTCGACAACTCGCTCAGCTGCCGCTGGGGCGCACTGCCGCTCCGGCTCAAGGAGTTTGCGTTCGGCTCGCAGCGGGCGCTCGACGTACCGCGCGGCGCCGAAGCCTTCGGCAGCGACTGCTCCCTGATTTCGAAAACACCCGACGAACACTACCGCAACACGCAGCGGCTGATGCGCGACGTACTGCGCATGGCCCACGACCGGGATATCGAAATGGCCATGGGCTTCGAATTCGGCGTCGTGCCGCCCGAATATTTCTCGCTCTACGCCGCAGGCAGCTGTTTCTTCTGGCTCGGCGCAGGCAACATGGTCCCCAATCCGTGCCATCCGACCTCGGTCGAACTGCACCGGGCGGCGCTCGACGACCTGCTGGAAAACTATCCCGACATCGACTATGTGTGGCTCTGACTCAACGAACATTCGTTTCTGGGCGTGGTCGTCGAACAGGCGCTGGGCGACCCCGCCTTCGCGGAGGTGTTCCGCCGGGAATCGGGCCATTTTGAAGAGGCGCAGAGCGACAGCGAACGTTTCGTGGGCGTGTGGTCGCTCGAATACATCCGCCGCACGCTCGACCATCTCCGGCAGAAAGGCTCCCGCGCCAAGCTGATCATCGGCGGCGGGGGCGGCGGGGGCCAACTGCCGGGCATCCTGCGCGGAC
Organism: Alistipes finegoldii DSM 17242; assembly: GCF_000265365.1. NCBI lineage: Bacteria > Pseudomonadati > Bacteroidota > Bacteroidia > Bacteroidales > Rikenellaceae > Alistipes > Alistipes finegoldii. The sequence goes on from NC_018011.1 coordinate 414,633, forward strand.
TGGACCGGGCGCTGCCCGAAGAGGTTGTCTTCAGCTGTCTGAACCCCGATCTGGGACGCACCCGACAGCCCGAATTCCTCGCCGACATCGCCCGCCACCGCAAAGTCTGGGCCGTGCCGTGGCTCGAAGGCGACAACCAGATGTGGCACCAGCAACCGCGCGTGGGCAAGATGCGAGACCACGTACAGCTGGCCCGCGAACAGGGGCTTCAGGGCGTGGCGGCCATTCATTGGCGCACGGCGGAGACCCGCTATAACTTCCGCACGTTCGCCCGCTACGCCCGCACGTCGGACGACGCGACCGTCGAAACGCTCTACAAGGAGTATTTCGAAGAGGATTTCGGCGCGCAGGCCGCCGCCGCACTCGCGCCCCTGATGGCCGCCGTCGATACGGCCAACGCATGGGAGGGACCGCAGTCCCCGGAGTACTTCGCATTCCGCCCCGACTGGGGAGTGCTCGACGAAGCGAACGCCGCTTCGCGGCAGGGGATCATCGACGCCATCGACGCCGTGCAGGACAAAGAGCAGACGCCGCAGCAGCGCCGCAACCTGAAAAGTTTCCGGGCCATGCTCTCGTTCGAGTTGCTGCTGGACAAGGTCGTACGGGCGATGGCTCCGGGCTGGGAGCTGCGCGACAAAACCCTTGCGGAGAACCGTCCCGCATCGCGCGAAGCCTGCGCCGCGGCGCTCCGCGAGTTGGAATCCGCCCCCGTCGAAGAGCTGATCCGCACCTATGTTTCGCGCACCGGGTCACGCGGCGAAATGGGCATCCTGACCTCGATCAACCAGCGACTATGGAACAATTACCTGCTGCTGAAAAACTACCTGCAAGAAAACACGCATTAAAATAACCAACCGATCAACAATTATCCGCCATGACTAAAAAACTGCTACCACTACTGTTGCTGCTGGGCGGCCTGTACGGCGCGGAAAATTCCGCGCAGTCGCAGACCCGGTTCGACCGGCCGTTTGCGCCCCAAGAGGGTTTCGTTGCGACTCCCGAACGTCCCTGCCGGGACGAAATCTGCCTGAACGGCCGCTGGAAGTCCACGCCCCCGAACCGATCGTCGAACGCAACATCGCCGAGATCAACGAATGGGTGCGCATCACCCGTGAATGCGACCATACGCGCAACTGGATTTCGGGCGACGGCGAGACCCAGACCGACACCGACCTGCCGACCGTCATCGGCCACTACTGCAACACGCCGCTGATGCTCGAATGGAAGAGCAAGGGCAAACCGTGGGGCGTCGGCGAGATGGGTATGTGCTACGCCGGAACCCCGGCCCACGTCTCGGTAGTCAACGGCGACCGCGCCTTCGAATCGCAGGAAGGCCGCATGGAGGGACTCGCGGGCGAAGCGTTCGAAACGATCTCCATGCAGCGCGGTCTGGATGCCTGCTACGCCTCGATTTTCAACCTCGCGTGGTACGGCGTGCAGCCGCTCGAAATCGGACTCAACGACATCACCCGTCCCGTAGAAGCGGAGGACGGCATCTGGTTCGGCCCCTACCGGGAAGGAGTTCCGGGCGTCCAGCCCGAACGGCTCGGCCCCTACACCACCACATTCAACCCCGGTTACGATCCCCGGCTTCCGCTGTACCGCCCGTGGGCGTTGTTCGAGGGCGTGAAAGCCGCATTCAGCGACACCTATGCCGCCCAGCCCAACAAATGGGCCGTACGCAAACACACCGAGATCAGCGAACCGGTTCCGGCCGCCCGCGACGTCGTCTGGATCTCCGCCGATCCGGAGTCGAAGGCCGAAAGGCAGTTCGAAGAGCTGTCCGTAGCATTCCGGCCGCTTGACACACGCCGCAATCAGCTCATCCTGCTCGACGGCATCCGCCCGGCGGAAGATCCGGCCCTCGTCGAACGGCTCCGCGCCGCACTCGGCGCCGGAAGCACCCTGCTGGTATGGAACATCTCGCCCGCGGCGCTTCCGCTGGTCGAAAAGCTCGGCGGCCACGCCGTGACGCTCACTCCGCGCAATGCCGCCAGCTACATCATACGCGGCAAACACTCGCTGCTCAACGGTCAGGACCTTTCGACGCTCTATTTCAACGAACGGACCAAAGAGCCGGTTTCCAGCTTCGTAATGCCCTCCGGCGACGCCTACGCCACCCTGCTCGACCCCTGCAACACGGATTGGAGCAAATGGAACTATCAGGAAGAGAACATCAAAACCGGGCAGGTGCTCCGCAGCGAGCGGGAGAGCAAGCCGCTCGGCAGCGTACTGCTCCGCGGCGAGGCCGGCCGGGGCGAGCTGCTGCTCTCGGCGATCGACCCCTTCGTGCTGGGCAACAAGGGCAGTGCGCTGATCCATGAAATGCTGCACAATCTGGGCGCACGGTTCAACGGCCGCCCGCGCCATATCCCGGCGGCGCTCGACCGGAACGGCACGGTCGTACACGCCCTGCTGAGCGGCACCTATGCCGGCGGAAGCATGGACGAGGTCATGGCCCGCGACTACCTCGAAGGCACTCCGGCGGCCGACCTGCGGCCGGGAGCGGTAACCTCCGGAAGATATTGGGGCGCCGTGGACAGCAACGAAGAGGGATTCTGGAACTTCGAAACGATGAACCTCAAGGGCGAGCAGAAAGACTGCGCCGTTTACCTGAGTTTCTGGCTGTTCAGCCCCCGGTCGCTGGTCAACCTGCTGCTGGAGCCCAACATGCCCCGTCTCGATCTGGAATTCGCGGTGGACGACAAACTGGCCGTATACGTCAACAGCAACCTTCTCGACAACGCGATCAAACGGCAGGACAACCCCGCTCTGCCGCAGCGCATCGAAGGCATTCCGCTCGAAAAGGGCTGGAACCATGTTCTGCTCAAGGTAGGCCAGTTATGGGGAGGCTGGAACGGCCGCTTCCGCTTCACCGCCACCGATCCCGCCTACATGCGGCAGCTCGAATCGGTCATCATGCAGTAAAACCCCGGAAGCCATGCGAATCAAACTCCTGAACACGGCGCTCTGCCTGCTCTTCACGGCCGCCGGCTTTCAAAAGCCAGAGACCGGGCACCAAAGGTCTCAAAAACGCCGAACTGGACCTCTCGGCCCACTATAAGGAGATCGTGCAGACTCGAACCGAACGCGCCGTGCTTCCCGATGCGGAGAGCGTCCCGTTCCTGACCGTCGATGCCGCAGCAGCGACCGGCCGATAGCGAGACCGCAGCAGGCAGGCGAGGACCGCAGCGTGGAAACCGCAGCCCGACAAAAAAGGGTTGCAGAGAAAGCGAAAAAAAATACCGCACTCCGAAAAGTGCGGTATTTCTTATTCCACAATATCCGAAGCCCCTATTTGGTTTCGGGCCGTCCGGCAGGGTGCTCCCCCGGAGTTCCGGACTCCTTCTTCTTGCTGTAGAGGAAACGCTTGATTTTGTGCGTCGGGGTTTTGACGAAGTCGTCCTTCTCCTCGACGACCTCCGAGATACGCGAAAAACGGTTGACCTTGGCATTCACGAAATCCAGAATCTCTTTTTTAAGCTGTTCGGTCTTGGCCTCCAACGCCTCTTTCTTGGAGGTCCACTCCTCGCGCCAGTCGTCGATCATGCTTTCGATCTCGTCGCGGTTGAAGTGCACGAGGGCCACCAGACGGCCCTGCTGTTCGGTGACGATCGAATCGGCGATGTAGACATGCGAATTGAGGACGGTTTCGATGTCCTCCGGATAGATATTTTCGCCGCCCGGCCCCACGATCATGTTTTTCAGACGCCCCTTGATATAGAGCCATCCGTCCTTGTCGAATTCGCCGAGGTCGCCCGTCCGGAACCAGCCGTCGGCCGTAAATACCTCCTTCGTGGCTTCGGGATTCTTGAAATAGCCGAGCATGACGCTGGGCGAGTGCGCCACGATCTCGCCCTGACGGGTATCGGGATTGATATTCTCCAGCCGCAGTTCGACGCCCGGAGCCTGCGGACCGGTCGAACCGAGCCGCACCTGCGAGGGCGCGGCACCGGCCAGCAGCGGCGCAGTCTCGGTAAGTCCGTAACCGATGGCGTAAGGCACCTTGGCCTCCAGCAGGAATTTTTCGGCGTCTCCGTCGAGCTTCGCGCCGCCGATTCCGAGGAAACGCAGGCGGCCGCCGAAGAGCTTGAGCAGTTTCTTGCCCGCGACGCGGTGCAGGTAACGGCGCATGAAGCCGATCTTATAGAGCGTGCGCCAGAATCCGGTGGACTTGAATTTGGCGAGCACCTGCAAGCGGTAGATTTTTTCGATGATCAGCGGCACGATCAGCATCACCGAGGGACGCACCGCGCGCAACGCCGGCATCAGGGCCGAGGCCGTGGGCGGACGGTCCAGATATACGACCTGCGCGCCCATCGAGAAGGGATAGATCATGCCGATCGAACATTCGTACGTATGGGAGAGCGGCAGCACCGAAAGGAATACGTCGTCGGGCTGCACGGGGAAGATGCTCGACGAAATGCCCACCTGCGCGCAGAGCGCCGAATGGGTCAGCATCACGCCCTTGGGCTTGGAGGTAGTTCCCGAAGTATAGATGATGACCGCCAGATCATCGGGTTTGGGCACCGCCGTCGAACCTTGGGCATGGACCTGCTGGGCGATGACTCCGAGGTTCTTGGTGCGGACCACGACGTTGAGCCGTCCGATGGTCTCTTTCGAAAGTTTGGTGAAAAGTTTGTCGGAGACGAGCAGCGCACGGGCCTCCGAATGCTCGATGATCATGTCCAGCTCTTCGCCCGAAAAGTCCGGAAGAATCGGCACGGCGATCATGCCGGCCGAAGTGACGGCAAAGTAGCAGACGCCCCAGTTGGGCATGTTGCTGCTCAGCAGGGCCACCTTGTCGCCGGCCTGCAGGCCGGCTCCCGTAAGGATTTCCTGCACCTTGGCAATACGACGGTCCACCTCGGCGTAAGTCACGTCGTCGCCTTCGAACATCGAAAATGCGACTTTCGACGCGAACTTTTCCACGCTGTTGCGAGCCAGTTCGTAAAGTGTATTGATGGTCATAATTTTTCGTTTTCAACTACGTCCGAATAACGTGAAAGTTTGGGGCGAAATTACTAATTTCCGGTTAAAAAACACTATTTTTGGGACAAATTTATCACTATGCTCGACTATCAGCACATCAAAAAACTTGCCGCCGACGCAGGATTCGATCTCTGCGGCCTTGCGCCCTGCGGCCACATGGCTCAGAACGAGGCGTGGCTCCGGGCGTGGCTGGGCAAGGGGTATCAGTCGTCGCTGACCTACATGGAACGCAATGTCGAGAAACGCGCCGATCCGCGCAAACTCGTCGAAGGGGCGCGTACGGCGGTGGTCTGCGCCGTAAGTTACAAAAACCGCATCGGCGAAGGGTATCCCCCCGGACACCGCACCAAAATCGCCTCCTATGCCTGCACGGCGGACTACCACACGACGATAAAGGGAATGCTGAACGGCATGCTGGAACATCTCAAAGCCGCCGATCCCGGACTCGGCGGCCGGGCGTTCGTCGACACGGCCCCGCTGCTCGAGAAACAGCTCGCCGTAGAGGCCGGACTGGGCTGGATAGGCCGCCAGTCGCTGCTCGTCACGCCCCGCCACGGCACCTATGTCCTGCTGGGCGAGCTGCTCCTGACCGACGAAGCCGACGCCTACGACGCCCCGTTCGAGGGTTCCCGCTGCGGCCGCTGCCGCAACTGCATCGAGAGCTGTCCCACGGGCGCCATCGTCGCCCCGAAGGTGATCGACACGGGCCGCTGCATCTCGTGCCACACCATCGAACGGGAGCCGTCCGGAGGAATCGACCTCGACGGCTGGATTTTCGGCTGCGACCGCTGCCAGAGCTGCTGTCCCCACAACCAGAAGGCGCCGATGCACGCCAATCGGGCGTTCGATCCCGTCTTCGACCCGCTGACGATGGATGCCGCAGCATGGATGGCGTTGGACGAAACGGAGTTCGAAGCCCGCATGGGCGCAACGCCCCTGACCCGCAGCGGTCTGGCGCGCATCCGCGGCAATATCAAAACAGAATAAGCGCTTTCGCCCCGACCGCATAAGAGCCCTCCGGCGGTGCAAGAATTTACTCCGCCAGCGCGATGATTCGCCCCGGCAATCCGCCCCCTCCCCCGACTGCGCAAGAAGCTCCCGGCAGTCCGAGAAATCGCCCTGACTGCACAATAAGCCCCCTCGGCGAGACGAAAAAAGCGGATCCCCGATGGGGACCCGCTTCGTATCGCATGGATGAATATTCCTATTTCGAAAGCTCCGCGAGGGCTGCCTTGGCATTCTCGGCGGCGGGACCGTCGGTCACCTGCTTGAATGCGGCGATAGCCTGCGGCTTCATCTCCTTGGCGTTGTAGGCGGCGCCCAGCAGGTAGTACATCAGGCTCTTGTCGGCAGCGTCGGTCTGCGCGTCGGCAGCGGCCTGTCCCAGCTCGATCACCTTCGCATAGTCCTTCTTGTTGGCATAAGCCTGCAGACGAACGTTCTGGGCGAGTGCGCTTTCGGGATTCTTGGCCAGCAGGTCGTCGGCCATCTTGATAATGCCGTCGAAATCGTTGGCAGCCTGCATCTTGGCAACCATATTATTGGTATAGAGCGCCATGCCCTCCTTGGCCTTGGCTACATCCTCGGCGTATTTGGGATGGGTCTTGGCGGCGATGGCCTCGTAAACCTCCATACCCTTCTCATACTGTGCCATGTCGCCGCTGCTCATCGCCATTTCGCAGTAGCTCATCGCCAGATTGAGCGCCATGCCCGTATTGTCGGGGTCGGCGGCGTAACCCTTGGCGAAAATCTCCGAAGCGGTCGCGTAATCCTTGTTGTTGAAAGCGTCGCCGCCCTGTATCTGGTAAATCTTGGCAACCCAGCCGTTCGATTTGGCCATCTGGTTCATATCGCCGTAAAGCTCCGACAGCTCGGCCGACTTGGTGAAATTCTTCAGCGCCTCCTCGTAATTCTTGGTTTTCAGTGCACTGCCGCCCAGCATGAAGTAGCATTTGGGAAGCGTGGTCTTGGCGATGGCCACCAGCGAAGCGGCGGTCTCGTCGTCCATGCCCTTGTCGATTACCTCTTCGAATTTTGCGGCGGCTCCCGCGAAGTCCTTGTTTCCGAAAGCTGCTGCAGCTTCGTTATACACCGCCGTAAGATCCTGCGCCGAAAGCGACACCGTTGCCAGCAGCGCGATTACCGATACCAATAATTTTTTCATTGCCTATTCCGTTTTTTAAAGTTTTTCAGTTCGTGCACCCGTTTTCGGATACGTTGATCGCAAAAGTATATTTTTTTTCTTTTTTTTCAAAATCTAATTGCGCAAACCTGCGAAAAAAGAGGTCATCAACTCCTCGCATTCTTCGCCGAGCACGCCCCGCACCACCGTCGTTTTAGGATGGAACACCGTCTCCGAATAGCGTCTGTAACCCTTCTTCGGGTCGTCGGCGCCCCACACCACGCGGCCCACCTGCGCCCAGCCTGTGGCTCCGGCGCACATGATGCACGGTTCGACGGTGACGTACAGCGTGCAGCCCTGCAGGTATTTGCCGCCGAGGGTGGATGCGGCGGCGGTCAGCGCCTGCATCTCGGCATGGGCCGTAGGATCGGAGAGCGTCTCGACCAGATTATGGCCGCGTCCCACGACCGCGCCGTCGGCCACGACCACCGCGCCGATGGGCACTTCCTGCAACTGTAACGCTTTGCGCGCCTCGTTTAGTGCGAGACGCATGAATTTTTCATCGTTTTTTTTCTGATCTTCCACGGGCGGGATTTTTTGCAAAAGTAAGCAAAAAACTCTTTGCGACTGCTCCGCAGCACAAATAATATCTTCCGGGATTCCTTATTTCGCATCTTTTGTTTAACTTTGCGGGTTGCAAGGACAAATTGAACAAAAAACCATATTTCCTATGTACAGAACCCATACGTGCGGCTGTCTGAGAGCCGACGACGTAAACCGAACCGTCACCTTAGCCGGGTGGGTGCAGAAAGTCCGCAACCTCGGCGCCATGACCTTCATCGACCTCAGGGACCGTTACGGAATCACGCAGATCGTGGTCGAGGAACACTCGCCCGCCGAAGCCCGCGAGACGGCCTGCAGGCTGGGCCGCGAATGGGTCGTCCAGGTGACCGGCAGGGTGATCGAGCGTTCGTCGAAGAACCCCAAAATGGCCACGGGCGACATCGAGGTGGCAGCCGAGAAGGTGGTCGTGCTCCATGAGGCTGAAGTTCCTCCCTTCACCATCGAGGAGACGTCGGACGGCGGCGACGACCTGCGCATGAAATACCGCTATCTCGACCTGCGGCGTCCGCCCCTGCAGCGCAACATGATCCTGCGGCACAAGATGGCGCAGGAGATCCGCCGCTTCCTCGATTCGGAGGGCTTCCTCGAAATCGAAACCCCCTATCTGGTCAACTCGACGCCCGAAGGCGCCCGCGACTTCGTGGTTCCCAGCCGCATGAGTCCCAACCAGTTCTATGCCCTGCCCCAGTCGCCGCAGACCCTCAAGCAGCTGCTGATGGTGGCCGGATACGACAAATATTTCCAGATCGTGCGCTGCTTCCGCGACGAGGACCTGCGCGCCGACCGTCAGCCCGAATTCACACAGATCGACTGCGAAATGTCGTTCGTCGAGCAGGAGGACGTGCTGGAGATCTTCGAACGCTGGGCCAAGCACATGTTCAAGGAGGTGATGGACATCGAACTGACCGAACCGCTGCGCCGCATGCCGTGGATCGAGGCGATGGAGAAATACGGTTCGGACAAACCCGACCTGCGCTTCGGCATGGAGTTCGCCGACATCACCGATCTGGCGAAAGGCCACGGTTTTTCGGTTTTCGACGATGCAGAATACGTCACCGGATTCGCCGCAACGGGCTGCGCCGTCTACACGCGCAAGCAGATCGACGCCCTGACGGAGTTCGTCAAGCGCCAGCAGATCGGCGCCAAGGGGCTGATCTGGATCCGCGTCGAGGAGTCCGGCGTGAAATCTTCGATCGACAAGTTCTACACGCCCGACGAGGTCCGCGCGATGGCCGACCGCTGCGGCGCCAAGGCCGGAGACATGGTCTTCATCCTCTGCGGCAAGAAGTTCAAGACGCTGACGCAGCTCTGCGCCCTGCGTCTGGAAGTGGCCCAGCAGCTGGGACTGCGCGACCCGAAAAAGTTCGCGCCGCTCTGGATCGTGGACTTCCCGCTCTTCGAGTGGGACGACGAGACGCAGCGCTATTACGCCATGCACCATCCCTTCACCTCGCCCAAGCTGGAGGACGTACAGTATATAGACAGCGACCCCGGCCGCGTACGCGCCAACGCCTACGACTTCGTCTGCAACGGCACCGAGATCGGCGGCGGTTCGATCCGTATCCACGACTCGAAACTGCAGGCCAAAATGTTCGAGGTGCTGGGCTTCACGGCCGAAGAGGCTCAGGTGCGCTTCGGCTTCCTGATGGACGCCTTCAAGTTCGGCGCGCCCCCTCACGGCGGTCTCGCCTTCGGCTTCGACCGGTTGTGTTCGCTGTTCGGCGGCTCGGATTCGATCCGCGACTACATCGCCTTCCCGAAGAACAACGCCGGCCGCGACGTGATGCTTGACGCACCGGGCTGCATCGACCAGTCGCAGCTCGACGAACTGTATCTGGAGCTGCGGAAGCCGGAGGAGTAAAGCAAAATTACGTTTTTCATTTCTTCTGAACAACGAGAAGCGCCGATAATGTAATTTATCGGCGCTTCTCGTTGTTACAAACCTATCAATCTGAGAGACTATGTTCTAATCTATCATAGCCAAAATAAGCATCTATAATATTTTTTCATTACACGATACATTAAACAGCCCACATATCTTATCAATATTAATAAATTCGCTGAATCCCATTTCCCCCAGATTCAAAACTCCAATAACAATGCCAAACCCGGCCATCTATTTTATCCAAAAGCAAAAAACTATAAATATTAGTGGTCGGATAGATTTCAAACCGATCATTCACCCAATCATCTTCATCACCAACAAGAGACTTATAGTTTACATAAGTTTCATATCTTTTATTATTATCATAGCTCCATTGGATTCTATAGATATACCCCATTTTAGTATCCAATTTCAAAAAATTATACATATTTGAAGTCGGATAAATTTTATATCGATTAGTCGATTTTGCAAGGACTTCTCCGTGAACTTTTATCGATTTTTCAGCATCTATAGTAGATGTTGAATTTATAATTGATGTAGCAATAGAATCCAACTCTGTTGTCTGCAAAGGCATTCGCGACTCATTAGAATCAACCTTAATCGAATCACGCTGAATTTCTTGCGCAAATAAACAACCATTCCAAAATAGGAATACAAATAAAAATAAAAAAGATTTCATAACTGGGTCCAATTTTTCTGTCCGCACCCCGGCAGTATAAACAAAAAAGAAAGCGTGGTGCCGAAGCCCATTTCAGAATCGCAGGTCGTAGGATACCTTTGCAGCCAAAATAAGCAACAACCCCCACGCCTATACCCGCAGAATACGGATACGACGCGGCAAGATGTTTGCCTATTCCGCGCTGCAATGAATTTCCTACGTTCACGATTCGGGAACAGACTTACACTTTCCGTGTTTGTCAGTATGTTCGACAAATATAGGATTATTTTTTGAAAAAGCACTATCTTTGTCCGACGAAAAGCGTCATTGCAGGGTTTCGGCAGATCGCCACGTCGCCTGCGGCTCCCCGCAATGACAAACAAAACTAAAACCGCCGCCATGTCAGCACCCTTAGCCGAACGCCTGCGCCCGAAGACCATCGACGATTACATCGGTCAGGAACATCTCGTGGGCAAAAACGGGGTGTTCCGCAAATTCTTCGAGACGGGCAACGTGCCGTCGTTCATCCTGTGGGGGCCTCCGGGCGTGGGCAAGACCACGCTGGCGAAGATCGTCGCCACGCAACTCGAACGCCCCTTCTTCACCCTTTCGGCCGTCACGTCGGGCGTGAAGGACGTGCGCGAGGTGATCGAGTCGGCCAAGAAACAGCGTTTCTTCGACGCCAAGCCGCCGCTGCTGTTCATCGACGAAATCCACCGCTTCAACAAATCGCAGCAGGATTCGCTGCTGGGCGCCGTCGAGCAGGGCACCGTGACGCTGATCGGCGCCACGACCGAAAACCCCTCGTTCGAAGTGATCTCGCCGCTGCTGAGCCGCTGTCAGGTCTACATTCTCCGCCCGATGGAGGACAAGGACCTGCAGACGCTGCTGGACCGTGCGCTCACGACCGACGCGGAACTCAAGGCCCGCGAAGTCGAAGTTCGGCAGACCGGCGCGCTCTTCAAATTCTCAGGCGGCGACGCCCGCAAACTGCTCAATATCCTCGACATCCTCGCCGGGGCGACCGACGGCAAGCTGACCATCACCGACCAGTACGTCACCGACTGTCTCCAGCAGAATATCGCGCTGTACGACAAAAACGGCGAACAGCATTACGACGTCATCTCGGCCTTCATCAAGTCGGTGCGGGGCAGCGACCCCAACGCCGCGATCTACTACCTCGCGCGCATGCTGGCCGGAGGCGAAGAGCCGCGTTTTCTGGCCCGGCGGCTGGTGATTCTCGCTTCGGAGGACATCGGGCTTGCGAACCCCAACGCCCTGCTGCTGGCCAACGCCTGCTTCGACACGGTACACAAGATCGGCATGCCCGAAGCGCGCATCACGCTGGCCGAGACGACGATCTACCTCGCCACCAGCCCCAAGAGCAACTCAGCCTACATGGCGATCAACAAGGCCATGTCGCTGGTCGAACACGACACCACCAACCGCCCCGTGCCGCTGCACCTGCGCAACGCCCCGACCAAGTTGATGGACAAGGCGGGCTACGGCAAAGGCTACAAATACGCCCACGATTTCGCAGGCAACTTCGCCGAGCAGGAGTTCCTGCCCGACACGCTGGCGGGCACCAAATTCTACGAGCCCAACACCGGCAACGCGACCGAAGCGAAAATCGCCGAACGCATGCGCGAACTCTGGCGCGACAAATACAAGTAAATGAAAAAGATCGGCATCATATCCGACACGCACGGCACCTTCGACGGCACGCTGCGGGAATTCCTCAAGGACGTCGATGAAATCTGGCACGCGGGCGACATCGGGTCGCTCGAACTGGCCGACGCCATCGCCGCGTTCAAGCCCCTGCGGGCCGTATCGGGCAACATCGACGGCGGCCTTACGCGCCGCGTATACCCCGATTTCCTCTCGTTCGAATGCGAAGGGGTCCGGGTCCTGATGACCCACATCGGCGGCTACCCGCGCCGCTACGACCCGCGCGCCGTGGCGAAGATCCAGTCCCTGCGCCCGAAACTCTTCATCGCCGGACACTCGCACATCCTCAAAGTCGCCTACGACCCGGTTTACGACCTGCTGCACGTCAATCCCGGCGCCGCCGGAGAGTACGGGTTCCACAAAGTCCGCACCGCCGTGCGGCTGGTCATCGACGGCGCCGACATGCGCGACATGGAGGTCGGCGAATGGCCGCGGAGATAGCAGAAACGGGAATAAAATATGCGGCGTGATGACGCCGCATATTTTGTTACTACTTGACAAGTCCGCCGCCTAACGGCCCCATCCGAAACGCAATCCGACAGAGAACCCGCCGAAAAAGCCCTCGTTAGCGAGCAAGGGTTCAGAATCATATCCGAAATTCCAAGAGGCAAAATCACCGATATACCGCGCAGCAACCTCCAGATAAAGGTTGCGGGACACCCGGAAATCGAGTCCCAAGGCGAGACTGACGACCGGAGCCGCCAAGCCTTCGCGGCTCTCCCCGGCATCCGTCAGAATCGAAGCCGTATAGACATTCACGCCCAAACCTCCGCGCACGAAATAGAACGATCCCATACGCTGAATGTAAAAACGGCGCTCGTAATGCGGAATCACCGCGAAAATATCGACTGAGGTGCCCGGATCAGCTCTTCTTTCGGAAGCGGAAGCACTCTCCAGACTGCGATAGGCCAGCTCGGCATGAATGCCGTTCCTGCCGTCGAAATAATAGGCATACGAAACAGTCGCCCCGTGCGTATGCACATATGTATTCGAAAGGAAATCGTACGTCGCACCCAGCATGTGCGGCAAGGCGGGCGCTTTCAGTCCGAAACGGCGCTCGGCCGGTTTCAGTTTGTCGTTCGGCGTACGCACCACCCGCGCGTCGCCGATTTCAAGATAATCGACTTGGGTCACGGGAATAAAATGCGACGTTTCGGGGTCGTCCGCAGGAAAAAAGAAAACGTTGCCGGCCCGGTTGCTCGAATCGGAAACCTTACATTCGATCACACGGCCGTCTTTGGTGTGAATCCGGTCCTAAGCCATACACGCACAGCCCGCAGACAAAAACAAGAACGCAAAAAAGAACTTTATCATTTTCAAGAGGGATTGATGGGATATACAAATATATTATAATTATCGGATACTTTGCCGCTTTTAACGTCCGAAAAGCATATTCCGGCAAAAATTTATTATATTTGGGCCACATCCTGCGCAAACAGGCATGGAGGACGGCCGGGTTATTCCGTACAATTCATCTTGCTACCGCAGGGGAATTACAGATGTCGCCCGGCATACCCGCGTCCCCGGAACACCCGATTCGATCCCGAAGGGTAGGGGATCATCATTTATTTAACCAATATCGGTATGATAAGAAAATCCTATTTCAAATTCGCAGCTCTCCTGAGCATGTGTATCACTGCCGCCTGCAGCGACGACGACCCCGGAAAAGGAGGGGGGGGGAAATCTGAGGTAAAGGTCCCCGAAAATGCGGTCGATCTCTCCGCCGCCGGAACCGCAAACTGCTACATCGTAAAACCGGGCGGCACGGTCGTGTTCGACGCGCAGTACAAAGGCAACTCCACGACCGAAAGCATCGGCGATCCCGTCACTGCCGAACTCGTCTGGCAAGACGCCAAAAATCTGATTCAGGACATCTATTACGTCTCCAAGGAGAAAAAAATCGTCGCCGTGACCGCTCCGGGCACAAGCGGCAACGCCGTCGTCGCGGCCTGCGGCGCCGACGGAGAGATACTCTGGAGCTGGCACCTGTGGATCGCCGACTACGATCCCGCCGCATCGCTCTACACCACCCCGGCCAACGCTTCGGGCACGACATGGACCTTCATGGACCGCAACGTCGGCGCCACGACCAACGCCCCCGACAGCTTCGACTGCCACGGCATGATCTACCAGTGGGGACGCAAAGACCCCTTCACCTCGGCCGGAACGTTCACCATAATCAACGAGGATTACAGCTATCAGGTGGACGGCGAACGCCCCATTTACAACATCCTCAACGAAGAACTTCCCAAAATGCGCACCCGCGCCGAATACCACGGAACGATCGCAAAGTCGCTCCGCAATCCGGCGGTATTCTATGCCATGACTTACAATTTCACCGGAGAAACGGATGAATACGGACAGGAAATCGTGCTGAACGACTACCGGACCAAAGACTGGACCGACGTTTCGAACGACGATTACTGGGGCGGCGTATCGGGCAAGAAAACCATCTACGACCCCTGCCCCGTCGGCTACAAAGTGCCGACCTGCGACAAGGACGGAAATACGCCCTACGCGTGGCTGGTTTACGCCGACATGACGTGGGACGACACCAACCACGGCGCCACGCAAAACGGCCAGTGGTTCCCCGCCGCCGGCACGCGCGTCTACGCATCGGGCGGACTCGACCATCAGGAGCTGAATCCCTACGGCGGCATGTGGATCGGCACCGCGGGAAAAGCCAGCGCCAACATCGAGGAATACCCCGAACTCTACGGCCAGTACATGTTCATCGTCAACGGCAAACGGACCTTTAAAGTGAGCAAGGACGCCCGTTCGCAAGGCATGTCGATGCGCTGCGTAAAAGAGTAAAAACCCTTTCAGAACACGATACGGACCGTTTCAGGCAGGAACGGTCCGTGTTTTTTCAGGGGCAAGACGTTCAGAGACAGCCGAATATGGAAGGCCAAATAACTTAACATAATATTTACCACATGTACGTCGTTAGTTAGTCGAAGAATCAGAAGTTGAAATTATTAATTTTATGACGACGCAACATGCAAATCAAGATCTCGAAGACGCTCGAGGCTATTATAGCCCGGGCGGCATTTAATACGACCAAGGCCGGTCTCGACCACTCGCTCAAAGACTTTCTCACGCTGGAACTGCTCCGCGAGGAGGGATCGCTCGCCTACCAGCTTTTATCCTCCCGTCTCAAGGACTGGGAACTCTACCAGATACGCCTGCGCATCGAACGCGAAATGCTCGCCGGGCAGCAGAGCACGACCCAATCCCCCGAAGAGTTCTACCGTGCCTTCACCGAAGAGCTGCGGGCCTGTTCGGGCGCCGCACGGAGCGTTTCGACGGCCCACGCGCTGCGGGCCATCGTCGGCGACCGCACGACGGCAACTTCGCGCATACTGGAAATGTACGGCGTAACGGGTACGGTGGTGGACGAAGACCTCAAGAAGTTCGCCGTGGGCGACGACTTCCGCACCGAAATTCAGGTGCACATGCTCGACTTCAACGAAGAGAACAAACCCGAAGAGAAAACCTCGTCACACCTGCTCGACAAATTCGGCGTGAACCTCACGCGCATGGCCCGCGAGGGCAAAATCGACCCCGTCGTGGGGCGCGAGCAGGAGATCGAGCGCGTAGTCCAGATACTCTCGCGCCGCAAGAAGAACAATCCGATCCTGATCGGCGAAGCGGGCGTGGGCAAGAGCGCCATCGTCGAGGGACTGGCCCTGCGCATCGCAAGCGGCGAAGTGCCCTACACCATCGCCGACAAAACGCTCTTCTCGCTCGACGTCTCGTCGCTGGTGGCCGGCACGAAATTCCGCGGCGAATTCGAGGAGCGCATGCAGCAGCTGCTCGACGAACTGCGCAAGGCGAAGGATACGATCATCTTCATCGACGAGATACACACCATCGTGGGCGCAGGTTCGACGCAGGGCAGTCTCGACACGGCCAACATCCTCAAGCCGGCGCTGGCGCGCGGCGAGCTGCAGACCATCGGCGCCACCACGCTCGACGAGTACCGCGAGAACATCGAGAGCGATTCGGCCCTCGAACGCCGCTTCCAGAAGGTCGTGGTGGAGCCTACCACGCCCGACCAGACGCTCCAGATCCTGCGCAACATCGCGCCCCACTACGAACGCCATCACAAGGTGCGTTATACGGAAGAGGCCCTGCAGGCGTGCGTGACCCTCACGGGCCGCTATATCACCGACCGCTTCTTCCCCGACAAGGCCATCGACGTCATGGACGAAGCTGGCTCGCGCATACACCTGCAGTCGGCGCGCGAACCGGCCGAGCTGCGCGAAATGGAGACGGCGCTCACCGACGCGCAGCGCGAACGCCGCGAAGCGGTCGAAGCGCTGGTCTACGAAAAAGCCGCCTCGGCGCGGATGCGCGAAATCGCGCTCCGCTCCAAACTGGGCGAAACCCGTGCCGAATGGCAGCGGTCGCTGGAGACCAACCCCGTAGAGGTCACTGCGGAACACATCCAGCAGGTCATCACCTCGATCACGGGTATTCCCGCCGAACGGATATCGGGCGGCGAGATGACGCGCCTGCAGATGCTCTACGACCACCTCGCACGCCGCGTCGTGGGACAGCAGGAGGCCGTGGAGAGGATCGCCCGCACAATCCGCCGCTCGCGCGCCGGACTCAAGGACGAAAACCGCCCGATCGGCGTCTTCCTCTTCGTGGGTCCTACGGGCGTGGGCAAGACCCTGCTGGCCAAGGAGGTCTCGAAGTGGCTGTTCGACGAGCACCGGGGCCTGATCCGCATCGACATGAGCGAATACGGCGAGAAGCACAATGTCGCGCGTCTGATCGGATCGCCTCCGGGATACGTCGGTTACGGCGAGGGCGGCCAGCTCACCGAAGCGGTCCGCCGCCAGCCCTACTCCGTGGTGCTGTTCGACGAGATCGAGAAGGCGCACCCCGAAGTCTTCAACTCCATGCTGCAGATCTTCGACGAGGGACACCTCACCGACGGTTCGGGCCGCAGGGTGGACTTCCGCAACACGATCATCATCATGACCTCGAACGTCGGGTCGCGCAACGTGGTCCAGAAATCGGTGCAGGTGGGTTACAGCACCGTCTCGAAGAGCGCCACGGCGGTCGCCGCCCCGCAGTGCGAGTACCGCAAAGCCCTCGAACAGACCTTTGCGCCGGAGTTCCTCAACCGCATCGACGACATCGTGCTGTTCCGCACGCTGGAGCTCTCCGACGTGGAGCGGATCATCGAGCTGGAGCTGCAGGGACTCTTCGAGCACACGCGCCGGCTGGGCTACAAGGTGAAGATCACCGACGGAGCCAAACGCCGTCTGGCAGCCATGGGCTACGAATCGCGCTATGGCGTACGTTCGCTCAAGCGCACACTGATGGACAACGTCGAGGAACCGCTCTCGACCCTGATTATCGACGGCAAGTTGCACGAAGGCGACACGGTCGTCGTCGAATCGGGCAAGCCGCACGGCGTCCGGATACGCGTGGCATGACAGACGGTCGATTTCCCATCTTCCCGTTGAAAGAGACCGGTTTCAAACCGGTCTCTTTTCTTATTCCGCCACTTTTTTATTCCATAATTGCCTGAAAGATTATTTTTCAACTAAATTTGTCCGGATTTAATACAGTTTCATAACACCGACATGCGTCAGATGCTCCTGAAAGCCCTTGCGTCAGGGCTTATTATGTCCTTGTTTCCATTCGCCGCGATATCGGCGCCCGCCGGGCCGTCACACGCCGACAGCCTGCTCAGGCTTTTATCCAAGACACACGATGCCGTCGGCCGGGAACGGATATACGTCCAGCTGGCCGACCTGAGCGGAGACAGTCTCGAACTCGCAGCGCCCTATTGGGACGCGGCGCTCGCCGAAGCGCGGAAATCCGGAGACCTCTACGGCTGCAAGGACGCGCTGGACTTTCTGGTACGCAAATTCGCAGGCCGGGACTCGCAGCGGGCCGAGAAATACATCGCCCTTGCGGACAGCATTCTTCCGGGACCGCGCCACGCCCTGTTCCGCTCGTCGCTCTACGCCTACTACATCTGGAAGCTGATGAACGACAACAATGCGGTCGAAACCGTAAAACACGAACTCGACAGACTCAAGACCAAAATCCACAACGAACTCTCGCCCGAAGAGCGCATCGAATGGGAATTCCTGACGGGACTCTCCCTAGACTTCTCGTCGCTGGCGACCGAAGCCTACGACAACATCGGCAAGGCGATCCCCTATGTGGAGCAGGCATTGAAAAAACTCGAAGCTTATCCGTTGGAAGAGCGTCTCCACATGGAGCGGATCTGCCGCGACGAGCTTTCCGAACTCTACATGCTCAGCAAAGACAAACACGCCGAAAAGCAGATCCAGCAATGTATCGACCTGCACCGCGCATGGCTGGCGATGGACGACCGCTTCGAACGCCCCTACCGCGACACGACGGGCTACACGATGCGCGCCTACTCGAAGATGCTCTATCTGCGCGAGCTTATCTCCAAAGAGAAGGCGACCCAATATTACGGGAAGTGCATGGAGCTGGCCCGCGCCAGAGGCGATCTGGCCGAGATTTACAGCACCAGCGCCCGCTATTACCAGTACATGGAGGAATACGAGCGGGCCGTGGCCTATATCGACTCGGCCGTAACCGTCTACAAGCGCAACGGCACAAAAGCGGATTTCGCCTCCATATACGCAGTGCAGTCGTGGCTTTACGAGCATCTGGGCGACTACAAAAACGCCCTCGAAGCGCTGCGCGAATCCAATACGATCCGCCACAACGACCGCGTGGAAGAGGCGCAGAACAGCCTCGCCGAGATGCAGACCCTGTTCGAAGTGGGACAGCTGGAACTTGAAAAATCCCGGCTGGCCAACCGCATGAAATTCATCGCCCTGCTTGCCGGCGGGGTGCTGCTGCTGCTGCTCGTCGGCTGGAGCGTCTACCAATACGTCATGGTCCGACGGCTGAAACAGATCAGGCGGCAGCTCACCGACGCCAACCAAGAGATAACCCGCCAGAGCCGCCGCGCCACGGAGAGCGAAAAGATGAAAACGGCCTTCATCAACTCCATGTGCCACGAAATCCGCACGCCGCTCAACGCTATCAACGGATTTTCGGAACTGCTGCTCGATGACACCCTCGACGCCCATACGCGGCGCGAATTCCGCGAACAGATATGGACCAACACGACCGCGCTGACCACCCTGCTGGAAAACATGCTCGAACTGTCGAGTCTTGTCTGCTCCGAAGCGCCGCTGCCGCAGACCGACACCGATATCGGCCTGCTATGCGCCGAACGGCTGGAATACCAGAAGCGGCAGTCGAACAACCCGCAGGTGGAGTATATCTTCAAGGGGGGGGGTGAAGGTTCCTGCATCATTCCGACCAACGTCTTCTACATGACCCGCGTGATCGACAACCTGCTGCAGAACGCCGCCAAATTCACCGCCGCAGGCTCCGTCACGCTCTCCTGCAAGAAGGATGACAGCAAACGCAGACTACGCATCCGCGTGGCCGACACCGGCATCGGCATCGACCCCGACAAGCGGGAGTGGGTATTCGAACGCTTCGCCAAAGTGGACCCCTTCAAACCGGGTTCGGGCATCGGGCTCTATCTCTGCCGCCTGATCGTCACGCGGCTCGGAGGCGAAATCCGCGTCTGCCCCGAATACCGCGCAGGCTGCTGCATCGATATCGTCCTCCCCTGCTGAAGCTGAAAATCCGCCCCTTCCGGGCGGATTTTTCGTATCGGACGGAGCTGCGGATTGCAATCCGGAGTTAATTAGCTATCTTTGCATCCTAAATCCGGAACGCAATGTACAGTTTCTCGACTTATAAAGATCAATACAAGTCCAATCTGAAACTGGCCCTGCCCGTCGTACTGACGCAGCTGGGCCAGATTCTCACGCAGGTAGCCGACAACCTGATGGTCGGCCGCTACGGCGGCGGCGACCCCGTGCCGCTGGCCGCCGTATCGTTCGGCGGCTCGGTATTCTTCATCCTCTTCATCGCCGCCATCGGCATCGCGCTGGGCATGACACCCCTCGTGGGCGAGCTTTACGCGCAGGGCGACCGGGAGAAGTCGGCGGGGCTGCTGCAGAACGGCATCCTGTTCTACACGCTGCTGGGATTCGCAATGGCGGTCGTCCAATACTCCGTCATCCCGCTCATGTACCGCCTCGGCCAGCCCGTCGACGTGGTCGATGCGGCCATCCCCTATTACCGTATGCTGGTCTTCAGCATGCCGTTCGTGATGCTTTTCTTCGCCTTCAAGCAGTTCCTCGAAGGCGTGGGCAACACCAAGGTCGAGATGGTCGTGACGATCGTCGCCAATCTGGCCAACATCGGCTTCAACTGGGTCTTCATCTACGGACGCTTCTCGCTTCCCGAAATGGGCGCCGAGGGCGCGGGTCTGGGCACGCTGCTGTCGCGCATCATCGCCCCGATCCTGATGGTCGGCTACTTCTACAGCCGCGAGCGCTACCGCGGCTACCTCGACGGATTCTCGCCCCGCAACTACTCGTGGGCCACGGTGAAAAAACTGCTGCACATGGGACTTCCGATCTCGATGCAGATGTTTCTCGAAGCTTCGGCGTTCGTCGGTACCGGCATCATGATGGGCTGGTTCAACAAGGAGACCATGAGCGCCAACCAGATCGCCGTCACCATCGGCAACTGCGCCTTCATGATTGTCATGTCGATCGGCGCCGCCACCACCATCCGCGTGTCGCACTGCTACGGCGCCCGCAACATCGGCGAGCTGTCGCTGGCGGCCAAGGCGTCGTATCATCTGGTGCTGGCGTGGAACGCCTTCGCGGCGCTGGTCTTCATCACCATGCGCAACGTCATTCCGACCTTCTTCACCACCAATGCCGAAGTGATCGCCATCGCCTCGCAGCTGATGGTCTTCGCCGCGCTGTACCAGCTTTCGGACGGCATTCAGAACGTCTCGGTAGGCATCCTGCGCGGCATTCAGGACGTGAAGATCATCATGCCGATCGCCTTCGTCTCCTACTGGCTGCTCAACCTGCCCGTGGGCTACCTGTTCGGCTTCACGCTCGGCATGGGTCCGTCGGGACTTTTCCTCGGCTTCTCGTTCGGTCTGTCGGCCGCCGCCGTGATGATGATCCTCCGCATACGACGCAGCATACGACGCTTGTACCTCAACAGCAATTAAAAATTAAAAAATTCAGAATTTTTGCGTATCTTTACGCAAATTATACCCTCCATGGATACCGAAAAACAACATACGAAAGCATTCAAACCCGAAATAGGCCGCGGCTGCTCCTTCTGCAACTGCGGTTCGGAATGCGAAGCCAAACTCTGCGACGGATGTTTCAAACTCCACGAGACCGCATGGCTCGAAGAGTACCCCGAAAACCTTCCGACCGACATCGTCGAAGTGCGTTTCAAGAACACCCGCCGCGCATTCTACCAGAATGTCAACAACCTGCCGCTCAAGCGGGGCGACATCGTGGCGGTCGAAGCTTCGCCCGGCCACGACATCGGCATCGTCTCGCTCACGGGCGATCTGGTGGCGCGCCAGATGCGCCGCACGGGATTCAACCCCTTCAACGGCGAATTCAAGAAGATATACCGCAAAGCCAAGCCCTACGACATCGAGAAGTGGCAGGAAGCCATCGAACTGGAACACGAGACGATGATCGCGTCGCGCCAGATCGCGGCCGACATGGGACTCAACATGAAGATCGGCGACGTGGAGTATCAGGGCGACAAGATCAAGGCCATTTTCTACTATATCGCCGACGAGCGCGTGGACTTCCGCGAACTAATCAAGGTCTTCGCAGAACGGTTCCACATACGTATCGAGATGAAACAGATCGGCGCGCGGCAGGAGGCGGGACGCATCGGCGGACTGGGTGCCTGCGGACGCGAGTTGTGCTGCGCATCGTGGATGTCGAGTTTTTCGAGCGTCACGACCGGCGCCGCCCGCGTACAGGAAATTTCGCTCAATCCCCAGAAACTCGCCGGACAATGCTCGAAGCTCAAGTGCTGCATGATGTACGAGTACGACACCTACGTCGACGCCCGCAAGGAGTTCCCGCGTCTGCGCGAACCGCTGCAGGCCATGGACGGCGAATACTATCTGGTCAAGAACGACATTCTGGCCGGCACGATGACCTTCTCGTCGAGCAAGGATGCGATGGTCAACGTCACCACGCTCTCCATCGCGCGCGTCAGGGAGATCGTCTCGCTGAACCGCGCCGGCAAGAAGGTAGACCGGCTGCAAGCTGCCGAGGACATAGCCCCGGCGGCCGAAGAGCCGACCTACCGTTCGGAGGAGGACAGTATCACCCGTTTCGATCAGGCCAAGCGCCGCAGCAAGCGGAGCCGCGGCAAAGGGGGCCGGCAGAACGGACAGGATTCGCAGGAAGCGGGACAGCAGGCTGCAGGCCGGCAGGAACAGCCCGATCAGCAGGGCCGGCAGCAGGAACGCCGCCCGCGGCGCAACGACCGTCCCCGCAATGGCGAAGGCCGCAGCAGTGAGGGGCGCAACAACGAAGGCCGCAACGGAAATCCGGAACGCCGCAACAACGGCGAACGCCGTGACGGAGAGAACCGCGAAAACCGCAACGCCAACAACGGAGGCCGCAGAGGCAACTCCGGCAGCGAAAACCGGACCGGCGAAAGCGGCGACACCCGCAACGGCAACAACAACGAAGCCCGCAACGGCAATACGAACAACGGCAACGCCGCCGAACGCCGCGAAGGCAACAGCCGCGGTCGGAACAACAACCGCAACCGCCGCCGTCCGAACAACGACCGTCCGCGCGGCGAAGGCAGCGAAAACGGCAATAACGGCGGCAACGGAAACAACGGCGGCAACGGCGCAAACGAATAACGGTGCAACGGACGGCAGGTGACATAACGGCACGCTGCGGAGCCGTATCCCCATATGGGGCAGACCGGATCAGACCGGACCGCACTGCCGATCCATGCAGGCAAGAGACCGGCAGGCAAGATCGCACGGACGCCGATCCCTACGGAACATTCCCCGGCGCAGACGGCCGCGCGCCCATCCCGATCGAGGGGCGGAAATGCTCCGCAGCGGATATTGCGGCCGTAAAATTCGCCGGAGCGGCAATGCGCCCGCGGGGTTCCGTAGCCGCAAAAATGCTCCGTACGGCAGCCAGCCTGTCCGGTCCGGGAGCGATACGCCCGATGCGCGCGGCTTGCCGCACGGCGCTCGCCGCCGCGGCACTTCTCGCCGCAGGCTGCATGTCCCCCCACGGAGCCATTGCGACCGACGTCAATTCGGCGTCGTGGAGCGATCCCGCCCCGCTCACCCTCGCCAACGCCGATACGACGACGCTCCGCGACGTCAACCTTTTCCTGCGCTGCAACGACCGGTTCGCGGAGGATTCGCTGACCGTCCGCATCCGGGTGCGCACGCCGGACTCGCTCCAACACGAAGAACCGTTCGTGATGGTCATTCCCCCGGCACATACTCCGGCCGCGATCTCGCGCGAAGCCGACATCCCCTACCGCCGCCGCGTACGGTTCGACCGTACGGGCGACTACCACTTGACAATCACCCCCTGCCGCCCCGTCGAAGGCGTCGAAGCGGTAGGCATCCATATCGTAAAAAGCCAATAGAGACAATGGGCAAAGATAAACTCCGCAGGTTCCGCGAGAACCTGACTTTCGACTGTTTCGTACAACCCGAATTCGACGAGGTATTCCACTGCGACCATCCCCTCAAGGGGCGCTGGCGCAGCGACTTTTTCCGCAACGACAACCCCATCGTGCTGGAGCTGGGCTGCGGCAAGGGCGAATACACCGTTGCGCTGGCCGAACACGACCCGTCGCGCAACTATATCGGCATCGACATCAAAGGCGCCCGCATGTGGCGCGGCGCAAAGAGCGTCACGGAGCGGAAAATCGCCAATGCGGGCTTTCTGCGCACGCGCGTGGAGTTCATCAACGGCCTGTTCGCCGAAAACGAGGTGGACGAAATCTGGATCACCTTTCCCGATCCGCAGCTCAAAAGCCGCCGGGCTAAGAAGCGTCTCACCTCGCCGCTGTTCCTCGAATACTACGCCCGGCTGTTGAAACCCGCAGGGTGGATCAATCTCAAGACCGACTCGAAACACCTGTTCGCCTATACCAACGAGGTCGTTCGCCGCTACACCCTTCCCTGCGAGGTTTCGAATCCCGACATCTACGGTTCGGGGTATGCCGACGAGGTGCTTTCGGTCAAAACGGCCTACGAGAAACGTTTTCTCGAAATGGGTCTTCCGATCACCTATACCCGCTTTTCGCTGGCCGGACGGCAGGAATTCCCGTGGTTCGACTGGGAAGAGGACGAAAAGGAGGAAAAGGACAACGAGCAGGAGCGCCGGATACACTGACCCCGCTTCCAGCCTGACGGCCCGCCTATCCTTTATACAGCCGCTCTTTTCTTAATTAAATATAGGTAAGAAACTTTTTCGGCTCAATCTACTAATTTTTTAGATATAAAACTTGCATATCTAAAAAATTAGTAGTAAACTTGCATAGGAACTGAAAAAGCGCTTTTTACCATGGAGAAAAAATCAACGGAACTCACACGCGGCGAAGAGGAGATCATGCAGATACTCTGGCGTCTGGGGGACGCGGTGGTCAATGAGATCATCGCCCAGACCGAGGAGCCGCGGCCCAAGTACACCACCGTCGCCACCTTCCTCAAGATTCTGGAAAACAAAGGTTTCGTGGGACACACCCCCGAAGGCAAAAGCCACCGCTACTACCCGCTCGTCGGCCGCGAGCAGTACGCGCGCGGGGTCATGTCGTCGGTGCTGACCTCCTATTTCGACGGCTCGCTGGCCCGGATGGTGTCGTTTTTCTCGCGGAACGAAGACATTTCGGTCAAGGAGATGGACGAGATTCTCGAAATCATGCGGAACGCAAAAAAATAACGCGCTATGAAACGGCTTCTGCTCTTCCTGATTCTCCTGCTGGGCCACGCGGCCCGCAGCAAAGGGCAGACCTCCGGTCCGCCGCAGGACGGCATGCGGCACGCTGCCGAAACAACTTCCGAGACGAATGAAACACACCGGTGCGGCGGCATTCAGGCCGCGGCAATACGACCGTCAAAACACACCGCAGCCGTCGCTGCCGCAGCGCCCACCCGATAAACCGCCAGCCGCAGCGACACGCCCGAAAACAGCGTACGCCAACCGACGATAAACGCCCGAAACACAAGCACACGACCAGTCAAATCACTGACAATGAAACCCGCAATCATCTACATGCTCGAAGTGCTCGTCTGCAGCGGAGTCCTGCTGGCGGCCTACGCCATCCTGCTCGAACGCCGGGTAAAATTCCGCTGGTGCCGGCTCTACCTGCTCCTGACGACCTTCGCCGCGGCCCTGATTCCGCTGCTGCGGATTCCTGTATGGCCGGGGCGCATCGTCGCAGCCGCACCCGCCATCCCGCCCGACCTCCCCGTCTGGATGGGCGAAGTGCTTCCCGACGAGGGCGGAAGTTTCGCCGTAACGCCCGAAATTTTCTGTCTGGGGCTTTATCTGCTGGGAGCGGTCCTGATCGCCGGCGTCATGGCATGGCAGGTCTTCCGCATCCATAGGCTGCGGCGCGGCGCCGAAATTTCCCGGACCGGCGACTATACGCTCGTCCGCACGCGGCAGGAAATCGCTTCGTTCTCCTTCCTGCGCACCATTTACGTCTGGGACAAAACGCCTGCCGGGGAGCTGGCCGCCATTCTGGCCCACGAGTCGAGCCACATCGCCCACCGCCACTCCATCGAACGCATCCTGATGGAGCTGATGAAGGCCCTTCTATGGTGGAATCCCTTCGCATGGATCGCCGCACGGCGGCTGACCGAGGCCGAAGAGTTCGAGGCCGACAACGACGTGCTGAGCAGCGGTTACGACCGCGCCGAATATATGCAAACCATCTTCAGGCAGCTTTTCGGTTATAGTCCGGAAATAGCCAACGGGCTGCGCAACTCCCTCACTAAAAAACGCTTTAAAATGATGACCAAGCAGACAAAGAGCAGGCACGGCCTGCTGCGGCTGGCGGGTACGTTGCCCGCCGTGATAGGATTGTTGTGCGCATTCGGCTTCACCTCGCGCGCAGCTGTGATCGTCGCCCCGGCGACCGCCCCCGCAACCGGAACGACCGAAGAGCCGGCCGACATACGAACCGCGGCCGACGCGATGCAGAAGCAGGACAAGACCTGCACGGCGACGCTATCGGTAGTGGATAAAAAAGACAAACACCCCATCGAAGGAGCGCTCGTACAGGCGGCCGGCCCCCCAAAAGGCACCGTCACCGGCAAAGACGGCCGGGCCGTGATAACGGTCCCCGAAGGCAGTGAACTCAAAATCAGCTATATCGGCTACGAGCCCCGGACCATCGCCGTAAACGACGAAAACCCGGTCGTCGTATCCCTGATACGAAACCCCAAAGCAGGCTTTACCCCCACCGACGACCTGCCCGACACGCCGCAGGAGCAACAGCAGGAGCAGGTGACCGTCAGCGTCGCCACCTACAAGGACAACGCCCCGCTCGCCGGTGCGCTGGTCAAGGTCAGCGGTTCGCAGATAGGTGCGGTCACCAACGACGAAGGCTTGGCCGCATTACAGGTACCGGCCAATTCGGCTCTTGAAATCAGCTACATAGGATGCAAACCGCATATCGCACAAGTCGGCGACAAGGCGCGTCAGATGTTCATGTTCGACATGCAGCCCGCAACGTCCGGAAGATCCGAAACGGAGGGCACGACCGTAACAACGACCGTAACGGACAAACCGCTCTATATCGTCAACGGAATCGAAACGAAGGAGATCGGCAAACTCGATCCCGACCGGATCGAGAGCATGAGTGTCCTCAAGGACAAGGCCGCCACCGCACTCTACGGCGAAAAGGCCCGCAACGGCGTGATAGTCATCACGCTCAAAGGAGCGGATATAGAACCTGCTACGTCCGAAAGCAACGGCAAGAGGGATGACGCCGAACAAACCGCGGCAAACGCCATCGCGATTAAAAACGGCACCCCCGAAAAGGAAGAGGCGTTCCTTGTGACCGAAACGATGCCTCTCTTCCCGACCGAAGATCCCGCCGCCCCGTACGGCGACCTCGGCAACTTCCGGGCATGGGTGCAGAAAAACGTAAAGTACCCGGCCGAAGCTTTCGAAAAGGGGATCGGAGGACGTGTCGTGCTGTCGTTCGTCGTCGAGAAGGACGGCTCGGTAAGCAGCATCGAAAAGCTCCAATCGCCCGACGCGTCGCTTTGGGAGGAGGCTCGCCGCGTCATCGCCTCTTCGCCCAAGTGGAAACCCGGCGAACAGCGCGGACAGATCGTGCGCGTGAAATATACGCTCCCCGTGGACTTCCGTCTTACGAAAGCGTCAGATACGCCGGCCCCGGAATCCGGAAAGTAGTTTTTCAACCGGCTCCGACCAAGCAGACTGCGCGGCGCCATAACCCGGATTCCCCAAACCGATCGGCCCGGATTCCCCGAATCAACCGGCTCCACGAATCGGCCGCCCGGCCTGCTTTTCCCAAGCCAAGATCCCGCGGACCGGCATCCGATCCGGATTTTCAAGCCCCCGCCGGCAGTCCTCAGAGACTGCCCCGGCTTTCCCAAGCCACCGAACCGACCATAAGCGGAAACGGCGTCCACCCTGAGTTCAGTGGACGCCGTTTTTATCGGCCTGCCGGACCGCCGAATAGCGATACCTGCGAGACCGCCCCGGCCGCTCCGGACTTTTCAGCCCTATCTCCGAACGGCTCTGCGACTCCGCCGCTCCGGATTACTCCCTGCAACAGCGAACGTTATAGCCGTATGCCGCATCGGATTTCGAAGAAGACTGCGGCTGGAGCAGTTTGCCCGTACTGAGCTTTTTCGAAATATAGAAACAAGAGATCGTGTTTCCCGAACGATAGTTGGACCAGTAATGCCCCGTACGGGTCGTAGCGAGACCGGCGAGATTGCCCTTGTCGCGGTTACGGTAACCCGATGTCGGGTACCAGTCCCTCAGATCGCCGAAAATGTAGGTCATGCCGTACTTCTCCCCATCCCATTCCGAGGTTCCGTCCACATAGCGGTCCTGATCGTCCGCAAAATCGTCCCACGTATCGCGGTCCGGCACCTTATACCCCACGGGGCACGGATCGTAGCAGGTTTTCGCGGTATTCCACAAATCGGCGCGGGGCTTGGCCAGCCAGTCGTAAACTCCGGTCGCACCCTTGTTCGAAAGGAACGAAAGCGGATGCGCCGCGGCGTATTCCAGTGTCGAAACGGCCGCCCCGCTCTCCTGCTTCCACGCATGCGTATCGGCGAAGGCCGGATTGACGACCGAATTTTTCGCCGCCTGCGCAAAAGCAGTCGCCGAGGTTTCGGGGGCCGTACCCCCGCAGAACGGGTCCTTGCGGCCCCACTGGTAATAGAGTCCGTAAGCCTCGGCCGATCCGGGCGTCGTGCCGACGGCTCCCAGCGAACGGTCCAACAATACGCGGCCGTTGGCATAGGTCACCCTCCGAGGTTCCGGCGTGAACCAGAGATGCCAGCTCCACACGATCTCCCCCGCGGCATCCGCAAGCGCGATGACGGCATTGCCCTTCGCGGCGCCTGCCGCCGTAAAGAAGATGCGGCCTTTTCCGGCATCGAGCGAAACCGCCGAAATCTCCTGCTCCAGCCCTTTCGTCACCCAAAGCCAGTCAGCTTTCATGCCGTCGGCAAGCGCGATCGCGGCATCGTCTCCGCTGCCGTTGCCACGCACCGCAGCGTCGAACATATAATCGCCGGCCTCGCTGACGATATAGCAGTTGGCGGTTCCGTCCCGGCTCAGGTCGATGGCCGTCACCGGCGCCTGCACGGCCGTCAATGTCGGCGTAGTCGCACTCCACGGCTTGCCGTTGCGGTCGGTGACGGTCAGCGTCACGGCCGTTTCCGACGGAGTTGCGGACGCCGTAACATCGAGCGCGCCTGCGTAGGCATCCCCCTCGCGCCCGGCAGAGACGACAACCGTCCAACCGGAGAGGGCCTCATCAGGCTCGGCGGCGAAAGTCAGCCCCTCCAGATCGTCGCCCGTCACCGTGAAGGCGAGCCGCTTCTGCTCCCCGACCGTAAATTCGACGGGATTCTCCCCGGCGAACGAGATTTTCAGTTCGACCGGTTTCTGTTCCGGTTCGTTGTCGTTACAGCCCGATGCAAACAGGGCCAGCAAACATCCTAAGATCAGTTTTTTCATCTTTTATCCGTTTTTGGTTGAACACTGTTCCGTTCCGGCGGACCGCAAAGATGAAAAGGCACACTCCGACGCACACGCAACAAAGCGCGCGCAGTCCGGCATCCGAGGTTGTTTTCGACACACTCAATACGTTCGGTTGAAAATGACCCAAGACCTGCTCCATTCACCGTAGAAGCGAAATCCGTATAATCGCGACGGCAGGTCTTCTGACTCGCCCTTCTCTCCGGCGCCTTCCCGGTCCGCGGAGGACCAGTGGCCAAGAATGCCGGAAAATACTTTCAATCAAGAAAGCCGGGCACACAGCAACGGGAATTGTTACCGATTCTCACGGTATTCCCTTTTAATTCCCGGCGACCGCAAAGGGACCGGGAAACCGTAGCGAAAGCAAAGGTAGCACAATCCCTCAAATAAACAAAAAAAACGCAGCCGGAATTCGGGTTGCGGCACAAATCCCCTCCGTACCGTCAGCCGCCGGGTCCGAGCGGCGCCATGATCCGCCGGACCTGTCCGGTGTTGTCCATCACGCCGCAGCGGAGTCCGGCACGCGGTTGTCGGCCGGCGGGTCCGAATCAGGGCCGCGCCCTGCGCACGGTCGAATGCCTTCGGTACGTAACCGCCCCCGATCACCGGCATCGAGACCTGCGTCAGCCCCAAGCCGTCGCCGATCATATAAATCAGCGTCACGGCCCCTTTCGGCGGTTTTTCCGCATCCGCGCACGCGCAGTCAGCAGGCAAAGCGCAAAAAACAAAACCCCTTTCCTTATATCGGCAGCGAAAACAACTGGAATTTGCCGACTTTTTACTACATTTACACCACTTTAACACACCTTGCAACATGGATGTAAAGATCGCCCCCGACTGGAAAGAGCTGCTCGCTCCCGAATTCGAAAAACCCTACTTCGCCGACCTCACGCAGTTCGTACGGCAGGAATACGCCACGCGGCGCATCTATCCGCGCGGCAGCAACATCTTCCGCGCCTTCGACAAATGCCCGTTCGACAAGCTGAAAGTGGTCATCATCGGTCAGGACCCCTACCACGGTCCCGGACAGGCCAACGGGCTCTGCTTCTCGGTAGGCGACGGCGTGCCGTTCCCGCCCTCGCTGCAGAATATCTTCAAGGAGGTCGCCGACGACACCGGGACGCCCCCTCCCGCGACGGGCAACCTCGACCGCTGGGCCGAGCAGGGCGTACTGCTGCTGAACGCCGTGCTGACCGTCCGCGCACACGAAGCGGCGTCGCATGCGGGCCGCGGCTGGGAAACCTTCACCGACGCCGTGGTACGCGCGATCTCCGAACGCAAACAGGGCGTCGTATACATGCTTTGGGGCAGTTACGCCCAGAAAAAGGGAGCTATCGCAGACCCGCAGCGGAATTTCATCCTCAAGTCCGTACACCCGTCGCCGCTCTCGGTCTACCGCGGATTTTTCGGCTGCCGCCACTTCTCGCGCGCCAACGAATATCTCCGCAGCATCGGCAAGGAGCCGATCGTATGGTGAACCGTCGCCTGCCGGTCCGGTCTTGCCGGTCGTCTTATCGGTCGTCGTATCGGTCGGAAGTTTCCGCCACCTCAGGCGGCGCGGGGACTTCGGCCTGCGCCAATCCGGGATCGTCTGACTACGCCCTGCCCCGGAAGGAGCCGCAAAACGGTTATCCGCCCAAACAATACAGCAATAAAACCACACGCAGCGCATAAGTCCGCTCCGGAAACATGAAAACACAAACAGCCACCAATTCGTTTCGGGCATGGATGCTCGCGGCGCGGCCCAAGACGCTGACGGGAGCCGCCGTACCGGTGATGCTGGGCTGCGCTTTAGCCGCTTCGGACGGAGATTTTCACCTGCTGCCCGCCGTGCTGTGCCTGCTGTTCGCCTTCCTGATGCAGATCGACGCCAACCTCATCAACGACCTCTGGGATTACCTCAAAGGCTCCGACGGCAAAGACCGGCTGGGACCCGAACGGGCCTGCGCGCAGGGCTGGATCACACCCCGCGCCATGCGTCGCGGAATCGCCCTGACGACCGCGGCCGCCTGCATCACGGGCTGCGGACTGCTCTTTTACGGCGGCTGGTGGCTGATCGCCGTCGGCGCGCTGTGCGTCGTGTTCGCATTCCTCTACACGGCGGGACCCTATCCGCTGGCCTATCACGGCTGGGGCGACCTGCTGGTGCTGGCTTTCTTCGGATTCGTCCCCGTCGGCTGTACCTGTTGCATCCTCAGCGGCAGCTGGACATGGCAGACGGGCGTCATTTCGGCGGCCTGCGGACTGGCGATCGACACCCTGCTGATGGTCAACAACTACCGCGACCGCGAGCAGGACGCCCGCAGCGGCAAACGCACGCTCGTCGTCCGGCTGGGCGCACGGGCCGGCAGCGGGCTTTATCTGGCACTGGGATTCGCAGCCGCAGCGCTCTGCCTCCCGCTGCTCTGCGACGGCCGCATAGGAGCGGCAGCGCTTCCCCTGCTCTACCTCGCACCGCACACGGCGACATGGCGGCGCATGGTGCGGATCAGCCGCGGCCGGGAGCTGAACGCCATTCTGGGCGCCACGTCGCGCAACATCCTGCTCTTCGGAATACTGCTCTCGATCGGGCTGCTGCTGTAAAGACGGTCCCGAAGCGCACACAGCGCAACCCGCGGCCCCGAAGCGCACCCCCACACACCACGCACCAATAGCATCGCCGCACCGAAACGCATACGGCAGGCCAGCCGCTCACAACAGCACTAAACAAAAAAAAGCCGTCATTTTTGACAGCTTTTTCACTCACACGACCCGACCGGGCCGGATATGTCGCCGGGCGTCAGCCCAGATACGATTTCAGCAGTTTGCTGCGCGACGAGTGGCGCAGGCGGCGGATCGCCTTCTCCTTGATCTGGCGCACGCGCTCGCGCGTCAGGTCGAACTTCTCACCGATCTCTTCGAGGGTCATCTCCGAAGTGCCGATGCCGAAGAAGTACTTGATGATGTCGCGTTCGCGGTCCGTGAGGGTTTCCAACGCGCGGTCCACCTCGGTCGAGAGCGACTCGTTGATAAGTCCGCGGTCGGCGTTGGGCGAATCGGGATTGACCAGCACGTCCAGCAGCGAGTTGTCCTCGCCGTCGGCGAACGGGGCGTCCACCGAGACGTGGCGGCCTGCCACGCGCAGCGTGTCGGTGACCTTCTCCTTGGGAAGCTCCAGCTCCGTGGCCAGCTCTTCGGGCGACGGGGTGCGCTCGTGCTCCTGCTCGAAGCGTGCGAACGCCTTGTTGATCTTGTTGAGCGAACCCACCTGATTGAGCGGCAGACGCACGATGCGCGACTGTTCGGCCAATGCCTGCAGGATCGACTGACGGATCCACCACACGGCGTACGAGATGAACTTGAAACCGCGGGTCTCGTCGAACTTCTCGGCGGCCTTGATCAGACCGAGGTTGCCTTCGTTGATCAGGTCCGGGAGGCTGAGTCCCTGATTCTGATATTGTTTGGCGACGGAAACCACGAAACGCAGGTTGGCTTTGGTCAGCTTTTCGAGGGCTTCCTGATCTCCTTTCTTAATCCGTTGGGCGAGCTCCACCTCCTCTTCGACCGTGATAAGCTCCTCCTTGCCGATTTCCTGCAAGTATTTGTCCAGCGAAGCGCTCTCGCGGTTGGTGATGGATTTTGTAATCTTTAATTGACGCATATATCTATTAACCTTCCTAAATAAAATTCTACATTACAACCCGCCCGGACCGCACTACTCCACGAGCGTGTAGCTCGCAGCGCGGCCGTTGGGATAAATACCGTCGATCGAGCGGACCTTCTCGTCCATACGCTGCATGTCCGCAACCGAATAGACCGGACGATCGTTGATATGGGTAATCACAAATCCCTGTTTGACACGGGCACGGGCCAGAATTCCGTCGGCCTTGATGCCGACCACCTGCACGCCGCCCTTGATATCGAGCTCACGGCAGAGTTTGGTGCCCGCATCGGCGAACTTACCGCCGAGAACCTCGACGACATCGACGTCCTCTTTGGTCATTAATTCCGTTTTACCCGCTTTATTACGCAAAGTAACCTCGATTTGTTTCACTGCGCCATCTCTTTTTACCGACAATTTGACCTTATCGTTGGGTCGGCGGCGTCCGATCTGCTCGGAAAGGGTCGCATTGTCGTTGATCTTCACCCCGTCGATGTCCAGAATCACGTCGCCCTTGCGGATGCCGGCCTCCGAAGCCGAACCGCCCTCGACTACGCCGGCGACATAGGCGCCGCCCAGCTCGGTGATGCCCAGTTCCTTGCCTTCACGGTCGATAAAGTCCTGATCGACAATCGCAAAACGGATGCCGAGCAGTGCGCGCTGCACGATGCCGAACTCCTTGAGGTCCACGACCACCTTGCGCACGATCGATTCGGGAATGGCGAACGAATAACCGATATAGCTGCCCGTCTGCGACTTGATGAGGGTGTTGATGCCCACCAGCTCGCCGTGCGTGTTGACCAGCGCGCCGCCCGAATTGCCGGGATTCACGGCCGCGTCGGTCTGGATAAAGGCCTCGATGCGGAAATCGTTGGGAATAACCCCCAGATTACGCGCCTTGGCGCTCACGATACCCGCCGTAATGGTCGATTGCAGGTCGAACGGCGAACCGATCGCCAGCACCCACTCGCCCAGACGCAGCGCATCGGACGATCCGAAAGCCAGCGTCGGCAGGTCCGAAGCCTCGATCTTCAGCAGCGCGAGGTCCGTGGCCGAGTCCTTGCCGATCAGCTTGGCGTCGAACGAACGGCCGTCGTTGAGCTTCACGCGGAGTTTCGAAGCCCCGTCCACGACGTGGTTGTTGGTCACCACGTAACCGTCGGCCGAGATGATGACGCCCGAACCTCCGGCGCGCTGTTCGCGGAACTGCGGTCCCTCGTCATACCCCTGCGGGATGCCGAAGAACTCCAGAAAGGGATCGTACCCCCGGCGGCGCGGCATCTCGACCTGCTGCACGGCTTCGATATTGACCACGGCCTTCACCGCATTCTCGGCGGCGTACGTCAGGTCGGGGTACTGCTCGGCCTGATACGAGGTGAACTGCGTCCCCAGCGCGGGCGTGCGTTCCACCTCGCGCTCGATATATTGTACGGAGCCTTCGCGGCCCCCGGCTACTGCCCATGCCGTAAGTCCGCCCGCGGCGGCCGATACGGCGACTGCTCCTAAAATCAAAAATGCCTTTTTCATAATTCGATAACAAGTGTTTAAATTCAATTAATCGGAGGCAATTTATACCATAAGCTTCATCAGGTTTTATTACGATTCGTAGGACAAACGGACGGAAACGTCCGGTTAGTATGCCCGTAGGAACAAAAATCGGGACGTCCGCGACGGACATCCCGATTTTCTGCAACCCGGACCGTTACAATCCGAACTCTTTGCGAATCAGCTCCACGGCATCGAGCTTCTCCCAGCCGAAGAACTCGATCTCACGCTCCGTTTCGCGGCCGTTCTCCCAGACCTTCACCCGCTCCGTATAGGGACGGTTGCCGAAGTGACCGTAGGAAGCCGTGGCCTCGAAGATCGGGTTCTTCAGGCCGAAACGGCGGACGATGGCGGCGGGACGCAGGTCGAAAAGCTTGCCGATGCGGCGGGCGATCTCGCCGTCGGTCATGCCCTCCAGCGCGGCGGGACGCGGCGAACGGTAGGTATCGACGTAAATCGACAGCGGCTGCGCGATGCCGATGGCGTACGACAGCTCGACCAGCACTTCGTCGGCAACGCCCGCGGCGACCAGATTCTTGGCGATATGGCGGGCGGCGTAGGCCGCCGAGCGGTCCACCTTCGAGGAGTCCTTGCCCGAAAAGGCGCCGCCGCCGTGCGCGCCGCGGCCGCCGTAGGTATCGACGATGATCTTGCGGCCCGTAAGCCCGGTGTCCCCGTGAGGGCCGCCGATCACGAACTTGCCCGTAGGATTGACGTGCAGGATATAGTCGTCGCCGATCAGCCCGGCCAGCTTGTCGCCGGCGCGCTCCAGACGCGCCTTGACGCGCGGAATGAGGATCGTGCGCACGTCCTCGCGGATCGTAGCCTGCATCCGCTCCTCGGCCTCCTTCTCCGTCAGCCCGTTGCCGGGCAGGATGAACTCGTCGTGCTGGGTCGAAACCACGATGGTATGCACGCGCAGCGGACGGTTGGTCTTCTCGTCGTACTCGATGGTCACCTGCGACTTGGAATCGGGACGCAGGTAGGTCATCACCTCCCCTTCGCGGCGGATGACGGCCAGCTCCTTGAGAATCACGTGCGAGAGGATCAGCGTCGCCGGCATCATCTCGCGGGTCTCGTTGCAGGCATAGCCGAACATGATGCCCTGATCGCCCGCGCCCTGCTCGTCCTCCTCGGCGCGCACAACGCCCTGATTGATGTCCGACGACTGCTCGTGGATGGCCGACAGGATGCCGCACGAGTTGCAGTCGAACTGGTATTCGCTCTTGGTATAGCCGATGCGGTCGATCACACGGCGCGCCACGCCCTGTACATCGACATACGCTTCGGAGCGCACCTCGCCCGCCACGACCACCAGTCCCGTGGTGCAAAGCGTCTCGCAGGCGACTTTCGAGTTGGCGTCACGACGCAGGAATTCGTCGAGAATGGCGTCTGAAATCTGATCTGAAACTTTATCGGGATGTCCTTCGGACACCGATTCCGATGTAAACAAAAAGCCCATTGTTATACATTCAATTATGAGACGGTACCCTCAGCCGTAATGCCGGCATGCGGAAACACGCTCTCGGTTAATAAAAAAATAAAACGTATAAAATGGGAAAAATTGGCTGTTGGAATAAAAAATAAGCTGTTTTAGCGATTTTTTATTGTGGTTGCAATCAGTCAAATCTTTCCACATTTCCCCGCGTTACGGACGGGAGCGCAAAGATACGAAGGAATTTCGGAATATGCAAAAAACAGTTCGTTTTTGCCTCCGATATGCACTATCTTTGGCCTGGTATTGGATGAGATGCGTCCCGGCAACCCGCAAAACCCGTTTTGCGATTGCGCCCGACTTTCGCTATCTTTATACCCGTCGAATTCAACAAACCGTACATGAAACGATTCTTACTCGCCGCATGCATGCTTCTGGCCGCCGTCAGATTTTCGTCCTGCGAAAACGACGACGACGATCTCTACGACACGCTCACGGGCCGCGTATGGGCCGGAGACCTCGGATTCTACCAGGACGGCTATGCGCTGGACAGCTATGTTTACTTCGGGGCCGACGGCTTCGGCAGCGACGAACTCCGATACGCCGACGGCGGACGGGTCCTCGACACGCTCAACATCCAGTGGGACGCCTACGACGACGACACGATCTACATCGACTACGGCCGGGTCGATTCCCCGCGCGAACTGCGCCGGGTCCATATCCGCCGCGGCACGCTGACCGCCGAACTCTACATCGGCGGCCGCTATTACGACCGGATCACGCTCTACATGCGCTAACACGGCGGCACCTATTATATATAACGATCCCCGGATTCTGCGTGAATCCGGGGATTTCCATTATTCATTGAGAGTAACGCCTGAAATATAACCGTCCTCTATCCCTTCCAAACATAGATTTAACTTAACCATAATACGGTTCAAGCGTTATGCTGTTACAAGGATCGACCTTTTCTACGCATGAAAAAAAGCCAAGAATGGCACTATTTGTAGACTCAACTATGATCTTCCCCCAAGTATTCAGACCGGGAGCATGGAGCATAACTCCATAGACGCGATCCCACTCCAAGTAGATATTCCCTCCAATTGATTCGCAAGCTCGTGATGCGGAAACTGTTTGAGGAGTAGCTTTTCCCGTATCAATTTTAATTATAAATTTCCCGGATCGGGCGGTTCCGTCAGTATTCGATTTATCATTATCGTTTCCTGTCTTTTTCATATTCTGATCCAAAATTTCAAAATGATCTGCTTCGATAATCGTTCCGTCGGTAAACTCCACTGATTTCACTTGTAACTCATCGGTAGCGGCAGCATCTGTTGCTGCATAATTTTGCGCGGAAATCACCGTTCCATCAACAAGAGTAACGGATTTGATCCGCAAATCGCCCGAATCCTGAGATTTGGCTTCGAAGGGATATATTATAATCGAACATATCACCATCGCAATAAATACATATGATTTCATATCGTTTTTTACTCCTTTCATTCATATTAATTATCTAATTTCTTATTTTACCTGCCAGAAAACCGCAGATATTTTTTGTCGGAAAATTCGCAAATCCTCCTTGCGAAATAGAAAGTCATTACAGCTGCTGCATGGACAATCCTAATTAGTTTTCAATTCACATAGGCCCTGATATTATGAAGACAATTCAAGCGGTAATACTCGATACGAAATTTCACGCATTGACAGTTACAAATATATATCAGGCAGAATTTCAGTACAATACCTACATATTGTCATATCCAAAATATAACTACACAATAATTAGTACTCCGATATATGACCTTATACAACGATCCCCGGATTCACGCAGAATCCGGGGATCGTTCGTTAGCGGGCGGCGGCCTTGATCCGTACGCCGGTTATCGACCTCAACTCACTCCTCCACGTCCCGCAGGGCGGCGCGCAGGGCGTTGATATCGCCCATCATCCGCAGGAAGATACGCACGCTGAGGGGCAGTCCGACGATCAGTCCGGCCACGAATCCGTAAAACACATAGGGCGAGGTCAGGCTTCCCACGTAAAATCCCAGCGAGATCAGCAGCGGCACACCCAGCACGATGCCCGCGCCTACGCCCCAGAGGAAGCAGGTGCGGAACCGGAGTACGGCGGCGCAGGTTTCGCGCACGGTCCCCGCTCCCGGCTCGATCCGCGCCAGCAGCACCAGCAGCGCGATCTGCCGCGCCAGCATGGCGAAGATAAAGAGCGCCAGCGTCGCCTTGACGGCCGTTCCGGGATCCGCCTCGCCCGTACGGGATATATTGGCGAAACAAAGCGGCAGCACTGCCAGCAGAAAGATTCCCAGCCGTATCGTACGCGCCAGCCGCTGCTTGGCCGAGATGATCTTTCCGGCCGAGACCTCCGCCGTCAGCCGGTCTATTTTAGTGTCCGCACACGACAGACGTCCGTCCAGCTCGTGCCATTTGGTTTTCAGTTCGTCGAGTTCCATATTCGGGGAGTTTAATGATTTGCCTGTTCACGCAGTTTCAGCTTGATGCGGTGGAGCTTCGAAGCCACGTTGTTGCGCGTAAGCCCCGTGATCGCGGCGATCTCCTCGTAAGGAAGCTCGTCGAGCCACAGCATCACGACCGCCTTTTCGAGCGCATCGAGCCGGTTTATCAGTGCATACAGATCCCGCAGCCGCTCGCCGCGTTCGGGATCTTCGTCGGCTGCGCCCAGCGAGTCGGTCAACGGCAGCCGGCCCGTATGGCGGCGGTTGCGGCGATAGTACGAAATGCAGGTGTTCAGCGCGACGCGGTAGACCCACGACGAAACTTTGGCCCGGCCTTCGAATCCGTCGAATCCCCGCCACAGGTTAATCAGCACCTCCTGATAGAGATCGTCGAAGTCGTCGCTGTCCACGGCATAGAGATAACAGACTTTGCCGACGATGCGGCGGTGTTCCCGGACGAAGGTCTCGAATTCATACTGTTTGGTTCGCTGTAGGCTCATTGCTGAAACTGTTTTCCCCATTAGACGCGGCCGGAGCCGAAAAGTTGCACGGAGGATAAAATAAACCCATAGCGAAAAAGTAAATTTGGGCAAAGCGTAGCGAATTAGCTGATATAGCGTTCGTTACGCTTTGTCTTTCTATGGAACAGAGCCAACGAAATACCACCTCGAAGCCAAACGGTGCAGAAGTTCAGTTACCACCTCGTTACTCCCGTAACGGGTGCAGATTTCTCGCTAAATAGTTCTGTTTCTGCGTTTTGCGTAGATTTACATAGCTGTCGGTAACTCACTAATAACTAATTTTGTAACCAAAAAAAGGAGTGAGTTATGCGTAGTACATTCAAGGTATTATTTTACGTGAAGAAAGGCAGCGAGAAGCCCAACGGCAACCTGCCTCTGATGTGCCGTATCACGGTGGACGGCGAGATTAAACAGTTCAGTTGCAAGATGGACGTTCCCCCACGCTTGTGGGACGTGAAGAACAACCGTGCTTCGGGCAAGAGCGTCGAAGCACAGAGAATCAACCTTGCGGTGGATAAAATCCGTGTGGAGGTGAACCGCCGCTACCAAGAACTGATGCAGACGGACGGTTATGTTACCGCCGCCAAGCTCAAAGACGCCTATCTCGGTATCGGCGTCAAGCAGGAAACATTGCTGAAACTGTTCGAGCAGCACAACGCCGAGTTTGAGAAGAAAGTCGGGCACGGCAGGGCGCAGGGTACATTTACCCGTTATCGGACGGTCTGCAACCATATCCGGGAGTTTCTGCCCCATACCTACAAGCGTGAGGATATCCCGTTAAAGGAACTCAACCTCACGTTCATCAACGACTTCGAGTATTTTTTGCGCACGGAGAAGAAATGCCGCACCAATACCGTGTGGGGCTACATGATTGTGTTGAAACACATCGTTTCCATTGCGAGGAACGACGGGCGTTTGCCCTTTAATCCCTTTGCCGGATATATCAACTCTCCCGAAAGCGTGGACAGGGGCTACCTTACCCAAACGGAGATACAGACGCTCATGAACGCACCGATGAAGAACGCCACCCATGAACTTGTACGGGATTTGTTCGTCTTTTCTGTTTTCACGGGTTTGGCGTATTCGGACGTGAAGAACCTCACCGCCGACCGCCTGCAAACATTCTTCGACGGCAACCTGTGGATAATCACCCGAAGAAAGAAGACCAACACCGAATCGAACATCCGTCTTTTGGACGTTCCCAAACGTATCATCGAAAAGTACAAGGGACTGGCTCGGGACGGTCACGTTTTCCCCGTTCCGAGTAACGGCAGTTGTAACAAGATACTCAAAGATATAGGCAGACAATGCGGCTTCAAGGTGCGTTTGACCTACCATGTGGCACGCCACACGAACGCCACGACCGTACTTCTGTCGCACGGCGTACCCATCGAAACGGTGAGCCGCCTTTTGGGGCACACGAACATAAAAACCACCCAAATTTACGCCAAAATCACCGCCCAAAAGATAAGCCAAGACATGGAAACCTTGTCGCACAAGTTGGAGGATATGGAGAAGAATATCTGCCGAGCCATCTAATTAAAAGCAGAATACCGATGAAAGAAGAAAGGAACATTATCACGATGGACGAGCGGGGCAATATCTCCCTGCCGAGCGATATAGGCGCAACCGCCATGACCGAGCGGGAAATCTGCGAACTGTTCGGGGTTATCGCCCCGACGGTTCGGGCAGGGATAAAAGCTCTCTGCAAAAGCGGAGTTTTGAAAGAGTACGGCATAAAACGCCTTATCCGCTTACCGGAGAGAAGTTACATCGAGGTTTACAACCTCGAAACGATAGCCGCCCTCGCTTTCCGTGTCGAATCGTTCGGGGCGGCGAAAGTCCGCAGGGCATTATTAGAGAGGATTATACACGGGCGAAAAGAGAAAACGACGGTATTCGTGTCGGTTGTTTCGGACGGCAAGCCCAACAGCAGTTGGAAAGCATGATGATATACCAACATATCAACATACCAACATGCAAACGTACCAGCATACCAGCATGCAAACCTATCACTATGGTGATATATATTGCAGGGTCTATTCCTCTTTTCAGAGGAAAGCGGAGCAATCATTTCCGTTTACAAAGGCAAAGCAAGCACGGGGCTTTACGTCGGCTAAAAGGTCAGGCGGCTGCGCCGTTTCCCGATAAATCTTCCTCTCGCTTCGCTGCGAGCGTATTTATCGGGAAAACCTTGTATCCGACCGCCCCGTGCAAAAGAGCCTTTGAAAACGGAAACGACCGCCCCGCCGCCCACCGACCGAAAGGGAAAAAATAAGGTGGGGTTATATGGGTAAGCAGACGGCAGGGACAGCCACCGCAGAAAGGCAGACGGACGGCACGCCGCAGGGTATTTGCGGAGAAAATACCGTAGTTTACTAGGCTAGGGAATTTGTCCGAGCCGCAATACTGTCGTATCGCTGAAAATTCCCCAATAAGGCAAGGGGCAAGCCCCTCTGCACACCCCGTCGGGGACGGCATTTGCCGCCCCGAAGATACAAAAAATCATTGTTTCACAAGCCAAAAAAGAAAGGAAGAATATATGGGTTTCGTAGTTTTACACATGGAAAAGGCGCACGGCAGCGACAGCGGAACGACCGCACATATCGAGCGTTTCATCATACCGAAGAACGCCGACCCCACACGCACGCACCTGAACCGCAGGCTCATCGAATACCCCGACGGGGTGAAAGACCGTTCGGCGGCTATACAGCAGAGACTAGAAGAAGCGGGGCTGACACGCAAAATCGGAAGCAACCAAGTGCGGGCAATCCGCATCAACGTGTCGGGAACGCACGAGGACATGAAGCGGATAGAGGAAGAGGGGCGTTTGGACGAGTGGTGCGCCGACAATCTGAAATACTTCGCCGACACGTTCGGAAAGGAGAACATCGTGGCGGCTCACCTGCACAGGGACGAGCAGACGCCACACATACACATTACACTCGTTCCCATCGTCAAGGGAGAGCGCAAGCGCAGGAAAAGGGAGGAACAGACGAAGAAACGATACCGCAAGAAGCCGACCGACACCGTAAGGCTGTGCGCCGACGATATTATGACACGGCTGAAATTGAAGTCCTACCAAGATACCTATGCCGAAGCGATGGCGAAATACGGGCTGCAAAGAGGCATAGACGGCTCGAAGGCTCGCCACAAGTCCACGCAGCAGTATTATCGGGATATACAGAAACTCGCCGACGACCTCAAAGCGGAAGTGGTGGATTTGCAACAGCAGAAAGAAACGGCACGGGAGGAACTAAGACGGGCGAAAAAAGAGATACAGACCGAGAAGCTGAAAGGGGCGGCAACCACCGCAGCCGCCAACATCGCCGAGAGCGTCGGTTCTCTTTTCGGCAGTAACAAGGTCAAGACGCTGGAAAGGGAGAACACCGCCCTGCATAGGGAGGTAGCCGACCACGAGGAAACCATCGAAGCCCTGCAAGATAGGATACAGACCATGCAAGCAGACCACAGCCGAGAGATACGGGAAATACGGCAGGAGCACCAAAAGGAGATAGCGGACAAGGAAGCGAGGCACAAGCAGGAAATATCGTTTCTGAAAACGGTAATCGCAAAGGCGGCGGCATGGTTTCCCTACCTGCGTGAAATGCTCCGTATCGAAAAATTGTGCCGCCTTGTCGGGTTCGATGAAAGGCAGACCGCAACGCTCGTCAGTGGCAAGCCGTTGGAGTATGCAGGCGAACTCTACTCGGAGGAACACGGACGGAAATTCACGACCGAAAGGGCAGGGGTTCAAGTCGTGAAAGACCCCACGGACGGGACTAAATTGGTTCTTGCCATCAACCGAAAGCCCATTGCCGAGTGGTTCAAGGAACAGTTCGAGAAGTTAAGGCAGAACATACGGCAACCTATACAGCAGCAAAGGAAAAGCAGGGGTATGAAACTGTAAAGCTCCAATTTTATACAGCGAGCAAATAAATCTATTGCAACATAAGTGATTATCACAACTTTTCACTACCTTTGTGGTTGGATTAGGGAAACTCCGTCCAAGACATATTAGAAAAGAAAGAAGCGTTATGCTTATCTTGTTGTTGAAAACGTAGGAAATTTTCAAAATGAGCAAGGATGGCATAGTGGTTCTCACGCTATAGCGTGGGCTGCTATTACTACATCTGCTCATTAGGTTTTTCCTACGACCTTCAACAAAGACGTGGCATTGCAGTTCCACGCTTCGTGGTTTAATAATAAAAAGGTCTTAAGGAGCTGGAAAGACAAACATAGTACTATGGACATGACATCTCTTTGGGGAAGACTTGCAAAATTGCAGAGTTTCTTTCAGGATGGTTTGAATGTGGATGAAAATTCACATTTGCCAGAAGCGGATTTACGCAAGATAAGTCTTGGCAATCTGTATGTATATCAACAACAAGGTGTATTGAACACATTCGAAACTGGCGTAACTCCCTCTGTTCGTAAAGTTATTTTAGGTGAATACTTTGGTATAACGGATAGGGATAGTGCCATCGAAACTTTGAATTGGTTGTCGCAAGCTCCCTCGCAAACAATGTTTCACTATGCTTATACGGCTTTTCTTCAAGGAGGGGGTAATATAAGCAGGAAGTGGCTTAATGAAAATGAAGAATTGAAAGAACACACCGATTTCCGAAATGACTGTTTGGAAAAGTTGGAAACGATGGAGGAAAAATATCCGGACATTGAACAAGCTGGAATTGTCGCATCCAAAGAAGAAATGGGCAAACTCGGAGTACTTGCGTGGGATGCAGGAAGATTAAACTTTATCAGCAGACTTTGCCTTGAGCAAGAGTACATTGTAAAAGAAGAATGTATGCAGTGTATCAATGCCGCTTACGAGATGACCAAAGAAGTTTATACCAATTGGAAAGACTATGCTTATAGTTATGTTCTTGGTCGTACTTTGTCGATGGGAACTACCAACATGATTGGATTGGCAGAAGATTTACTGACAGATACCAAAAGCCCTTGGACTTATATAAAATGGTGATATTTTATTAAAAAACATTTATTAACTCTACATTTTTTTTTGAATTATGAAAACGTTTAATTATGCTCCAGCCTCTCCTATCAAGGATAACATTACAATGTTGGCTGTATCAGTCGGTATGGTTGTCGTGCCGCTCGTTTATCCATTCGGTATAAGAATAGGCAGTACCCGAATACTTGGCCCTACGAGTACTGCCATTGTTTTTATAATCGGAGGACTCGTTCTCTTGGTAATAACATTGAACAAGGTTCGTCTTGCCCGTGCTTTGGCGGCGAACGGAGGAAAAATCGTTGTCGATGCAGATAGTGTAACCTATCCTATAATAAAGAAAGGGGAGAAAACCGACAAAATATTTAAAATATCGGATATAAAACATCTTAAATATGACGATGAAGAAGGAGAATTGGAAATCTTCTTGACGGATGATACACAAATAACATTGCATGCAGGATTCTTTGAATCTTTCGAGCGATACGAGGAATTTTTCGCTTTGTTGAAGAAGTGAAGAGGCTAACAAGTTCGATTTATGCGGATAATGGCGTGTGGCTCAATCGCTTTTCGTGGTGATTGAGCCACGTGTTAGCCGCAACCTTGAAAAACAAAAAATACAATGAATAGAATATTGGCACTATACATCTTTTTACTATTGTGTGGCACGGTTTCCGCACAACAAATCGTAGAATGGAGCGATTTGCAGACTATAACAGATAACTCACGGCGCACGGTCTATTATAAAAAAGGCAGAAAACAGCCGTTACGGGGAAAATATCGCATTATACGAGGACTTGACGAGGAGTGTGTTAAATTTTCCGATGGCATGATAAACGGTGATTATCGCCGCTATCGTGATGGGGTGCTGCGTGAATCGGGTATATATGCCAAAGGCAAGCGTAACAGCACATTCACGGAGTATTACCAAGACGGCGTTACTCCCCGAAAGGAAACACC
This sequence comes from Alistipes finegoldii DSM 17242, assembly GCF_000265365.1. NCBI lineage: Bacteria > Pseudomonadati > Bacteroidota > Bacteroidia > Bacteroidales > Rikenellaceae > Alistipes > Alistipes finegoldii. The sequence goes on from NC_018011.1 coordinate 459,377, forward strand.
CATGCAGCAAGGCAAGATAGACGGAACTGTAAAGACCTATTTTCGTAACGGCAAAATAGAAGCCGAAAAGGAATATAAGCAGAGTGTGGAGAGCGGGCGGGAACGCCGCTTTGACAGCAAGACAGGAGAGCAGATTTTTGAATCTCATTATATCGACGGGAAAAAAGATGGCGAGGAGTGGGAAATCTTCGAGGATGCGAGCACGCTTCGCAGCAGGATAATACGCCACTACCGTAACGGAAAACTTGACGGCTCTTATCGTGTGGAATCGACACGGGACGGCAAACCCTATATAACTATCGAGGGACAATACACTGACGGCGAGAAATCGGGGCAATGGATAGAACATAACTATGATAACAATACCCAAACCTGCACATGGCATGGTGAAGGTGGGGCTTAAACAGAGATGAAGATAGTTATCATAATACTACTTTTAACGCTTGCATCGGTCGTAAGCTGCGAGCCACCCATGCCGCCGACGGACGAGGAAATGATACGCCACTTCGCCACGCACGAGGCGGCATTCGACAAGATACGCAAAATCATGGCGGAGAGTTCGGAGGGAAGCTTTCACTATCCGCCGCTCTCTCCCTGCGATATTCTCATCCTTGATTCGGCAGAACAAATATCCTACCAACCGAACCAAGTGCAGGACACGCCGGTACACGGGTTATCAAGATCTGACCGAATACAACTCGACTCCTTGTTGTCAGAGATTGGATGCGGTCTTGTCCTTGTTGACCGCAGGGAGCAGGAAACGGCAGATTCGGTATATGTGAGCTTATTTATGCTGTACTACTCCCACGGCATCGTGGATGCGGGAACATCCAAGAGTTTCGTTTACGATCTCGAATTGAGAAGCCGCCGTGACATCCGTATCACCGAACACGGCGACCTGAACGAAATTTACCGCAGGACATACAATGACACTACGCTATACAAGCCCGTCAAGGAAGGCTGGTATATAGAGTTAGACCATTCACGATAATTTTCTTTTTTCGCAAGTCGATTTTATAAAATTGTCACCGAAAGTTCGTACTTTCGGAAAAAGATGTTATATTTGCAAATGAAAGAGTTATTTGACAGCATAGCAATGTAAAACGCTGAAATTCGCACAGTTGCTAAATCGTTACCTCTATTTCTCAAATAATTCGCTAAAAGTTTATTTCTCAATCGGTTAAGTCAAACCGAGAAAAATCTAAAATAATAATACAACGCAACTCATCCGACAAAAAAATCCCCGAAGCGACACTTCGGGGATTTTATCCATTATCGGGTATCGTTATTTTCAGAGCAGCTTCTTGACCTCTTCGGCCGGAAGAATCCGTTGCCGAAGAGTCCAAACGTCCCGACTACTTTCCGAGCAGCTTCTTAACCTCTTCGGCTACGGTCTTGCCGTTGTAACCGAATTTCTCGTCGAGAACCGTATAGGGAGCCGAATAGCCGAAGTGATCCAGACCGTGGATCATACCTTTCTCGCCCACAAGACCCATCAGGTTCACAGGAAGTCCCGATGTCAGGCCGTAGCGCACGACGCCCACCGGAAGCACGCTCTCCTGATACGAACGGGGCTGGTCGCGGAAAAGGCCCTCGCTCGGCACGTTCACCACCCGAACGGCGATACCCTCGGCGGCAAGCAGTTCGGCGCCCTCAACGAGCGTCGAGACCTCCGAGCCGGTGGCGACCATCACAACTTCGGGCTTGGCCGAGTCAAGCACCACATAACCGCCCTTGGCGACCTGTGCGGCCTCCTCGCGGCGGCTGGCGCCCAGCGCCGGAAGGCTCTTGATGTTCTGACGCGACAGCACCAGCGCAACGGGCCGCTGCTCCTCGACGGCCAGCTTCCACGCCATGACGGTTTCATCGCCGTCGGCCGGGCGCAGCACGACCATCGAACGTTCGTCGTGGTGGTTTCGGAGGTGTTCCATCAGGCGGATCTGGGCTTCATGCTCGATCGGCTGGTGCGTAGGACCGTCCTCACCAACGCGGAACGAGTCGTGCGTCCAGATATAGATCACGTGCAGGCGCATCAGCGCCGAAAGACGCACTGCCGGTTTCATGTAGTCCGAGAAGACGAAGAACGTGCCGCACGCAGGAATCACACCCCCGTGCAGCGCCATGCCGTTGGCCACGCAGGCCATCGTCAGTTCCGAGACTCCAGCCTGAAAGAATTTGCCGCTGAAGTCGCCCTTCGTGAAGGCCTTGGTCTTCTTGAGGAAGCCGTCCGTCTTGTCCGAGTTCGAAAGGTCCGCAGAAGCCACGATCATGTTCTCGATCGTCTCGGCGAAGACGCCCAGCACCGCAGCCGATGCCGCGCGCGTCGCCACGCCGGCCTTCACCTCGATCGACTTGTAGTCGATTTCGGGCAGGCGTCCCGAAAGGAACATATCCAGTTTGCGGGCTAGATCGCCGTGTTCGGCGCGCCACGTCTTCTCGACCTCGGCCTGACGCGAGGCCCATGCGCGCAACGCTTCGCGGCGCTCGGAGAACGCTTCGCGACTCTCGGAGAAAACGGCGAACGGATCGTTCGGATCCCCGCCCAAATTCTTCACCGTAGCGGCGAAGTCGGCACCGGCGGCCGTAAGCGGCTGCCCGTGGGTCGAAACCTTGTCCTCGAAGCTCTCGCCGGCGGGGCCTTTGGCGCCCTTGCCCATGACCGTGCGGCCGATGATGAGCGTAGGACGCTCCGTCTCGGAGTTCGCGGCAACGAGCGCCTCGCGGATTTCGTTGATGTTATGTCCGTCCACTGACAGCACGTTCCACCCCCACGCCTCGTACTTCATGGCCACGTTCTCGGTCATAACCTCATCCACCTTCGTAGAAAGCTGGATGTTGTTCGAGTCGTAGTACATGATGAAGTTGCTCAGGCCCAGATGGCCGGCGATACGGCCCACGCCCTGCGAAATCTCCTCCTCCACGGCGCCGTCCGAGATGTAGGCGTAGGTCTTGTGCGCCATCCACTCGCCGAAGCGGGCAGCCATGAACCGTTCCGCGATGGCGGCGCCCAGCGCCATGGCATGACCCTGTCCGAGAGGGCCGGAAGTGTTCTCGACACCGCGCGCGAAGTCTGCTTCCGGGTGACCCGGCGTCACGCTGCCCCACTGACGCAGAGACTGAAGGTCTTCGGTCGTATAGTACCCGGCAAGAGAAAGCGTAGAATAGAGCATCGGAGACATGTGGCCCGGATCGAGGAAGAAACGATCACGGTAGGGGTAAGACGTATTGTCCGGATCGTACCGCAGAAATTCGGTATAGAGCACCGTCATGAAGTCGGCGCCGCCCATAGAGCCGCCGGGGTGTCCCGATTTGGCTTTTTCGACCATGGCGGCCGACAAAATGCGGATATTGTCCGCTACACGCGTTAGTTTGGAATTGGTAGATGACATGAGTATTTAAAGTTTTAAAGTCTTTGTATTAATCAGCGTATCTTCTGCCACAAAAGTAATAAAAAAGATACTACCCAACTTGTTTAAGCTCTAAAATATTTGCTTTTTCTATCTTTTTCTTTGCATATGGCAACGTCACGACGAATTTCCGCGTGTCGGTCGAGGGCAGGTCGAACATCGTGTCCATCATGATCGCCTCGCAGATCGAACGCAGGCCGCGGGCGCCGAGTTTGAACTCGACGGCCTTGTCCACGATGTAATCCAGCACCGCGTCGTCGAACGTAAGCTTGACGTTGTCCAGCTCGAAAAGCCGCTTGTACTGCTTGACGATGGCGTTTTTCGGTTCGGTGAGAATCGACCGCAAGGCTTCGCGCGAGAGGGGCTGCATGTAGGTCAGCACCGGAAGACGCCCCACCAGCTCCGGAATCAGTCCGAACGACTTGAGGTCCTGCGGCGTGATGTACTGCATCAGGTTGTTGCGGTCGATGCGGTCGGCGCGGAGCCGTCCGTACCCCATGGCGCGGGTGTTCAGACGCTGGGCGATCTTCTTCTCCACGCCGTCGAACGCGCCGCCGCAGATGAAGAGGATGTTGCGCGTATCGACCTGAATGAATTTCTGTTCGGGGTGCTTGCGCCCGCCCTGAGGGGGCACGTTGACCACGGTTCCTTCGAGAATCTTCAGCAGGGCCTGCTGCACGCCTTCGCCCGAAACGTCGCGCGTGATCGAAGGGTTGTCGCCCTTGCGGGCGATCTTGTCAATCTCGTCGATGAAGACGATGCCCCGTTCGGCCTGCTCGACGTTGTAGTCGGCGACCTGCAGCAGCCGCGAAAGGATGCTCTCGACATCCTCGCCCACGTAGCCCGCCTCGGTCAGCACCGTGGCGTCCACGATGGTGAAGGGCACCTTCAGCAGTTTGGCGATCGTGCGGGCCATCAGCGTCTTGCCCGTACCCGTGGGTCCCACCAGCACGATATTCGACTTGTCGATCTCTACCTCGTCCTCCTTGGGGGCGTAGAGCAGCCGCTTGTAGTGGTTGTAAACGGCCACGGCCATATAACGCTTGGCGTCGTCCTGACCGATGACATACTGGTCGAGGAAATCCTTGATCTGGGCCGGCTTGAGCAGCTCCTCCATCTTGAGCGGCGCAGCGGCGGCGCTGCCGCCGCGCTCCGAAGCCACGTCGTTCTCGACGATGATCCGGTAGCCGTTCTCGATACATTTGTTGCAGATGTTGGCGCCGTCGATGCCCTGAAACATGATCTCCACGTCGCTGCGCTTGGCGCCGCAGAACGAGCAGCAGTCGCCGCCCGCCCCGTTCTTATGGTTGTTGCCTTTTCCCGATGCCATTATTTCCCGCGTTTGGATAATACTTCGTCGATCAGCCCGTACTCCTTGGCTTCGCGCGCCGAGAGCCAGTAGTCGCGGTCGGCGTCCTTCTCGATCTTCTTGAGCGCGACGCCCGAATGGGCCGAGAGAATCTCGTACAGCTCGCGTTTGGTCTTCATGATCTCGCGTGCCGTGATTTCGATGTCCGAGGCCTGTCCCTGCGCACCGCCCAGCGGCTGGTGGATCATCACCCGCGAATGGGGAAGCGCAGAACGCTTGCCCTTGGCGCCCGCCGTGAGCAGCACGGCGCCCATCGAAGCGGCCAGTCCCGTGCAGATGGTCGCCACGTCGGAATTGACCAGCTGCATCGTGTCATAAATGCCCAGTCCGGCCGAAACCGAACCGCCGGGCGAGTTGATATAGATCTGAATGTCCTTTTCGGGATCGACCGATTCGAGGAACAGCAGCTGCGCCTGAATGATATTGGCCGCGTCGTCGTAGATCGGCGCGCCGAGGAAGATGATGCGGTCCATCATCAGCCGCGAGAAGACGTCCATCGTGGCGATATTCAGCTGACGCTCTTCGATGATCGTAGGCGACACGTAGGCGCCGCTGACCGACTGGAAATCGTGCAGTTTCAGCGAACTGATCCCGCAGTGTTTCCGTGCGTATTTTTCAAATTCTGACATAATAAATTATCGTAATTGTTATCGTTCGTTATCGTTTGTCGCTATCGTTTTTACCGCCGGCCGGCAGCCCGGCATCTCTTATTCGCGGCCCACGGCCGGCTCCGGGCGGGAGCTGCGGGCGGCGGACTGTCGCCGAAACGGCGTTTAAAGCTGTATATCGTCAAACAAAAGGACTTTGCAAACATCACGCCTGCAAAGTCCAAAGATAATCTTTTTTCGGCAAATACTAAAGCGCCTTGGCCAATTTGGCGAAATCGTCGGCAGATACGGCTTTTTCCGTCACCTTGATCTTCGACTTCACATCCTCCACGACCTTCACTTCGTACAGCTTCTCGTAGATCTTCTGTCCCTGATCCTTGTCGGCGAGAATCTTCTCGGCATAGCCGGCCAGCATATCTTCGGGAGCCGACGGCATGCCGTACTGCGCGAACTGCGCGGCGGCCAGCGCCTTGGCTTCCGCGAGCGCCTCGTCCTTGGTCACCGTGATATTGTCCTGCTTGATGAAGTGCTTCTGCAGGTAGTTCCACGTGAACATCTTCAGGAACTGGTCGAAGTCCTTGTCGATGTCCTCCATCGAGAATTTGCCTTCGTTGATCGTATACAGCCAGCGTTTGAGGAACGCTTCGGGCATCTTCAGACCGGCTTTCTGCACCAGATAGTCGCGCAGCTGGAGCGTGAAGAGGTAGTCGCTTTCGCGGCGCAGCTCCGGCTCGATGCGCGCGTCGATGAACTTGTCAAGTCCGGCCTCGTCCTTCACTTCGCCGCCGGGGAATGCCGTCTTGAAGAACTCCTCGTTCAGCTCAGGTTCGGCGAACTTGCGGATCTTGGTGATTTCGAGCGTAAATTCGGGTTTGATGCCCTCCAGCTCGTTCTCCTTGACCTGCAGCACGGCGGCGCGCTGCGACGGGTTCTTGTAGAGTTCGTTGACATTGACTTCGGTCTTGAAGCCCACCTTCTTGCCGATGAAAGGCTTGCGCTCCTCCTCCGACATCGAGATCAGGCCCACGTAAGCGTCCGCCACGTTCATCTCGCCGTTGTCGAGCGTGACCGACAGCGCCTCGTCCGAAGTCACCTCGTCGGCATCGACCAGACGGCCGTACTGACGCAGGTAGTTGGCGCGGTAGTCGTCGTGCATCTTCTTGTCCACCTTGATCTTGCTGTAGGTCAGCTTATCCTTGTCCGAAAGTTCGAGTTTTATCTCAGGAGCCTCGCCGATTTCGAACACGAATTCGAACTCCTTGCCGTTCTCGAAATCGAAATCGCCCTGCTCTTCCGAAGGAATCACGTCGCCCAAGTAGTCGATGTTCTCCTTCTGGAGATACTCGAACACCGAGTTCGAGGCGGTGCGGTAAGCCTGCTCGGCCAGCACGCCCTTGCCGTACATCTTCTTGACGAGACCCATGGGCACCATGCCGGGGCGGAAACCGGGAATATTGGCCTTGCGCCTGTATTCGCGCAACTCTTTCTCGACGGCTTGGCCGTAATCCTCTTCGCCCACCGTTACCTTGAGCAGCGAATTGTTCTCTTCGCGTTGTTCTCTTACGATCTTCATAATGAATGCTTTCTATATTGTTATTGTCTTATTTCCGAAATCGGCTCGCAAAGATAGCGATTTTCGCGGACAAACCAATATTTTTTCTAAAATATAGTGTATTGCAGCCGGCGGCGGCAAACTCCGCAAAGGCTGTTTTCGGAAAATGCGCAGGCATCCGAAAACGCGGGTAAACGCAAAGATAGTCAAAAAATTCGTCATATGGCGGGTTTTTCCTATCTTTGCGGAGGATAAACCTCCGCTCAGACAGGCGGCGTCCGGCCCGGCCGAATAAATTCGCTTCCGTTTCCGGCTCGCGCTGTCTTTGCTGACGAATTCACAAGAAAGAGATGAGAAAGTTCGCTACCGTTCTGCTGTCGGGACTGCTGCTGGCTTCGTGCGGCGGCAATCAGGTCCGGGCCAAACGCCCCGCGGCGCCGGCGGAACCCAAGGAATACACCTACGGCGTCCGGGCGGTCCACCCGCACCCGGCGACCAGCTATACGCAGGGCCTGCAATACGCCGACGGCCGTTTGTGGGAAGGCACGGGCCAGCACGGCGAATCGGTCGTGCAGACGCTCGACCTCGCGACGGGCCGCGCGGAGGTCTTCGCACGTCTTCCCAAGGAGGACTTCGGCGAAGGGATCGCCCTCTTGGACGGCAAGGTCTACCAGCTCACGTGGCAGTCGAACAAAGCCTATGTCTACGACGCCCGGACGGGAGAGAAAATCAGGGAGTTCCGCTATCCCGGCGAGGGCTGGGGCCTCACGACCGACGGGAAGAAGCTCTACATGTCGGACGGCACGGCAAACATCTACACGCTCGACCCGGCCACCTTCAAACGCGAAAAGCGTACCACGGTGACGCTCCGGGGCGAGACGCTCAACTTCCTCAACGAGCTGGAGTGGATCGACGGCAAGATATGGGCCAACGTCTACACCACCGACCAAATCGTCATCATCGACCCGGCGACGGGCGCGGTGGAGGGGATCGTCGATCTGACGGGGCTGCTGCCCGAAGAGGACGTGACCCCGGCGACCGACGTGCTCAACGGCATCGCTTACGACGCGGCCGGAGGGCGCATCCTCGTCACGGGCAAGAACTGGAACAAACTGTTTGAAATCGAAATCAGAGAGAAATAAATGGCCGACATATACGAACAACTCGAATCCCGCATCCTGCTGCTCGACGGCGGTTTCGGCACCATGGTCCAGCAGTACGGATTCACCGAAGAGGACTACCGGGGCGAACGGTTCCGCGAGTGGCCCGCGCTGCTCAAGGGGTGCAACGACCTGCTGGCCCTGACGCGGCCCGAAGCGGTGCGCGAAATCCACGTCAAATACCTGCAGGCGGGGGCCGACATCATCGAAACCGACTCGTTCAATGCCAACGCCGTATCGCTGGCCGATTACGGACTGGAGGCGTACGCCTACGAAATGTCGCGAGCGGCGGCGGCCGTGGCCCGCAGCGCGGCCGACGAATTCACGGCCCGCAACCCGCAGAAACCCCGCTTCGTGGCGGGTTCGATGGGGCCCACCAACCGCACGGCCTCGATGTCGGCCGACGTGGCGAACCCCGCGGCCCGCGAAGTGACTTTCGCACAACTCGTCGAAGCCTACACCGATCAGGCGCGGGGACTGCTGGACGGCGGAGCCGACATCCTGCTGGTCGAGACCATCTTCGACACGCTCAACGCCAAGGCGGCCCTCTACGCGATCGACGCGCTGGCCGAAAAACTCGGCCGCACGATCCGCGTCATGGCGTCGGGCACGCTGGCCGACGCCAGCGGCCGCACCCTGTCGGGACAGACCGTCGAGGCCTTCTGCACCTCGCTGTCGCACGCGCAGCTGCTCTCCCTCGGCCTGAACTGCGCCTACGGAGCCAAACAGCTGCTGCCCTACCTCGAACGGCTGGCCGAAACGGCCCCGTTCCGCATCTCGGCGCACCCCAACGCCGGACTTCCCAACGTCATGGGCGGCTACGACGAGACCCCGGAGATGTTCGCCGAGGACGTGGGCGAATACATGCGCCGCGGACTGGTCAATATCGTCGGCGGATGCTGCGGCACGACGCCCGCGCATATCTTCGAACTTTCGAAAATCGCCTGCAACTATGCCCCGCGCCCCGTTCCGGCGCCGCGCCGCGTCACGACGCTGAGCGGACTGGAGCCGCTGCGCATCGCGCCCGAAACCAATTTCGTCAACGTCGGCGAGCGCACCAACGTCGCAGGCTCGGCCAAATTCGCCCGCCTGATCCGCGAGGGCAATTACGAAGAGGCCCTGTCGGTAGCCCGTGCGCAGGTCGATGCGGGGGCGCAGATCGTCGACGTCTGCATGGACGACGGCATGATCGACGGCGTCGAAGCCATGCGCACATTCCTCAACCTGATGGCCTCGGAGCCGGAAATCGCCCGCGTGCCGACGATGATCGACTCCTCGAAATGGGAGGTGCTCGCGGCGGGTCTGGAGGTCACGCAGGGCAAGGCCGTGGTCAATTCGATCTCGCTCAAGGAGGGCGAAGCCGAATTCCTGCGCCGCGCACGGGAGATACACCGCTACGGAGCCGCCGCGGTGGTGATGCTCTTCGACGAGCAGGGACAGGCCGACACCTGCGAGCGCAAGATCGAGGTGGCCTCACGCGCCTACCGCCTGCTGACCGACGCGGGATTCCCCGCCGAAGACATCATCTTCGACCCCAACATACTGGCCGTGGCGACGGGAATTCCCGAACACGACGGCTACGCCAAAGCCTTTATCGACGCGACGCGCTGGATCAAGGAAAACCTGCCTTACGCAAAGGTGTCGGGCGGCGTGTCGAACCTCTCGTTCGCCTTCCGCGGCAACAACGCCGTGCGCGAAGCGATGCACTCGGCGTTCCTCTACCACGCCATCCGCGCGGGCATGGACATGGGCATCGTCAACCCGCAAATGGTGAAGATATACAGCGAGATCGAACCCGAACTGCTCCAACGCGTCGAGGACGTGATCCTCTGCCGCCGGGCCGACGCCGCCGAACGGCTCACCGAATATGCGCAGCAGGTGCGCACCACGGCCGAAACCCAGCCGCAGGCCCCCGACGCATGGCGCGCGGGAACGCTCGCCGAGCGGATCGGCCACGCCATGCTCAAGGGCGTAGCGGACTACATCGAGCAGGACGCGCTGGAGGGCTACGAAGCCCTCGGAACGCCGATGGCCGTGATCGACACCCTGCTGATGCCCGCCATGGAGCGGGTCGGCACGCTCTTCGGCGAGGGTAAGATGTTCCTGCCGCAGGTCGTGAAGACCGCCCGCGTGATGAAGCGCGCCGTAGCGGCCCTGACCCCCTACATCGAGCAAGGCGGCGCCCAGACCCCGCACAACGCGGGCAAGGTGCTGATCGCCACGGTCAAAGGCGACGTACACGACATCGGCAAGAATATCGTGGCAGTCGTGATGGCCTGCAACGGATACGAGATAAAGGACCTCGGCGTGATGGTCGAGTCGCAGCGGATCGTCGAAGAGGCCGTAGCGTGGGGCGCCGACTGCATCTGCCTGAGCGGCCTGATCACCCCGTCGCTCGACGAGATGGCCCACGTCTGCGAGGAGCTGGAACGCCGCGCACTGCGCCTTCCGGTCATCATCGGCGGCGCGACGACCTCGAACCTGCATACCGCCGTGAAGATCGCCCCGGTCTATTCGGGATTGGTGATACACTCGCCCAACGCCAGCCGCAACAGCCAGATTCTGGCGCAGCTGCTCGGTCCCGACGGCCAGCTGTACGCCGACAAGGTCCGCGCCGACCAGCAGGCGCTGCGCAGCGACTACCTGCGCGCCGAACGCACCCGGAACCTGATTCCGATCGTCGAGGTCCGCAAGACCCGCAAAGGCGCCGCCCCGCACCTGCCCGTCGAGCCGCTGCACCCCGGCCGCATGGTCTTCCCCGACTTCGACGTCGCCGACGCCGAACCCTATATCGACTGGAGCTTCTTCTTCGCGGCATGGGGTCTCAAGGGACGCTATCCCGAAATCCTCGACCACCCCGAAAAAGGCGCCGAAGCGCGCAAGGTCTTCGCCGACGCCGAGGCCCTGCTGGCCCGCATCCGCGACGAGCGGCTGCTCACGCTGCAGGCCGCCGTGGGGATCTTCCCGGCGCGCGCAGAGGGCGACGACATCTGGATCACCGACCAGAAAGGCCGCGAACGCCGGCTGGCGATGCTCCGCAACCAGACGCGCGGGGAGGAGAACCGCTCGCTGGCGGACTGCATCGCGCCGCAGGGCGACTGGATCGGCTGTTTCGCCGTCACCGCCGGCATCGGACTCAGGGAGCTCTGCGAAAAATTCCGCGCCGAGGGCGACGACTACGGCGCCATCATGGCCAAACTGCTGGCCGACCGGCTGACCGAAGCCTTCGCCGAAGCCGTGCACACGTTCGTGCGGCGACAGATGTGGGGTTACGAAACGGGCGAGCCGCTCACGCCGCAGCAGACCGTCCGCGGCCAGTACCGCGGCCGCCGCATGGCCTTCGGCTATCCCGCGTCGCCCGACCATTCGCTCAAGCGCGAGGTCTTCGACCTGCTGTCGGTCGAAATGACGACGGGCATGAAGCTCACCGAGAATTACATGATCGATCCCGGCGAAGCGCTCTGCGGACTGATGTTCGCCGACGCCGACTACTTCTCCGTGGGCACGATCGACACCAAGCAGCTGCTCGACTACGCCCGGCGGCGCGGCATGGAGGTCGAAGAGATCAAGAAACTGATACCCAATAATATTTAACGCGCGGGAACGCCCCGGCGGCCCCGCCCGCCGAACCAAAGCAACAACAGACCGAACCATGAATGTTCTGGACATAATCAATACGGCCATCGCCGAACACCGCACGCGCTTCGCGTTCGAACTGCTCCCGCCCCTCAAGGGCGACGGCATGGGCGGCGTATTCGCGGCCATCGACCGGCTCATCGGATTCGACCCGGCCTACATCAACGTCACCTTCCACCGCGAGGGAATCAAGCAGTCCGTGCGTCCGGACGGAGGCATCGACTGGCACGTGGTGCGCCGCCGTCCCGGCACGGTGGGCATCTCGGCCGCCATTCAGAAGAAGTACGGCGTCGAAGTCGTGCCGCACCTGATCTGCGGCGGACAGTCGAAATACGACATCGAGGACGCGCTGATCGACCTCGACTTCCTCGGCCTGCACAACGTACTGGCGCTCAGGGGAGACAAGTCGCAGAACGAAAAGTTCTTCATGCCCCACCCGCAGGGCCATTCGCACGCCGTGGACCTCGTGCGGCAGATCGCGGCCATGAACCGCGGCGAATTCGTGGACGGCGAGGTCGAGGAGTGCCACCACTCGAAATTCTCGATCGGCGTGGCCGGCTACCCCGAAGGGCACGAAGAGTCCCCCTCGCCCGAAGCCGACATCGCCGCCCTCAAGGCGAAGATCGATGCCGGAGCCGGGTACATCGTCACGCAGCTCTTCTACGACAACGCCCGCTTTTTCGACTTCGTGCGCCGCTGCCGCGAAGCGGGCATCGCGGTGCCGATCATCCCCGGCATCAAACCCCTCTCGACGCTGCGCCACCTGACGCTGCTGCCGCAGACCTTCGGCTGCCGCATTCCCGAAGAGCTGGAACGCGAAGTCCTGCGCCACCGGGAGGACCCGAAGGCGATCCGCGAAGTCGGCACCGAATGGGCCGTCGCCCAGAGCCGGGAGCTGAAACAGGCCGGAGTCCCCGTACTGCACTACTACCCGATGGGCAAGGCCGACAATATCATCAAGATAGCAAAAGCGATATTTTAACTGAAATGAATCCCATCCAATTCCGCCGTCACCTGCACATGCACCCCGAACTGTCGTTCAGGGAGCACGACACGGCGGCCTTTATCTCCGCCCGGCTCTCGGAGCTGGGCATCGAGCACCGTCCCATAGCCGGAACGGGCGTGCTGGCTAAGATCGAAGGCCGCGGCAAAGCCGACCCCAAACGCCGGGCCGTGGTACTGCGCGCCGACATCGACGCCCTGCCGATCGACGAGCGGAACGACGCAGACTGGAGCTCCCGCAACCAAGGGGTCATGCACGCCTGCGGCCACGACATGCACGCCGCGGTGCTGTTCGGCGTGTTGCAGCAGCTGGCCGCCGAGCCGGATTTCCGCGGCACGATCTTCGGGCTGTTCCAGCCGGGCGAGGAGTGCAATCCGGGCGGTGCGTCGCTGGTGCTGGCCGAAAATCCGTTCGAAGGCTACGACGTCCGGGCCGTGGTCGGCGAACACGTCGAGCCGCAGCTCGAAGTCGGGACGCTCGGATTCCGCGCCGGCAAATACATGGCCGCAAGCGACGAACTGCGCTTCACGGTGCACGGGACGGGCGGTCACGGGGCCATGCGCCCGCAGCTCAAGGATCCGGTGGCGGCCGCCGCGGAGTTCGTGACGCGGCTCGTGGCGCTCAACCACGAAGAGTGCGTGCTCTCGATCGGCCGCGTGGAGGCCGGGGGCGCCACGAACATCGTGCCCGATCAGGTCTATCTCGAAGGCACGCTCCGCACCTTCGACGAACGCGAGCGCGAAATCATCCACAAACGCATCCGCAACTTCGCCGCGGACATCGACAAGCGCCACGGCGTGCGGACCGACGTCGATATCAGCCGGGGCTACCCCTGCGTGGTGAACGACGCCGCGCTGGTCAAGCATGCGGCGGCGCTGGCCGCGGAAGCCGGGCTGCGGGTCGAAATGCTGCCGCTGCGCACCACGGCGGAGGATTTCGGCTTCTACTGTACCAAATATCCGTCGCTGTTCTACCGGCTGGGCGTGGGCGCCGCGGCCGGACGGCCCCATACGGCGACGTTCAACCCCGACGAAGGGGCCATCGACACGGGCATAGACTACATGAAACGTCTCGCCCTCCAAATTTTGAAGAAATGAAAAAGCAATCACAAAAGAACCGTCCCGCAAGGGGCGCGAAAAACACGGACCGGGCGGCAGTCATCCTGAGTCTCTTCCGTGAATTCCCCAATAATAAATTCTCGCTCAAACACCTCGCGTCGGCTTCGGGCGGCGCGACGAAAGAGGGACGCCGCGAGACGTTCGAAATACTGGGACGCCTGCACGACGAAGGCATCGTCGAGGAGTGCGCCCGCGAGAAATACCGGCTCACGCACAAGCACCTGCCCCACTTCGAAGGCATCGCCGACATGACGGCGAGCGGTTCGATATACGTACGGGTCGAGGGCGAGGAGAACGATATTTTCGTCAACCAGCGCAACACGGCCAACGCCCTGAACGGCGACCGCGTGGAGGTGGTGGCCATCCACCGCGGCCGCGACGGGAAATTCGAAGGCGAAATCACGCGCATCGTCGAGCGCAGCCGCAAACCCTATGTCGGCGTGGCCGAGGTGGGCGCGCACCAGATCTTCGTGCGGGCCGACTCGCGCCGCATGCCGATGGACATCTACCTCTCGAAAAAGCAATACCCCGACGTGAAGGACGGCGAAAAGGTCGTGGTCCGCATCGCCGACTGGGCCGAAGGCAGCAAAAGCCCCGTGGGCGAGCTGGTCGAACGGCTCGGCATGGCAGGCAACAACGACACGGAGATGCACGCCATTCTGGCCGAATACGAGCTGCCCTACCGCTTCGACCCCGAAATCGAGCAGGCAGCGGAGGCCATCGACGGCAGCATCACCGCCAAGGAGATCGCCGCACGCCGCGACTTCAGGCAGGTGACGACCTTCACGGTAGACCCGGCCGACGCCAAGGACTTCGACGACGCGCTTTCGGTGCGCAGGGTCCGGGACGGCGTCTGGGAGATCGGCGTGCATATCGCCGACGTGACCCACTACGTGCGCCCCCAATCGACGATCGACGACGAAGCCGTCGAACGCGGCACCTCGGTCTATCTGGTGGACCGCACCGTGCCGATGCTGCCCGAACGGCTTTCGAACGAGCTTTGTTCGCTCCGCCCGCACGAAACGAGTCTCTGTTTCTCGGCGGTCTTCACCCTCAACGAGAACCTCGACATCCTCGAAGAGTGGTTCGGCCGCACGGTGATCTACTCCGACCGCCGCTTCACCTATGCCGAGGCGCAGGAGGTGATCGAGACGGGCCGCGGCGACTATGCCGAAGAGATCCTGACGCTCAACAGGCTGGCGCAGGCGCTTCGCCGGCAACGGTTCAAGAACGGCGCGATCAGCTTCGACCGCGAAGAGGTGAAATTCAAACTCGACGAGACAGGCAAACCGCTGGGCGTCTATTTCAAGGAGCAGAAGGAATCGAACCAGATGATCGAGGAGTTCATGCTGCTGGCCAACCGCCGCGTCGCGGAGTTCTGCGGCAAGCGCAAGACCGACAAGGGCCGCACCGTCGAACGTCCGATGGTTTACCGCGTCCACGACTCGCCGAGCGAGGAGAAGCTGGACCGCTTCCGGCAGTTCATCCTCCGCTTCGGACATATCTTCAAGGCCACCAAGGGCCGCGCCATAGCCAAGGAGCTGAACAAGCTTTTCGCCCAGATCAAGGGCACGACCGAGGAGAACGCCGTATCGACGATGGCCGTGCGGTCGATGGCCAAGGCGTATTACACGACCGACAACATCGGCCACTACGGACTGGCATTCCCCTATTACACGCACTTCACCTCGCCCATCCGCCGCTACCCCGACATGATGGTCCACCGCCTGCTGGCGCGCTATCTCGCCGACGGCAAGGCGGCCGACAAGGCGATGCTCGAAGATTTGTGCTTCCGCGCTTCGGAACGCGAAGTCATCGCCGCCGAAGCCGAGCGCGCGTCGATCAAGTACAAGATGGTCGAATTCATGAAGGAGCGCATCGGCGAAGAGTTCGAAGGACATATTTCGGGACTCACCGAGTGGGGTATCTATGTCGAGCTGGACGAAACCCACATCGAGGGCATGTCGTTCCTGCGCGACATCGACGGCGACTTCTTCCAGTTCGACGAGGCCAACTACCAGATCATCGGCCGCTCGACAGGCCGCCGCATGACGCTGGGCGACGCCGTGCGCATCCGCGTCAAACGCGCCGACCTGCAGAAACGCCAGCTCGATTTCGAGGTGCTGCTCGACGGACTCCGCACCCCTGCGCCCGCCGAAGGGCAGGGACCGCAGGTACGCCGCAGCAACCGACGCAAAAACCGATAGGCCGTGCAGCGCATCTACGACAAATGCCGGCGGCGGGAGCCGCTCTCGCGCGAAGAAGCCTACCGGCTCTACGACGAAGCCCCGCTGCAGGAGCTGGCGCTGGTGGCCGACGAGGTGCGCCGCGCCGTGGTTCCCGATCCTCAGGTCGTGACGTGGCAGATCGACCGCAACGTCAACATCACCAACGTCTGCATTTCAGGCTGCAAGTTCTGCAACTTCCACTGCAAACCCCACCAGACCGACCGGGCGTTCATCACCACGCTGGAGCAGTACTGCGAGAAAATCGACCGTACGCTCCGTCTGGGCGGCGACCAGCTGCTGTTGCAGGGCGGCCTGCACCCCGGACTGAAAATCGACTTCTACGAACGGCTGTTCAGCGGGTTGAAATCGCGCTACCCTTCGCTGCGGCTGCATGCGCTGGGCGCGCCCGAAGTGGCGCATATCGCCCGCATAAGCGGGCTGACGACGCTCGAAACCCTGCGCCGCCTGATGGCCGCGGGACTGGATTCGCTGCCGGGCGCAGGAGCCGAGATACTCGATTCAGACGTGCGCCGGGCCATCTCCCCCGCCAAACCTTCGGTCGAGAAGTGGCTCGACGTGATGCACGAAGCCCACTGCCTGAATCTGCCGACCTCGGCGACGATGATGTACGGGCACGTCGAGACGCCGCACCAGCGCATCGACCACCTGCTGCGCATCCGCGACCTGCAGACCCGCTGTCCCGAAGGCAATTACGGCTTCATCGCCTTCATCCCGTGGATTTTCCGTTCGACGGGCACCGAGCTGGAACGGCAGGGCGTGGAAACCCGCTTTTCGCCGCTCGAATACCTGCGCATCATCGCCGTGAGCCGGCTGATGCTGCACAATATCCCCAACATTCAGGCTTCGTGGCTCACCGTGGGCAAAGCCACGGCGCAGGCTGCCCTGCACAGCGGAGCCAACGACATGGGGTCGATCATGATCGAAGAGAACGTCGTATCGTCGGCCGGGGCGCACAACAGTTTCGACGCCGAAGGCATTCAGTCCGCCATCCGCGAAGCGGGCTTCATCCCGCGCCTGCGGGACCAGCTCTACCGGATGCGGGAATATGCGCCGCAAACCGGGGAACTTGCGACATCGCTTCAAGACGCCTAACGGCGCATCATGCCGCAATGCCCAAGTGCACGCCTGCAAAACGAGTTTTCGCAAACGCACACGCTGCAAAGAAAAAGGAGATGCCGAAAAGCATCTCCTTTTTCATAATCCACGTCTCCGGACACGGAGCCAAAGTCCCGCAGCCGCCATAAGCCCAAGAGCAGGAAAGGGTTGAAAAATCCCGCCCCGCTACTCGATCACGGCCGCCCAGCCGCCGTTGCGCACCATCTCCACCTTCACGACGGTCGAAGCGTCCACCTTACGCACCCGTTTTCTGTAGTCCGTGGCCTGCAGGTCGGCGTTCACCCCGTCCTCGAACGAAGTCATCGTAAAGGTACGGCCCGCAGGCAGGAAGTCGAGCGCGATTTCGGTCGTATAGGGGCGGTCGTTCGTAATGCCGCCCACGTACCACTTGTCGCCCTTGCGGCGCGCCACGACGACCTCCCGGCCGCATGCGGCGTGCAGGACGCGCAGGCTGTCCCACGTGGTGGGAACCGCGGCGAGAAACTCCGTGCAGGGATGCTCGCGGCGGTAGAGCACCGGATTGTCGGCGAGCATCTGCAGCGGGCTTTCGAAAACCACGTAGAGCGCCATCTGGTAGGCGCGCGTACCCGTTCCCATCGGATTGGCCTCCGTCGAACGGTTGTCCTCAGGCTGCGCCGAGAACATCGAGCCGGGCGTGAAGTCCATCGGTCCGACGGCATTGCGGATAAAGGGCAGCCAGTTGCTGTTTTCGGGCTTGCAGCGGGCCCCCTGCTCCATGCCGAGCACCCCCTCGTAGGTGAGCAGGTTGGGATAGGTGCGGTAAAGCCCCTTGGGTGTATAGGAGCCGTGCATATCGACGAAAAGGCGGTGCCGGGCGGCGCACTTCATCACCCGTTCGTAATAGCCGACCATCCACTGGTCGCTGCGGTCCATGAAGTCGATCTTCACTCCGGGAATCCCCCACTCCTCCAGCGTCGCGAAGAGCCGGTCCATGTCCTTCTCGACCGCCAACCACGTCAGCCAAAGTACGATCTGCACGTTGCGCTCCCGGCCGTAGGCGATCAGCTCCTGCAGATCGAGATCGGGATTGGGATGGAAGACGTCGGTCGTCGAAGCCGACCAGCCCTCGTCCATGATGATGTAGGGAATACCGTATCGGGCGGCGAAGTCGATGTAGTAACGGTAGGACTCGGTATTGCGCCCGGCCCGGAAATCGACGCCCGTCAGGCGCATGCCGTTCCACCAGTCCCAGCTGACCAGCCCCGGTTTCACCCAATCCCAGTCGGCGTCGGCCGCAGGTTCGGCGAGCAGCCAGACCAGCTCGTTCTCCAGCAGGGCGGCGTCCTTTTCCGCAACGACCGCCACCCGCCACGGGAAGGTGCGCGTTCCTTGGGTGCGGGCGATATACGGCTCCTCCGCGACGATCTTCAGATTGCGGTCGCCGGCGGGGGCATACTCCTTGGGCACACGCGGAAACAGCGATTCGAAGCCGCCCGCGCCGTCGCCCCGGACGAACATGCAGGGGTAATCGCGCACATCGGATTCGGCCGGCAGCACTTTCTTACCGCCGGGCATTCCGACCAATACGGGTAGATAGCTCATGCGGTCCGTCGAATCGTATTCCGCCGTCGCCACACGGGTATAAGGCTCCTCGTACATCGACCGGAAACCGTCCACCTCGGAAAGCCACGCTTCGCTTCCGGCGGGAAATCCCAGCCGGCACGCCTCGCCCATGACCTCGACTTCGCCCGGAAGCGACGTCACGAAACGGTAGGCCGCACCGTCGTCGAACAGCCGGAACTCCACGGCGTAACCGCCTGCGAAATTGAGCCGCACGGCGTTGTAACGGTTGCGCACCGAAGCGTTCTTGGTCGGATTGCGCCGTTCGAGCACCTCGTCGGCCGACGAACGCTTCACGCTCCGCAGGCGGGGCTTTTCGCCCAGCGTCCTGTCGGCAAGCGTCAGTGACAGCGTACAGTTTTCCAATATCTTGTCCTCCCCGGACCAAAGGTCGTAAGTGATCCGGTCCGAGACATCGACCGCAAGTCGGAGATTTCCGCCGGGCGACGCGGCCTCGACGGTTTTGGCTTCGGCGGCGCAGGCCAGCGTCAGCGCGCACAACAGCGTGAATAATCGTTTCATCATCATTCGGGATTAGCGGAGCGTCATAAAAAAAGAGGGCCGCAGTCAGACCGCGGCCCTCCGTAAATTAACCTATTTAACCTCTATCGAATTCAGCAGATCGGTCTTGCCCTCGTTCACCAGCTTGAGAATCAACTCGCCGAACAGCGTGTTCTGCCATGCGAACCACGAGCGGGTGTAGTCCGCGGGATCGTTCACGTTGAACGACTCGTGCATGAAGCCCGTTCCGGCGTCGGTGGTCATCAGCATCTCGACGCAGCGTTTGATCTCGGCGTCGTCCTGCGACGTGAAAGCCTTCATCATAATGCTCATCGGCCATGCCATGTCGTAACCGATATGCGGACCGCCGATGCCCTCGCCCGCCGTACCGCGGAAGAAGTAGGGATTCGACTCGCTCCATACGAAGCGGCGCGTATTGCGGTAGATCGGGTCGTTCACGTCCATATCGCCCAGGTAAGGCATCGCCAGCAGGCTCGGCACGTTGGCGTCGTCCATCAGGAAGCGGTTGCCGAAGCCGTCCACCTCGAATGCGTAGATCGTGCCGAATTCGGGATGGTTGTAGGTCGCATATTTCTTGAGCGCGGTCTCGACCTCGGCGGCCAGCGCGGTGCACTCGGCGGCCAGCGCCGGCTCGTCGTTCACCTTGGTCAGAATCTCGGCGGCCTTGCGCAACGAAGTCACGGCGAAGAAGTTCGACGGCACGAGGAACAGGAACGTCGTGGCGTCGTCCGAAGGACGGAACACCGAAGCGATCAGCCCCACGGGGTTCACCGGATTGCCCTTGCCCGCATTGCAGACCGTGTCGAGCTGACGGTCGGTCACACGCATGAAGGTGTAAGGACCCAGTCCCTCCTTGCGCTGCTGCTCGCGGAAGGTTTTCAGGATATTCTTGATGGCGGCCATCCAGTGCTCGTCGAAAACCGAAGCGTCGCCCGTCGTCAGCCAGTACTGATAAGCCAGCCGCAGCGGGTAGCAGAGCGAGTCGATCTCCCACTTGCGCTCGTGGAGTTCGGGGCGCATCTCGGTCTGGTCGCTCATCCACTGGTGGTCGGGATTCGGATCGTAGGGATCGAGGAATGCGTTGGCGTAGGGATCGAGTTCGATGCACTTGAACTGGCGGCGGATAACGCCCGCCAGCATGCTGCGCAGGTGCTCGTCCTTATTGGCCAGCTGGAGATAGGGCCACACCTGCGCACCGGAGTCGCGGAGCCACATGGCATGGATATCGCCCGTGTAAACGATCGTATCGTCCTTGCCGTTGGCGTCCTTGCGGGCGCGGACCGTCGTGTCGAGCGTATTGGGGAAGCAGTTCTCCAACATCCACGCCAGCTTGGCGTTGGTCAGCACGCCCTTGATGCGGGCGATCTCCTGTTCCACGGCTTCCGAACGGAACAGACGTTCGGCTTCGGCGGGACGGTTCGTCGCGGCATATGCGGCCGGCGTCTGCGCTTTGGTCTTCTTGCCGGGCTTGGCCATACGCGTATTGTCGGCAGGCATCGGAGCTGCGGCTTCGCGCGCAGCGGGCTGCGGGGCTTCGGCGGGAGCGGAAAGGCTCACCGTGCGGGCCGAGACGCCCTCTGCGGCGCACACCACGGCGGCCGCAAGGCAGATGTTAAGGATTTTCTTCATTTTCATTTTGTTGCAATGTGTAAGTTGAGTATGGTTATTTTGTCTGGTCCAGTTTCACGCCGCTCATGCGTCCGTACATCTCGGCCATGGCGCCCTGCGTCAGCAGCCACTTCTCGGACTGCTTGTCCGCCCCCGTAAAGTCGGTCTCGAACAGCCCCTGCGCATCGCGGGCATGCTCCCACGCATAGTCGAGCGTGCGCTGCACGTCGCCGAGATAAGCCGCATTGCCGTCGATGGCGTAGAGTTCGGCCAGTCCGCGCACCATCACCGCCGAGAACCACACGTTGCCCTTGTCGATGATGCGGAAGGTCTCGCCGCCTTGGGGCGTGAACTCCCCGAAGAAGCGGTCGTAGCAGGCCGCCGCCGTACGCTGGGCGTCTTTCAGGTAGCTTTCGTCGCCCGTCGCCTTGTAGAGCAGCGCCCCGGCTTGCACCATCTGTCCGCTGTTGTAGGCGAACTTCGCGCGGCCGATCCTGCCGTCGAGACCGATGTTGTCGAAATAAAGGCCGTCTTCGGGATCGAGCAGGTGTTCCTTGGTCCAAGCGTAGAGCGCCTTGCCCCGCGCGAGATAGCGTTCGTCGCCCGTGGCGGCGTAGAGTTTCAGCGCGTAGACCGTACCGGGAGCGTTCGAGCAGGTATTCTTCGAATGTTTCTGCTGTTCGCACCAGTAGATGCCGCCGCCCAGCACGTCGTCCGTGCCGCTCTCGATGAATTTCCAGATCATCTCGGCTTCGGCGAGGTACTTTTTGTCGCCCGTGGCTTCGTAGATATCGCAGAAATCAATGCCCAGCCAGACATTGTCGTCGTAAAAGCGGTCCGAAGCGGAGGCCGTATTGATATAGGAGGCATAGGCCGCGGGCATGCGCGTCGTGTCGAGGTATTCGGCCAGCCCCGGCAGTACGCGCCCGTCGAGCACGCTGCGGTACGACGCGTCGGCTTCGAGAATCGTATTCACGGCCGAGAGGGTTCCCGAAAAGGGCCAGAGGTAGGAATAGGGATTGGGGCGCGCCTGATCCGCCGAAGCGAGGTAGCTCGCCGTATAATCCACATTGAACGGATAGTTCTCGCGCAGCAGGCGGTTTTCGGCCACGCCGTAATGCGCGTATATCGAATCGAGCGTCGCCTTTGCGCGATCGAGGTTGCGGGCGTCGCACGCCACGCCGCCGTTGTTGCAGCAAGCCGCGAAAACAGACGCGGCAAAAGCCATAATAAGCAGTTTCTTCATCGTTTATCGGTTATTTTGCAGGCAATACGGTTATATACCATGTTTTCTGAACGCCGAGCGCCCGGTTGATGCCTTCGACGACCAGCGACTCCATCCGCAAATAGCCGGAAAGAACCGGATGACAGCCGTCTTGGGAGAGCTCTTCGGACATTCCGCCGCTGCCGTTATCGAGCGCCCGATGGTAATCCACATAGGGAATCTTCTGCTCCGCGGCATAGCGTTCCAGCATCGTATTGAGTCGTCGGACCTCATCGGCAGGCTCCATTTCGGGCCGCCACGAGAAGCGGTCGCAGGGCAGCAACGAACAAAGCACCACCTTGATCCCGTTGTAGCGGGCCAGATCGCACATCGAGACGATGTTGCCGAAGACGTTTTCGAGTTCTATGGGGCCGTTGTTCCGCGCGATGTCGTTGATGCCCGCCAGAATGACCACGACCTGCGGTTTCAGGTCGATCACGTCGCTGCGGAAACGGGCGAGCATATGGACGGTCGTCTGCCCGCTGATACCGCGGTCGAGGAACCCGTTCCGTTCGAAGAAATCGGGATCGACGCGAATCCAGCTATCGGTGATGGAATTGCCCATGAAGACCACCTCGACGGGCCGGTCCAACACGGCATTCTGAAGTTCATAACGTCCGTACTGCGCCCAGTCCACCGGTCCATCGGCACGAAGCGCCGCGACGGAGAAAAGAGCCAGCGACAAGAGTACGATTTTTTTCATGCAGGTCATACGGGTTTCGGGTTTTCGCTAACAAAATTAGAAAACGCCGGGGAATCGGCAGTCCGTATCCATGAAGAAATAGTACAGATACGTGCCAAACACTCCTGAACAGGCATTTTCACGCTTCCGGCCCCGCATATCGGGGCGTCGGGTCCGGTTTTGCAACCGCAAAAATACGATTTTTGTCTGTTTTCTGGACTTTTCGACACAATATTTATCCGATTTAAGCCGTATTTTGCATAAATTTGCACAAAAGAGTTCAAACCTACCTAACCGACAGTTCCCATGACACGAAAAACCGGTCTCGTCTGGCTGCTCCTGCTGTTCTGTACGGCAGTCCGCGCCAGCAACCTGCGGCAGATATCGAGCCGCGAAGGGATATCGAACAACGCCATACTTTCGCTGGCTCAGGACAAACACGGATTCATCTGGGTCGGAAGCTGCGACGGCCTGAATATGTGGGACGGAGAGCGGATGCGGCTCTTCCCGAACGACTGGGGCGGAGAGACTCCGCTGTCGGGGAATCTCATCGAGGAGATCGCCGTCACCACGGACTCGCTCTTCTGGATCCGCACCAACTACGGACTGGACCTCTTCGACCCCGACAGCAAGCGGGTCGAACGCCATGCGGACTTCCAAGGAATGTACAAAATCGTGACACGGCGCAGCGACGAAGTGCTCGTCGTCACGCAGGACAACAAATTCAGCTGTTACGACCCGGCGGCGCGCCGGTTCAGCTCCGTACAGCCCATGTCCGGCATCGACTACGCCGACATCCTCGACATGCAGCTGGACGACGACGGCGCCCTGTGGGTATTCTCCCGCAAAGGAATCTTCCGCATACCGGTCGCATTCCCGGACAAAAACAACGACCGGATCGGCATCGGACAGCCCGAACGGTTCCCCACGGTCTCGAATCCCGAATACGCGTTCGCCGAAAACGGCAGCGGCTTCTTCATCGACGAAAATCACATATTCTACGAATTCGACATCCGGGAGCGCCGCCTGATCTACAACAAGGACATGAGCGACGAGATGGCGCGCATGGGCAGCGTGTCGAGCATCGTCCGCGACGGCGGCGACTACATCGTCTCGTTCTATACCAACGGCGTCATACGGCTGCGCACCACGCCCGAACAGAGCGTGAAATACGCCACCGAACACATCAACATCCCCTGCGGCGTCTTTTCACTGCTGCGCGACGCCCGGCAGGAGATCGTATGGATCGGCACCGACGGACAGGGACTCTACCAGCATACGCGCAACGCCACGGCGTTCCGCTCGATCACCTTCAACCAACTGCCCTACAACCTCTCGAAACCCGTCCGCGCGCTCTACATCGACGACGAGCGGACGCTCTGGGTCGGAACCAAAGGCGAAGGCATCCTGCGCATCGCCGACTTCTACGACCGCAAGGAGTTCACCCCGGCGCATGTGCAGCAGCTCACGGCCGACAACAGCGAGCTGCTCGACAATTCGGTCTACGCCTTCGCCCGCAGCAGACGCAACCTGCTCTGGATCGGCACCGACGGCGAAGGACTGAACTACTATTCGTACGGCGACCGGCGCATCCGCACGCTCCGCACCCCGGCGCCGCTCAAATACATACACGCCCTGTACGAGACTTCGCCCGACACGCTGTGGGTGGCCACGGTGGGCTGCGGCGTATTCCGCGTGACGCTGGGCGGCACGGCGTCGCAGCCCTCGATACGCGGGGTCGAGCAACTGCATTTCAACGACGAACTGGAGATCAAGAACTTCTTCTTCACGCTCTACCCCGAAAACGGTTCGGCGATGTGGTTCGGCAACCGCGGCGGCGGCGCGGTCCGCTACGACATCGCAGGCGGCGGCAGCGAAGTCTTCAAGTTCGACGCGGGGCGCAGCGCCATCGCCAACGACATCTTCGCCATCCACCGCAGCGGCGACGGCACCATGTGGTTCGGCTCCAGCGGCGGGCTGATCGAATTCCGGCGGGATTCGACCTCGCACGTTCCGGGCATCCGCAACACCGTGCACGGCATTCTCGAAGACCGCAAGGGCGACCTCTGGCTGAGCACCAACCGCGGTCTGGTGAAGTACTCGCCCCACACGGGCTACGTGGTGACCTACGGCTATTCGTACGGACTGAACACCATCGAATACAGCGACGGGGCCTGTTTCGCCGACCCGCGGACGGGCACCCTCTTCTTCGGCGGCATCGACGGACTGATGACCATCGAGGATACGGGCTTCCGCGAGCAGGAGTACAATCCCCCGATGCTGTTCCGCGACATCCGGCTCAACGACGGCATCCGCAACATCGGCGACATGCTCTCCCGCGACGGCGTGCTGACGCTCAGACACGGACAGCGCATCTTCGAGATCACGGTCTCGGCGCTCGACTACGTGAACGGCAGCAACTACAGCTATTACAGCCGTCTGGACGGCTACAACGACCAGTGGGCCGGCGCGTCGTCGCAACTCTCGTTCGCCGACCTGCCGGCCGGCACCTACCGACTCGACGTGCGTTACCGCAACAACATCACCGGGGCCGAAAGTCCGGTCTATTCGCTGCCGATACGTCTCAAACCGGCGTGGTATGCGACCGCGGCGGCCAAATGTCTCTACGTGCTGTTGCTGCTGGCCGTAGTCGGGGGCGTCATCCGCCATTACCTGCTCCGCTACCGACGCCGTCGCGCCGAGAAACTGCAGCGGCTCGAAATCCGCCGCAAGGAGGAGGTTTACGAATCGAAGATGCGCTTCTTTTCGAACATCACGCAGGAGCTGTCGATGCCGCTGACGATGATCTCCGCTCCCTGCCAGCAGATACTCGCCTACCGCAAGGCGGACCCCTATGTGCTCAAATACGCGCAGACCATACGGCAGAACGTCTCGAAGCTCCACGACCTGATCTACATGCTTCACGAGTTCCGCGGCATCCGCACGGGGCAGAACGACGAAAGCGAAAACATCGAGCTGGTTCCCGTGGCCGAGATCGCGCAGAGCATGGTCGAGACCTTCGGCGAATATTCGCAGCAGAACAGCATCCACTGCCAGCTGGACATCGAACGCAACCTCGTGTGGCCGACCGACCGCGACGGACTTTCGACGATCCTCAACACACTGCTGTCCAATGCCTTCAAGCATACGCCCTACAACGGCGCCGTAAGCCTCACGATCCGCAGCGACAACGGCAAGCTCCTCATCTCGGCCTCCAACGACAGCGTGGGCGTCAATCTCGAAGACATCGAAGCGATTTTCGACCGCTACCGCGTACTCGACTATTTCGAACGCAAGAGCGAGCGCGGCCTCTCGTTTCAGGGCGACCTGCGTCTGGCGATCTGCCACAGCATCGTGGTCCGCATGCAGGGCGAAATCAAGGTCGAAAGCACTCCCAACGCGCAGACGACCTTCACCGTACTGCTGCCGCAACTGAAAGTCACGGCCGAAAACGCCCCGACCGCAGACAACATCGTGCCCGCGTCCAAAGAATACGGACTGCCCCTGCCGACCGTGACGCGGCGCGAATTCCCGTTCGACAAAAACCGCAGGACGGTGTTCATCGTCAACGACAATTCGGAGATCATGAATTTCGTGGCCGAGCTTTTCGCCGCGGACTACAACATCAAAATGCCGTCGGGCAAAACCGAGATGATCGAGCTGCTCAAGCAGATGCACCCCGACATCGTCATCTGCGACGCCCTCTCCGAGCAGTCCGACTGCCTGTCGCTCATCCAGTTCATCAAGCAGGGCAAGCTGACCTCGCACATCCCGGTCATCCTGCTCTCGACGGCCCAGCAGATCGACGAGCGCATCAAGGGCGTGGAGTCAGGCGCGGACATCTGCCTGACGCTTCCGTTCAACGTCGAATACCTCAAAGCCGTGGCCGAGCAGCTGCTCCGCCGCAACCGGTCGCTCAAGGACTATTACAAGTCCTCGATCAGCGCCTTCGAGCTTTCCGACGGGCGCATGCTCCATCAGGACGACAAGGAGTTCATCGACCGGATGCTGAAGATCATCAACGACAACATCTCCAACACGGAGATCTCGACCAAATTCATCGCCGACGAACTGGGCGTAAGCAT
This sequence comes from Alistipes finegoldii DSM 17242, assembly GCF_000265365.1. Classification (NCBI taxonomy): domain Bacteria; kingdom Pseudomonadati; phylum Bacteroidota; class Bacteroidia; order Bacteroidales; family Rikenellaceae; genus Alistipes; species Alistipes finegoldii. Next base: position 486,337 of record NC_018011.1, read on the forward strand.
CCGCAACCTCTACCGACGGCTGGAGGGCATCCTCAACCAGACGCCGACCAACATCATCAAGGAGTACCGGCTGGCCAAGGCCGAACAGCTGCTCACGACCACGAAGCTCTCGATCGACGAGATCATCTACAAGGCGGGCTTCGTAAACCGGGGCACCTTCTTCAAATGCTTCTCCGCCAAATACGGCTGCACGCCCAAAGTCTACCGCAAGGAGAAACTCTCGCAGATCCGTCAGGAAGTGGGCGAAGAGAGCGAAGAGGCCGCAGAGCGGTCGGCGTAACGCCTAGCAAAGCTCCGGCGAAGTCCGGCATAACAACCGCCCAGCTACGGCACGGCATCCGGCGAAGCCCGACATAACAGCGGCCACAGCTACGGCAACACATCCGGCGAAGCTCCGGCATAACAGCCGCCACAGTCACGACACGGAATCCGGCATAACATCCGGCGGAGCATATCAAACGAAGAAAGAGCGGGCCGAAACCCGCTCTTTCTCTTTGCCTGTCCTGAGGACCTTGCGCCCTACTCGATCAGCAGCGCCATGGCCTCGATCATCGTCGAAGCGCTGACCTGCTCGTTCAGACGGCCGTCCCACGAAGATCCCGGCTCGCCCCAGAATCCGCCGAAGAACCACTTCGATCCCTCCGACTTGTCCACGCCGTCGCGCCAGCAGACCAGCCCGTTGTAGATCAGGAACTCCTCGATCTCCCGGCGCAGCCCCGCATCTGCCTTATCGACCGAAGCGTCCTTCCAGACGTTCATCGCATAGCGGACGAAAATCCCCTTGAAAAGCGCATTGTCGCCCGAACCTTCGTTGTTCAGCACCCCGTTGGTCACCATCGACTTCATGGTGTAACGCGCCGCGCGCGCGGCGTCGGTCATGTATTTGGCGTCGCCCGTGGCCTTGTAAAGCTCGTGCGCGGCGCCCATGAACGTACCCTGATTATAGGTCAGCGCGCCGCCATTGATCACGCCGTTCTTCATGTTGTCGGACACGGCGCCCGTCAGCGGATTGTAGAGCGTCGAGCTGAGCCAGTTGTAAATCTTCTTCGCATCGGCCAGATACTGATCCCTCTCGGCTCCTTCGGGGCTGTTGGCCCACAGGCGCATGGCGCAGAGGGCGCCCGGACCGTTCGAGCAGGCGTTCTTGCTGTTCTCGGCGTCGAAGCTCCAGCGGATGCCGCCGCCGTTCTCGTCGTCGGTCCAGCGGGCGATCACCGTCTCCTCGTAGGTCTTGCGAGCAGCGTCGAGGTACTTCTGCACTCCGGTAGCCTCGTACATGCGGATCAGCGTCAGGATGATCCACTCCGAGTCGTCGGTGTAGGCATTGCCGAAACCGTAAGTTCCCCAATAGCTGTTGCCGTAGTTATTGCCCTTGTTGTCGTACCATTTGGACATGTAGCCGGCATAGGTGTCGCGGCGGGCGTCGCCTTCGGGAATACGCAGGTAAGCGTCTATGAGCACGTCCATCGCATGAGCCTGCGGCCAGTAGCAGTAGGTCGATTCGTTCGTGCGGTCCTGATCGGTATACCAGAATGTGCCGCGGTCGGTATTCATGAAATTCTCGATCAGCTTCTCGTCGATCTTGTCGGCATGGGCGGTCCAGTCCTCCCCGTAAGCGGGTTCGAGCTTCTCGGCCGGATCCACCACCTCTTTGCCGTAGTATTTGTCGTCCACCTCGCAGGCCCCCAGCAGGGTCGCCGCGGCAGTAAGCGCTAAAATGTATTTTTTCATAAGACTGTCGTTTTTTACCGGGGAGGGGCACGCCTTGCGGAGCGCGCCTCCCCCGGATAGTTGGTTAATCCAGATACTCGATATAGTTGTAGTAGTGCTCCGTATCGGGACTCATGTCGAGCTTGATGTTCACCCGCTTGGAGTCGTTGCCGCGGTAGGCGTGGAGCATCTTGAACGCGCCGGCATCGTCGCCGTTCACATCGGCGATCGGCCAGAATACGCGGAAGCGCGAATCGTTCTCGGCAGGCTTGGAATTCAGGTCGCCCGTCATGCCGGGATTGGCGCCGAACTTGGTCTTCACGCCGTCCACCTCGGCCCAGAAGAAGTAACGGTCGTCGTCCCAGTCCCTCAGGTAGGGTACCACACCTGCGGCATACCAGATGCCGTTGCCCTGATAAGGCAGCTTGATCTGCTTCTCGGTATGCTGGGTCTTGACGTTCGGCGAGAGGTAACGCATGTTCTCGATCTTCTGGAGCTTCGCCGTGCCTGCGCCGAAGTCGAGCAGGATGTAATAGATGGCCTCTTCGGACGAAACGACGCTTGCGTCGCTCTCCCGGATCGCACCGCCTTCGACGACGAACTTGCGCGCATCGGCCGTATCGCCGTCGGTGAAGTTGTACCCTGCGGCGTCAGTCGTCAGCTTGGTGAAAATCTCGAATTTGCCTGCGCCCAGTGCCTTGAGGGTCTGATAGCCGGAACCGAACTCCGAAGCGGCGCCCGTGATGTAGGCGGCGGTCGGAATACCCTTCATGCGGGTAACCGTGAGCTTGCGCCCGGAGGAGAGCGCCGTCCACGAAAGCAGTTTGCTCTCTACGGCCCAGTACAGGTCGCCCGTGCCTTCGGCGGCAATGCCCGCGGCATCGGCGATCGACTCCAGCTCGGAGAAGGAGACGTCCACGGAGCCGTTATACTGCGCCTCCTTGCGGCCGACGGCCTTTTCCAGCGCAGCGTCCGAATAGAAGACCAGCGTATAGCTCGTCAGTTTGCCCGCAGGGTCCGAATCGGGAAGCTTGTTCCACGAGAAGGTCTGCTTGGCGCCCGCCTGCGCATTCAGCACGACGGAGGCGTTGTCATCGGGCGAGATCAGCGTCACGGGAGTGGCTTCGGGCGCGAAGTCGAATTCGTAACGGTGGTAGTACGCCTCGGCTTCGGGCGAGCAGTCCACGACGATCGTGCAGGTGACGTTCCTCAGCACGGCGATATGCTTGAAGGAGTAGTCCCACTGATTGATATTGCCCGTTTCGCGCATTGACAGCCTGTACTGCGGCCCGGTCAGGCCGGAGGGCATGTCCGAATCGCTCATATCGCTCGACGAGTAGCCCCAGATGTAATCCGTGCCGTCGATCACCGCGTCGAAACGGTAGCGGTTGTCGCCGTCCCAAGTGATCTGACGCTTCCAGACGCCGTTGCCGGCATATTCCATCACGGCATCGGGATCGGGCGTCCAGCACCAGTGGTATTTCACGCTTTCGATCTTTTCCATCTTCACGGTACCGGCCTTGAAATCGACCAGTACGCGGTAAACGCCGTCGCCCGTGCCTGCGGCATCGGCGCCCTCGGTCAGGCGACCTTCGGCGACGCCGAACGTACGCTTGCTGCCCGCCGCATTGCGGTTGATGAAGCTGAACGAGCCGGTGAATCGGGTGTAAATCTCGAACTTGCCGTCGCCCAGCTCGCGCATCTGTTTAGCCGCGGCGGGATCCGTACCGAACTCGGAGCCTTCGCCTGTCACATAGAGGTGGTAGGGCGCGTCGATCACAGCATAGCGTTTGACAGTGAGTTTGTGCGGCTCGGCCGGCGAAAGCTGTTCGGCTCCGCCCAGTCCGGCGCAGACCGTCCAATAGAGATCGCCCGCAGCGTCAGGCTCGATGCCGGCGTCGCCGGCAATCGTATTGAGCTGGCTGTGGAGCATCTTCAGCGAGGACTTCTGACCGTTGTTGTCGGCCAGATAACGGCCGATCTCCTTTTTGGCCGCATCGAGGAAAACCACGGTGTAGACGGGAGTTCCGACCTTGGAGACCTCCCACTCGAAATAAAGGTTGGCATCGGCCTGTTCGATCAGATCGAGGGCGTAGCCGTCCGACGGATAGAGCAGTTTTTCGACTGCGCTGAAGCCGGTATCGTCATATTCCGTATGCTCGGCACAGGCCGCCAGTGCAAAACCCGCGAGCAGCAGAACAACCAGTTTATTCAGTATGTTTTTCATAGGTTCAATTATTTTTTAGCCGACGATCTCGATTACATGCGTACAATTCTCCACGTCACCGGACATAATCAGGGTGATATCGACTTTCTTACCGTTAAAATCGCTGTGGAACTTAAACTTTTCGGGACCATAGGCATCCCCGGTAAACAGATTCTCGGTCAGGATGTAATACTCCGCACCGCTCAGCGCGCTGGGGCTGCTGTCGTTGCCTTTCGTACCGGCCCATACATACGTAACCCCGTCGAAAACCGGATGGAAGTTGTAACGCTGGTCGAGTCCCCAGCTCTCTTCCCTGAATTTGACGTTGTAATCGGAGAATTTCCAGCAGCCGTTGCCGATATACTCCATATTGCCGTTGTCTTCGGTGCGCGGTGCGAAATTGAATTCCACGCGGTCTATATGCTCGAAGGTGATTCCGCGGACATTGAGGTCGAGCTTGATGCGGTAGACACCCGATCTGTCGATCGTGGCGGGTTCGGCGCTCTGGTCGTTCAGCGCTCCGTTCACCACCGTATAGGTCGTGCGGTCGTCGCCCTTCGAGCTGACGAACGTAAAGCCCTTGCCGGCTTCGAGCTGCTGATAGAAGGTAAACTCGCCGTCGCCGGTCTTGCGGCCGACACAGGCATTCTCAAGATCGCTGCCGCCCTCGGTGGCTTCGCCCGTGAGGAACAACTGGTCCGGAATCACATTGAAGCCCAGCAGACGCGTCAGTTCCAACCGGCGGGGCGTCGCAACCACAGGCGCGGTATCCACGCCCCGGCTCGACACGACCGACCAGTAGACGGCTCCGTCAGCCCCGACGTCGATGCCCGCGGCATTGGCGATGCGGTTGATCTCCTTGTGGACAATATCCACGCTGGTCGACGAACCGGCGTCACAACGGTAAACGATCTCGCCGCCGGGCTTGCCGAAGAAGACCACCTCGTAATGGGGAAGCTGTCCGTCGGCAGCCAGCGCCGGCTCCCACGAAAAACGGAGCGTCGCCGTCGAAGCGCTCTGCAGCTCCACGTAATAGTTGTCGGCCGGCAGCAGCAGCGTCTGCACCGGAGTGACGCCTCCGGGCTTGTACTCCAAGTCTTCCGAGCAGGAGATGCCCGTAAGGACGAGGGCCGCCATCAGTATGTTCAATATCTTTTTCATTGTTTTCGATACTTTTTTGATTGACGATTAATAACCCGAATTGTTGGGCAGCAGCGTCGGCACGAGCTGCGTTTCGGAGAGCGGAAGCGACCAGAGGATGTCCCGGCTGGAATTGAACTTGAATTCGTCGATCTGACGGCCTCCGTTCAGCTCCTTGGCGCCGTAGACCGCACCGTTCAAAAGGTCGATGACGCCCTGCGACTTGGAGTCCTTGTAATTGATCCAGCGGATCAGGTCGAAGTAGCGCAGTCCTTCGAGCGCCAGCTCGACACGGCGTTCGTCGCGTACGATCTGGGTGTAATCGCCCGACGAGGGGAAGTCGGTGCCGCTCAGCCCCGCACGCTGGCGGATCGGCTTGATCGTCTCGTTCCACACCGCGGCGTCCATCTCGTTCAGGTACGCCTTCGCCTCGGCGTACATCAGCAGCACGTCGGCATAACGCATCATGATGATATTGGTCCACATTTCGAGGTTCTTGCCGTGGGTCGTATCGAAATACTTGCGGGTGTAGAAGCCCGTGGGCGAACCGTTGTCCGTACCGGCCTTGTCATTGCCCGAAGTCACGTTGATCGTGCCTTTGGTCACGTATTCGCCCTTATCGTTGCGGTCTTTCCACACATAGCCGTTGTAGACGACCGTAGCGGTCAGACGCGGATCGCGGTTCGCATAGACGGTCTTGTCCGCCGGAACCGAGCCATCGGCATTGAGGTAGCTGTCCACCAGCGCGCGCGTCGGAGCCTTCTGGCAGAGGTTGGCGCCCATCGTCAGGGGAACCATCGAATAGAGCGTGGACCACTGCTTGTTCAGCTCGACGGCGGCATAGTCGAGGATCACCTCGCTGTTGTATTCGGCGGCCGAAGTAAAGAGGTATTCATAGGCCGGAATGCCGTCGCCGGACCCTTGGGTCAGCAGGCTGTAGGTGCCGTAGGTGCCCTGCTCGTGGATGAGCTTGTCGCAGATATCGGCGGCCTTGCGCATGTTGTCCGAAACCGAATTGCCGGTGCGCTGCACGTTCTCGTACATATACATACGCGCCTTGAGCATCATGGCGGCGGCTTTGGTGATGCGGCCGTTGTCGTCGGCTTTCAGTTCGTCGCGGGTGGGCAGGTCGCCGACGATCTCGTCGAGTTCGCGGTGCAGCGCACTCATCACCTCCGGATAGGGAGTGCGGGAGACGCGGCGCGACTCTTCGAGCGAAATATCCTGCAGGAAGAAGGGAATGTCGCCGTAGAAATTGGCCAGACGGAAATAGAGGAATGCACGGATAAAGCGGATCTGCGCCTTCATCCCGGCGAGCCGTTCGGGGTCCATGCCCGGCACCTCGTCCACGAAATTCATAAAGACATTGCAGGTCTTGACGCCCTCGAACACCCATTTCCACTCGCTGCGGAACAGTCCCGTGTTGGGCGTCGCCTGCCCCATGCGGATCGTGCGCGTGTCGGGATTGCCGCGCTGTTCGTACAAGTTGTCGCTCAGGGCTTCGTCCTGCCAGATCTTGTCGTGGCCGAACATCTGGTTATAGGCCATGTTGAGCACCATGTTCGCACGTTCGGGCGAAGTCCAGAAAGCCTTGTCGGTAAACTTGTTGGTAGGCTCCTGATCCAGATCGTTGCAGCCTGCGAGCAGCATCGCTCCGGCGGCGAACGTCACGGTGATATATTTTAAAATCGTCGTTTTCATAGTTTTCGCCTTTATTTAAAATGTGATGTTCAGACCGGCGCCGAAGTAACGCAGGTTCGGGTAGTTGCGGCCTGAGTTGGCGCCGCCCGAATTCATGTTCGAGCCGAACTCCGAAGATTCGGGGTCGATGAACGAACAGTTGCTGAACGTAAGCAGGTTCTGGGCGTTGAAGTAGATCTTGAAGCGCTTGACGCCGAATTTCATCGAAATCCGTTCGGGAAGCGTATAACCCAGCTGGATGTTCTTCAGGCGCAGGTAACTGCCGTCGAACATGTAGAGGTCCGAACCCATGCGGTAGTTGTTCTGGTTCGAGGGGTCCGAAATATCGGTCAGACGCGGCCAGCGGGCGTCGGTGTTGGTCGGGGTCCAGAAGTCGAGCTGGTGTTCGTACATCGTGTAACCGTAGTTGGAGTGGAACGGCTCGATCAGCTCGCCGCGGACCATCATGTCGCGCTTGAGAACGCCCTGCAGGAAGATCGAGAGGTCGACGCCTTTCCATGCGACGTTGTAGGTGAAGCCCAGCGTGTAGCGCGGGAAGGCGTTGCCCAGATAGTAGCGGTCGTTCTCGTCGATGGTGCCGTCGCCGTTGCGGTCCTTGAATTTCACGTCGCCCGGCTTGACGCTCTTGCCCGTCGGCACGGCCGAATGGGCGATTTCGTCATAGCTCTGGAAGAAGCCGTCGGTCTTGTAACCGTAGTAGGAGTTGAACGGCAGCCCCTCGCGGGTGATGCGCCAGAACTCCTCCTGTCCGGAAATATCCTCGAAGCCCTCGTATTTGAGCACCTTGTTCCACGAGTCGCCGATGTTGAACTGGAAGAAGTGCGACCAGTCGCGTTTCTTGAGCGCATAGCTGAGCGTCAGCTCCCAGCCCTGCGTGCGCATCTCGCCGGCGTTGTAGTTCTGCAGCTCGGTGCCCAGAATCAGCGGGGTCTGGGGCTTGACCAGAATGTCGGTCGTATGTTTGTTGAAGTAGTCGAAGCCGAGGTTGAGCTTGCCCCGGAAGAACGAGGCGTCGAAACCGACGTTGAAGGTCTTGGACACCTCCCACTGCAGGTTGTCGGTACCGAGCTGGAAGCCGGCGCCGCCGACGCCCACGTTATTGAAGGCATAGGTGTTCGAATAGACGTTGTAGGTGGTGAAGTACTGGTAGTCGCCCACCGACTGGTTGCCCAGCGTACCGTAGGAACCGCGGATCTTCAGGTCGCCGACGTTGTCGCGGTAGCTCTCCATGAAAGCCTCCTGCGAGAGACGCCATCCCAGCGACACGGAGGGGAAGAAGCCCCAGCGCAGGTCGGAACGGAATTTCGAAGAGCCGTCGTAACGGAACGAGAACTCGGCATAGTAACGGTTGTCGTAGTCATAAGCGGCGCGGCCGAAAACGGAGGTGAGGCTGGTGCGGGTCGTGTTTTCGGGCGTCACCGAAGACCGGCCGTCGCCCGAAATGACGGCCTCGGTGCCGTCGCCGTTGATACCCAGATCGGGATCGGCCCATTTGAAGGAGATCTGGTTCGCTTCGGAGGTGTAGGACTCGTTCGAGGCGCCTAACAGGGCGGTCACATGGTGCTTGCCGAACGTACGGTCGAAGTCGAGCATCAGCTGAGAATTGATCAGGTAGGCGCGTTTGTTCCAGTCCTCCGACTTGTTGTCGTTGTTGGCCGAACGGCCTTCGCCGACCGGATTGCCCGCAGCGTCGGTATTGTAGAACATCACTTCGTGCGTCCGCGTATAGCGGTGGTCGGCGAAGATATCGGCACCCAGCACGCCGCGCAGTTTCAGCCCGTCGATGATCTTCACCTCGGCCGACAGGTTGGCGTTCACATAGTCGTTGCGGTACTTGTTGTAACCGCCCTCTTCGAGCAGGCCCAGCGAGTTGCGGTCGGTCAGTTTGTCGTTGAGCAGGTATTTGCCCGTCACGGGATCGTACTGACGGTAATAGTAATAGGTGGGAATACGCATCGCGTTGGCGATGGTCGAACCGTCGGTCGTCGTCTTGCTGTTCTCGTGCGAATAGGAGAGCAGGGCCGTTACCTTCACGCGTTTGTATTCGGTGGTGATGTTCGTACGGAAATTGTAACGCTGGCGGCCGTAATCGGGACCTTCGAAGTTGCTCTCCTGATCGTAATAGCCTGCCGAAATCATATAGGTCGTATTGGCGCCGCCGCCCGATACGCTGACGTTGTAGTTCTGCTGCATGGCCGTCCGCAGAATCTCGTCCATGTAGAACGTGCCGTTGCCGTGCGCCTTGAGGTCGCGGATCTGTTCGGCGGTAAAGGCGGGAGCCAGCCCCGAATTGGCTTTGGAAATGTTGAGCAGCGTGGCGTTCTGCCAGCCTTGAACGGGCGTGTAGAGCACTTCGGGCTGCTGCCAGCCGACCATAGCCGTGAGTTCGACGGTCGGAGCCTGATTCAGCTTGCCCTTCTTGGTGGTGACCAGCAGGACGCCGTTGGCGGCGCGCGAACCGTAAATGGCAGCCGTACCGGCATCCTTCAGCACCGAGACGTTCTCGATGTCCGAGGGATTGAGCTTGTTGAAGCTGGCGTTGTCCGACACCAGACCGTCGATGACGATCAGCGGTTCGTTGTTGTTCATCGTACCGATACCGCGGATGTTGATGTTGAGCTGGTTGTCGGCGGGGTCGCTGCTTCGCTGCTGGATGACGAGGCTGGGCGAAGTGCCCTGCAGCGCCTGCGTCAGGTTGGCGACGGAACGTTCGGTGATGGCTTCGGACTTGATCTGGTCCACAGCGCCCACCGCACGGCGGCGGGTGGTGGTGCCGTAGCCGATGACGATCACTTCGTCCATCAGCTGCGCGTCTTCCTTCAGCGTTACGTTCAGCAGCGTGCGGTTGGCCACCGGAAGCGTCTGCGTCTCGTAGCCGATGAACGAGAAGTCGAGTTCGGCATCGGCGGCGCACTGGATCTGGTATTCACCGTCGATACTGGTCGAGGTTCCGACCGAAGTACCCTTGACAATGACGGTAACGCCGAGCAGCGGCGCTCCCGCGGCGTCCTTCACAACGCCCTTGACGGTGACCTTGGATGTCTGGGTCAGGGGGCTGGCATTAACGGTTGCGGCTGCAAACCCAAGGGGGGGGGTAATCAGCAGCACCAAAACCGTCAGCATGATTTTGTGCCCAAAATTGGTCATAGATATTGTTTTTTGGTTTAGTTAAAATATACTCCCCGCACCCGGTGACGCGGATGTGGTTCATGGATTCAGAAAACGGAAAAATAACAGGATAAATTACGGGATTCTGCAAAAAAATCAGCGGAAAGAATCAGACAGGAGTTTTTTTCCATAGGCTAATCTGGTTTTAAGTTTTAGGTTAAGCGGTCGGTTTTTGTGAAAACAAAGTTGAGAAATAAGATGCGGACCGAAAAATATACGGACGGCAAATTTCTCCGCCGTACATGATCCGGTACTATTTTGTCACAAAATTGTATTTTCCGATCCGGGACACAAACGTACTCCCGGCACCGTCCCGCGCCCCCGATCGGCGGTTTTCACGCCGTTTTATGACAATTCGGGCACAAAACCATACAAACCGCGTCACAACGCCGTCCTGACACAAAAACTCCGGCCCGGCTTTACAGCCGGGCCGGAGCGCCTAATTATACCACTTAAAAAACTTGTTACTTCACATCCGGACGGATGAAAGTGCCGCTCACCGGAAGCACGTCGTCGATGCCGTTGTCCGAAGCCGTCATGGCGAATACCGCCACGTTCTTGTTTTCGGGCAGCGTCACCGTCCGCGCACCTTCGGGAATATCGAGAGAAACCATATACATGTAAGAGAAGTCGTAAGGCAGGTTGCCCTCGTCGCCCTGATGGCGGTGCGTGCCGATATGCGCGATCGTCGCATCCTTGAGGAACGCTTCGCTGTGTCCGCGCCAGCCCCACTGTCCGTAGAAGCCTTTCCAAAGCGGCACATAGACGGCCTGCTCGGAGTCGCCCACCTTGAAGAGGGCCTCGCACTCCTTGTCCGAAGCGGCCACCAGCATGTAGAGCTTCCTGTAACCGCCTTCGGGCAGTTCGATCTCCTGACTGCGGCACGTCACGGCGTCCTTGACGTTCTCCTCGCCCATCACGAACCGTACGCCGTTGCAGGTCAGTTCGGCGGGAATCAGTTCGGCGGCGAAGCTGCCCCGCTGATTGTCGAAACGGTAATAGGTGTAGAACTCGTCTGTCGTGAAGGCCACCGTATTGTAAGACAGCGTCACGGGCGCGCTCTTCACCTCGAACGCGGACTTCTGCGCAGGAGCGGCCAGCCGCACGCGGTAGGTTTTGGGAGCGAATTTGCCGGCCGAAACGATCAGCGAACGGCCCTCGGTCTCGGCTGCACCGATCTTCTCCTCGATGCCGTTGCACTCCTCGGCCGAGAGAATCTGAGCCGGGAAGGTGATGCGGGCGTTCTCGACGGGCTTGCCGGTCAGCTCGTAGCAGCGCACGATATATCCGTCGCCGTCCTCGGCCTTCTTCAGCGCACGCACGCCGATCTGCGGAGTCGAGGACTCCAGCATCGAGAAGGTACGGCCCAGCGATCCCGCATGCTTGGGAGCCACGTAAGCCACGAGCGGCAGGTTGAGCTGTTCCGATGCGGCCACAACGCCGCTGCGGTCGGTTCCCTTATGTCCTACGATCGAATAGGTGAAGTGATTGACGCCCAGATCGAGATCGCGCTGGTGCGGGTAACGTTTTTCGGTCGAGGGAGTGTGGATCAGCGTCAGACGGATCGTATTGTCGGCGGGCTTGTCCCAGCCGTATTTGCAGTCGTTGAGCACCGAGATGCCGTACGAACCGTCGGCGTCGGTCAGGTCGGCCCACTTCAGGGCGGGCACTTCGTATGCCGTGGCCGTGTTGTTGCCGCGCTCGATAAAACCGATGCCGAGGTCGTAAGCGGCTTTCGCATTGCTCACCGACATCGGGAACTCGGCTTTGAGCAGCGTATTGCGGCTGTTCCAGTCCACCGTCGTACGGATGTCGATGCGGTCGTCCTGCGCACCGTCGGTCAGCGTAATGTACTGCGTGAACTTCGAATCGCCGTACGTGCGCTCCACCTTGAGCGAAGCGCGCACGGACCCCTCTTCGCCGACGGATACCGAAACGTTGTCGGTAACGGCGCGCGGGGTCTTGTCCACGACCTCCTTCAGCACCTCCCATGCGGGCCATTCGTTCGACGGATTGCCTTCGAAAATCGCCAGACGGAAGGCCTTGCCCTGCTCGACCAGTTCACGGCCGTAACGCTTGTCCACGAGCGACGCGATGTCGCCGTTCTTGTCGAGCGTCACCTTGTAAACGGCGTTCTCGATCGTATTGCCGTTCACGTTCAGCGCCGACGATCTGGCGGGCGATGCCGGACGGACGTCGTAGACGGCATACCCCACCGACTTCACGTCGGCGGCGAATGCGATCACGGCCTTGTCGCCCTCGCGGCTGAGAATCTGCGCGGCCACGCGGCGGCCGTCGGGACCGTATACGGCCACGCCCTTGGCTTTGGCGACGAGCGGAATCTCGGCCTCGACAACGGCTTTGACGGGATAGGTCACGGCGTTGTAGACCACCACGGGCGTACCCTTGACGCGCGTATCGAGCGAATAGCTCAGCGCGCCGACCGCCGAATTCATCACGTCGCCGCCCTGCCGCAGGGCGATCAGCTCGTCGTTCCACGACCACGTATAGGCCTCAGGGATACTCGTACCCGTCAGGTCGTCGTGGAACTGGTGCCAGATGAAACGCTGCCAGATCTCGGTGAGTTTCCGCTGGTCGTAAGCCAGCGCACCGAGCCAGTCGGCGGCGACCGCAGCGCGCTCGGCGGCGCCGGTCAGCTCCTCGTTGCGGCGGTTGTAGTATTTCATGGCGGTCTGCGAAGTATAGCAGCCCGTAGCGTGCACGTCCATCAGCAATTCGCCGTCGAAAGAGGGCAGCTCGGCTTTGCGGCCGAGGTAGGCCTTGAACAGGTCGTCGCTCGTGGCGCTGATGATCTCGATCGGGGCGTTCGGGTCGTTGATCGCCTTGGTCAGACGGCGGCAAGTGGTCACCGTACCGCTGTTGCCCTTGTCGCCGACCCCTTCGCCGCCGCCGGCATAGTAGCGGAAGCAGGTGTTGTCATAACCGTGGGCGGCGCGCTCCATCAGGCGTTCATTATACTGCACATTCTCAGGAAGTTCCGAGTTATAGCCGCCCGTATCGAAGGCTGCGATCACCGAACTGCCGTCGATGCCGTACCACACGCCCCACGAGAAGGGATTCTTCTTGTGGTAGGGAGCGTCGTAAAAGTCGTGATTGCGCCAGCTGAGCTTCTGCGTGGACATGCCGATCAGGCCGCTGTGGGCCGCGATGGTCGGCAGCGTATAGCCGAAGCCGAAGCAGTCGGGCAGGAAAATATCGGTCGAACGCACGCCGAACTCCTTTTTATAGAACTCCTGTCCGAGCAGGATGTTGCGGAAGAACGACTCGGCCGAAGGCATGTTGGGGTCGTTGGCGTCCCACGACGCGCCGGCGATATGCCACTGGCCCGAAGCGATGTATTTCTTCATCCGCTCGTAATGCATGGGATAGTACTCCTTCATCCACGAATAGACGACGCCGCCTTCGAAGCTGAAGCGGTAGTCGGGGAAGCGTTCCATGAGGTAGAGGTTCTGGAACAGCGTGCGGGGGATGTACTCGCGGATGGTCGTCTGCACGTCCCAGTTCCACTGGGTGTCGAGATGGGCGTCGCTGACCATGTAGGCCTTGTAGGTCTTGGGCGCCACGGACTTGCCGTCGGTCTGCTGCGCCGAAGCGCCGCCTGCGGCAAAGCACAACGCGGCCAAGGCCAGCATAAATCGGTTCGGTTTCATATCTGTCAGGGTTTAAAAGATTTTGAGTTTTCACAAAATTACGTAAAACAGCCGAGAGTACAAGTACTATTTTATGCAATAAATGTATTATTTTACGATCGGGAACCGCTTCGGGCAGCATTTTCAAAAAAAACGGGGCGGAACATCGCAACCGACGTTCCGCCCGTGAGAAATTCCGCGCGGCAGATCAGATAGCGCCCGCGATGAGGAACACGGCGGCTACCGTAAGAATGGCGTACAACTCAGGGAAGGCGGCCAGAATAAGCGTCTTACCCATCACGTCGTGGCCGTTGCCGATAGCGGCGATACCGTTGGCGCAGACCTTCGACTGGAAGTACGACGAAGCGAGGCAGACCAGACCCGTCAGCAGACCGGCGCCGAAGATGGCGGCACCCTGCAGCAGCGTCATCGAATCGGTCAGGAAGCCCTTGATGATGAAGTAGCCCACGAAACCGTAGAGACCCTGCGAACCGGGAATGGCCGAGAGGATCATGTAGCTACCGAAAGCGCCGCCGTTTTTCTTCATGGCGCCCACCGACGCCATACCGGCGATCGAAGTACCGATACAGCTCGCTACGCCCGAAAGGCCCACCATCAGCGCTACGCCGAGATAGCCCAAAATAATTGCAGTTGTTGATTCCATAATTGTAATTTGTTTTAGTTGTTATTTGTTTTCCGAATTTTCGATTTTGCGCAGGGGATCGAACGAACGCATCGACATCTCGAAACCTGCATTTTTATAGAATTCGACGAACGTCAGACGCATCGGGTGCACGAACGACGAAATGGTGGACATGAAGAGGTTGATGCCGTGGCCGACGAGCAGAATCGGAATCATGATCAGCAGCCGCACGACGATGCCCGAACCTTCGGGCACGAAGCCGTCGGCCAGCGCATTGAACACCGTGGCGAGGATGCCGCCAGAGAGTCCGATGGCGAACAGACGGATGTACGACAGCACGTCGGAGAGGATGCCCGTCAGATTATTATAGGTATCCCACAATCCCAGACCGAAGTTCAGCAGCGGATTCTTGCCCGGCGAATTGAAGAACAGCATCAGCACCGCACCCACGCCGAGCGTCGCATAGAACGCGGGCGACGAGGTGGTGTAGAACGGAATCACCCATTCGGGATTGAGCAGCGGCAGACCGCCGGCGATGCTTCCGCCGAGGATCACCAGCAGCCAGCCCAGCGTACCGAGCGAATAGCGGAATCCGACGGTAGCCGAGATCATGACGACCTTCAGCATCATGCCGAACACGATCTGCACCACGCCGATCGCCAAGGCGATCGAGAAGAAACTGCCTTGGAAGTCGAAGAACGGGATCGAAGGGAAGTACTCCTTGAGATTCACGCCGAACACCGAACCGCAGGCCAGTCCCACGACGACCGTCGTCAAGCCGCACAACGTGGCGAACCACGCGGCCTGACGCATCATGCCGGGTTGCCGGTTCTTGGCCAGCATCCACGCCCCCAGCAGGGCCAGAATGGCGCCGTAACCGGCGTCGTTCAGGCAGATGCCGAAGAAAAGCATGTAGAACGGCGCGAAGAAAGGCGTCAGGTCCATCGTACCGTACTTCGGGCGGGCGTACATGTCGCCCACCAGCTCGAAAATGCGAGCGAACCAGTTGTTTTTCAGTTTCACGGGCGTATCGTCCTCAGGAGTCGGATCGCCCTTGAGGTACACGACGTTGGGATACTGCTCCAAAAGGGCATCGACCTTGTCCGAAGTCTCCTTCTCGGCCCAGCCCTCCATGACGACCAGCGTTCCGTCGGCCGCCTGCTGCGCCGTAGCCTTCACGCGCACGCCCTGCAGCTGTTCCTTCAGCGAGGCGGCATGCGCCGCGAGCAGCTTCTCCGAAACCGCGACGCGCGAGAATTCGGCGTCGAGGGCGCTCAGCTCCTTCCGGGCTTCGGCGATGCGGCGTTCCGCTTCGCGGATATCCATCGACGGGGTTTTCATCTCCTGCGCGTCGAGCGTCACCTCCTCGCCGGGAGCCGCCACGACGACGAAATAGACCGTCGATTCGGTGCGGTTGATCGGCGCGATGGTATAGCGTTCCGCCCACTGGGCCTCGAACTTGTCGTAATTGCTCTTCGGAGTGAGGAAATATCGCAGCACGATGCCCTGCTCGGCGAGCGAGCGGGTTCTCTCAGGCGAGAATTCTCCCCACGGACGCAGTTCGTCGGCCGTTTTTTCGAGACGGCCGATTTCGGCGTGGAGCGCCGTCGCCTGCTGATGCGCCGCGGCGTAGTGTTCGTAGGCCTCGGCGCCGGTTGCAAACGGCTTCGCACCGGCCTTGCAGCGCCCCTCTTCCGCGCGGAAGTTGCGCAGGAATTCGAACGCCTTGGCGTGTCCTTCGATATCGAGCAGCAGCTGGCGGTCCTCCTCGGAGGGTTCCCAGCCCGTAGTGGTGATGTCCACCAAGCCGAGTTCGCGCAGCTTTTCGATAAAATCCTCGCTTTGCGCCGCATAGAGCACAAAGTCGTATTTCGCCATTTTAGCTATCATAACGTCGCGCCCTCCCCGGCCTGCTGCTGTTTGGTTTTCACGATCTTCTGGGCCGACTTGGAGAGGTTCTCCTCGTCCTCCATGAAGCGTTTGATCTTACGTATGGCGTCCTCGTATCCGGGTATCTGCACCTTTTCATACAAGTTCACCTTCTGAGTGGTTTTACGGCGTGCATAGTCCAGCAGCTCCATCTTGCGGTTGTAGACCTCGAACTCGATACCCAGCTGCGCCATGCGCTTCAGAATATCGACTCCGTCGGCGAACCAGACGGGCGACGAGAAAAGATCGTAGGGTTTCACCTCGAATTTCACGTCCTGCAGGACCGGCGTACGCACACCTGCGATTTTCTGTACCGAAAGTTCCACATCGGCGATACGCAGGAGGTCACAATCAAACTCTCCCCATAGCGACACCATGTAGTCGTACTCGGCCTTGAGCCGGTCGAGCCGACGGCGGTAATCGCCTGCGGAGTCCTTCGCCTTCTTCACCTCGGAGCGCAGGGCCGACTCCTTACTTTTGATCGTAGGGAGCGCCTTCTGCCGCATTTTCAGCTGCTTGCCGAGGTCGCCGAGCGAGGTCTTGTTATATTGAAATTTGATTGCCATCGTACGTTACGCTTCTTTCCAGTACTTTTTGATGAGTTCCTCCTTGATAGCGACCTCCTCCTTGGAGAAGTACTTCGCAAAGAGTCCCCACGCCGTGTCGAGCATCTCGGTGATGCCGATATTGACGTCGATCGAGAGCAGTTTCTCCGAATAGTCGAACGCGAATTTCAGCGTACGTTCGTCGTAATCCGAGAGGTCGAAACCGTTTTCGAGCTTGGTCTTGGCGTTGGCGGCATCGGCATACAGACGCACGCAGGCGTTCATCACCTGCGGATGGTCCTCGCGGGTCTTCTTGCCGATAACCAGCTGCTTGAGACGCGACAGCGAACGGAACGGGTCCACGATGACCTTGCCCGTATCGGAGTCGTTGCGCAGGAACAGCTGACCCTCGGTGATGTAACCCGTATTGTCGGGAATGGCGTGCGTGATGTCGCCGCCCGAAAGGGTCGTCACGGCGATGATGGTGATCGAACCGCCGTTGGGCAGCTGCACGGCCTTCTCGTAGATCTTCGCCAAGTCCGAATAAAGCGAACCGGGCATCGAGTCCTTCGACGGAATCTGGTCCATGCGGTTCGACACGATAGCCAGCGCATCGGCGTAGAGCGTCATGTCGGTCAGCAGCACCAGCACCTTCTCGCCCTTGTCCACGGCGAAGTATTCGGCGGCGGTCAGCGCCATGTCGGGAACGAGCAGACGCTCCACGGGCGGGTTCTCGGTCGTATTGACGAACGACACGATGCGGTCCAGCGCACCGGCGTTCTCGAAGACGGACTTGAAGTAGAGAAAGTCGTCGTTGGTGAGGCCCATGCCGCCCAGAATGATCTTGTCGGCCTTGGCGCGCAGGGCCACGTTGGCCATCACGGCGTTATAGGGCTGGTCGGGGTCGGCGAAGAAGGGAATCTTCTGCCCCGTGACGATCGTATTGTTGAGGTCGATGCCGGCGATACCCGTGGCGATCAGCTCCGAAGGCTGGATACGCTTGAAGGGGTTCACCGTCGGGCCGCCGATCTCGCGCGGCTCGCCCTCGACGATCTCACCGCCTTCGAGCGGCTCGCCGTAGGCGTTGAAGAAGCGGCCCGCGAGGTTGTCCGACACGCGCAGTTTCGGGGGTTCGCCGTGGAAGACGACCTCCGAATCGGTGGCGATGCCCTCGGTTCCGGAGAACACCTGCAACGTCACGTTCTCGCCCATAATCTTCACCACCTGCGCCAGCTTGCCGCCCACGGTAGCCAGTTCGTCGTTGCCGACGCCCAGCGCCCGGAGCGTCACGGTCGCCTTGGTGATGTTGTCAATCTTGGTATATATCTTCTGAAAAGCTCGTGTTGTCATGGTCTAAAGCTTATTTGATTTTTTCACTCACATACTCCTCGATCTGCTTGCGGTAGCCTTCGAACTTCTCCGACTGCCACTCCGAGTAGTTCATCTGACGGAAGAGGTTGATAAGGCCCTTGAAGAACTGCGAGCACTCCTCGAAATCGGCGAAAGCGAAATCCTTCCGGCAGATGTCGAGCACCATTTTATACATCATCTTCTGACGTTCGAGCGGACAGTTGGCGTCGATGTCGTCGAAAGCGTCCTGCTGCAGGATCACGAAGTCGAGCAGCTCCGATTTCCAGAAACGTTCGTGATACTCGACCGGAACGCCGTCGTCGCCGAGAATGTTGATCTGGTCGTTGGCCTCCTTGCCGCGCTGCACGAGGGTCTTGCCGGCATAGACGAGGTCCACCCAGTCCTTTTCGATATGCTCGTCGAGGTATTCGCGGATTTCGGGATATTCGAGGTATTTCGAATAGGATTCCAGCGGGTCGATGGCCGGGTAACGCTTCGAGTCGGCGCGGCCCTGCGAAAGCGCATAGAAGCAGCGCGCGGCCTTCTTGGTCGATTCGGTCACCGGCTCCTTGAGGTTACCGCCCGCAGGCGACACCGTGCCGAGGAAGGTTACGGAACCCGTCTGGCCGTTGTTCAGTTTGACCAGACCGGCGCGCGAATAGAAGTTGGAGATGATCGCCGAAAGGTCCATCGGGAAGGCGTCCTGACCGGGCAGCTCCTCCAGACGGTTCGACATCTCGCGCAGCGCCTGCGCCCAGCGCGAAGTCGAGTCGGCCATCACCAGCACCTTGAGTCCCATCGAGCGGTAGTATTCGCCGATGGCCATGCCGGTATAGACCGACGCCTCGCGCGCCGCAACGGGCATGTTCGACGTATTGCAGATGATGATCGTACGCTCCATGAGCTTGCGGCCCGTATGGGGATCGACCAGTTCGGGGAACTCCTTGAAGATTTCGACCACCTCGTTGGCGCGCTCGCCGCAGGCCACCATGATGATGATGTCGGCGTCGGCCTGCTTGGAAATGGCGTGCTGGAGCACGGTCTTGCCGGCGCCGAAAGGTCCGGGGATGAAGCCCGTACCGCCTTCGGCCATCGGATTGAAGGTGTCGATGGCGCGAACGCCCGTCTCCATCATGCGCGACGGACGCGGCTTCTCGACGTAGCAGCGCACGGCCTGCTTCACGGGCCATTTCTGAACCATCGTGACCGCATGTTCGCGGCCCTCCTCGTCGGTCAGGACGGCGATCGTGTCCGTCACCTTGTATTTCCCGGCCGCCGCCACGCTCTTGACCGTATAGTTGCCGGCCATGGTGAAGGGCACCATGATCTTATGGCTCACCCACTGCTCCTTGACTTCGCCCAGCCACGACGCGGCGGTCACCTTGTCGCCCGCCTTGGCCAGCGGAGCGAATTCCCACTCGGCGTCGAAGTCGATCGGATCGGTGATCGAACCGCGCTCGATGAACAGCCCGTCCATCTTTTCGAGGTCGTTCTGCAGACCGTCGTAGTTGCGCGACAAAAGTCCCGGCGCGAGCGTCACTTCGAGCATATGTCCCTCGAACTCGACCTTGTCGCCGATCTTGAGTCCGCGGGTGCTGTCAAAAACTTGGACATAGGCGCTGTCGCCTACGACCTTGATGACCTCGGCCATCATCTTGGTATCTCCCGCATAGACATAGCAGATCTCGTTCTGGCCTACTGCTCCGTCGGCCTTGACGATGACGATGTTGGAGATGATACCATTTACACGTCCTGTAGTTTTCATGAATATTCGTTTAGTTTCTTATTTTCATTTTTCCGGTCGCGGACCGCATTTCCGCACTTCCCGGCCGCTCCGCATCCCTCCTGCCGGAGAGACCGGTCCCGGTCCGGCGGCGCGCCGCCCGCATGTGCCGCGCGGCGGCTATATCCTGTTCACCAGCTCCCTGCCGTCCAGCTCGGCCATCAGGCGGTCGAACATCTCACGACCGCGCACGGCGTCCAACTGCGTCCAGCGGGCCACGATATTGACGCGCGCCAGATAGGACAGAATGGTATTGATGTCGAAATAGTCGAACGTCGCCAGCTCGGTGGCCTCGTTCCAGCGGATCAGGTCGATCTTGTGCTCCTTCTCGACCAGATTCGCCTCGTCGTTCACGGCGGCGATCACGGCGTCGATGTAGGGCAGCTCGCCCCGCAGACCGAAATCGGCGGCCGAACTGCGCTCCAGCTGTTCGACCACGTCGCCCCCGCCCACGGTCACCTCCTCGACCGGACGGCCCGCGGCACGGGCCGTCACGGCGGCCGTCACGTTGCGCAGGGTGCGGTCGAACTCCGACCACTCGCGCAGAAAGCGGCTCTTGGCACGGCTGCAGGTGGCGTAATAGGCGTCGAACAGCGCGGTTTCGAAACGCTGCGCCGTATCGACCTCCTCGGCGTCCACCCCTTCGGGATCGGCATAGGCACGCAGCACGCGGCCCACGGCGGCGGGTAAACGCTTGGGAGCCTTCATCTCCTCTTCCAGCTCCTCGCGCGTGAAGTTGCCCAGCGGATTGTGCGCCGAGCGCCCCGCGCGCAGCGAAGCGATATTCTCACAATCGTAGTAGCCGTACAGCAGACGCACCTGAGCCGCATCCGAAGCCGAAACGCCGTCGAGAATCTCCCCGACGATGGCTTTGGCGTCGAAACCCTTGGTGTCGGCGTCGAGGGAGTACTCCTTCAGTCCGGCTACCAGACAATAATATTCCGTTGCGAACATACGCGTTACGCCTTAAAAAGCATGTCCGAAACCTTCTCGCGCAGGTATTCGCCCAGCAGGGCGTCGAAATCGGCGTCGGAGAACGAGATGTAGTAACCGCCCTCCTTGGCGCCGACCTTGAAGCCCGTCTTCACCTCCTTGGAATAACCCACTTCGATACCGGCGGAGAGCAGCTCCTGAGCGCTCTTGCCGAACGCCTCGTCGAGCTTGGCGCGGTCGGCTTCGGGCAGCAGCGCCTTCAGCTCCACCTTGCCGGCGTCGGCGCCGTTCCAGTTCTTGGCCACGGACAACAGCATCTCCTTGATGAAGGCGGGATCCATGACGGCCTCCCTGACGCCTGCGGCCGTGCTCTTGGCGACGATCATCGCAGCGATCTCCGACTTGATCTTCGCGGCGGCCTGCTTGCCGGCGAGCGAGATTTCGGTCATCGTATTTTTTTCGACGTCCTCGGCCTTGTCCTGCGCCTTCCTGACGATATCCTCGGCCTGAGCACGGGCTTCGGCGACGATCTTCGCCGCCTCTTTCTTAGCCTCGGCGACCAGACGGTCGGCTTCGGCGCGTCCTTTCTCCAGCCCCTCGTCGTAGAGCTTCTGAGTCAACTGTTGAAGTTTGTTTTCCATAGCGTTATTTAGTTTTAATTATTGTTTTTCATTTTAGCGATACAAATATATAAAAGTTTATAATACAAACAGCGGCGCACCGCGACAATTTGTCCTTTTTTGACAAGAATAGAGAACAAAAGGAAGAAACACGCACCGCAGAACCACTTGTAATTCAAGCTCCGAACCCCCTCTCCGCGCAATTCGCATACCGAAATCGCCCCTTCCGGAAGGGGCTGATTCCGGCCGGCCCCGCCTCTCCCGCCGCAGAGCGGCACAGCCCGGCGCCGCGCCGCTGCGGATAACGCCGCACGCCCCCGGAAACAGCGGGTTTCCGGGGGCGCGCACAAGAGCGAGCAGAGGCGTCAGAACAGGCCGAGCGACTTGCTTCGGGCCAGCAGACAGGCGCCCATCACGCCGGCGCGCTCACCGAGCGACGAAAGCTTGATCTGCGTATCCTTGTTGACCAGCATCAGCGAGTATTTGTTGATGGCGTTGCGCACGGGCAGCATCAGGTACTCCTTGGCCACCGAAAGCGTACCGCCGATAACGATCACCTCCGGATTGAACATGTTGATAAGCCCCGCGATGGCCTTGCCGAGCGTGTGCCCCACCGACTCCAGAATCTCGATGGCCAGCACATCCTCCTTCAGCAGCGCGGCCAGAATATCGTTCAGCGTGATCTCCTCGCCTTTTTTGTATTTCTCGGAAAGCATCGACACGCGTCCCTCCTTGAGTTTCTCCAGAAAAATCCGGTGCATGGCCGAACCGGAAGCCCCCGTCTCAAGACAGCCGCGTTTGCCGCAGCGGCAGATGATCTCGTTGTCGAGCAGCGGGAAATGGCCGAATTCGCCCGAAAAGCCCGACTTGCCGTAAAATATCTTGCCGTCGATGATCATCCCCAGTCCCAGTCCCCAGCTGGCATTGATGTAGAGCATCGTCTTCTCGGAGTGGGCGTCGCCGTACATATATTCGCCGTAAGTGGCGGCACGGGTGTCGTTCTCGATGTAGACCGTCGTGCCGAGACGCTCTTCGAGCAGCATCGTCAGCGGCTGTTCCTCGACGAAGAAATAGCTGTAACTGTATCCGGTCTGCGAATTGACGCGGCCCGAAATATTCACCCCGACGGCCAGCACCTTGTCGCGGGCGATCTTGCGCGCACGGATGAAATTCTGAATCACGTCGCAAAGACGGTCCAGCGAACGGGGATCGTTGTCCATCAGAAAATCGACCGTCGTTTCATCGATCAGCTGTCCCTTGAAATTGATGACGGCCATCATGACCGAATCCTTGCGCAGATCGACGCCGACGAAATACCCGGCATAGGGATTCAGGCCGTAGATATTCGGCCGTCGGCCGCCGGCCGTCCCCTGCTCGCCGAAATTATGGACGAAGCCTTCGTCGATCAGCTCCCCGATCAGTTTGGTTACGGTCGGCACGCTCAGATTCACGGCCTTGCTCAGATCGGTGATGCTCGAATCCCCGCAAAAGATATACTGGCAAATGATCTGCTGTTTGAGAATCGCATTCTTGTTGCCTTCCGTCGCCTGTTTTAAAAACGAACTGGTCATACCGTATCTTTTTGTGTGATTTCAATATTAATTGTGTAAAGGTAGCAATAAATCACGACCCGGCAAATCCGAAACAAAAGAAAATAGCTTCGACAGCGGATCATAGCCCATTTTTTTCAGAAGTCACAGCCTGCAAGCAGCAGCCGCGCCGACCAAAAAGGCGACAAAACACGACAAAAAGACAATTCCGCCCGATTCATAATAACAAATCTTACGATAACGTCAATTCGCAGACAATTCGTTTACGAACGACTCCCGTCTAAGAAGCGTCTCCCCACCGCCGCATGCGGCTCGCGGCAGGACGCCGCGGGAAAACCGGGCAAGCGGAAAAAAACGCCGAACACCCCGGAAAAGCAGGACATGACGAACCTCCCGGAAAAGCAGTCTCCCGGAAAAGCAGAACACGACGAACCTCCCGGAAAAGCAGCCCCCAGAATAAGCCGAGCCCCCCTAACACCCGAAAAAGCAGGCCACGCCGTCTCCGAAAAAGCCCGACAAAAAACCGGACGCCGCGTCATGCGGCATCCGGCCTTGTCATACACACCAAGATTACTGATGCTGGGGACGCAGCAGGTCCTGCACCACTTTGACGGGCGAGAAGGTCGTAATGGGCACGTCCACGAAGACCGTATTCCACTTGGCCATGGCGCCGTTCCACAGGCCGGGAAGTTCCTGCGCGCGCAGATCGCGGCCGCCGCTCGACTTCGACGAAATGAAACCCGTCGAAGGATCGGTGTACCTGCGCAGGTCGAAGCGGACGCCTTTCGAATTCTTCATGCCGCAGACCAGATCGACGGGATTGAAGTGCGTGGCCGACCGCATCAGCGGCAGGTCGTCGGGGCTGATCTGGCTCGATTCGGCGATCTGGAGCGACTGCGTGCCGTCGGGGTTTCCGACCCAGAAAGGACCGCCGCCCGGTTCGCCCTCGTTGCGGACCATGCCGCAGACACGGATCGGACGGTCGAGCACGGCGCGGAGCACGGCCGAATCGTAACTGCCGGGCAGCTTCACGCAGAGCCGCTTCTCGATGAATTCGACGATCGGCTCCAGCTCGGCGCCACCGACTTCGAGCGCCTTGAGGTACTCGAACGCACGCTCCTGAAGGTCGAGCAGGATGCCTGCCAGCACCTTCTTGTAACGGATCGTATCGCCGCGCAGCGCGTCGGTAGTGACGTTGTCGATGTTCTTGATGAACACCACGTCGGCGTCGATCTCGTTCAGGTTTTCGATCAGCGCGCCGTGGCCCGCAGGGCGGAAGAGCAGCGTACCGTCGTCCTGCCGGAAGGGCGTGTTGTCGGGATTGACGGCGATGGTGTCGGTCGAAGGTTTCTGCACCGAGAACGAGATGTCGTAACGGATGCCGAAACGCTTCTCGTAAACGGGCACCTTCGCGGCCAGCAGCTCCTGAAATCCTTCGATATGTTCGGGAGAAACCGTGAAATGAATCTTCGCCACGCCGTTCGCGGCCGCATAGACCGCCCCTTCGACCAGATGTTCCTCGACCGCCTTGCGCGCGCCTTCGGGATAGGCGTGGAAGGTGACGAGTCCTTTGGGTTTGCGGCCATAGCCGAGTCCTTCGTTCACGATGGCGCTGACGATCGTCCGGTCGTCGGCGCCGGCCGGAAGCAGGGCTTTCAGCTCAGGCCAGAAGGCGAACTTTCCGATGTTTTCGAGCAGGGTGTCGATCCCCTTGCCGCGCTTGCCGTCGTTCACGAACTCGAAAAGCTCCTTGAACATACGCGTCGCGGCGCCCGACGCAGGCACGAACTTCACAACGGACAGTCCGGCGGCGGCCCGCTCGTAACGTTCGGCGGCCGCAGCGGCCTCAGCGTCGCTCAGCGTCAGCACGCCGTCGCCGGGTGAGGCGGCGCGCACGACGTTGAGAAAAGGAAATCCGCGGCGGAAATTCTCCAGCTGCAACTCGACCGCTTCGGGGGTCAGTCCGTGTTTTTCGATCTGCTGTAAATCTTGTTGTGTAAACATAGGTATTCAGGTATTTTGTTTTTTACGGTTCAGAGAAACATCTCACCAAAATTACTAAATTATTTCTAACTTTGCGCAAGATTGCACATTTTCCGTACCCGCGCCCGCACCGGACAACGCTGTACAAGGAGCCGAGGGGGGGGGCATCCCGCCCGGAGCGCCGCAAGGACCGCTCCGGAACGGGCACACGGAGAATATATGCGCCCAACGCCCGCCGGTACAACCGGGCGAACGACAAACAAACAGAAACAGACGGCATGATCCGAGAATTCCACCAAATCGACCTGAGCGGACGCAACAGCTTCGGCGTCGGACAGCAGGCGGCGCGTCTCGCCGAATTCGAGACCGAAGAGGACCTGCGCACGATCTTCAGCGGCGGCGTGCCCGAACGCTGGGCGGTGCTGAGCGGCGGCAACAACATCCTCTTCACGCGCGACTACGACGGACTGCTGCTTACGCCCGTCGCCCGGCAGATCACGCCCCTCGGCGAAGAGGGCGACACGGTCCGCGTGCGGGCCGATGCGGGCGTCGAGTGGGACGACCTCGTGGAATGGGCCGTGGAACGCGGTCTGTGGGGCATCGAAAACCTTTCGCTCATACCCGGCAAGGCGGGCGCGGCCCCGGTGCAGAACATCGGCGCCTACGGCTGCGAAGCCAAAGACGTGATCGAGCGGGTGCACATGTTCTGCACCGACAACCGCTCGGCAATGGTCATCGACGCCGGACACTGCTGCTTCGGCTACCGCGAAAGCATCTTCAAGCACGAACTGCGGGGGCGCGTCATCATCACGGCCGTGGACATCCGGCTTTCGCGCACGCCCCGGCCGCGGCTGGGCTACGGCGACGTGGAGCGCGAGGTCGAAGCCCGCGGCGGTGTCACGCTGCGCAACATCCGCGAAGCGATCTGCGCGATCCGCCGCGCCAAACTTCCCGATCCGAAGGTGACGGGCAACGCAGGCAGCTTCTTCAAAAACCCGGTCGTGGACGAGTGCGTGGCGCGGCAGCTGCAGGCCCAGTGGCCCGACATGCCAGTTTACCCGGCGGCGGGATGCGCCGGCAGGGTGAAGCTGGCGGCCGGCTGGCTCATCGATAAGGCCGGGCTGAAAGGCTACAAGCGCGGAAGAGTCGGCGTCCACGAACGGCAGGCGCTCGTGCTGGTGAATCTGGGCGGCGCGACGGGCGGCGAAGTGATTGACTTCGCCCACACGGTGCAGATGCGCGTTCACGAAAAATTCGGCATAGAAATAGACACCGAGGTCAATATATTTTAATCGTATGGCACTTTTAGAGGCTTTCCGCAAATACATCGCCGACAACGATCTGGCAACGCACGACGACCGCATTCTGCTGACCGTTTCGGGCGGCGTGGACTCGATGGTCATGCTGTCGCTCTTCACGCGCAGCGGCTACCGGGTCGGCGTGGCGCACTGCAATTTCCAGCTGCGGGGCGCGGAGAGCGACGAGGACGAGGTGCTGGTGGAGGAAGAGGCGCGGAAATACGGCGTCGAGTTCTACAACAAACGCTTCGAAACGGCGGCCGAAATGGAGCGCACGGGCGAGTCGATGGAGATGGCCGCCCGGCGGCTGCGCTACGCATGGTTCGACGCCCTGAGCCGCGAACACGGCTACACGGTGGTGGCGATCGCCCACCATGCCGACGACTCGATCGAGACGTTCTTCATCAACCTGCTGCGCGGCACGGGCCTGCGCGGGCTGACGGGCATTTCGACGCAGGTCGGCAAGGTCGTCAGACCGCTGATGTTCGCTTCGCGCAAGGAGATTCTGGAGTACGCCGTCGCCAACCGCATCCCCTTCCGGGAGGATTCGTCGAACCGCTCGACCAAGTACCTGCGCAACAAGATACGGCTGGGCCTGATTCCCCGCATCCGGGAGATCAACCCCAAGTTCACGAGTCTCATGCGCCGCAACATCGCACGGCTGACCGACGCCCAACTCTTCATCAACCACGGCATCGAACGCATACGCGGCGAAGCGGTGACCACCGAGAACGGACTGGACACGATACACCTCGACCGCATCGACCCGGCGTTCCCGCAGGAGTTCGTCATCTACGAACTGCTCAACTCGGCCTACGGATTCAAGGGCGACGTCATCGACTCGCTCTGTCATTCGCTCAGGCACGGCATGACGGGCCGCCGCTTCTACTCGCGCGAGCGGGTCGCCTACGTGGACCGCGGCACGATCGTCGTGGCCCCGATCGCCCCCGGCGACGCATGTATGGTGACCGTCGAGCGGGGCGTGCCGCGCAGTTACTGCGGCAACTCGGCGCTCTACTTCGAATACTGCGACATCGACGCGATCAAGAACTTCGGCGTGCCGGAGCACATCGCGCAGGTCGATGCCGACCTGCTGAAATTCCCGCTCACGCTGCGCCGCTGGCGCGAGGGCGACTGGTTCATTCCCTTCGGCATGGCGGGCCGCAAGAAGGTGAGCGACTTCCTGATCGACGCCAAGGTCTCGATGCCCGAAAAAGAGCGGCAGTTCGTACTGCTGTCGGGCGACGAGATCGTATGGCTCGTCGGCCGCCGCATCGACGACCGCTACCGCCTGACGCCCGACACGGAAAACGTGCTGCGCATCACCAAAGAGATTGTATAACACGACCGGGAGCGGCGATTCAGCCCCTTCCGCCGCGGGGATGGCGGAAACGCCCCGCCCCGCATCCGGCTCGGCCGGGCCAATGACTGAGATATGGCCAAAAGCGCACTGAAATTCAAAGATTCCGTCGCCGCATACGAAAAGCTGGCGCAGGAGATCGCCGCACGGCGGTTCGCCCCCGTGTACCTGCTCATGGGCGAGGAGAGCTACTTTATCGACGCCATCGCCGAGCGGCTCGCGACGACGGTGCTCGGCGAAGCCGAACGGGCTTTCAACCAGATCACCGTCTACGGCAAGGACTCCGAGGCGGGACAGGTCATCAACCTCTGCCGCCAGATGCCGATGATGGGATCGTATCAGGTCGTCATCCTCAAGGAGGCGCAGCAGCTGCGCGGACTGGACAAACTCTCGCTCTACACGCAGAAACCCTCGCCCACGACGATCCTCGTGATCTGCCACAAGGAGAAGAACGCCGACAAACGCTCGGCATTCTACAAGGGCTGCGCCGCCAACGGAGCGGTGCTCGAATCGGTGCGCCCGCGCGACTACGAAATCGCCTCGTGGCTCCAGCAGTTCATCGCAAAAAAGGGACTCGCCATCGACGCCAAGGCGCTCTCGATGCTCACCGACCACCTCGGAACCGACATTTCGAAAATCTCGAACGAGCTGGGCAAGCTGGTCGTATCGCTGCCCGAAGGGACCAAGCGCATCACCGACGCCGACATCGAGGCCAACATCGGCATCTCGAAGGATTTCAACAACTTCGAGCTATGCAAGGCCGTAGTGACCAGAGACATGGCGCGCGCGCTGATGATCGCCGAGCACTTCGCCCGCAACCCCAAGGACAACCCGCTGCTGGTCACCGTGCTGGCGCTGTTCGGCCAGTTCAAGGAGCTGTTCGTCGTGAACTACCTGCGCTGGACGGCGCGCCACAAGGGCATGCCCTTTCCCTCCGACGCCGAACTGATGCGCATCCTCAAGAAAAACAACGTCTACGTACTGGGCGAGATCAAGCAGAACGCCGCCAACTGGGACAACCGCAGGGTATTCAACATCCTCGGCCTGCTGCGCGAATACGACGCCAAAAGCAAGGGCATGAACGCCGGCGGAGCATCGGACGGAGAGCTGCTGCGCGAACTGCTGCTCAAAATCTTCCTACTCTGATGCAGGAGGTCTACCTATACCAGACCGTTCACATCCTCGGCGGCAGGTCTCTCCACCTGACAGCGCATCTGGCCGTGCTCGACCGCTGGTCGCGCGAACTTTTCGGCCGTCCGGCAGGACTCCGCCAGCAGCCCCTCGCCCGGCAGATCGAAGCGCTCGCGGCGCAGACGGCGCCTGCGGACTGCGACCTCTCGCAGTTCGTGCGGATCGTCGTTCCTGCATCGGGCGATCCCGCCTTCCGGCTCGAATCCGCAGGCATATCGCTCTACCGGGGATACGACCTGCGCAGTCTGATGCCCGACGCCGTGACGCTGCAATACGACATGCCGTTTCCCGAAGCTCCGACTTCGGCGCGCGAAGCCGCCGCCGGACTGGCCCGCCAGCAGGCCCGTCTGCACGGCGCATCGGTCGCCGTGCGCTGCGACGGCGACGGCATCGTCCGCACGGCCGACAACGCCCCGCTGTTCGCCGTGCGGGGCAAAACGGCGTTCGTCTCCCCGGCGGAAGCCTGCGTCGAACAGGAATTGGGCCTGCGGGCCGTCGAGGCGGCGGGACTCGAACTGGAAGAGCGCCCGGTAATGCGCGACGAGCTGCCGCGCTTCGACGAACTCTTCTACGTCGATCACCGGGGCGTCACCGCCCTCGCCCACTGCGACGGACATCCCTGCATGGCGATTCTCGCGGAACGGGTCGCCCAATCGCTCGGCGGGCTGTTTCCGAAAATGTAGAAACCGAACGGGCCCGGCCCGCGCTATCTTCGCCGGAAAACCCGTTTCACCATGAAAAAATACCTGTTTCTTTACGCCGTCGCCGTGACGGCTCTGCTGGTATGCGGCTACGGCCGCTACCGCCGCGAAAACCGTCGCCTGACCCAGAACCAACACGCCCTTGCGGCCGGCATCGAACGCTACCGCACGCGTCTGGGGCAAGAAGCGGCATCGGTGCAGGCCCTGCGTCTGCGCTGCGCCGAATTCGAAGAGCTGCGGGCCGCAGACGCTGCCGAAATCCGCCGGCTCGGAATCAAACTCCGCCGTCTGGAAGCTGCGGCCCGGACAGCCACGGCCACGAAGGTCGAGATACGGACCCCGGTGCGCGATACGGTCGTCGTGCGGCTGAGCGACACGCTCGTCGTCCGCGACACCCTGCGGCTGTTCCGCTGGCGCGACGCGTGGGTGCGTGTCGAAGGCGCCGTCACCGCCGACTCGGTCCTGTGCCGCGTGGAGAGCGCCGATACCCTGCGGCAGGTCGTACACCGCATTCCGCGGCGTTTTCTCTTCATCCGCTGGGGCACGAAAGCCCTGCGGCAGGAGATCGTCCCGTCGAATCCGCACACGCGGATCGTCTATTCGGAGTACGTAAAAATCGAACGGTAGGACAAAATATCGGGAAAAGATAACTCCCTATTCCCAAATATTATTACCTTTGTCCGATATGGAAAGGACTGCAATCTTCCCCGGATCGTTCGACCCGTTCACCCGCGGCCATGCCGCGCTGGTAGACGAAGCGCTCAATCTCTTCGACCGCGTGGTCATCGGCATCGGCAACAACACCGCGAAAACGGGGCTGCTGACCGTCGCCAACCGCAAGCGGCTGATCGACGACCTCTACGCCGGCAATCCGCGCGTCGAAGCCCATATCTACACGGGGCTTACGGGCGAGTTTGCCGAGAAGGCCGGCGCCTGCGCCATCATCCGCGGCGTGAGGAACACCACCGACTTCGAGTACGAGCGCACGATGGAGGCGACCAACCACCGCATCTACCCCGACATCACGACCGTAATGCTCTTCACCCCCTCGCCCGTGGCCGACATATCCTCGTCGACCGTGCGCGAGGTGCTTTCGTTCGGCCGTTCGGTGGAGGAGTTCATGCCCAAAGGAATCGACATAAACAAATACTTATAAACAGAATCGTTATGATGGAATTCACGGCCGAAATGATCGCCGGATTTTTAGGCGGCGACATCGTCGGCGACAAAGAGACGAAAGTACACACCGTATCTTCGATCGAGGAGGGCAAGGCGGGCTCGCTGACCTACCTCACCAACCCCAAATACGAAACGTTCCTCTACAGCACGGGCGCATCGATCGTGCTGGTAAACCGTTCGTTCGAACCTTCGCAGCAGGTCTCGGCCACGCTCATCAAGGTGGACGACGCCGCCGCCTGCGTGCTCAAACTGCTCGAAATGTACAACGCCGCCAAGCCCCGCCGCAGCGGCATCAGCAAGCTGGCTTCGGTCGCTGAAAAGGCCGAGGTGGGCGCCGACTGCTACATCGGGGATTTCACGGTGGTCGAAGCGGGCGTGAAAATCGGCAAAAACTGCCAGATCTATCCGCAGGTTTACCTCGGAGCGGGGGTTACGGTGGGCGAAGGCACGATCCTCTACCCCGGAGTCAAGGTATACGAAGGCTGCCGGATCGGCCGCAACTGCATCCTGCACGCGGGAGCCGTGGTCGGCGCCGACGGTTTCGGCTTCATGCCCAACGCCGCGGGCGGTTTCGACAAAATTCCGCAGCTGGGCAACGTGGTGATCGAAGACGACGTAGAGATCGGGGCCAACACCTGCATCGACCGCGCCAAGACCGATTCGACGGTGATCCGCCGGGGCGTCAAGCTCGACAACCTGATTCAGATCGGACACAACGTCCAGATCGGCGAAAACACCGTATCGTCGGCCCAGACCGGCATCGCCGGCACCTCGCGGGTGGGGCGCAACTGCTTCCTCGCCGGACAGGTCGGCATCGCCGACCACGTGAACGTCGGCGACTTCGTGAAGATCGGTTCGAAGAGCGGACTGGACAAGGACGTGCCCGACGGCGAAGTGCGCTTCGGCTACCCGGCGCTGCCCGGCATGCAGTACCACCGTTCGGCGGCGGTCTTCAAGCGGCTGCCCGAACTGGAAAAACTGGTGCACAATCTGGAAAAACAGCTGGCAGAACTCAAAAAATAAACCAATATTCTTGCACAATGAAAAAAGCATTTCTCTTCGCAGCTTCCGCAGCCGTGCTGTGCAGTTGCAGCACGCAGCCCAAATACGTCGTCGAAGGCGACATCGCCGGGCTCGAAGGCACCGTCTACCTGTTCCAGCAGGACAGCCTGATCGACTCGGCCGTCGTGAAATCGGGTAAGTTCCGCTTCAGCGGTCCCGCCGGAGCGCCCGCGATGCACGACCTGCTCGACTCGCGCGACGGACAGCCGCAGGCGTTCGCCATGCAGCTCATCCTAGAACCGGGTACGATCTCGATCAAGAGCGACGCCGACGATCCGCAGGTGCGCCACACCACCGGCACCCCGGCCAACGACGCCGCCGAAGCCTACACGGCCGCCAGCCGCGCGCTGATCACCGAGTACCGCGACGCTGCGACCACCGACCAGCGGCGCGAAGCGATCGAAGAGGAGTTCGAGCAGCTGACCCGCACCTCGGTAGAGGCCAACCGCGACAACTTCTTCGGCGTCATGCTGATGCCCAACATGGCCTACGAGCTTTCGGGGCAGGAGATTCTCGACCAGATCGCCAAATTCTCGCCCGAAATGCAGCAGACCAAAGAGCTGACGGAGCTGAAAGCCACCGCCGAGCAGAAAAAGCGCACCGACGTGGGCCAACCCTACATCAACATCCTGCAGAGCGACGCCGAGGGCCAGATCGTCACCCTGACTTCGGTGATCGAGAA
Source organism: Alistipes finegoldii DSM 17242 (assembly GCF_000265365.1). Lineage (NCBI taxonomy): Bacteria > Pseudomonadati > Bacteroidota > Bacteroidia > Bacteroidales > Rikenellaceae > Alistipes > Alistipes finegoldii. The sequence goes on from NC_018011.1 coordinate 518,721, forward strand.
TCCGGCCAACAAATACACGCTCGTGGACTTCTGGGCTTCGTGGTGCGGTCCCTGCATGGGCGAAGTTCCCCACCTGAAAGAGACCTACGACAAGTTCCACAAGAAGGGCTTCGAAATCTACGGCGTGTCGTTCGACAACAACCGCGACAAGTGGCTCGCCGCCGTCAAGGACAACGGCATGAAGTGGATTCAGGTCAGCGACCTGAACGGTTTCGACAATCCCGCAGCGAAGGATTACGCCGTTCAGGGCATTCCCTCGAACTTCCTGATCGACGCTTCGGGCAACATCGTCGCCAAGAACCTGCGCGGCGAAGACCTCTACAAAAAGGTCGAGGAGCTGCTCGGCAAATAACCACCGCCGTACAACCTGCCCCTCCGAACTGCGACACGCCGTCCGGAGGGGCTTTTTCGAACGATATGACCCCAACGGAAAAATACCGCATCATGGGCATCGACCCCGGCACCAACTACATGGGTTACGGCGTGCTGGAGATCGACGGACGCAGCGTGCGCTCGGTCGTCTTGGGCGACATCGACCTGCACAAGCTTTCGGATCCGTACGTCAAACTGCGCTATATCTTCGAACGGGTCGGGGCGCTGATCGACCAGTACGCCCCACGCGAAGTGGCGCTCGAATCGCCGTTCTTCGGCGAGAACGTGCAGTCGATGCTCAAACTGGGACGGGCACAGGGCGTGGCCATGGCAGCGGCGCTGAGCCGCGGCCTGCCCGTTTCGGAATACGCCCCGATGCGCATCAAGCAGAGCATCACGGGACGCGGATCGGCCGCCAAGGAGCAGGTCGCCGCCATTGTCTGCCGCATCCTCTCGCTGGAACAGCCGCCCAAGCGGCTCGACGCCACCGACGGCATGGCCGTGGCGCTCTGCCACCACTTCACGATCTCCAATCCGCTCAATGCCGCGATGGGCAACGAGCGCGTCAAAGGATTGGGCGGCGGCAAGAAGGCCGTATCGAAAGGCGGCTCCCAAAGCTGGGAGAAATTCCTCAGGGAGCACCCCGACCGGGAGATCAAGTAACCGCACCGCAAACCCTAATTTTCGACAGCAACCGAACGATATATGAAGAAAATCCTTCTCACGGCTTCGACGGCCGCCCTCCTCTGCGGATGCGGCGGTCCGAATTACTCCATCACGGGCAACGCAGGACTCGAACCGGGCGACTCGGTATTCCTGATCGGCAGCGGCCGTACGGAACTGGCCGCCGGCATCGTATGCGCCGACAGCACGATCCGGCTAAAGGGTCGTGTCGCCGAACCGGAGATCGCCCGGCTGGCCGATCAGGAACGCATCCCCGTCGGCACCGCCGTCATCTTCCTCGAACCGGGCGAGATACGTACGGTTCCGACGGACGACAGACGGGTTTACGCGGTATCCGGCACGCCGCTGAACGACAGAAAACGGGAGTTCGACGAGCGAATGGCCGACTTCGACCGCAAATTCCGAGAACTTCCCCTCGACGCACCGGCCGACTCGCTCTATGCGGATTACAACAAGCTGGTTCCGGAGAGCATCGAAGCCAATCTGGACAACCTTTTCGGGGCATACCTCTTCTCCGTCTACGAATTCGACGGCAACGACATCGCCGCAGCCAAAACCCGTCTGAAGCAATTTCCGGCCGCCGTGCAGGCCCACCCCATCCTGCAGCGAATCGCCGAAAAAGTCGCAGCGACCGAAAACACCGAGATCGGCAAACCCTACATGGACCTCACGCTGCCCGATGCCGCAGGCGAACCGGTGGCGCTTTCGGGGATCGTCGGCAAAGGCCGCTGGGTACTGCTCGACTTCTGGGCGACGTGGTGCGGCCCCTGCTGCCGGGAAATCCCGCACCTGCGCGAGGCATACGCCGCCTGCAAAAGCAAGGGATTGGAAATTTACGGCGTCTCGCTCGACAACGACGCCGCCAAATGGAGAACGTTCGTGGCGGACAACGATATGCCATGGATCAATGTGCTGGGCGTGAACGCAGACAAGCGAAGCGATGCGGCCGCCATGTACGGCATTTCGTCGATTCCCGCGAATTTCCTGATCTCGCCGGAGGGGATTATCGTCGCCAGAGACCTGCGCGGCGAAAATATCAAGGCCCGGCTGGAGGAAGCAATGCGTTGATCGTCAGCGGACAAACCCCTGACAATCGGTCCGATGCGCCGGCATGCGATTTTTCAGGGCATCTTTTTTCACAAAATTACGCCCAATAATTTGCGAGTTTCGGATTTTCGCCCTATATTTGCACTCGCAATTCGGCACCGTAGCTTAATTGAATAGAGCATCTGACTACGGATCAGAAGGTTACAGGTTTGAGTCCTGTCGGTGTCACTCTCAAAATCAACCACTTACAGCAATGTAGGTGGTTGATTCGTTTTAGTGCGGGTACACAATTTACACACAACTTCGCCCATTTTAAAGACGTCGATCCCCAGCAAACATGTTCGGCCGCTGCCCCTAAACCGGCACAAAATTGCGTTCGTTGATCCGTTCGACTTCACTGAGGGAAAAATTTCCCCCAGTAACTTTCACCCTTCCCGTAACCTCCCCGTTTAATCCTTGTACTACCCCTGTTAAATTGTTCTATAAGTTTGAATTTTACGTAGTGCAAACACTCTTTTATTGCGCTAAACTGTTCTAAAGGTTTGATTTTGGTGCTGGATACGCCGGCTTCAGATGATCGGCTTCGCGCGCGTAAGGACGTGGAAAAATTATCCTTGCTTGGGGTTGATTTTCCCCTCGCTGTAACCTCACCCTAATCTAACCCTTTTTACCCTTGGTGTAACCTTGGTGTTTTTGCATTCCCCTTGCCGTAATCTTGCCGTATTTTTGTATTTGTTTCACCCTTGCAGTAATCTTGCGGTTTTTCTGTTTTACCCTTGACGTAACCTTGATGTTTTTTTTGTTTTACGCTTGTTTTACGCTTGTTTTACCTTGGGGCAACCTTTGGGACATAAAGTCGTTTTCAAGTCGATTTTTCGGCTGCCAAATTGTAAATACCCTTGTAATCTTGCCATTTTCTTATAATCAGCTGATAACCAGCAACGGGCTGATTTGCCCTTGTTTTTAAACGTGCCAAATCAGACACCTTTAAATCCCCAGAAAAATGGGTATTTAAAAAGAAAGGATCTGGACGATTATTTCCGGCTCCAGTCAACCAAAGATTTCTTAAGTGCCTTACAATCATTGTTTGATTTTAAAGACGGGAATTCCCCGTATTTAACAACCAATCCACATCGGGATTCGTTCGGGGGATTCCCCGAACGGCTTTGCCATTTTTGGCAGTCGAAAAATCGGCCACCAATAACGAACCCAGCCGCCCGAATTGACGGCTGGGGCATCTTGGGGTGTACGCGAATTCCTCAGCATTGAGTGTGTGTATTATTATGTTGTTCATCTGCCAGCCTGCTCAACTCGGCATTAAATTCGGTGCCGATCCTCCGTCGCTCTATAAGCTGCTGGAGCACCTCCTTTACCTGCGGATCCTCCGGTTTTATTGCGCCGCTTTCCAATTTGGCAACAATCTCTTTCCCTCTGCGTATTACCGCATCTGTCTCCGCAGTTATCTCGTCATGCCGGCGTAAAATTTGGTCTCTGTTCATGATGCAATAGTTTTATCGGGTAAGTTTCATTAATAATCCTTTCGGCTTTTGATCGGCCTTGCTCGGCGATACCTGCGCCCGCAGTTCCTGCAGCTGCATCCGCAGTTCGAAGTTCTCCATGACTAATTCGCTGCGTTCTTGGAGTAATTGAAACCGGGCTTCGCAGGCTTTCATGTAGAGTTCCGAAAGGCTGTTAAAGTCGGACGGGTTATTTGGCTGCGTATTCATATTCGTTATTGATAGAGGGATCAAACATCATAAATTCGCCGTCTTTGGCCCATTCCCGGACCGTATATCGGCCTTTGGGCAGGAACCCGGCCCGGCGGACCGCTTCGGCCTCGCTGGGGAAATATCCCAGCGTATGCCCTTCAAAGGATAGTTCGTAGATCATAATCTTAGATGATTAGTTCAACATCAATTGCAAGGTTTCGGATATATCGGGATACTCTTTGCCTTCGGCGTCCCAGACCGCCGGAACCGTCACGGATTCCTGCATATCGTCGCTGCACTCTTTCGCCTCGTAGTCGATGAAGGCAATATACCCTTTGTGGGTGATCTCGAAACCTTCGCTTATGCCGTCGCAGTGGAAGGTAATGTAATCGGCTGCCTTGCGGGCCATTGTCCGAATGTCGGACCGGGTTAATGCTGTATTCATGGTATTAATTTAGTTTGCTGGTTCTGCATTGGTATTGATTGATTGTGCGTCTGCCGGCCAAAATATCACGGCATTCTGTAAGCTCTTTTGTTAGTTCGATTATTCGCTGGTGCGCCTCAATAAGGCGATCACCCTGTTCGATGTAATCGCGTACACCTTTCCAATACTCCGCTCGCCAATCAATTTCCGGGGAATTCGTCGTGTTTACGTTCTCTTTCATAATTTTATCGAGGTTTTGCGAGAATCTCGCTATTTGTCTATTTCGGTAATGAGTGTTGAAGGGGGACGGGCGGTCCGCCCCCGGTTGCCGTTAGTCTCCGTAGTAGGTCCTGCTGTTGCCGTAGTAGTCCGCCGGCACCGTCAACAGCTGCGGGCGGTATTCCGTGGCCTTCGGCTGCTCCGTCGGGCGGTTCTCGATCTTCGCCGTCAGTATCGCCAGCTTCTCGTTGCGCCATGCCTTCTTCAGGCAGGCCGAGAACGACATCGAGGCGTTAGCACGTTTCAGATACCAAGCGTTACGCATGATCTTCGATTTGTTGTAGGTTGCTTTCATGGCTGTAAACCTTTTGTTGTCGTTTGATGATGCAAAGTAAACAATAATTATTCAGCCACACAAATATTTTGACAACTTTTTATTATCAAACATGAATAATTTGCACACAATGAGTTTAATTTATATATTTGTAGCATCAAACAATATGTTTACATTATGGATAATGATTTTAGAATAGCGGAAATTCTCAAAAGTAAGGGAATGACGCAAACCGATTTAGCCGAAAAAATAGGTATTTCTCGTGTTGGTCTATCAAAAGCAATTAACGGAAATACCACTATTACAACATTGCGAAAGATCGCCGCAGCTCTCAACGTTGAAGTTCAGGAACTTTTCGCCCCTCAACCGACGAACACGATCACCTGCCCGCATTGCGGCAAACTTATTAAAGTAGAGAAGGGGGAATAAATTATGGGAAAGAAAACGGACGAAATAGACGCTAAAAGCCTTGAACAGGCGCGCGCCCTATTCGAATCGGGGGACATCGACCGCATAGAGGTCGGAACCGTGGCCGGGCTATGCGAGATTCACCGCTATTTGTTCGGTGGGTTGTACGACTTTGCCGGAAAAATCCGGACGCTGAATATCGCAAAGGGCGGTTTCCGATTTGCAAATTGCCTTTATCTGGGTGCCATCCTCCCGGTAATCGAGCAAATGCCGGACATGACCTTTGAGGAGATCATCGCAAAATATGTCGAAATGAACATCGCCCACCCGTTCATGGAGGGCAACGGACGGGCCACCCGTATCTGGCTTGACATGATGCTGAAAAAGCATCTCCAGCAGGTTGTGGACTGGCGGAAGGTGGATAAGGATTTGTATTTGCAGGCTATGGAACGCAGTCCGATCAATGATCTGGAATTACGCGCCCTGCTACAACCGGCATTGACTGACCGCACGGAGGATCGGGATGTTATTTTCAAGGGAATAGAACAATCGTACTATTACGAAGGGTACGAGGCATAACGGACGCTAACAAAGTTAGTAAGCGTAGCCAATTAAGTATAAAGGCCGGATACATTCCGGCCTTTATTTGGTCTTAGAATTGTTTTGTAGCTGCCTCGTTTTTTTGGATATTTCAATATGAAATTGTATATTTGATTTATTAATTTTTTATAAGATGGAAACTATTTACATTATTTTGGGCCTTATAATGCTTGTGTTTGGCATTTTGCAAATTATCCTATTTTTTAAATTGTGGAAAATGACAAACGATGTTCATGCGATTAAAGAAAACAAGCCAGTCGATAAAAATACCCCAGAGGACACCTTTTGGGAGCTTCGTAAATATATTTTATTAAATAATGTTGAGAAGGCAGAAGAAATTGTGTTGGCTATTTTCTTGAACAATGTACGGAAAGATATAGCTGCAAATGGAATAACCGGATGTAATGTAGAAAAGTGGAAAGCTGAATGTCAAGCATATTATAAGGCGATTGGTAAAAATATTCCGGAATCTATTTTAAAAATACATTCCGGAATAGATGTTATCCAATTGGTACACTGACACTGTTTAAAGAGAGTCTGTATTTTACATTTCCAATTTTTATTGTTGTTTATTTAATTCTCTGAGAGTGTAAAATAAACTGTGTCAGGCTATAATAATAATAGTTTAACACAGTTTTTATAATATGGCCAATTTGGAAATAGACTACAAGAAAGCAGCCCAGCAGCTGCGTAGCGGTGAAGCACTCTTCGGTAAAGACGGAGCTTTGGCTCCTATGCTAGAACGTATCCTAAACGCAGCCTTAGAAGGTGAGATGGATGCTCACCTTAATAGCGTTGACTGCAGTTCTGGCAATCGTCGTAACGGCAAGATGAGCAAGACCGTACAGACAAAGTATGGAGAGGTGATAGTCGAAACCCCTCGTGACCGTGACGGTTCTTTTAAACCGGAGACAGTTAAGAAACGTGAGACAATTCTTGCTGAAGGTATGGCAGATCAAATCATCAACATGTATGCTCTTGGTACAAGCACTCGTGATATAAGCAAGTACTTTGAGCGTGAGTTTAACACAACCCTTTCAGCAGAAACCATCAGTGCTATAACCGACCGAGTTATTCCCGAAATAACAGCCTGGAAGTCCCGTATGCTTGACCCCGTCTATGCCATTTGCTGGCTTGACGCCATTCACTACAAGGTAAAAGACGATAAGGGTCGTGCAGTCACTCGTGCAATATACAATGTCCTAGGTGTAAACAAGTCTGGTCACAAGGATCTTCTTGGTATGTATATATCTGAGAGTGAGGGTGCTAACTTCTGGCTTGATGTTATGACCGACCTTCAGAACCGTGGTGTACGTGATATTCTGATTTGTTGCGTAGACGGTCTTAAGGGATTCCCTGATGCCATCCAAAGTGTATTCCCGGAAACCTCCGTTCAGCTATGTGTAGTCCACCAAATCCGTAACTCAATCAAGTATGTAGGAAGCAAGCATCAGAAAGAGTTTCTGAAGGATCTCAAGACCGTATATGGTGCTGTAAGCAAGGATTCTGCATTAGCACAGCTTGACATGGTTGATGAAAAATGGGGTGAGATGTACCCCATAGTAATCAAATCCTGGCGCGACAACTGGGAGCGTCTTACGGAATATTTTCAGTATACTCCTGCAATCCGCAAACTTATCTACACAACCAATACGGTTGAGGGCTATCATCGTCAGGTGCGTAAAGTAACGAAGAACAAAGGTGTGTTCCCGTCAGACACCGCACTTGAAAAGCTTGTGTATCTTGCCTATCGAGACATTAGTGGGAAATGGACTATGCCACTGTCTAATTGGGCACTGATATCACAGCAACTTGCCATAAAATTTGGTGATAGGTTCAAGATTATGTAACTTTGCCTGTGAAAGGCTCCTCTTATTTGTATGCAGATGTGAAATCTGCACACAAATAAGAGGGAAAGAATAAAAAACAGAGCCGTGACACAGTTCAGTTTACACTACCAATTCTCTCTTTAGATAAGCTTCTGCGGTATCTATCACATCATAGCCTTTGGAGCTGACGAAGGACGCATAATCCATTCCATCGACGAAAATAACGCCCGTACCTGCTTTATTTACTTCGTTTAGGGCTTTATTCGCTTCGACACCCGCTGTCGGATCCGTATGATTTTGATCCCCTATAAATCGCCTTTTTTCCTTGCCATTATAAGTCACGGCATAACCAAGTGAACTGCGAAGATTCCATGTATGGTTTAAATAGTCGCGTTTGCCAGATAGTAGTCGAGCTGCCTTTTGCTCAATAAGTGCTTCGTGGGCTTTTTCATCCATGAAATCGACAACCTCGTCTTCGATATTGTCCATAAACGCTTTCAGGTCTGCTATGTCTTTTTTTATCTTCATGTAGTAAAAAGCGTTAGAGGCTTTCAGTATTTTTCTTAATGCTATTTATCCCTTCCTCGATCCGTGCTAAGGTTTTGTCCATATTTTTAGTGCTGGAATTTATCTCGCGCACTTCGATAAGGGTTTCCGCGTCAAAGCGCAACGATTCATAGCAGGCGACCGACATCTGATCTATTCTATCACCTAAAGTGGCGATGTTGTTTATGGCGGTTATAATTCCTCCAGTTTGCGCCATTGCCATTACATACCCTCGAATGTCGGTGACTTTGCCTTGAATGTCCGTGAATCGGCCGTTTAACTCGTCGCCGGTATCTTGAGACATAGCCTGAAAACCGCGAGAAGTCGCTTCTTGGCCCGCTGCTTCTGCCTCCCACTGCAGACCGCGCTCCTCGGCGGCCTGTTTGAGCCGCTCCCATAATTCTTGCCCTACCTTTTGCTGGGCAAGAACATCATCAAGCATTGTATCTACAACTCCGGCAAGTGCATTGTACCTCTCTTCATCTGAGAGTGACAGGTCCCGATTTATGGCGTCAATTTTTTTCTGCGCTTTTTCTATTTCGGGTCCTATAGTTGCCGTGTATAACACCTGCTTTGCAAGATTCTTAAGCATATTGCCAGCCGCTTCACCAAAGGCATCCGCGGCATTTGTTCCTTGTTCGAAAGAATCGACCAGTGCGTCGGTCAGTGTGTTTCCTAATTCGCCGAATATTTCATTGAGGTAGTCATTGACTGCCTTTATCGCTTCTTCATATGTCTCCCAATTATTTACCAGTTCTTTGAGGTATGTCTGATTTTCTTTGGAGAGGTGTTTGAAAGTATCGCTATTCCCCTCTACAAATTCTTTGAGGGCTTGCATATTTAACACGCCGCTCTCTTCGAATAATTCAGGGACTACATCTTTTAATTTCTTATATTTTGCGCTTCGGAACCATGTAGAATGTTGAACTTGATTCATCATGTTAGCAACAGACTCTGAAACGCTTTCCCAGATAAAATCATCCTTCCATAAATTAGCCAGACCTGTATTACCTGTTCCAAATTCTACATACTTTTCTTTGCCACGATTTGTAATTTTATCCATTGTTGCCTGATAGGCATTCATGGCGTCAGTTAAGGCTGTTACATTATTAACGTAATTCCCAAAGGCATCTTCTCCGAAAACAGTTTTGAATACATCGGCATTCAGGCGGGCGCGTTCATTCATCACCCGCAGCTCTTCGTTTAATTCTTGGGCTTCTCGGATATTCCGCTCCATTGAAGTTTCCGTATCTCCGAATATACTGGCAATGCTTTGTATGATTTTCAACGCAGCTTGAATAATGGCCAGAATTACAGATGCCCGTTCTACTTTTTGGATGGTGGTTGCGGCTACTTCTCCCGTATTTTCAATCCCTTCTGCCGAATTTTCTGCAAGGGTCTTGATGCTATTGATCATTTGCAGCGAGCTGGTCGTAATCTTGCTCGCGGTCGATATTACTTCCCCCATCGCACCGCCCGCAGTTTCGCCGATGTCGTTAAATTGTCCTTCAATTTTAGTGAGCGTGCTGTATAGTTTCTGCCACTTTTCAAAGGATTCGCTGTGCTTTTCGTCGCTAACGGGGTCCAATTTCTCAATAGCAGATAGTTGCGCTCGAAGAACATTTATTTTATTTCGCAGGTCATCCCCCAGCTCAGAATCCGAAGAAGGGAGTTTATTAAATTCATCTTCAAGCGTTTTTAATGCAGCTTTTATCTCGCGCTTTAGTTTTTCTATATCTCCTTTTATCTTGCTGATTAGGCTATTGACAAAGTCGCCGCCCTCCACCTCAAGGGCAGCCATCGCGGCGTCTTTTTCGGCTCTCAATGCTTCGGCCGTTCCCGCGTCTTTTGCTAAGCTGATTTTTTTGTCGTAATACTCCTTTGTAGCCTGTATCTTTTCGAGAATGGTCCCGTACTTCATGTAGTACTCATTCCACGCTTCAAGCTGGTCATCTAAATATGTCTTGGGGTCTTTTATTCCCGCTTCTGCCAAAAACGCAGTATCCCATTCTTTATTTTTCAACGCCTTAATAGCCTGTTGGCGCGCTGCAATTAACTCGCGTTGTCCTCGGCTTAACTCTTTCTTCTGCAGTTCACGGATTCGCTCTGCTCCATCTGCGATGGCGGCTTCTCGCTTCTGATAGTCCAATTCTATTTGGGCGATATTTTTATCTATCCCCTCCGGCATTACGTCAATTTCCGCCTGTCTTGCTTCAAATCCAGCATCTCGCATTTCGCGCTGAATTTGTTTTCGTGTGTTGTCTAATTCAATTTGATCTTTCGTCGCAAGACCTAAATTCTCCAATACCTTCAACTCCTTCCGTGCCGCTTCCAATTTTTTGTTGCGGGCGGCAACTTCTTCGGGTGTCTTGGCTACAATTTTTTCGATTTCCGCGATTTCCTTTTTCTTCTGCTCTACTATATCTTCTGTCGCTTTACCATCCTTGTCAATATCTTTTGCCGAGATGTTATACATATCCAGCAGGGTATCCATTGCAATTTTATTGGCAGAAAGTACATCGTTATATTTTTCGCGTATTTTAGTCGCCTTGTTTACTGCTTCTGAAAGGGTATTAGTGACTTTAATAGATTTAGTAACAACTGGGCGATTGCCTACCATAGTTGTAGTTTCGACTATGGACTCTTTATTAAATTTTTTGTAAATTTCTTTTGCCTCTTTTTCTAATTCAGGAACCCCGCTTTGTAATCCTTCGCGAAATCTTGTGAAGTAAGCAACTCCCTCTTCTTTGCCGAACTTTGCAATAAATTTAGCCTGAACGCCTTTAAATGCTTCTTCCATAGAAGCATTAAACTCCTCCATAGCACTATTGTTGGCTGCTTCTAACCCTTTGGCTACAGACGTGGCAGTAACGCTTTTCAACAGCACTTCATAGGCACCACGCATATCCTCCAGATTCTGTATTTCAGCGCGCTGTTTGGACAAATATTTATCGTATTTATCCATTATCGTCTGACGTGCTAAAGCATATTCTGCAGTACCTTTCTTTGCTTGGGATAAAGCCCGGAATTCGCGTTGTAGCTCCTCTCTGCTGGTTGTAACTTGGTTGTTGAACTGGTCAATATTCTTAATTACCGAGTCCAGCGATTTATCTGCCGCAAAAAGGTTTGACACCCAATTTACGATCTCCTTTCCGTAGAGGGTAAGTACGGTAACTCCGGCGACAAGCAAAGTTTGCCACGAGAAGATGGACGATGCAATCTGCTTCCATACGGGCGTGAATGTTTGCCCGGCTTTCTTCAATTCATCAACAGATTTCTTCGCGTGTGAAATCTCGTCGGCCAGCATCGGCAGGTTGTTGGATATGGCCGAAAAGAAAATCTGCGGGCCATACGCCAACGACGGCAATTCACGGGCGACTTGCTGAATCTGGAATCCAAGCATATTGAATCCGGAAGCATAATTACCGACATTGCGGGTGTGTACCCCCATTGCCGCATCCAATTCTTTAATCTTCGTATCGAGTGTGTCGATATTTTTAAGCATGGTTTGTCCCCGTGTCCCCTCCCGCTCTGCTGCGCTTAAATTCCGGTATATATTCTTCATCCGGGTCAGCGATTGCGACATTTTATTAATGGATCCCTCGGCGAATTGCTCTGTCTTGATAATGTTCTTCAGGGTTCCTTGATATAGCGCCAGTTCTTCTTTGTTTTTGGCAATAGACAGCGAAAGGTCCAGCCGTTTGTCCTTTTGTGCCTGCGAGACTGCGGCGTTGTTCTTTTCGGCTTTGGAAAGTGCATTGTACTCAGCCGTCAGTGCTTGCGTCTTGGTTTTCAACAGCTCAATTTGAGCTGTATATATCTTTTTTTGGGCGCTAGCTTCTCGGATGGTGCCGATCAGGTCTTTATATGCTGCTGCTTCGGCTTGGGCCGTCTGACTCCCTGATGTCGTTTTGCTGTTGCTGGGAGTCGCTGTTGGGGTGGCAGGGGTGGCCACTTTAGCCGCCGACTCCGCAGCTTGTTGCTGCATCTTGGCAATTTTGCGTATAGCCTGATCTACACGAGTCTCCAGATCGCTAATATGGCGGTTTATAACTTTGAATCCGCTTGATTTGGACGGGAATTTTTCGAGTAATTCGTATAAACGTTCAAGCGATTTACGGAAATTGTTTATCTTTGCGGTATCCGTAGTAATTTTGAATGATAGTGCGCTCATAACAATTATTTAAATTTTAACGGTTATTGTGCGTGTACATTAGTTTTTTGGCTAGGTGGCGTGCAATTTTACATTACCTGCGTTGCGAAACGCGGGTATTTTTTATGTCTGTTGCGGCTCGGATCGTCACCCCTTTATTTGTTTGTTTTATTGGTGGCTTTGTTGACCATTGCGCGAATTTCCGACAACTTGTATCGCCAAATGGTCCCGGCTTTAAAGGGAACCAAAAGGCCCTTCTGCTGCCACTTCCACAACGTGCTTCGATCAATTGAGAATATTTCGCATACCTGATTTATTGATAGATAGCGATCATCCTTTCTAATCTCGACAAGTTTGTTCAGCAATCTTTTTTCTAGGTCGGCAGTGATATCCTCATGAAATCGCATCAGGTCTTTCAACTTGACGGTAACGGTGGTGTCGGGATGGCTTTTCGCCAGAGTCATTAAATCAGTCATAAAACTTTTTTTTTGCGGTGCCCCTCGGCACCCGGATTAAACAAAAAGGTCTGTCGGCTCAGGAAGCCAACAGACCAATCGCACTATACTATCATCCGTGGCTTATTCCTTCATAAGCTCAGTACAAAGATTGCGGCGGTCCCGTGAAAAAGCAATAGTAAACAATGCTTTTCTGCAATTTATTTTTTCGATGATTCACAGGTGTATCATTTCGCATCTTTAGCTACAGTTTCAGCCAATCCGCTTATTACGCTGGCAACTGCAGAAATATCCTCCAGCGGAATCATCATCAGCGTTTTTTGGTAGCAGTCAAACAACTCGGCGAAAGATGCCCGTTTCATAATCCGCCGGCATATAAACCACGCCTTGAGATCCGCGAATATGCTTTTGCTTCCAGCGACGGCCAGCGCAATACTATGGGCCATTGCCACGATACACGCCTTGCTGCCGTCAGATCCCTTGCCGATATGCCGGGCGGCCATGATTCTCGCCGTGGTCCGGGGTGACATCTTGTATATCGTGTAGCTCTTTTGGGCTATTCGGAAACTGATGAAATCCAGCCTTCCGGATGCGGCCATTTGGGGCCTTGGTGTTGTCGCAATGTCCTTGTGTGCGTTTTTATTCTCGTTCATGGGTTTTACTTTTTTTTTGATTTTACATTGATTGCTTTACCGGGATCGCGCCGTCGGTTTCTCTGCTCCCGTAAGGCCGCCAGTTTCATACGCGCCCCTTTTATTCGGTGATTTTTAATCCCATTCAGAATTATCATCAGTTCATCGCGGTTCAACTCAAGCGTCCAGACGGTCCTATCATCGACAGCTGCAAATCCTTTGGTTATCCTTTCTCTCCTCTTGCGCATTCCCCAGATTGTTCGTATATTTGTCCGTCTGGGTATAGCATAGTGAATATGGATGTTAGTGAGATGGGCGGGGCTTTCCCCACCCGTCTCTATTGTTATCCCAGAAAATCCAATGCTTCAGAATGCAATTCCAATTTTCCGTCCTCGTCGATGGTTGCTATTGTCCGGTATCGGGTGCCGGCGGGGAGCAACCCCATTTTGTAATTCTTGTTGCAGGCGACCAAGGCGTTCAGAGCCTCAACAGCCCGGCGCACTTCGTCGAACTGCTGAAGTACACGCCCCCGCATAGTGCTTACATCAATAAGGCGTTGCCGCTCTTGATCTGCAAGCCATTCGGCAGACAATTCGATTTTATCGCCGTTCACCACAAAGGCAGTATAATCGAGTGCCTTCTCCTTGCCGAGGTGTAGCGCTTCATGAACGACCTGCTGCGAATTGTCTATTACTTTGCTAAGGTATTCAACAGCCTGATCCGTGAGCGTTTGGCGGGTTGTCACGATATTTATTTTCTTTGCGTCTTCGGCTGCGATCCGCAGTGCTTGCGCCCGGATACTCTTACTGTTATCCGTCGCAATATCCTTGAGGCTCTCGGTAGATATTTTCAACCGTGAAGCCGTCAACTGTTGTATTGCTGCCTCCAGTTGAGGAATGGCCGCTTTGTAGGTCTCGATAATTGATTCGTAATTTTTCATAGTTGTTAAAAATCTTGTTGTACGTTTGGATTATTCGGCGTCGGGCAATGTTTCCGCCCATTCCGCAGCGCGCTTCTTTGCCTCTTCCTCGGAGTAGTCGATGGCCGTCACTCCTTGGGACTGCTGGCTTTCTTGTTCTTCTTTCATGGTTACTGTTTGATTTATATGGACCTAGTTTTGAAAAGGCCGCCGTCATATCCTTGTTGTATGGCGAAAGGATTGATGCGTAAAACCTGAGTTGCAGATAATACGCCCATAGTAGGGGACATTTCAATATCCATATCGATTATGGCCCGGTAGTTTGTTCGGTTTATTGCATACATTCCATATTTGCGTGCGAGTGTGTCAAGCTCCTGCAATGCGGATAATGCTTTTAACGCAGCATTATAAAGTTCGATTTGCTGCGGATCGTCTATATACAAGTTAGCGGCTTCGCTAAAGACAGCTTCAGCGACTTCAGAATCAAAAGTTACCTGACCGTTACTGTCTACCGTGTAGCAGTCTGCGGGAACAGTCCCGAATGATTCGAAGCGCTTTTGATCTTTGCGGCAAATCTCATTGAATTGCTCCAACAAAGAAGTATATAGCTCCTCTTTTTGGCTGCGTTCTGCGGGGAATACTATGGGGGCTAGTGCCGCATTAAATTTTTCCGTCATACGGGCGCGAATGGCTGTACCGCCGCTCATAATGTCCCGCAAGTTGTCTGCAGTCAATTCCTCGCCGAACTCGGCAAGGACGGCAGGTGTGACAATCTCCCGTAATTTATCTACGGCCGATCTGAATTCATACATTCCATGCTGAAGGGGCATTTGCCCTATACAGATTCTCTTGCTGTTCTTTGACATGATTACATGGGTAAGTTGGTAAAAGGATCAACTGCCAGCGATCTATCCGGGGTTCGCTTTTCGCCACCCTCGATGATGCGCTGGGTTCCGGCATTTATTAGATTTGCGATTTGGGACGCATTATCGTCGCCGATACCGCTGGATACAGCCTCGATGCGCTCAGAACCATTTTGTCCCGTGTGCTCTGCGACCATTTCGCAGACGGCATCTGCACCGTACTTTTCGGCTGCATGCAGCATCTTTTTTAGTTTTTCGTTGTTCATGATGTTTTAAGCCTGTTTAGTTTGTTCTACGCTTGTTTTTCCTGCTGTTTTGCCAGCCTCAACAACTTACGCGCTAATCTTTTGGCCTGCGCCGGGCTAAAATGCAGCATAGCGCAGTCGCTCTGTATGAAATCCGTGTCATAATCACTGACATCGGAGACGTACAGAATAATTTCGTCGTCGCCCTTGCGCATACCGTGGCAGTCGATAATCGTGGTGGTTGTACGGCCGAGAATTAGCCCAATGCCGTGTTGGTTGTCGATCTTAATTGCTTTCATAATCTTTTCGTTTAAATGGTTGTTATCGTCGTTTTATCGCCGTTTTCGGTCAGTCTTTGTAAACTCGTCCCGCAAAGGCGGGTAAAACATACGTTTTTTCATCTCCTGTTTCTGAATTTTCGATTTTCTTTCGTGTTGTGGGTACTTGTTCCACCCATGAAATTTCATGCGCTCAAATCGCGCATTACGTCAAAACGGCTCGGCCTCCCCGATTGCGTCCGCCGTATTCTCGTAGTCGGTTATCCGGGTCAGGCTCTCGTTATGTCGAAAACAAATGCACCCTATCTCCCCCTCGCGGTTTTTTGAGATGTGCAGTAACCCGACCCCCTCAGCCGGAATAATCCCGTAGCGTCCTGCGTCGATCTCGGTTTGGCCATACATTGCTGGCCGATCGAGGAATGCGACGATGTCGGCGTCCTGCTCGATGGCTCCCGACTCGCGCAAGTCCGACAATAGCGGCCTTTTGTCCAACCTGTCCTCAACCTTGCGGGACAACTGCGACAACAGGATAACCGGGATATTGAGTTCCTTGGCCAGCAGTTTGGCCGAACGGCTGGCGGCGGCGACCTCACGCTCGCGAGTGTTGTTCGGGTTACGGCTTGACGTATCGAGCAGTTGCAGGTAGTCGATAATGACCATCCCGCACCGTCCCCGGCGGCGCATCGCCTTGCATTGCGAGCGTATAGCCCCAATAGTGAGATTTGCCCGGTCGTTGAGGTAAACAGGCATTGCAGAAAGCTTCGCGCCGGCCTTCTCGATCTTCGTCCAGCCCGAAGCGTCAACATTACCGGTGCGGAACTCTCCCGAACTTACACCCGAACTGCCGACAAGCATTCGCCCGGTCAACTGTTCCACGCACATTTCCAGCGAATAGACACACACCGGAACGCCTGACACGGCCGCAGCACGGGCAAAATGTAGCATCATAGCGCTCTTCCCCGTTCCCGGACGTCCAGCCAGCACCACGAGCTGCCCGCCACGCCAGCCGCCTGTAAGAGCGTCGAGCCGCTGCAACCCGGTAGGAATGCCGATGCACTGGCCGGCCTGCCTTTCTTGTTGCCGCAGCTCCAAATTGTCAATAGTTGCCCGAACAGCGTCAGACAGCGGTATTAGGTCGCTCACGCGGGCTGTTGTGGACACTAATGCCGCAATCTGATTTGTGACCAATTCGCATATCTCCTCGGCGGAATTCGTTCCGGCGCTGGATTTGGCTGCGATTTCATAACTCAGCATGATAAGACGGCGCCGGGCTTCTATGTCTGCGAGCTGCCGAGCATGATCCAAAACGTTGACGGCCGACCCTATCGAGTTGGTCAACTCAACCAAGTATCGGACCATCTCCCGCCCCTTGAGTTCCGGATGCTGCGAAAGCATACAAAGATCAATTTTATTGCCCTGCTCCAACATTGAGAGCATCGCGCCGTAAATTTTGCCATTGTTTGGGTCAGAAAAGGCCGAAATTCCGACGATCTCCGTCACGTCGGATAATTGATCCGGTTCGAGAATTAAAGCGCCTAAAACGGCCCTTTCGAGTTCGGGCGATTCCGGAAGCCCCTCAACAGGGGCCGGACGGTTATAGGAAATTTGTTTTTCGCGTTTCATGGGGCGTTTGTTTTTGGGGTGTGGTTTGATCGTGGCGGCGTAGCCAATTCGAAGCTGTCAAGTAGGCCGATCTATTTCTTCGTATCAACGGCTCGTAATTGTGCATTGCCTGTAATACCTCGCATATTTGCTCGGTCGGATATTTGTCTTTCAACTTTTGGTACTGCTCCTCGGTCATCGGTTCTTTCATCTTTGCAACCCGCGGGGCGCTGTTTGTTATCCACTTCTGAAATTTCAAAAAAGATTCGGAGTATTTATGGGGCGCGGGGGCGGAGCCTCCCGCATTCATACCTTCGGTGCTATTATCGGCGCTCGTATCGTCCCCCTTATAACCCCCTTTACTATCCTCTACTATACTTTCCTTTACTTTACTTTCCTTTACTTTAGGAAACCCCGGTAAAACCCCTGTAGAATCTTGGCAAAACTCTGGCATATCCTCCGTATTACCGGAGTTTTGCACCGGTAAAACCCCTGTAGAATCTTGTTCTGTATTTCGTCGCCTGTTTCGTTCAGTCATTAACGGGGCAAGGCGTTTGCGGTGAGACGGAGAGTATAGTTTATTACCGTCAAGGCACAGAAGTCCGATTTTCACGAGGTAATTGACGATTTCGTCCAATAATTCAACCGTTACACCATAATCCGCTGCGAGTAGGTCGATGATTACATCGTCCCACACGATTTCGAAGAAATCGCTATCTGTAAGAGTTTCAAGCAAATAATTCCATACGGCATACCCCGTGTGCGAAAATTTACGGCGAACAGCTTTTATCTTCAAATCGTCGCGCATATTGGCGTCATGCGAAAAATATTCCGCATTATTTTTTCTTGGTCTTGCCATAGCGCTATTGCATTTCGGATTTTAACACACGTAAAGCTTCGATTACATCATCCACCATATCGGGGGATAAGATGATGAGACTTTGCATCTCAATTGGTATGTCGTCGTCGCATTCCTCGCGCAATGTGATACCGCCGTTTGAATTGATGAAGATTTCAACCGCATTTATTCCTTTGAACTTATCATCATTGGACCATACATAAAAGCTCTTGTTAATCATTCCGCACCTCCTTCCGGATAAAATACCTTTTAAACCTACTGCCGTGCTCGCTGGGCACCCACTCGTCGAGGATGGAAATACCCTTTGCCCTCAGATAGCGTATGCAGCTCCGAGGATCGGATAACCTCAACACGGCCGAAATGTCAGCGACGGAATATTTTTTGCCCGACTGGAGTAAATTATAGACCCTTTTCTGATGGAAAGCCAAAGATTTTTGCGTATCTTTGCTGACAGGGACATCAGGGGTTGCCGCTGCGTGCTCATATCGAGTGCCGGCGGCGATCTTCATTTGATCCATACCCCTGATCTATTGATGGTTATTCGCTGATTGGGCAATACGCAACGCGGCGGCTGTCCGCTTATCCTCCGGGCGCGTGGTGCGCGCTTCGATCCACGCAAGAAGCTCTTTTTTCGAGAACACGATTCGGCGTCCAAATTTCTTGTACGGGATTGTATCTTTGTAGACGTGACTATAGAGCGTAGCACGTGTGGTGGGTATGCCCTGCTCGGTTAGGAACCGTGCGGCATCCTCGACAGTCATTCCGTCGGTTTCGACGGGTTCGTTCTTGCGCCGGAAGTCGGCAAGTTTAGGAAGAATGGCCGACACTTCGTCGGCGACGATTTCGCGTAACTGCGCGGGAGTGGTGACGATAACGGTGTTATCCATAGCATCGTGAAGTTTTAAAAATTGAACACTTGCCCGCGTCCGGGCGTTAGTGATCGATCACGATGCAAAGGAGCAAACAAAAAGGGCGTCGGACTAAACGTCGGACGTCCTAAATTTTCATTTCAACCCTATTTTTTTTAGCCATTCGTCGGCGGCCTCTTTTGCAGTCGATCCGGGGTCTTTATAAGCTACAGTATCTTTGGGTTTGGCTTCTATATTTCCGCCTGTGACTGCTTCAACAAAGGCAGCAAGGGTTGTTTTATCCATACGTGCTTGGAGTTTCAATTCATCAATCAACCCCCAAACTGCAGCTATTCGATGGGTACGTGGAATGGTTTGATATTTGCTGTTTTTTTCTAATTCATCATTACTATTGTTTTGCTCATACCTTTTTAAAACATTATGAAACAATAATAATTCTTTCGGAATATCTAGTTTAATATCCTTACCACCTATATTTAGATCAGTGCATATGTCAAGAATATCAATACCGAATAATATTGGTTGGATAAGTGATATGCGCACAAATCCCCTTAAGTCATTAGGATATTGCAATAAGTAATTTCCCATTGTTGTACGTGTTGGCCGTTCTGTCCACTCCTTCCAATACAAATTTAAACTTAACATCCGTTCATAGATTCGAACCAATCTTTTAGAGATGCGTTTGAGTAGAAAAATTCCCCCTTCACGGTTTGAAGAACTTAATATAATTTCCAATTCTTGAGTAATATCTTTATAAACGGGCTTCTTACGCGATAAATTATCATCATCGGGTGTGTAAAACTCATCCCGATAAGTTTTTTTTAGACGCCCCCCTGTAAGTAAAAAATCATCATACGACATATCACCGGCATCGCACTCTACGATTGTATATACGATGGTCTCAATCTGATCTAACCATTTGAATAACTTATTCATCTTGATTTAAAATTTCGTTAATATTTCCGCATTCTTTACCCGTTCTTCTCGCTCAAAGCTGGCAAGATAGTTTTCCGTTGTTTTGAGGTCCTGATGCCCCAGCGATTCGGAGATATAGGCAATGTTTGCGCCTGCTCGCTTCAACACTGTGGCGAATGAATGACGGGCCGTATAGGTCGAGATATTGCCGATACCGAGCTTTTCGCCTACCTCCTTCATGCGCTTATTGATCGCACGGGTTATGTATAGCGTTTTCATCTTTCGCCGCATTGCGTCCTCCGTGCCGTCAAGGACCGAGAAAATGAAGTTATCATGCCGGGGAGGGTTGCCCCAGCGGTCGATGATCGCCTGCATCCGCTCCGTGACAACTACCCGGATTTCCTTGCGGGTCTTGGTCGTGCGTTCGGTCTTTTGCCGGACAAAGCATATTTCGCCGTTCACAATATCCCGGTATCTCAACTTCACAAAATCCGCAACGTTAATCCCGTTGCACAAGTAGAGGAACAGCCAATAATCGCGGTATTTGGCCGTTGCCTCGGTTCCGTCCTCATAGTTGGCTATCTGTCCGATTTGCTCCAGCGTAAGGGCCAGTTTTCGCCCTTCTCCGGCTTGTATCTCATACCGCCCTTTACCGAACGGATATTGCGTGTCTTTGATCGTCCCTAACCGTTTTGCTTCATTGAGAATAGCTCGGAGGTGGCGCAAGTGAATCGCAATTGTTGTCTGCGTCTTGCCCTCTTTCCGCAGAAAATCGGCATACTTCCCCAGCCACGACACCGTGACCGCCTCGAAGCGGATACGCGACCCGGAAAACCGTTCCAAGCCTTTCAGTACATTATCATAAACAAGCATACTACCGACGCGTCCGGCCTTTTTAAGTTCTTCGATTTTACCCCGAAACATCGCATTTACCGTATCGGACGCCGCACCCTTCAAACGATTATTAAGGGCATCGAGCGAGAACCCGCCGGCCCCTGCCAAATCCTCAACAGCCGCCCGCACGATCTGATAGCTGCTTTCGATGTCTTTGCGAATCGCCACAAGTGCACGGACCTTTGTAGTCGGCAGTATTTCCCATTCCTCCGGCGATAAATCCTTTCCGGTCGGATAATAGTTCCGCACTCGATTGTAGGTAACACGGATTTTTACGGGGCACTTACCGGACTTTTTCGGGTGCGCGGTATCAAACATTGCGGCAACCGTTACGCCGTCTTTCGAGTAGTTCATTTTGTGTATAAATTTTAATTTGCGGTACACAATTTACACACAAATATACATAATTAAATCAAATCACCAAAAACAAATCAAGATAAAATGACTATATTTACCACTGAAATACAGTGATTTGCAAAATAAAATCAAAATCGCTAAAAATAGCCAAAAATAGCCGAATTACGACTACGGATCAGAAGGTTACAGGTTTGAGTCCTGTCGGTGTCACAAGGAAAGAGAGTCCAAAAGGCTCTCTTTCTTGCATTTAAAGAGCCGGTGAAAAATGCGGCGTACTTCTTCGAGTCTCGGTTTAGAGCGATTTCCGTATCGAAATCGGGCATTTGTTTAAACCGATATGTAAACCGAAATCGATCTTCCCACTCCACCGTTCCCTATATATTCAGCCCCCAAGACTAAGGCCGCCTCATAGGACAGACAGGCGCAGGCATGCACTCTATACGAACCGACCGGATGATAGATTCAGCCGCAATCCGGAGCTGGAGGCGATTTCCGGTTTTATTTTTGCATAGCCACGGGAAACAAACGTATTTTTACTTCCCTTGATTTATTTTCCATTGGAAATTTATTTTATTGGAAAATATATCATATCTTTGTATCGTTATCAAGATAAGAAAAGATAAAATACCATACGGACCATGAAGAAACTATTAGTGACAGCCGCCTGCATCCTGACGTTCGCAGCCGGGGCCGACGGCCAGACAGACAACAAGAATGACAACACAAAACAAACGAATACCATGAAAACGATCGCATTGACCAAAGCCGACTTTCTGACGAAAGTCGCCAATTACGAAACCAATCCCACCGAGTGGAAGTACCTCGGCGACAAACCCGCCCTCGTCGATTTCTACGCTTCGTGGTGCGGCCCCTGCAAAGCCCTTGCACCCGTACTGGAGGAACTTGCAGCGGAATACGGGGAGAGCATCTACATCTACAAGATCAACACCGAAGAGGAGCAGGAACTGGCTGCCGCATTCGGCATCCGCTCGATTCCGACGCTGCTGTTCATCCCCAAAGACGGCAAGCCCCAGATGGCGCAGGGCGCCCTGCCCAAGGCTTCGCTGAAAGAGGCGATCGACAAGGTGCTCCTCAATAAATAAGCGGGCTATGGCGCTTACGATCGACGAACTCCGCTGTCCCCAGAACCACCGCTGTCCGCTGATTCCGGTCTGCCCCGTCGGAGCGATCTCACAACAGGGAGACGGGCTTCCGGCAATCGACCCGCAGAAGTGTATCGAATGCGGAAAATGTATCAGGCACTGCGGCAGGCAGGCCGTTCACAAAAAGCCGGAGTATGGACAGACTGTGTAGAATACGCGACCTGCAGCGGGCCGTACACCAGTTCGAAGCGAATCTGGAGCGGCTGTACGGAATCTGCCTGAACGAAGGCATGACCCTGTGCAGTCTCTCGAAGGCCGGAAGGCTCTCCTGCGGAGAGTTGAGCGACCTGCTGGGGCTGACCCCTTCGAACATGTCGAAAGTGCTCCGCTCGGTCGAAGAAAAGGAATTCGTAAGGCGGGAGCTGGGAACCGCAGACAAACGCCAGATGTATTTCTCGCTGACCGACCGAGGGCGGCAGCTGCTGGCATCGATCGACTGCAGAAAGATCGAAACGCCCGACCCCATTACCGCCCTGCTTCAAAAGTAACTGACGCATCAAACAACAACCCCGTCCGGAATCCGGACGGGGTTGCTTATTTTAATAAATCAGTTGATAAATATATCAATCTGACAAACAGACTTTTAAGAAGATTTTACAGGGGTTTTAGTAACGATTTGGAGAATGTGCGAAATTCGCTACTTTGCGTAATCATCTTGTCAAATAACCCTTGTCAAAAACAAAGGTAGGAATTTTCTTTGAACTTGCAAAAATATTCGATTTAAGTGCTAAATACAAAACGAAGGCACGAGGTTATGAGCCTCGTACCTTCTTCCCTTTTATTTCTTGTTACCGTGTTAGATGGCTTTGATGACGAATGGGCAATAAGATTAAAATGGTTTTCTGCAAATTACGAAAAATAATTGGTATATAGCCTATTTTCCGGTAATAAAAATGTAGCGACGGTGTTTCACAACTCTGTCGCTACCGCTACAACTAAAACAAGTTTTTAACCTTAATTTTTATCTTCATTACAAATGAATACAAAATAGTTGATATTTGCAAATCATCTGTCCGTTTCCGGTACGAGCCATTCGGGGGCATGAAAAAATGGTATGCCGCATGATAGTGGTCGGAAATGCGCCGGAGCCCGATTCGGATGTGTCGGATGGAAAAAAGGACTCCGTCGTATAACGACGGAGTCCCGGTTTATGAGTGAAACGGATCGGCGGGGTTAGAAATTGCCTTTGTCCTTGCGGTCCCACCACAGACGGGTGCCACCGGTGTCGCCGTCGCCTTTCACTTCGGAAGATTCAGCCTTCAGCAGCTGGATGGCATTGTTCACCTCGACGGTGTTGGAGCTCAGTTCCGTTTCGTTGTACAGCAGGCGGCGCGGGCCGAGCTGCGTGTCGATGATCGAGGGGGCCAGATTTTGCTTCGGACGGAAGAGTTTGGGGTAGCCCGTGCGGCGGTAATCGGCCCACGCTTCGGTCGAGAGCGGGAAGTTGGCGATCCATTTCTGGGTGATGATGCGTTCGAGCTTTTCTTCATTCGAAGCGCCTTCGTCCCACTTCACCGTGATACTGGTGGTCGGATCGGAGTTGTATTCCGGCTTCCACGGGTCCGTATAACCCTCAGGTGAGGAGGTATCGTCGTTGATGTAGCTGCTGATAGCCGCATCGTCGATAGCCGCCCAGTCGGGGGCCGTCAGTTTCTTCTCGGTCCATGCTGCCGCGGCGTCGGACTGTCGGTAGCTCTTCTGGTTGCGGATGGAAACCTCGATACCCTTTTCATAGAGTTCCTTTACGCTCTGCTGCCCGGCGTCGGTCCAGCGAAGTTTGGCTTCGGCGCGCAGGAACCAGCCTTCGGCGGCGAACATGATGGGCTGCGGCGTCGCATATCCGCCGGCCAGAAACGAGTAGTAGACGCGCTGGTTGTCGTTGCCGCCGTTCTTATTGCCCAATTCGCAGCCTACGGGAACTCCGATGTATTGCGCTCCCTTGCGGATCAGGATGTCGCTTTCGTTGTATATGTCCTCGTTGTTCTGGTCTTTCTCGCCTGTCGGTTCGGCGGTCTCCTTGACCAGATGGCGGACGTTGGTGGTGAAATAGAGCGGGCGGCGCGGGTCGTTGTAGCCGTTCATGAACGCTACGATCGACGAACCGATGCCCGAATCCAGCCAGTCCATCATGCGGCGCAGTTCGTTCGAGTAGGACTTGTTGATAAGGATGTCCTTGTCTTCGAGGACTCCGGCCTGAATGGCTTCCTTGGCGTATTTTTCAGCATCGACGGGGTTTACCTTGACGATGCGCAGCGCCATGCGCAGCTTGAGCTGGTTGGCGATCTTCTTCCAGAGCGTGCGGTCGCCGTTGCACCAGCAGTCGAACGATGCGAGACCTGCGGTCTCCGTATCCAGTCCTTCGAGCGCTTTGTCCAGCTGTGCGAATATCGCCTTGTAGATATCTTCCTGTTTGTCGTAGGCGTAGCTGCTGGGGCGTTCGGCCAGTTCGTCCGCTGCGAGGACCGACGAATAGGGAACCGGGCCGTAGGTGTCGGTATACTGGAGCAGGTTATACGCTTCGACGATGCGGGCTACGGCTGCGAAGTCATGCTGTCCGGCGGCGTCGCACTGTTTGATCAGCCGGCGGGTGTTGTTGAATATTTTCTGCATGAAGTTCTCGTGCATGCCGCCGCAGAACCCGCGGGCGAGGTCGTAACGCGCCATCGTCCAGTTGCTGTGCGGCACCTCGAAATAACCGCCGTAGTTGTCGATCGACAACGAGGTCCAGTACTGGAACAGGTTCTGGTGGGTGGGGTAACTGAACGAGAGGGGAGTGGAGAACTGCGCTTCGAACGGCAGTTCTTCGGGGTCGATCTCGTAGGGATTGGTGTTCAGCTCTTCGAAATCTCCCGTACAACTTCCCAACAGTGCGAGGGGAAGCGCCATTGCGGTAACGTTTCTAAGAATATTCTTGAGTTTCATAATGTGTAAACGCTTTTGATTAGAAATTCAGTTTCACGTTCAGACCGAAGCTGCGCGTGGTCGGCAGGTTGAAGACATCGAAGCCTTGCAGGCCGTTGCCCGTACCCATCGACACGTCGGGATCCATCGGGGCGTCTTTGTAGAAGAAGAAAAGGTTGCGGGCGATGAACGCAAGGGTCAGGTTCTTCGACTGGCCGAACAGGTTACGGAAAGTGTAGCCCAGCGAAATCTCGCGCATACGGACGTTGGTCGCGTCGTATACGTAATCCTCGACGTTGTAGACCGAGTTGAAGCTTGTCGCGCCCACCACGTCGTAGTAAGCCTTGACGTTCGAGAATTTGATGCCCTCGCGCATCACGTAGCCGCGGTCGCGCGCCCGGCCCGTGCGTTCCGATACGCCGTATCCGTCGAGTGTGGCCTCGGTCATCGAAACGACCTTGCCGCCGATGCGGAAGTCGATGAGCATGCTCAGTGTCAGGTCCTTGTAGCGGAACGTGTTGTTCCAGCCCATGTTCCACTTCGAGTTCATGTTGCCCATGTATTTCAGGTCGGAATTCTGCTCGCCGCCGTTTACGGGGATCTGGTAGTCGGCGCCTTCGGGGGTTTCCGTCACCAGTTTGCCGCTCTCGTCGCGTTTGAGCGTGCGGACGTAGAGGTCGCCATACTGGCCGCCTTCATAGAGGATCACTTTGGCGCCGCCCAAGTTGGAGACCGTTACGCCGTCTTGGATACCGTCGAAAAGCTCGATGATCTTGTTGTCGTTGTACGAGAGATTCAGATCGGTGGACCATGTGAATTCATTGCCGAAGTCTTGGAACCAGCCGGCCGTCAGTTCGAAGCCTTGGTTCTGGACGTTGCCCGCATTGACGAACTGCGATTTGTAACCGCTCTCCCACGGCAGCGTCACCTCGAAGTACTGGTTCTTGGTGTTGGTCTTGTAATAGGTGGCGTTTACGTGCAGACGGTGCTGGAAGAACTCTCCGTCGAAACCGACCTCGAACGAGTGGGTCTTTTCGGGTTTCAGCGTGCGGAACGGCACCGATTTGGGCGGGTTGATGGCGCCTTGGTCGCCGTAGGTATAGCGCGGATTGGTCTTGTAGACGGGGACGTCGTTGCCGACGATGGAGTACGAACCGCGGAATTTGAACAGGTCGATATTCCGGCCCATGTCCACGAAACGGTTGAGCAGAAGGCTGGCGCCCACCGAAGGATAGAAGAACGAGTAGCCGTCGGTGTAAGCGAGGGCCGACGACCAGTCGTTACGGGCCGTCACGTCGAGGAAGAGCGCCTCTTTGAAGCCGAACGTGACAGCTCCGAAGACCGAGTTGAGCCGTTTGCGCTCCAGTCCCATGGTCGTGCCGTTCTTGTAGAAATTCGACGGGTTGAAGATGTTGGGATAGTAGGCGCCGCCGTTGCCCGGAGCGACGAACTTGCTCTGCTCGTAGAGCAGGCTCACGTTGTTCGAACGTGTCTGCATCATGCTGGTGCCGAGGGTGGCGTTGAGCGAGAAATCGTCCCACGTATGGTTGTACTGGGCGAGCAGGTCCGCATAGAGCTGTTCGCTGAAGTAGCGGTTGTCGTCCATTTTGCCGTAGGTGTATTTATTGCCGTAGGACGACGCGTAGTGGTTGCGTACGTAGTGTTCGTCGGCGCGCTCGTAGCGCATGCGGCCCGTGAGCGAAAGTCCGTCGATGATCTGGTATTTGATCGATCCGCCGAATTCGTAGCGGTTGCGTTCGACGACGGGGCGTTCGCGGTTGAGCAGCCAGTAGGGGTTGCTGTTGGTCTCGTCGGTGGTAGTCACCCAGTTCTGGACGTTGGCGTTGAGCTCGCCGTTGTAGGTCTCGAAGTTGCTTTTGTAGCCGTTCCAGTCGCCGCCGCGCGGGAAGGTGTAGGTGCCGACGAGCGGGTTGAAGACGAAACCGCCGGCCGGCTGGTTCGAGATGTGCTGGTTCACGTATTTGGCGTTGAAATCGACCTTGATGTGGTCGTTGAAAAGGTCGAAACCGACTTTGGCGTTGAGCGTGTGTTGCGAGTAGTCGTTTTCAGGGGTGATGCCGCCGGATGTTACGTTGCCGTAGGAGAAGTAGGCTCGCAGGTCTTCGGCGCCGCCGTTGATCGAGATCGAGTTGTTGGTCGTCCAGCCCGTACGGAAGAACTTCTCGGCGTAATCGGGAGCCTTCGACGCGAGTTTGTCGCCCCAACTGTATTGGCCGTTCGCCCCGTATGTGTTCTGGAATTCGGGCAGCGAGAGCGGGGTGTCAATGGTCGTGTTGCTCGATACGTTCACCGCCAGACGCCCTGCCATGGCCGATTTGGTCGTGATCATGATGGCGCCGTTGGCGGCTACCGCACCGTAGAGGGCGGCGGCCGACGCGCCTTTCAGCAGGGAGATCGAGGCGATGTCGTCGGGGTTGATCGTAGACATGGCGTCGCCGCCGTCGCGCTGGGCGCCCCAGTTGCTGTCGACCTGATCGGACGTGATGTTCATCATCAGGGGGACGCCGTCGACGACGACCAGCGGCTGGTTCGAGCCGTTGATCGACTTGTTACCGCGGAAGAGTATTTTCGACGATCCGCCCGCGCCCGTCGAGTTCGGGGTAATCTGCAGACCGGCGGCCTTGCCCTGCAGCGCGTTGATCATATTGACCGACTTGATGTCGGCCACGTCATCGCCGCCGACCGTTTCGGCAGCATAGGAGAGTGTTTTCGACTGACGTTCGATACCCATGGCAGTCACTACGACTGCGTTCAGCTGGTTGGCGGTCGTCGTCATCAGGATGTCCAGTGTCGTCTGACCTGTGTAGGTCACCTCGTAGGGGTCGTATCCTACGTAGGTTACTTGCAGTACGTCGCCGGGCTGCAACCCTTCCAGACGGAATTTGCCGTCCATGTCGGTTGTCGTTCCGCGCGTCGTGTTCTTCACAATCACCGTTGCTCCGAGAAGCGGCCCGGAGTCGTCTTTGATCAGGCCTTCAAGGGTGCTGCCCCCCCCCTCCTGCGCGTAGGAACGCAGAGCGGTAGCCGGCGCAATGAGGCAAAAGGACGTCATCAGAGCAAAGCAGATGAAAAGTGCTCGGTTGGTTAATTTCCTCATAAATAAGTGGGTTTTAGTTGAACAAGAGTAAAGATTCCGGAGTGACGCCGTATCTTTGGTTTGATAGAAAAAGCAGTGTTATAGCGGCATATTTTAATGTTAAAAAGTAGTGTTATGAAATCAAAGATAAATATATTTTAATTAAATATCAAATTATATATTAAAAAATAATACGTGAAGTTCAGTATGTCCATAATGATATTTCGATTGTTTATTTCACTATAAATATATTGAATTTCAGCAAAATACACAAATGTCTTTGTATAAATTTTACGCATGATTTATTCGTGTTATGTTAAAAATATTAACGGACGTTATACGGATAATCATATTTGCAAATTATTCTCGTTGTTATATTGAAAACCATCTCCGCTAATTGGTGAGGAGTACTCTGCGTTTTCCGATGGTTTACGCCTAACTTTTTACGCTTCGTGTCGGCACGAATTTCTTTCGACTGATCCTCGTCCTCGGTTTTTTGGCTATGGGCTGGATTTCGGCAGACACTTCGGCTTTAGGCTTCCGCCCCCGCCTTTTTGGAGGCACTACCTGCAGGCAGTCTATGGCTTTCAGCCGCTCGTATTCCTCGCGCAACTCGTCGATGATCCGTCGGTTGTTGCTTGCAATACAATCGCGCAGGAGTTTTACATCTTCGCGGCTGAATCCGTAATGTTTAATCGTTTCGCGCGTCAGTTCGAAGGGCGCGTTTTCCAGAACCGCCCGACGGCACAGGTAAGCCAACAAATGCGGATATTCCGTTACGAAAATTTCTACCGTCAGCTCCTTGCGGCTCGTAGCGCAGAAACGCTCCTCCCCGTTGAAAGGGTTCTCCATCAATTCCCATTCGGGAAACTTCGTGGCCCATTGCTCGCGAAAAAAATAGGCATTGAAATTAACCCGGAAAGAATCGATGCGGCTGTCGAAGTTTTCGTAATTGTCGTTAAACTCCGCAACTGAAAATGTCTTTTCGTCGGGATGGCTTTCTTCATCGTCCAGCGTAATCCAAAATACCGATTTCGGAGCACCGCACAAGATTGCATAGACAAAATGCGCCTTCTTTTTCAGATCATCGAAAAATTGCCGGATGTCGCTTTTGCGGATGTCGCAATCCAAACAGTCTTGAAGCAGATTCCCCAGCGTATAGGATTTTTGTGGCATGGTTCAGTAGTTATGGGTTTATAGAACAATTCTTAAACGTACGCAAAGGTTATAGGCACTTCGAGAATACAAAATAAAGGGACGACCGAATTGTAATTGCAATAAAATAACGATTGTCTGTTAACTAATCGTGGTTGGTCATCCCTTTTTCTATTAAAAAGACAATGCCAAATACGTTAGGCGATGGTTGTGTGACAGTGATGATGTAAGTCCGTATCGAGTTTCGGCATTGCATTTAACAAATATCTTAAATTACGAACTATATTAAAAAATGCGGAAAAAGAGTAATAATATCGGAGAATGGTTCCTACTAAGGTCTGTTGGAGACGAATCCGTCGATATACTCTTTATCGTGCGCGACAACAGCAAAAGCCTGCCTGATGAGCTTGTTTGCGACAGCGATCATAGCGAGTTTTCCCGATTTTCCGTTTTGCCTGAGCCTCGTATAGGTCTCTTTGCATTGGGCATTGAACCTACTGGCAGGCCAAGCGGCGATATAGAGAAGTCCTCTAGTGTATGCGTCTCCGTTTCGGTTGATATGCCCTTTGATGTTTACCGAAGTTCCGGACTGTTCGTAAGTGGGACAAAT
The DNA here is from genome assembly GCF_000265365.1 of Alistipes finegoldii DSM 17242. NCBI lineage: Bacteria > Pseudomonadati > Bacteroidota > Bacteroidia > Bacteroidales > Rikenellaceae > Alistipes > Alistipes finegoldii. Next base: position 548,860 of record NC_018011.1, read on the forward strand.
TCCGAGATACCGGGACACCTGCTTGGCATTTTGGAAGTAGGTAAAGCCTCCAGTAGTGATGATGAGCGCCGTGGCAAGCGTTATGCCTATCCCTTTGATGGTCGTCAGCAGCGCGAGTTGTCGGCTGAACTCCACTTCGACAAGATCCGTGAGTTCCGCCTGGAGCCTGTCACGCTTCTTTTCAAGGAACTTGATAGTTTCGTCTACGGTATGAGTTGCACCTTTGTCCGGGACAGGCAGACATGCAAGAGAGCCACGAAGGTTCGACATGGCGGTAATCTGCTTAGTAAGTTGGCGAATGACGGTTCTTTTCTGTCGGAGCCGCAGGATGGCCTCTCCCTGTACCTTGAAAGGACGCGGGTTCATCTTCTCTCCGTACAAGGTAATGAGTCGTGCATCGCTCTTATCGGTCTTGACCGTAGAGAGCAAGGCTTTGGCGAAGTTCTTTACCTTCAGCGGATTCTCCATGCTGACAGTAATTCCGGCGACATTGAGCATATACAGCAGCAAGGCGCTGTAATTCCCTGTCGCCTCCATAACACAGTGGATACTGCCGTCTTTGGGGAGAGTCCCGATAAACTGTCTGATACCAGCGGTCGTGTTGTTAAAAGTACGGATCTCCCCGCCTTTGTCGGAGGAGTAAGCTACCACGAATGTAGCCTTGCTCACGTCGATTCCAATGTACCTCATGGCCGTTCATTTTTTGGTTTTAACGACATCGCTTACATCTTGGTCCTTCATTGCGAATACGGGCTCAGACACCTTACGAACTATCCGGATTCTGATGTAAAGAGTATGGGGTCAGAACATAATTCCCGGTTTAGAAAACCAATGAGAGATCGGACTTATTCCATACTCTGATGTCTTAACTATTCAAATTTAATTAACTAATTACAAATATACAATTGTGAGAATACAAAATATATCGTAAAAAAACAGGTGCGGAAACAGTAAAGTCAGTAGTGGGAAAATATGAAGCTAAGATTCGAGTATCCCGCACCCGTTATCGTAAAATTGAAGTATCGAAAAAGAGGGGCGGTAACGGACTGGTACGCCTCACACCACGATAAACGAAAAAGAGCATCCTTCGGCTTATCGTTTCCGTCCGCCCCTCGGCTTCCGAAACGCGAGCCTATGGAGGCAGGAGATTTCGGAAGCATTGTTACAGAAGAAGCAGGAACCGCAACGGACTTACTTGACATGATAGCTACATCACTTCCCTTGTCACTCTCTTTTTTAGCGGTTCCTGCATGATGAAAAACGGGTGCGGGACTGTCGATGAAAAAAATAGTGACGCAACTTCGACATGAAGAATTCCAATGTCCCGCACCCAGTTCGGAGAACGGCCCGCCGTTACCAGATTTAGGTGCCTTTAAAGCGGGATTATTATCGACGGCGAGCGTTCTCGTTACAGCGAATGACGGCGCCCCACCCCGCACCAACCGAGGGTCGGCGGAACGTGATTCTTTCCGATTGGGAGTATATGGCCGTAACATCGTATTATTAAGGGTTCGTTATTAAAATCCTCGTTCCGGCCTAAACACATAAAAAAGCACGGAACGCAGGTACAGCCCCAACGGTCGGCCTTGCGAGCCTTGGATTGGTAACTGCCCTTACGCCCGTGCCCGCCCACGGCACAAAGCCGCAGGCATGACAAGGGTTTCAGACAAATTTTACACCAATCCTAAAACCTATTATATCGCTATAATAGTCGCAAGTTTACCGCTGGTATAAAGGTTGTCCTAACCTTATGAATATGTTACGGCTATGGCGCCGTTTTCATCCGCAAAGGTAACATATCTTTTTCAATTTTAGTTATGCGACCCGACTGATGCCATAAAAGAATGACGAAACGTGAACCCGGCTCTGAAGAACCCCGCTGTCCTTTACAAGAAAGGTATGCGGCTTGCGTTACTTACGCTGCGTAGGTCGTAGGAAACCCGTCTGACTTCGTAACACAAGAGGCCCACGCCCGTCAGGTGTAGTTGCCTTAAATGTACTGCCCCGTCAAGGCGTGGTACGACCCGACAAGGACTCTCTTGTTGCCGCAGACTGTAAATTTCCTACGTTTACGCAAACAGCAACGCGATTCACGCCTTTACAGCGGATCGCTTGTCCCAAAGGTAGCACAAAAAATTCGAATCCGCAATATGTTGCGGGCACTTTTTGTGCCGTAGGGTTTATGCCGCCCGAATAGCCCATGTTCTGGCTTTAACGGAATACGCCGTCCTAAAACAACAACGGGACGGCCTTTTGGTTCCGTCCCGCTCGTGGTTACATCTTCATCCCGCGCCTTTGCTCCGTTTGTTCGATGTCAATTCCTATCCGCTCGTAAAACTCCTTTCGTTGCTGTCTGAACCACTCGTCGCAGTCCTTTCCGTTTATGGTGAACTGGAACCCGCTCGGCCCGTCCTTGTCGGGTTTGAATTGGAGAATGACATCGTTCGCCCGAAACGTATGATTATACCTTATCGAATGCAGCTCGCCCGTATATCTGTAAGGTTGCATCGTAAACAACGCTTTGGTCCGCTCCTTGTCCAACCCGACATCCTTGCAGTAATTTTCCCATTTCAACAGCCCCTTTACATAGGGACACAACTCATCGACACGCATCAAGGCTTTTATGACTTGTTGTGCTTCCTGTTTAAGGTTGGCCACCTCTTTATCGTGTCCGGCCTGCATGGTCTTGATCTCTTGTTGCAGTTGCCCGATGCACTTATCCTTGTCGGCAATTACCCCTTGCAAATCTGCAATCTGTTTTTCATACCTCGCGGGCTTGGGGTCGTGGAACAACGCTCCGATCCTTTCTACGGCTTTCGTCGTGGCATTCACGGCCACGCCTTTGAGTTTGTCGGTCTTGATCTCCCGCCGCGTCTGTGCCAACTCCGTTTCGGCTTTTGCCAGTTCTTCTTTCTTCTTCCGCCGCTGTTCGTCGATAGCGTTGCAGTCTGTCTGTGCGGCTCGTTGCTGTGCTTGGAGTGCGGCAATATCTACCGTGAGCGTCTTTTGCTGTTCTTTCAGATTCTCGATCTGTTCGGCCATTTCATTTTTCCGGACGAACACCTCGCGGTAATACTGCTGCGTGGAAATATGTTTTGCTTCCGATCCCTCGACGCCGCGTTGCAGTCCGTATTTGGCCATCGCTTCGGCATAGGTGGTCTGGTAGGCTTTGAGTTTGTCCCGTGCCATCACATCGTCGGCACATAGACGCGGGCGGTCTTTCTTAGTGCGATAGGTTCTCTTTCCGCTTTGGGCGTTCTTCTCCCGCTCCAGCTTGGCCTTTCTGCGTTCGCCCCGTGTGATCGGCACGACGGTCGCGTGTATATGTGGTGTTTTCTCGTCCAGATGCAGGACTGCCGACACAACGTTTTCCTTTCCGAAGGTCTTTTGCAGCCAGCCGCAGGAATCCTTGGCCCAAGCATCCAACTGTCCGGCCTGCCGGATACGCTTCATATCTTCGGGGCTTCCGGAGAGCATGACACGCAACGCCCTTACTTGGTTCTTTCCGATCTTGCGTTCCAGTCCTGCATTGTCCAGCCGGTGCTGGATCGCTTCGGTACGGTTGGTAACTCCTTTGGGGAACTCTACTAATTCTTCGTTCAGGTAGGTAAGTGTCGTTATGACGTTGGCGGGTGTTATTCTCCGCTCGACGTGTCCCGACATGGCGGCGTCCGTTCCGGCTGCCTTCTCGATATGCAATACGACATAGCCCATAGCGGTATAGTTTCAGGTGGTTTGGATAATCTGTTCTCGGCGGCATCGGAGCGAAGCGGATAAGGATTCGGAGTTGTCCCGGCCGTCCGGCTTGCGGAGTTGCCGCCGCAAGGGGTGTCCAGAGGGGCGCCGCCCCTTTGGCCTAATGGGGCATTTTCAGCGTTGCGGAGCAATGCGGAAAGAAAATGCCCTAATAGGCTATGCCTTTTGTAAAAAGGCGCGGGCGCGAAGCGGCCGATGGGTGGGCGACGGTGCCGCCGTCATGTCCGTCAGCAGGGGAAGCCGATGAAAGCGAACCGACGGCCCGGAAGCCCGTGCCCCTGTGCGCCCGGAGGGATCCTCCGTAAATCCCGAAGGGCGCACAAGGGCGGAAGGGCTGTTACTCCGCCAGACGGTATTTGTCGCCGAGGCGTTCGGTGAGCGCCGACATGTCGCGGCTTATCTTTTCATTGGTGATCTTCGCGTAGATTTGGGTGGTCTTGATGTTCGTATGCCCCAACAGGCAGCTGACGGTTTCGATAGGCATACCCTGCGAGAGCGTGATGGTTGTGGCGAAGGTATGCCGCGCCATGTGGAAGGTCAGTTTGTTTTTAATGCCGCATTGCTTGCCGATCTCGCGCAGGATGTCGTTGCAATGGCAGTTGCACGGCATATAAAAGACATGGTTGTCGAGCCGCTGATCCGCGTATTTCTCGATGATGCGTTTGGGAATATCCAGCAGGCGGATACGGCTTTCGGTATTGGTTTTCTTACGTCGCGTGATGATCCACAGGTTACCGTCGAACATAGTTTGAAGGTTGTCCGTGGTCAGCCCTTTCACGTCGGCATAAGCCAGCCCCGTGAAGATGGAGAAGACGAACAGATCGCGGATGCGGGCATGCGCCTTGTTGGCCGTTTTATAGTTCATCACGGCCTTGATCTCCTCTTGCGAGAGATAACCCCTGTCCACGCTTTCGGGAGAGTTGATATAGCCCGAAAACGGGTTGAACGGCAGGCGCCCGTCGTTGCGGGCAATGGCGACGATATGTTTCAAGACGATCATGTAGCCCCACACGGTATTTGTGCGGCATTTCTTCTCCGTGCGCAGGAAATACTCGAAATCGTTGATAAAGGTAAGGTTCAGTTCTTTCAGCGGGATGTCCTCCCGGTGGTAGGTATGGGCGAGGAACTCCCGCACGCGCTTACACACGCAGCAGTACTTTTTCCATGTGGCGACCTCACGGTTGAAACCCACCTTTTTCCGGTATTCGACATTGTGCTGTTCGAAGAGTTTCAACAGCGTTTCCTGCTTTACTCCGATACCGAGGTAGGCATCCCGCAGTTTGGCGGCCGTGACATAGCCGTCCGACTGCATCAACTCCTGATAGCGGCGGTTCACCTCGACGCGGATTTTATCGACGGCAAGATTGATTTGCATGGCCTCGACGCTCTTGCCCGTCGCCCGGCCGTTCTTGACATCCCATAAACGCGGAGGAACGTCCATTTTGCAACTGAATTGTTTGACCTCGCCATCTACTGTAAGACGGCACATCAAAGGCAGATCGCCGTTGGGGCGGGCGCTGCCTTTCTTCACGTAAAATAAGACCCGAAACGTGCTTCGCATAATAAACCCGATTTTTGGTTACAAAGTTAATACCTGTCGGGCCGTTTGTCAAGATGTAAAATTGTGCAAAACACAGAAAAAGAATGTGTTACGCTTCAATAGCGAAGTAAATTCCGCGTAATGATCTGGTAACGATTCTTTGTCGGCGATAGGCTGTAAAACCGTATCGAACCAATTTCCGCATAACGCAAATTAACGCGCTATTAATTACAAGCCAACACTTTACACCTCTCGTTGCGCTATCCTGCTAATCCGCTGAAAGTTTATTTTAATATTCTTTAATCGTGAAAATATTCATATATCTCGTCGTAGTAATCTTCGTATAGGTTTTGAGGGGCGCCATATATTCGCTCATCCTTGGACCATTCGAATTCCCGTAATTGTCGCCGGGGTTCCTCAGCACGGTAAATAATCAGACGACGATTGTAGTCGAGTTCTTTTATATCGGTTACTGGGCGTGACGAGTCATTATTTATCCATGGATTTTCTTGCACGACCGGAGTAGACTGGTTGTAATAATATACGATCAAACACATAATGCAAAAAAAATAAAAATCCACCTACCAACAATCCTAGACATCCTACCAACCGCTTTCTCGGCAGTTCTATACCAAAATCATCATCCTTCATTTTCGCCATACTTATCAGTCTTTTTTTACGAAAATAAGAAATATATGACAATGCAGAAATATATGTTACGCAAAATAGCGAATTTCGCACATTCTCCAAATCGTTACCGTGACCTCTGAAAATCCTCTTAAAGTCTGTTTGTCAGATTGGTATTCTTATCAACTGATTTATTAAAATAAATATCAATCATTTTACAACTTTTTATTATCAATTCTGGCATTTTAATTGAAAATTTCTTAGATTTGTAGAAACTGGATAACACCACGATCTTATGGCGCAACGGGAACTACTACTCGGAGACGAAGCCCTCGCACTGGGCGCGCTCCACGCCGGACTGTCGGGCGTCTATGCCTATCCGGGCACGCCCTCGACCGAAATAACCGAATTCATTCAGGGTCATCCGCTCACCGCCGAGCGCGGCGTGCACTGCACTTGGTCGGCCAATGAAAAGACCGCCATGGAGGAGGCCCTCGGCATGTCGTTCGCCGGAAAACGGGCGCTGGTCTGCATGAAGCACGTGGGCATGAACGTCGCCGCCGACGCATTCGTCAATTCGGCGATGACCGGCGCCAACGGCGGGCTGGTCGTGGTCGCGGCCGACGACCCTTCGATGCACTCGTCGCAGAATGAGCAGGACTCGCGCTTTTACGGCCAGTTCGCCCTCGTGCCGACCTTCGAACCTTCGAACCAGCAGGAGACCTACGACATGGTGCAGGCGGCCTTCGACTTCTCGGAGAAATACCGTATTCCCGTACTGATGCGTCTGACAACCCGCATGGCCCATTCGCGGGCCGTGGTCGAAGTCGCCGGCGTCCGCGCCGAGAACGAACGCTCCTACCCCGCCCAAACGCGCCAGTGGGTGCTGATGCCGGGCAATTCGCGCGTAAGGTACAACACGCTGCTCGACGACTACGCCCGGTTCGAGACCGAAGCCGCAGAGAGCCGGTTCAACCGCTATACGGACGCCCCCGACAAATCGGTCGGCATCATCGCCTGCGGCATCGCCCACAACTACCTCGCGGAGAATTATCCCGGCGGCTGTCCGCATCCCGTGCTGAAAATTTCGCAGTATCCGCTTCCGGCCTCACTCGTGCGCCGCATGGCGTCGGAGTGCGGTTCGCTGCTCATCATCGAAGAGGGACAACCCGTCGTCGAGCAGGCCGTGCGCGGTATCCTGCCCGCACCGCTCGATATTCGCGGCCGCATGACGGGCCAGCTGCCCCGCACCGGAGAACTCACGCCCGACAGCGTGCGCGCCGCACTGGGACTCGCGCCGCACGCCACGCACGCGGCCAGCCAAATCGTCGTGCCGCGTCCGCCGGCCCTGTGTCAGGGCTGCGGCCACAGGGACGTCTACACGGCTTTGAAAGAGATTGCGGACGAACACGAAAACGCCAAGGTATTCAGCGACATAGGCTGTTATACGCTGGGCTGGCTGGCTCCGTTCCACGCCATCGACACCTGCGTCGATATGGGCGCTTCGATCACGATGGCCAAAGGAGCCGCCGACGCGGGCGTATATCCGTCGATCGCCGTCATCGGCGACTCGACCTTCACCCATTCGGGCATGACGGGACTGCTGGACGCCGTAAACGAGCGCAGCAACATCACGGTCATCATCTCGGACAACCTGACGACGGGCATGACCGGCGGACAGGATTCGGCCGGCACGGGCCGTCTGGAGCAGATATGCGCCGGCATCGGCGTCGATCCGGCCCATATCCGCGTCGTGGTGCCCCTTCCCAAGAACCGGGAAGAGATGAAAGCCATGCTCCGCGAGGAGATCGCCTACGACGGGGTTTCGGTCGTCATCCCCCGCCGCGAGTGCATCCAGACCGCCAAACGCCACAACGCCGCCAAACAGAAACAATAGGGCCGACGGCACTGACGGCGGCAAACACGCGACCGGAAAAAACGCGGCAACGAACACCAACCAGCAAACAACGGAACACTTATGAAAAAGGACATCATACTTTCGGGCGTGGGAGGACAGGGCATCCTCTCGATCGCCACCGTCATCGGCAAAGCGGCCCTCGACGCAGGCCTCAGCATCAAGCAGGCCGAAGTCCACGGCATGAGCCAGCGCGGCGGCGACGTACAGTCGAACCTGCGCATCGCGTCGGGCGAAATCGCTTCGGACCTCATTGCGCGGGGCGTCGCCGACATCATCATTTCGCTCGAACCGATGGAAGCCCTGCGCTACCTGCCGTGGCTTTCGAAGGAGGGGTGGGTAATCACCAACACCGCGCCGCTGATCAATATCCCGAACTATCCCGAAGCGGAAGCCCTCCGGCGCGAACTCGACGCACTGCCGCACGTCGTGGCGCTCGACGTGGACGCCATTGCCAAGAGCGCGGCATCGCCCCGCGCCGCCAACATCGTACTGCTGGGCGCAGCGGCGCCGTTTCTGGGCATCGACGCCGAGAAGCTCGAAGCCGGCATCCGCGCCATCTTCGCCCGCAAAGGCCAAGAGATCGTAGAGATGAACCTCGCGGCGTTCCGCGCAGGATACCAATACGCACAAAAACAGACCGAATAATGGAACGGCTTCCACTCGACCGCTCTGTGCTCGACTCCGCGCTGGAGCGCATGGACATCGCCGACATCGCGCAGGCGACCATCCGCCAGTCGGGCGACATCGCCCGCATACTGGAAAACGAAACGGGAACGGAATTCCTGCACCTCGAAATGGGCGTTCCGGGACTCCCGCCCGAACAGGTCGGCGTCGAAGCCGAATGCAAAGCCCTCCGGCAGGGCGTGGCGTCGCAGTACCCCAGCATGTCCGGCATTCCGGAACTGAAGGAGCAGGCTTCGCGTTTCATCCGCGCGTTCCTCGACATCGGCGTCGCACCGCAGGGCTGCATTCCGACCGTCGGTTCGATGCAGGGCAGTTTCACGCTGTTCCTGCTCTGCTCGCAGCTGGACCCGAAGAAGAACAAAATCCTCTTCATCGACCCCGGATTCCCCGTACAGCGCAATCAGGTGCATATCCTCAATATCCCGCACGCTTCGTTCGACATCTACGAGTACCGCGCCGAAAAGCTGGGTCCCAAGCTGGAAAGCTACCTCACGCAGGGCGACGTGGCGGCCATCGTCTACTCCAACCCCAACAATCCGGCATGGATCTGCCTCACGGAAGAGGAGCTGCGCACCGTCGGCGAACTGGCGAGCAGGTACGACGCCATCGTCATCGAGGATCTGGCCTACCTCTGCATGGACTTCCGCAAACCGCTGGGACGGCCTTTCGAAGCGCCCTATCAGTCCAGCGTCGCCCGTTATACGCAGAATTATATCCTGATGATCTCCGGGTCGAAGATATTCAGCTACGCCGGACAGCGCATCGCCGTCGCGGCGATCTCCGACACGCTCTACACCCGCCAGTATCCCGCGCTCCGGGAGCGTTACGGCATGGCCCGTCTGGGCGACGCCTATGTGCTGACGATACTCTATGCGGCATCGTCGGGCACGAGCCATTCAGCCCAGTACGCCCTCGCGGCCATGTTCCGCGCCGCGGCCGACGGCCGGCTGGATTTCGTGGCCGAAACGTCGGAATACGCACGCCGCGCACGGCTGACCAAGGAGCTGTTCCTGCGCCACGGTTTCCGCATCGTCTACGACAAGGATCAGGACGAGGCGGTAAGCGACGGATTCTTCTACACGGTCGGCTACGGCGATCTGACCAGCTCGGAGCTGCTGAGCGAACTGCTGCTCTACGGCATCTGCGCCATTTCGCTCACCACGACCGGCAGCCGCCAGCCGGGCATCCGCGTCTGCGTCTCGCAGCTCAACCGCCCCGAACAGTTCGACCTCTTGGAAGCCAGACTAACCGCCTTCGGGCAAAACCACCGATAAGCCTATGCAATTCACGACAGCCGCCGAAGCCGCAAAGCTCATCCGATCGCACAGCAGCGTCTACATTCAGGGCAGCACCTCGATTCCCGAAGTGCTGGTCCAAGCCATGACCGACCGTGCCGATGAACTCACCGACGTAAAGATCTACTCCGGATTCGCCGTCGGACGGGCCGATGCCCCCTATTGCAGGCCCGAATACAAAGACACGTTCCTCGTAAACAGCCTTTTCGTCGCCAACAACATCCGCCGCTGGCTGGCCGCAGGTTACGGCCAGTCGATCCCGGCTTTTCTGGGTGAGATTCCGGGGCTTTTCCGCGACGGCACGCTGCCTGTCGACGTGGCGATCCTCAACCTTTCGCGCCCCAACGAGGAGGGTTACTGCTCGTTCGGCGTATCGGCCGATCTGGCCGTTTCGGCCGTGGAGTGCGCTAAGACGGTCATCGCACAGGTCAATACGGCCATGCCGTTCTCTTACGGCGACGCCGTGATTCATCTTTCGCGCGTGGCGGCGGCCGTCGAGGTCGACGATCCGCTGGTCGAGGTCCCCTCAGCGACACCCTCCGAAATCGAAAGCAGGATCGGCGGCTACATCGCCGAACTGATCCCCGACGGCGCCACGCTTCAGATCGGCGTGGGCGGCATTCCCAACGCCGTACTGGCGGCTCTCACGGGCCACAAGCACCTCGGCCTGCACACCGAAGCGATGACCGACGGGGTCCTGCCGCTCTTGGAAAGCGGCGTAATCGACAATTCGCTGAAAAAGGTCATGCCCGGCACGACCGTCGCGTCGCTGGCCCTCGGCTCGCGCCGTCTGTACGATTATATGGATTACCGCAAAGACCTCTTGATGAAAGACGTGGCGTGGACCAACGATCCGTTCCGCATCCGCGAAAATCCCCGCGTCATGGCGATCAATTCGGCCGTCGAGGTGGATCTCACGGGACAGGTGTGCGCCGACTCGGTCGGAGAACGCATTATCTCAGGCGTGGGCGGTCAGCACGACTTCATGTACGGCGGTGCGCTCTCGGAGGGCGGCAAAACCTTCATCGCCATCCCCTCGACCACCCCGAAGGGCGAATCGAAGATCAAAGCGCTGCTGACGCCCGGCGCGGGCGTCGTCACGACCCGCCACATGGTCCAGCACGTGGTCACCGAATACGGCGTAGCGCACCTGAGAGGCCGCAACCTCGCCGAGCGCGCCCGTGCGCTGATCTCCGTCGCCCACCCCTCGGTGCGCGAAGAGCTGGAAAAAGCCGCCTGCGAACGCTTCGGTTACACGTTCCTGCGGATTAAGTAAATGCACGGAGACAGCAACAGTACGGGCCGCACTTTACAGCTGCGGCCCGTATTGTGTTCAGCGGTCTCCTGTCGTGCAGTTCCCGGCCCGAAAACCGGGCGAAAACAAAATAAAAGGCGAACTTTGCCCGTTACCACACAAAAAACCTGAAAATCTATGCACTGGAAATACCTCCTTTTCGACCTCGACGGCACGCTGACCGACCCGATGCAGGGCATCACCCGCTCGGTGCAGTACGCCCTGCGGCACTTCGGGATCGAAGTCGAGGACCTGACGACGCTCTGTCCCTTTATCGGACCGCCGCTGCGGGATTCGTTCCGCGAATTTTACGGCATGACCTCCGCCCAAGCCGACGAGGCGTCCGAAAAATACGGCGAATACTTCAGCCGTCAGGGAATCTTCGAAAACAAGCTCTACGCGGGAATTCCCGAACTGCTGTCCGCCCTGCAGGCGCAGGGTGCGACGCTGGCCATCGCCACCTCCAAACCCGACTTTCTGGCCGAACGGATCGCCCGGCATTTCGGGTTCCGCGACCGTTTCACGCTCATCTGCGGCGGAACGGCCTATGGTCCCTGCTCGACCAAAGCGGGCGTAATCCGCGAGACCCTCGCACAACTGCGCATCGACGATCCGTCGCAGGCCGTCATGATCGGCGACCGCCGCTTCGACATCGAGGGAGCCGCGGCCGCAGGCATGGAGTCGATCGGCATATTGTGGGGCTACGGCAGCCGCGAAGAGCTGGAAAAGGCCAGTCCCGATTACCTCGCAGCCGACATCCCGGAACTGCGGCGAATATTGGGGTAACGCACCGAGGTCAGGCGGCAGGCAGAAACGCAGGAGTCAGCCCCCGGCGGTCCCCTGCGTCAGCCGCATGACGGCCGGTCGGCAAAAAGGCTCGGACGGCGGAGCGGATGAAAACAGCATTGCGCCGCTTCCCATCTTTCACCGGGCACCCGCCCCTACGACACAAATTCTGCGCAGACAAATCGAAACGCCTGTAACCACGACAAACAAAAGACGCCCGCGGCAACCGCAGGCGTCTTCATCTATCCGAAAACCCGGAGTCCCCGGCAGAGCCGGGGCCGATCCGATTCCGAACTATTTTTCAAATTTCATTTCGTCCAGCAGCCAGTCCGCCTCGGCATATTTGTCGATAATCCACATCACGTAGCGGATATCGACGCAGACCGTACGCGCCAGATCGGGATGGAACCACACGTCGCCGGCCATCGACTCGCGGTTGCCGTCGAAGGCCAGTCCGATCAGCCGTCCGCGGCCGTCGAGCACGGGACTGCCCGAATTACCGCCCGTGATATCGTTGTCGGTCAGGAAATTGACGCAGAGCGTACCCTTTTCGCCCCAGCGGCCCCAATCCTCAGCGGCAATCAGCCGTTTCATGCGATCATCGACCCGGAATTCATACTCGTCGGGGTTGTATTTCTCCATATAACCCGCAATCGTCGAGCGCGAATCGTAATGCACGCCGTCCGACGGATTCAGGGGCACGACACTGCCGTAAGTCAGGCGCATGGTCGAATTGGCGTTGGGATACTGCGCAATCCCTTCCGAAGCGCGGAAGTCGTAGAGCAGGCCGGCATAACGGCTTTCGGCCTTGCCCACCTGCGCGCGAACCCGTCTCTCGGCCTTGTCCACCCCGCCCGTAAACCGCTGCACCCGCACCGATTCGGTGAGTCTGACCAGCGGATCGCGGCGCATCTCGGCGACCGAGCGGTTCCGTTCGAAATAGGCGTCATAACGGTCGGGATCGCTGCAGAACGACGCATCGAACGCTTCGCGCGCCATCCGGTCGGCATCGCCGCCCGCCGCATCGTACATCTCGGTCAACTGTTCGCCCCACATCTCGCGCGGCACATGCTTCGTGAAGTTCACGATCATCTTCGCCAACAGGTCGCGGTCGGTCTCGACATCGTAGTTGCGGCGCAGGCGGCCGCTTCCGGCAACCACGCTCTGCGCATCCTTCGAGTCGATCTTCAGCGAATCCAGCTTCAGGCGGTCCAGCTTGCCGAGGTACGACGACACGCGGTTGGCCACCAGCAGCGCCTCGCTCGGACCGAGCCACGCCTCACGGAAATAGTTGAGACTGCGTTCGGCGCCCCGGCGGCCCTCGTAGCCGCGTTCAAGGTCGGCAAGCAGCCCGCCGTCCTCGGCCCTGCGCGCCGAATCGGCTTCGATCCAGCGTTGCAGACGCTCCTCTTCGGCCTTACGGATCGACACCACGTCGAAACGGCGCAGGCACTTGTTTTCCCACTTGGCGTAATCGGCATAGTTGCTCAGCCCGAAATAGGAGTCGGAATACTTCATGCGCACCTTCGGATCGCGCTCCATATGGCGCTTGAGAATATCCATCCGGTCGTGGCGGTTGGCCACGACGACGGGATTCTTGACACGCTGTTTCTCGGCCACGGCGAACGACGAAGCGTAACGGTTCGTATGGCCCGGAAATCCGATCACCATCGCAAAGTCGCCGTCGTGCACGCCGCCCGTCGCAATACGCAGTACGCGGCGGGGCTTGAGCGGCACGTTGCCGGCGGAATACTCCGCAGGACGTCCCTCCGCGTCGGCATACACCCGGTAGAGCGTAAAGTCGCCCTTGTGCTGGGGCCAGCCCCAGTTGTCGTGATCGCCGCCGAAAGCGCCCAGCGTAATGGGCGGAGTTCCGACCAGCCGCACGTCCTTATAAACGTCGTAATAGAACATCAGGTACATTTTGCCGCCCCACATCGAGTAGCACGACACTTCGTGTTCGGTCTGCGCGGCATAACGGTCCTCGATCTCCTTGTACACGCGGCGCATGCCCATTATGCCCCATTTTCCTTCGGCCATCATGCCGTTGCGGATCGCCTCGACCTCCTCGGTCACATCGACCACCTTGCGCAGGAACCACACGGTCTTGCCGGCCACGGGAATCTCTTCTCCGCGCGTACGGGCCCAGAAACCCGTTTCGAGGTAGTTGTGTTCGGGCGTCGAAAGGGCGCAGATGTCGCTGAACGCGACGTGGTGATTGGTTATCATCAGCCCTTCGTCGGAGATCATGCTTCCCGTTCCCATACCGCCGTCCACGGCGACTACGGCGTCGGCGAGCGCCGAAGTCTGCTCGTTGTAAATCTCCTTGTCCTTTATCTTCAACCCCTTGGACTTCATCTGAGGGTAAATCTCCCCCAGCCGGTTGATCAGCCACATGCCTTCGTCGGCCACGGCGGTCTGCATGCAGAGCAGCACGACGGCCAGACAGGCTATCCATCTTCTCATATCTTTCATCTTCATAAAACGGGAGGAAACCGTCAGCCGATCCCCTCCCGGTCATTTTATTCGGTTACGGTCTTGCCCGGATTGGTGAACTTCAGCCGCGGATCGGCCTCCTTGAAGGTCCCGTCGGCCATGCGGAGCGTCCACTTCTCGGCTTGGAAAATCTCCTTCCAGAGCTTCTCGTCGTTCCACATCGACTTCACATAGTGAATACGCATGACGGGCGTCAGGTCGCGCAGCACGAAATCTACGGAGACAATGCCCTCGGAGCACGAAAGGAAGCTCTTGAAATAGGGGAACGCATTGCGGATCGGCATCTTCTCGATACCGGGGAACGCCATTTCGTAGACAGCCTTCGGGAACTGTTCGTCGTCGCCCCACTTCTCGATGTTGGCAATGAACCTGCCCGCCTGCTTCTCCACGTCGCGGAACATGATCTGCGCGAACTCCTCGCGCGAAACCTGCCCGGCGACCGCATAGCTCTTGAGCACGGTGTGCATCGGAATCACCTTTTCGCCCTCCTTGGCCGGAATCACCAGCTCTTCGGCGTCGATCGCCTCCTCGAACATCTTTTCGGTAATGCCGGCGGCGGGATCGGCGTAGACCGTCACATCCACGGGGCAGGCGAATTCGGAGGTGAAGCCGTATACGCCCTCGATCTTCTGCAGCACCATGCCGAAGTAGATCATATCCATCCGGTCGTGGAGTCCCTCGACGCCGAGTTTCACCACGTCGAGCATCGGCACGTTCTCGCCCGGCATGGCGTATTTACGCAGCGTCGGAGCGAAAATCGCGGCCTGAATCTTCAGCGTGTCGGTCTTGGCGGGGTCGAACAGCACCTCGACGCCGTGACGGCGGACGAAGGTCTTCACGCCGTAAACACCCGGCACGGTCTGCATCTTGGCCGAGAAGGCCTTCGAAGAGCCGAAGCACTTGATCGTCTGCAATCCCTCCATCTCGAAGGTCTGCAGATTCTCGACCTGCTCGTAATCGCCCCATTTCTCGTCGATCGTGGGCAGCTCCATCGTGGAACCCATCCACACAGCGATGAAGAAGAGCACGACGGCCAGCAGTCCCGGCACCCAGCGCAGCGAACGGCGGCCGTTGACCTGCAGGGCGTCCTTCGTACAGGAGCCGATACAGTTGCCGCAAAGCGTGCAATCGACGTGCTTCACCTTCACGTAGTCGTGGATCGGCAGCTGATAGGGGCACTTTTTCTCGCAGAGACCGCAGTTGTTGCAGGTGCGGATGTCACGCTCGATGTACATCAGCGGGAAGACGCAGCTGCGCATCTTGACGATCTCGACGACATATGCGGCCAGACATGCGCCGCCGATGGTCCAGATCCATGCGTCCGCAACGCCCAGCATGCCGAGAATCCAGCCGCCGAGGGCCGCGATGACGAACAGCAGCGTGAATTTGAAAATGTTGCTGGCCGCCCCCAGCGGGCAGATATACTTGCACCAGAACATCTTCACCACGAAGCCGCCCAGCAGCAACAGCGTAAGGCTCGTGAGCGACATCCAGAGCACGATCTCGCCCTTGAATCCCGTAGCCACGGCATAGAACGGATCGAGTTTCTTGCAGAACAGCTCGCTCGACGAGAGCGTGAAATAGAGGATCGTGAAGAGCAGCACGTACTTCACCACGCGCAGCAGTTTGTCTACGATGCTGCCCGACGGAACCTCGACCTGCAGATGCAGTTTCTTTCCGGCGCGGCCCATCCATTCGCCGACGGTGCCCAGCGGACAGAGGTAGCCGCAGAAAAGTTTGCTGAACAGGATCACTCCCACGGCGAGCACGAGGCCCATCATGATCTGGAGCATAGACATCGAGCAGGCCAGCGAGTTGTTCACCAGATAGGTTCCGAAAGCCTGCAGACCGCCGAAGGGACAGTAAGCCTCGACATCGACGGGTTTTTCGCTGAAGTTGGCCCAGAGCACCGTGCCTGCAATGGCGGCCAGTACGCCCCACTGCAGGATGTGCTTCAGGTAATTGGGTTTGCGTTTCATGTATCGTTAAGTATTGTGTTTGTGTGTGCGGAGCGGGTTATTCCCTGTCCTTGATACAGCGGACGGGAGCGGCGCAGTAACCGCCTTGGTATGCGACCGTTATACGGTTGAAACTCTTGTTGTAGGTGATCATGCCGGCATAATACTGAATGTTCTTAATGCCGCTGGCCGGGTCGTCGGCCGTATTGTAGGTAACCTTATAGCCGGTCGAACTGGGGAAATACCCCATGCCGAACGCCGAGGCGTCGGCAGCCGAGGCTGTCGCCATATAGGCCGGAGTCGCCGTGACATTTGCCGCATTGACATAACCGCAGCCTGCGATGTTAAACCCGTCTTTATTGAGCTTAACGATCGAACCGCCGCTCTGCGTCTGTTCGAAATAGGGCGACGTCGGATCGGTGAGGTTGCCGCTGCCGACACCCGCCAGTTTGAGCCATTCGGCCATCGTCGGGATATGCCATCCTTCGGGGCAAATACCCCGCGCCCCTTCATACTGGTCGAAATTGTCACCCGTCATGTCGCCGGTCATCCCCAGCATCACCGGATAGCTGTACAGCAGACCGTTGCTTTCGACGAGCGACGGATCGGCCGCTTTAGACAGATTGCACGGATACCATACGCCGCTGCCATCCTTCGGGTCGCTCGATATGGTTTTGCCTTCGGGCACGTAGCGCAGGTTTTCGGCCATCCACGTACGGCCGTCCTTCAGGGTCACGATCTCGTACTTCACGCCGCCCCATTCGACGGTCGGGGTCTCGACCTCGCCTTCGCCGTCCGGCAGCAGGTCGTCGCCGTCCACCCAGCCCGTAATCGGACCGCTGAACTTCAACTCGATGTCGGCCGGCTGCACGTTGCACTCCATGCGGCGGTTCTCACCCGACTTGAAGTCGGCCGTACCGAGCGTCTGCGTGCGTTTCTTGCCGTCGGCCGTGGTGACGGTAACCATCAGTTTGACACCGTTCTGCGGCACCAGAAGCGCATAGTAGACTTTGTTCGCAGTCGCCGTATTGGCGATCAGGTCGGAAGCCTCCGCGTCCGCTTTGGCCGTAAAGTTGCCCGTCGCTGGATCGAGTACGCCCGTCCCCACGGCGCCCTTGATGACGATATTCGTAATATCGAAACCCGATTCGTTCGTCACGTCGATAACGATGCGCGACATCTTGTGCTTGAAAGTCATCTGCGTGGACGACAGCGTCGGCTTGACGCCCGCCTTCACGGCCACGATCAGGTCCGAAGCCGTGTAGTTGTCGCCGCTCTGATCGGCCTTGACCGAGAATTCCGCGGGAATATCCCCGCCCTCCTGCCAAGGATAATAGGCGAAGAGCGTCGAGGTCGCATTGATGTCCTCATACCAGAGGAATCCCTCGGTCTTGAAATCGGTGCCGTCGAAAGTCATCGGTTTGTTCGACACGAAATCCTTGCCGTCGGCGGTCATCGTAACCTTCAGGCCGACCTTGTCGCCCAGTTCGAAATCGGTATCCGTGGCGCGCGTAGAGGCGGTCATGGCTGCCGGCGTCAGCGAAGGATTGCCGATCGTCGGAGTGATACGCAGCGTCCGGTCGCCCGGAACCCCGCCTTCGTTCTTCGAGCAGGCGGCAAAGCACACTGCCGCGGCTGCCGCAATCATCAAAATCTTTTTCATAGCTCTATCCGTTTAAGTTAAAAATTATATCCCACACTCACCGTCGCCCGCACCCGGTTGGGCTGCGCGACGTATTGCAGATCGAACCCGTGTTCGTAGCGCGCATACAGTTCGACGTAGAACCGCTCGATGTTGCGCCGCACGCCCAGTCCCGCCCCCAGCCGTTTGGCCGTCAGGTATTCGGTTTCATAATTGTAATATCCGGTCAGTTGTCCGGGATACTCGCCCGGCTGCTCGCCGGAGGTCTCGAACTGTTTTTCGCACTCCTCGAAGCCGCCCTGACGGTAGTCGGCGGCGAGGGTCACTTCCCAGAACCCGAAGGCGCGGATCAGTTCGGCATAGACTTTCGTAAAGTGCAGCTTCTGCCCCTTGACATAGGGATACATCAGCGTCGATTCGCGGTTGAGCTGCGAATAGGCCACGCCGGCGCGCAGGTCCGTATAACGGTTTGCAAATTCGTACTCGCCCCCCAGATCGAGCCCCTTGCGCCCGAAGATGGGCGTCGAGCCGTGAATGTAGGGCTTCGTCACACCGTTGACGGTCTCCGTCGTGATGATGTTCTCGTCGGTCCGGAGCGACCGCCAGTCGAGGTGCAGCCGCACGAAGTGCCTGCGCTGCAGGTTTCCGAGCGAAAGGGCGGCGTTCGCCGTCACCTGATGCGTCCCGAACTCATGCCAGATCATGCCGCGCTCGCCCGTCTCGCCCTGCCGGTTGCGATATGCGGCAGCGGCATAGACCGGTCCGTACTGCAGCTGCACGCCCGCGCCCTGCGTATTCTCCCGGACGGGAAATCCCGTGACGCCGCTGGTCGTGAGGTGCATGTCGCTGCTCTCCCAAAGCTGCAGCGAGCCGTAACCCAGACCGCGATCGAAGAAAGCCTGATACGATTCGGGCGTGGAGCCGATCTCCTCGGCTTCGAGTTTTTCGCTGTTCGTGCCCACGATATAGACCGCGCCCGCGGCGAAACGGCCCGCATGGTACATCACGCCGGGCGAGAATTCGAAGTCGAGCCGCGTGTTCTTGTGACGCAGGTCCTTGCGCTTGGCATAGTTCTGCGCTTCGAACTCCACGCGCAGGCCGCCCGTCCAGCGTCTCCCCAGCACGGCCGAAACGCCGCCCGTGAAGGTATAGTCCTCGCGGATTTTGCGGCCCGGCGTAAATTCGAGAATATCCACGGGATAATAGCCCGGTTGGGTGAACATCGAACCGCACATGTTGCGGCCGTCGAAATAGTCGTATCCGAAGCCGCCCGCGAAAGAGACCTTTTTCAGATGGCGCACCGACTCGGTCCGCGCGCCGGCGTTCCAGCTGTCGTCCGACGACGAATGGCCGGTCATCCCGCCGGTCTCCTTGGTGAAATAGATTTCGGCATAGGAGCGGCTCAGGCTGTCCTGCCGGATGCCCGCGGCGTTCGGGCCGCCGTTCCACGGATTGCGGCGAAAAACATAATCGAAACGCTCCTGTGCCGCGGCGCCTGAGACGGCAATTATCATCAGCAGTGTTAAAATCCGTCTCATAGGCTATTCACGCAAAGATTGTGTCTCACGCTCGTAAAAATCGTTCGACGAATTGTTGGTATCCACATATCGGTCGAATCCGGCGCTCGCAGTGGCCTCTTCGTCCAGCCTGCGGTAGAGGCTGTGTCCCTGCGCCTTGGCCGAGAATCCGACGTATCCGGCGTCCACATCGGTATGCAGACGCTTGTTTCTGGTCGCTTCCGACAGGTTGCAGACCTCGACGCCGTCTACGATCCACTCCCACGGAATTTTCGAATAGACGACGCTGCCGCTGGCGATCGCCGATTCGAGATCATTGGCCAGATAGGCGTCCAGATCGAAATCGCCGGGCGCCCGGAAAAGGATCACGGCGGGCGAATTCTGCGATATCACATAGACCACGGCCGTATTCGTTCCGGTTTTTTTCAGCACTTTCATATAGTGCGACTCATCGATCTGATCGCCCGGAGTAGGCGTGGGATGCAGCCGGTTGCCGGGATAATGCACCATGTCGTAAAGCACGAAGTAGCCTTTCCGGTTGAGATTCACCGACTGGGAGTAGGTCTGCGTGTGATCTACGCCGTAATAGGCCACGACGGCCTCTTCGCCCGGCTCCAACGGGAAATCCGTGCCCGTGCCGGGGAACATCCAGATACAGTCCGGCATGGCGGCGTAGTCGCGGAAAACGATGTTGCCCGAAGGGTCCGTACTCGTCCACGGATTGTTGGCGTTCGAGTTGTAGGGCGCGACCATACCCAGACAAAGGCCGTCGAGGTAGTAGGTGTCGAAACTGTTGTTGTGCAGGACAATATACTTGTCGTCGGCATACGAACCGGTCGCAGGCGGGTCCTGCGGACAGCCGCCCGAATAGATCTCCTTGATGAGGATCGTGCCCGGCTTGGCGTATTTCAACTCTACGCTCACATTCCGGTCCGCGCCGGCGAGGTCCACCTGTTCGACGGCGCCGTTGAAGACCGACGACGCATCGGGGCGGTCGAGCACCGAAAGCCGGTAATGCCCGGCGGCCACGTCGAAGGCCGCCACGCCGCGCGCATCGGTCAGCGCGGTGTAGACGTTGCTCGAATTGCGGTCGGTGAGTTTCACCGGAACGCCCTCCCGCAGGAAGGAGGCGTACTCTTCGGGGTAAACGACCTGCACGCTGAGCGACCGCAGCGTATCGCCGTAGGGATTGCCTTCGAACGACGTGCAGCCGGCGGCCAGCAGGCAGGATAATATGCAAAATAGCTTTTTCATCGTTTTCAGAATTTAAGACGCACCGTCAGGCCGTAATAGAAATCGGGCGTAAAGACGACCTTGACTCCCGAAGCGTACGACGCGACGAAAGGCCGGGAATTGGTGAAGTTATTGGCATAAAACGAGATGGATACATGATCCCCGATCTCCTTGGTGATGCTCAGGTTGGCCGAGAAATAGGGATCGTACCCGTCGCCGTTGAACGAGTAGGCATTGCCCGAACGAAGCAGCAGGGAGGAGAAGGCCGGATCGTTTTTCTGGGCGTCGGTGAAGGGATGGCGGTTGCCGTCGAGGTCGAGGTAGGCCACGGGCCAGATCGCCGTATAGCTGTTGCCGTCGTATATGCTGCCGCCCGTGGGATTGCGGTCCTCGTCCGCGTTGAAGGCGTATTCGCGGCCGTCGTACTCCGAAAGGTTCTGCGAACGCTTCACCAGCGAAGCTTCGAGTCGGAGGGTGACGATCATGCGGATCGCGGGCACATGGGTCGTGGCCGTGAGGTTCGCATCCAGCGCATGGGTCTTACGGCCGTTGTAGGTCACGACGGAGCTGCCCCCGTTGTCGGCGTAAATACCCACGTAGGGGAAGAATTCGCCGCCCGTCGTGGTCGAAGGATAATAGGACGCCTCGCCTTTATTGACGTATTTGGTATAGCCGTAGGCGCCGTCCAGCCGCAGCTGCGTGCGGATAGGATTGATCTGCGGGAAATCAACGACGAACTCCAGACCCATGCGGTCCACGGGCGAGCCGTTGTCTTGGTAGGTATTCTTGACGAAGGTGCGCTTGGTGGAAGTCGTCTCCATGGCGATCCATCCGGCCGAGGGGTCGTCCTTGTCGCGGACGAAGATCTCACCCGTCTGGCTGTCCACCCTGAAGAGCGGATTCGACGGCATCTGGAACGAGGAGCCGTCGGGCATCTTCGAGGGCAGCCCCATCACCTTGTAGGAGAACGGCTCGTAGGCGGCGCTCAGTTCATAGGGGTATTTGGTACGGTTGAAATAGCCGACCAGCGAAACCGAAGTGCCGCCGATACGCAGATCGACGCCGACCTCGGCGTTGCGGTTGCGCTGCCAGCGGAGGTTGTCGTTGTAGAGTATCTGGTAAGGCTGCGTGTGATAGACGTACACGCTCCGGTTCGGGCTGTAGGTGTTGCTGAACACCCGCGTATCGCGGTATTCGGGCAGCGGATAGAGGACGTTGAAGGACGGCAGTTTCTCGGTGATACCCCAGCCGCCGCGGACGGTCACATGGTCGTTGATGCGGAACTTCAGGTTCAGGCGCGGCGAAAGACTCGACGTATTTTCATACTGCGTATTCTTGATAAAGGTCTTTTCGGCGCGCACACCCGCCATCAGCTGCAGCGAGGTCGTTCCCAGCGGCACGGTCAGCGTCTCTTCGAGGTAGGCCGCGAGGTTGTGCATGTAGGGAATATCGGTATAGGGGCGGGGGCGGTACCCGTCGGGTGCAAGGGGGGGGGCCGCATAATACTCTCCCTCCCCGACGTTGCCGTTGGCGCGCCACGACGCGCCGATCTTGGCATTGCTATGCACGTCGCCCCAGCTGCGGACCCAAGTGGCCTTCAGATTCGCCGCATAGTCGAGCTGCTTGGAGTCGATATTGCGCGTCGTATAGAAAGTCGCCGGAAGCATTTCGGCGATATAATAGCCCTCGCTTTCGGCATGGACGGCCGGGGTCTCCGTGGCCGACGACTGGTAGGTGTGCCTGCGTGCGAGCTTGTCGGCATAGCTGAGCGAAGCATCGAAATCGACGCACGTGATCCACGGTTTGTTGAGCAGCCATTTGAGCGACGTATTGGCCCGCAGGGCGTTGTCGCGCACCTTCTCCCACTCGCCCACCTGCGCGTCGGGGTCGTCTTCGGTATTCATGCCGCCGATGTTGGCCGTCACGCCGAAATTGAAACGCAGAACCTTGGCGAAGGTGTTCTGGTAATTGAGCGCAATGCCCGTGCGCGAATAGGAACTGTAGGGCGACGTGGGGTTCTTCATGGCCCGCGTGTACTCCACGCTGCTGTTCAGCACGCCGCGGTCGGTACCCAGATCGAAACCCTTCGAGGCGGAGATTTGTTTGGTGCGGGGATTGGTCGAGAGCACCAGCGTATAGGGCGTCTTGCCCTTGCGGGTCGAAATCTTCACCACGCCCGACGAGATATCGCCGTACTCGGCCGAAGGCACGCCCGTCACCACCTCGACCGACTCGATATTCGTCGAAGCGATGTTGCGGGTGCTCGCGCCCGACATTTCGCCCAGCGAAGCGTTGGTCGAGATGCGCACGCCGTCCACCTCGACGGCCGTGCCGAACGAGGCGTTTCCGGCCGCGGAACCGCCGCTGCGCAGCGAAAAGACATTGTCTTTGGTCAGATCGGGATTTATCGTCTTGCCGCCCGGCAGCAGCGACGAAATATCCGAAGCGTTCACCATTTGCAGGTGGTCGATGGCGTTGCCGCCGATCGTCCGCGAGGTGGCCATGGCATTGGGCGCCTCCTTGGCCGTGACGACGACGCTTTCCAGTTTCAGATTGTCCTCAGGCGCATAGAGCAAGATACGCCCCATGCCGGCGCGGACGTCGAGTTCGGTTTCCGTGGTCGCATATCCCAGACACGACACCACGAAACGGGTCGCGCCTTTGGGCACGCCCTTCACGGTAAAATTGCCGTCGCCGTCGGCCACGGCCCACAGTCCGGCCTGCGGCAGCTCGACGACAGCCTGAGCGATCGGTTTGTCGGTGCCCTTGACCAGCACCCGCCCCGATAAATCGTAACGCTGCGCCCAAACTACGGCCGGAATTAGCGTGAATAACAGTAGCAGAAGTTTCCTCATATGATTGACCTAACGCAACAAATATAACTAAAATGAATATTTTTTGTGCATTTTCAAGCGTTTTTTTAACCATTTCAACAATTTTTACGGGCAGGAGATTCGATTCCGTCCGGCTCGGCAAAGACCGTTTCGCCAAATCCCCCATGCGTTCCGCACGGAAATACCTGCATTACAGCGAAAACGGACGGCTTATAAACATAGGTCCCAAAGATTAATTTTATTTTTACAGTACTATGTCGCACAAAGTATAAATATTTTACCTATATTTGCGCTTATCAACCGACGGTTTATTGGTGTTTAGTAATTTTTTATTGATTTTCGATAAAAACAAATTGTTTTTCAAGAATATTTTAATACCTTTGTTCCCGACGCCGTTTCCCTCGGCTTACAGATCGTAACTACGCAACCTTACAAAACCGCTTTACAACGGCAGACAGAATATGATAAAGCTGGAAAACATCAACAAGACCTACGACAACGGGTCGCCCCTGCATGTGCTCAAGGGTATCGACCTCACGGTGGAAAAGGGCGAACTGGTCTCCATCATGGGCGCATCCGGATCGGGCAAATCGACGCTGCTCAACATCCTCGGCATCCTCGACGACTATGACAGCGGCAGCTACTATCTGGCCGGCCGCCTGATCAAGGATCTCAGCGAGACGCAGGCCGCCGCGGCCCGCAACAACATGATCGGCTACATTTTCCAGTCCTTCAACCTGATCAACTACAAGAACGCCGTCGAAAACGTCGCCCTGCCACTCTACTATCAGGGCGTCTCCCGCCGCAAGCGCAACGCCCTCGCCCTCGAATACCTCGACATGCTGGGCCTGAAGGAGTGGGCCGAACACATGCCCAACGAGATGTCGGGCGGTCAGAAACAGCGCGTGGCCATCGCGCGGGCGCTGATCAACAAACCGCAGATCATCCTCGCCGACGAACCCACGGGCGCACTGGACAGCGTCACCTCGCAGGAGGTGATGAACCTGCTGCGCAGCGTGAACGTCGACATGGGTATGACCATCATCTGCGTCACCCACGAACAGTCGATCGCCGACCAGACGGACAAAATCATCCGCCTGACGGACGGCGTCATCAGCAGTATCACCGAAACCGGACTGGCAACGCGATGAGAGAGCTGCTGCTGGAGATATGGACTTCGGTGCGCCGCAACAAACTGCGCACGTTCCTCACGGGATTTTCGGTCGCGTGGGGCATCTTCATGCTCGTCATCCTGCTGGGATCGGGCAACGGACTCAAGAACGGCGTGCTGTCGAATTTCGGCAACTACGCCACCAACTCGATCACCATCTCCGGCGGCTGGACCTCGAAGGCCTACGCCGGCTACAACAAATGGCGCAGCATCGACCTGAAAAACCGGGACCTCGAAATTCTGGTCAATGAATTCCCCGAAGTGGACGACGTCGCCGCCAAAGCGTGGTACCGCGGCTCCACGGCCACCTACCTCGACCGCTTCGCCGACATCAGCCTGCGCGGCTCGCTGCCCAAGATCCAGCAGATCGAAGGCGTCGAGATCGTCAAGGGACGTTTCATCAATCAGGCCGACATCCACAACTACCGCAAGGTGATCGTCATCGACGAGGCGCTCGAAAGAATACTCTTCCGCGGCGACAACCCGCTGGGCAAGCCGGTCAAAATCCACAACAACATCTACCGCGTGGCCGGCGTCTACAGAGGCGACGCCCAGCAGCGCAATTCGATGGGCTACATCCCGCTGACGACCGGCCAGCTGATCTTCAAGGCCAACGATCCGGTCGTGGACAACGCGATCATCACCGTACACGGACTCGACACCGACGCGCAGATGGAGGCGTTCGAACAGCGCATCCGCAAACGGCTGGCCGCCGAACACCACTACGATCCCGAAGACCAGAGCGCCCTGTGGATACGCAACACGATGGAGCAGTACAAGAGCATGATGATCGTCTTCGGCGGCATCAACCTCTTCGTATGGATCATCGGTCTGGGCACCCTGCTGGCGGGCATCGTCGGCGTGAGCAACATCATGCTGGTGACCGTCACGGAGCGCACCTCCGAATTCGGCATCCGCAAGGCGCTGGGCGCCAAACCCGTGTCGATCATCCGCCTGATCCTGACCGAATCGGTGATGATAACGGCCATGTTCGGCTATATCGGCATGGTGCTGGGCGTTGCCGTCATGGAGGCGGTCAACTATGTCATCAACCAGACGCCGGCCCAGACCGGAAACTTCGGCGGCAGCATCTTCCTCAATCCGACGCTCGATCTGGGCGTGGCCGTCAGCGCCACGGTCGTACTGGTCATTGCGGGCCTGATCGCAGGATACGTCCCCGCCTACCGGGCCGCACAACTGAAAACGATCGACGCCCTGCGTTATAATAAATAAGGAGCCATGAGATTTTTCGATACGGACCGCTGGAACGAAATCTGGCAGACAATCAGCCGGAACCGCAAGCGCAGCATCATGACGGCGCTGGGCGTATTCTGGGGTATCTTCATGCTCATCGTACTGCTGGGAGCCGGCATGGGGCTGGGACGCCTGTTCCGCGCCCAGCTGGGCGGCATGTCCACCAACACGGTGCTGCTGCAAAGCAGCCGCACCTCGGTCCCCTACAAGGGCATGCCCACGGGACGCTGGTGGAGAATGGACAACGACGATCTGGAAGCCGTCAGCAAACTCGAAGAGGTGGAGTACACCTCAGGCGTCATCTGGGGCAACGAACTCCACTGCAGCTACAAAGAGCGCAAGGGCGACTATCAGATGATGGGATACACGCCCGACTACCAGAAGATCAACCCGCAGAAGATCATCGCAGGCCGTTACATCAACGAGGTAGACATGGTGCACAAGCGCAAGGTCTGCGTCATCGGCACGCAGGTGCAGAAAGACCTCTTTCCGGGCGAACCCGACCCGACGGGCAAAGTCATCAAGGTCGGAGGAAGCTACTTCACCATCATCGGCGTCATGCGCCGCGAATCGTCGGCCATGTCGTTCAGCGACGTCGAACGCACGGTTGTCGTCCCGATCTCGCTGGCGCAGCAGATGTTCGGCTACGGCCGCACGATACACCTGCTGGCGCTGGCCGGCTACAAGGACGTTCCGAGCAAACAGGTCGAGAAAGCGGCCCGCGAAGCCGTCTTCGCCCGGCACATGATCTCGCCGGACGACGAAAAGGCCGCTTGGACCATGTCCGCCGGAGAGATGTTCGACAAGGTGATGAGCCTGTTCTGGGGCATCGGCCTGCTGACGTGGATCGTGGGACTGGGCACGCTGCTGGCAGGTATCGTCGGCGTGAGCAACATCATGCTGGTGCTCGTGAAGGAGCGCACGCAGGAGATCGGCATCCGCCGCGCGCTGGGCGCCCCGCCTACGGCCATCATCTCGCAGATACTTTCCGAGAGCTTCATCCTCACCTTCATCGCCGGAATACTGGGGCTCACGGCCGCCGTCGGCGTGCTGTCGGTCGTGGATTCGGTCTACTATCAGGCGGTCACCGTGGCGCAGGAAGGATTCGAAGTGTCGTGGCAGATCTCCTTCGGGACGGGCATGCTGGCCCTCTTCATCCTGATCGCAGGCAGCCTGCTGGCGGGCGTCATCCCCGCATACCGGGCCTTGAGCATCAAGGCGGTGGATGCAATACGCGAAGAATAAACGATTAAACAAACAGATTACGGCTATGAAAAAATTTCTGAAAATCTTTCTGGGAGTGCTCTTTGCGGCGCTGCTTCTCGGAACGTTCTGGTTCCTGTGGCAGAAGACCCGCCCCGTAAAGGTCGTCTACACGATCGTGCAGCCCAAACTCGACACGCTCAAACAGTACGTGGTCGCCACGGGCAAGGTCGAGCCGCGCGACGAGGTGCTCATCAAGCCCCAGATTTCGGGCATCGTCTCCGACGTCTACAAGGAGGCCGGGCAGATGGTCCGCAAGGGCGAGGTGATCGCCACGGTGAAGGTCGTCCCCGAAATGGGTCAGCTGTCGAGCGCCGAATCGCGCGTCTCGGTGGCCGAAATATCGCTGGACCAGACCCGCCGCGAATTCGACCGCACGGAAGCCCTGCACAAGAAGGGCGTGGTGTCGGACGAGGAGTACGAGCAGGGCCGCACCGCGCTTCGGAAAGCGCAGGAGGAGCTGCAGAACGCCAAGGAGAACATGGAGATCGTCAAGAACGGCATCACCAGCCGTTACAAGGAGCTGAGCAACACCCAGATCCGTTCGACGATCGACGGCATGATCCTCGACGTCCCGGTCAAGGTCGGAAACTCGGTGATCCAGTCCAACACCTTCAACGACGGCACGACCATCGCCACGGTTGCCGACATGTCGAACATGCTCTTCCGGGGCAACGTCGACGAGACCGACGTGGGCAAGCTCCACGAGACGATGCCCGTCAAGCTGACCATCGGCGCCCTGCAGAACGTCGAGCTGGACGCCCTGCTGGAGTACGTTTCACCCAAAGCGACCGAAGACAACGGCGTCATCATGTTCGAAGTGAAGGCGGCCGTGAAGATTCCCGAAAACGTCTTCGTGCGCGCCGGATACAGCGCCAACGCCAGCATCGTGATCCAGAGCCGCGAAGGGGTGCTGACCCTGCCGGAAAGCACCGTCGAATTCGAGGGCGACAAAACCTACGTCTACCTGCTCACCAGCGCCGACGGGGCCGAGGAGCAGACCTTCGACAAGCACGAGGTCAAGATCGGGCTGTCGGACGGTATCAACATCGAACTGACCGAGGGCGTGACCGCCGAGAGCAAAGTCCGCGGCGCACGGGAAGAGAAGAAGAAATAACCACAAATGCATCGCAGCATGAAAACCAGCACCCTATTCGCCGCCCTCAGCGCGGCTGCCATGACGCTCTGTACGGCTGCCGCCGCGGCTCAGACGGTACAGGCCGCGCCGCAGGCCGCAACGCCGGCGCCCGGCACGCCGTGGTCGCTCGACGACTGCATCGGGTATGCCCTGCACAACAACGTCGGCGTACAGCAGCAGGCCCTGCAGGTGGAGCAGACCGACGTGAAACTGTCTACCTCCAAATACAGCCGGCTGCCCGACCTGAGCGCATCGGTGGGCTACAACGCCACCTTCGGGCGCGGCACCTCCGACGACAACATCCGCAAGACGGGAACCATCCAGAGCGGCTCGTTCGACGTCGGGGCCAGCATGCCCCTCTTCGACGGATTCCGCATCAACCGCGAAATCAAGGGCGGCAAGCTCGACCTCGCCGCCGCCATGCAGGATTTGGAACGCGCACGCGAAGACCTGTCAATCAACGTCATGACGCTGTACCTGCAGGTTCTCTACAACAAGGAGCTGACCCAGATCGCCGAACGCCAGCTCGAACTGAGCACCCAGCAGGCCGTCCGCAGCCGCGAGCTGGTCGCCGCGGGCAAACAGCCCGAATCGGCACGCTACGAAAGCGAAGCCCTGCAGGCCAACGACGAACTGAATCTGACGCAGGCCCGCAACGACCTGCGGCTGGCGCTGCTCAACCTGAGTCAGGCCCTCAACCGCGAGAGCGCGGCGGGATTCGACATCGTGGCGCCGCAATTCGACAGCGTGGCGCTCGCATCGCTGCACATGCTCGGCACGGCCGACGACGTCTATGCCTATGCGACGGAGAACCGCCCCCACATCAAGGCGGAACGCCTGCGGCTCGAAAGCGCCGAAAATGCCGTCCGGATCGCCAAATCCGCGCTCTACCCCTCGCTTTCGCTGCGCGGAGGCTACGGCACGGGCATCTACAGCACGCAGGAGGCCGCCTTCGGCACCCAGTTCCGCAAGAACAGCAGCGAGTTCGTCGGCGTGTCGATGAGCGTTCCGATCTTCAACCGCCGCGCCACGCACAACAGCATCCTCTCGGCCCGGATAGCCATGCGCAAACAACAGCTGGCCGTGACCGACGCCGAGCAATCGCTGCGCAAGGAGATCGAGCAGGCGTGGTACAACGCCGACGCCGCCTACGGGAAATACCGTTCGGCGGACGCCGCCCTCACCTCGGCACGGGTGGCCTTCGCCTACGAACAGCAGAAGGCCGACGCAGGCCGTTCGACGGTCTTCGACTTCAACGACGCCAAAACACGTATGGAAAAGGCCGAGTCGGAACTCGTGCAGGCGAAATACGAATTCGTATTCCGGTCGAAAATCCTCGACTTCTACCGCGGCCGGCCGCTCGAACTATGACAAACAGCCGTAAACAAGCTCGCACCGAATAAACAAATTAGGGCGGTCGAAATTCGACCGCCCTATTGCTGTCCGGAATACCAATCCCTCAAGTATTCCGACAGCTGCCGGGAGAGGCTTTCAGGCTCCTACCCGGCGCAGAAGCCCTTTTGCGTCACTAATACCCTCTTCGTCCCCTGTGCGAAGCAGGATGAAACAAAGATATGAAAATATTCCGAAGCTGTACACCCCGTGAGCGTTTTTGCCATAACTTACGGCTGAAATGATTCACACGAATGGACGAAAATGTTGCATACAGTCTCTTTCAGCCAACAAAACGTTCGGCAAAGAAATGGCTATCTGAAAAATTTGCCCTACTTTTGCAACTGAATTACAAACGGTAAAGATGGAGTGGCTAAAAAGTTTATTCGTCGAACATTCGGCGCTGCAGGCCGTCGTGGTGATCTCGCTCATCTCGACGATCGGCATCGGACTCGGTAAAATCCGCTTTTTCGGCATATCGCTGGGCGTGGCGTTCATCTTCTTCGCCGGCATTCTGGCCGGGCATTTCGGACTCACGATCGACCCGCAGATGCTGACCTATGCCGAAAGTTTCGGACTCGTCGTCTTCGTCTACGCCCTCGGTCTGCAGGTCGGCCCCGGTTTCTTCAACTCGCTGCGCGCCGACGGACTGCGCCTGTTGTCGCCGGCGGTCGCCGTAGTGCTGATCGGCACCGCGCTCGCCATAGGCATGAGCTTCACGCTGAACGTCTCCATGCCCGACGCGGCCGGCATCCTCTGCGGAGCCACGACCAACACCCCGGCGCTCGGCGCCGCGCAGCAGACGCTGCAGCAAATGGGCATCGACCCCAACGGCGCCGCCCTGAGCTGCGCCGTGACCTATCCGCTGGGCGTCGTAGGAGTCATTCTGGCCATCGTCTTCATCCGCAAGGTCTTCGTCCGGCCTTCGGACATGCCCGAACCGGACGCCGAGCACCGCAAGAACGTCTTCATCGCCAGCTACCACCTGACCAACCCCGCCGTCTTCGGCAAGAGCGTCCACGAGATCGCCTCGCAAAGCCACCACCACTTCGTCATTTCGCGCATCTGGCGCAACGGGCGGGTGTCGATCCCCACCTCGGACAAGACGCTGCAGAAGGACGACATCATCCTCGTCATCACCGCCCCGTCGGAAGCCGACGGCCTGCGGCTGATCTTCGGCGAGCAGGAACTGAAGGACTGGAACGCGGAAAACATAGACTGGAACGCCGTGGACAGCCAGCTGATCTCCCAGCGCATTCTGGTCACGCGGCCCGAAATCAACGGCAGGAAACTCTCCTCACTGCGCCTGCGCAACAACTACGGCATCAACATCAGCCGCGTCTACCGTTCGGGCGTGCAGCTGCTCGCAACGCCCGATCTGCGGCTCCAGATGGGCGACCGCCTGACGGTCGTCGGCGAAGCCGCGGCGATCCAGAACGTCGAGAAGATTCTCGGCAACGCCGTCAAGAACCTCGACGAACCCAACCTCGTGGCGGTCTTCGTCGGACTGATTCTGGGACTGGTGCTGGGGAGCATCCCCGTCAGCATTCCGGGCATCAGCCTGCCCGTAAAGCTGGGTCTGGCGGGCGGCCCGATCGTCATCGGCATCCTGATCGGCACGTTCGGTCCGCGTCTGCATATGATTACCTACACCACCTACAGCGCCAACCTGATGCTGCGCGCATTGGGGCTGTCGATGTATCTCGCCTGTCTGGGGCTGGAAGCCGGCGCGCACTTCTTCGAAACGGTCATGCGCCCCGAAGGGGCGTTGTGGCTCCTGCTGGGATTCCTGCTGACGTTCGTTCCCGTCGTATTGCTGGGCGTCTTCGCGCTGCGCGTCCTACGCATCGATTTCGGTTCGGTATCGGGCATGCTGTGCGGCAGCATGGCCAACCCGATGGCGCTGACTTACGCCAACGACACGATCGAAGGCGACAATCCGTCGGTCTCCTACGCCACGGTCTATCCCCTCTGCATGTTTTTGCGAGTGGTCATCATTCAGGTGATGCTGATGATTTTCCTGTAGATTGCGGCCCTGCGGCCTGCTCCGGGTTCGGCTACGGCGTCGGCTCCGGCTTCCGCCCCGACTCCGGCTCTTGCTTCGGCATCGGTTCCTGCGTAGGCATCGGTTCCGGTTTTTGCTTCGGCTTCGGTTCCAGCTTCGGTTCCGGCGCCCGGCCTTGCCCCCTTCTCTGCTCCATTTTCCGCCCCATTCCCGGCTCCGGCTTCAGATAACGCAGGGCCGCAATGTCGCTGCCCGACGGATTCTGGAATACCCGCAGGTCGAATTCGGGAATCACGGCCAGCACGTGGTCGAAAACATCGGACTGTATCCGCTCGTAATCCACCCATATCACCGTATCGGTAAAGAAGTAGAGTTCCATCGGAAGTCCCGTCTCGGTAGGCTGCAGCTGACGCACCATCAGCGTCATCCCTGCGTTCACGGGCACTTCGTTGCGCAGATAACGTTCGAGATAGGCCCGGAAGACGCCGAGATTGGTCTGATGCAGGCCGTTGATCCTGCGTTCGCCGGGTTTGATGCCGTGCGTGGCATTGTACTCCTCGACGCGGCGTTCGGTATCGTCGATATATTCGCGGATCAGGTCGATACTGCGGTATTTATTCAGCATCTCAGGCGTACAGAACCGCACGCTGGTCATGTCGATACTCACCGAGCGCTTCACGCGGCGGCCTCCCGACGCCTGCATGCCGCGCCAGTTCTGGAACGAATCGCTCACCAGCAGGTAGGGCGGCAGCGTAACGATCGTATTGTCGAAATTGCGGACTTTCACCGTCGTGAGCGACACCTCGATCACCGAGCCGTCGGCCCCGTATTTGGGAACCGAAATCCAGTCCCCCACCTTGAGCATGTCGTTGGCCGAAAGCTGGATGCCGGAGACGAATCCCAGAATGCTGTCGCGGAAAATCAGCATGATGATCGCCGCCGACGCTCCCAGACCGGCCAACAGACTGGCGGGCGACTTATCGATCAGGATCGAAACGATCAGTATGCCGCAGATCAGCGCCGCAATGCCCTGCCCGGTCTGCCTGAGCCCCTTGATCGGCTTGTTCTGCCATGCGGGACGCGCCGAAGCGATTTGGAAAACCGCAAAGAGCACGGCATTGATAAAGCGGAATACCGCCACAACGATATAGACCTCGACCAGCCGCGTCACTATCGTCCGGGCTTCGGACTGCTCTTCGAAAACCACCGGCAGAACGATCCCCAGCACGACGGCGCTGACGACGTTGCACAAACGGCTCAGCACATCGGGGTTGAACAGATCGTCGTCCCACGTGGCTTTGGTGCGCTTGACGATGCGCCGCATGCCGCGCACGAGGATCGTGCGGCACACGAAGTCGAAGAGCGCCACCGCCAGCAGTACCAGCGTAAAGGCCACCCAGCGGTCCCAGCCGCTGTCCTGCGCGGACGCGAGTCCCAGCCATTCGAGCAGGGCGTCGGCCCAATGTTTCAGGAGTGTCTGCATACGGCATTCCTATCAATTATCAGACCCGTTCGTGAAAAATGATTCCGAGGTCGTCGTTTTACAAAAAAAGATGTGCGATACGGCGGTGCCGCACCTATCCGGCATACGTTCCGCCGGCATCGGCCCGCCCCGGCGGCGCGGACACGGCGCGGATGCAACACGAATGCGGTACAATCGGGGCAAAACGCGGCACGAACCGGCCCCGCCACATTAAGCCGCTGCCTTACAGCCGCTTCCCCGTTTACAAAGATACGAAATAAAGCGGTTATTCAAAAATCAGTTTCACTTCACCTTCGAAATTCGGAGTGAACACCCCTTTGCCGAGGTTATCCAGCACCTCGGCCCGGCTCCAGAACCGCCCGCCGTCCAGTTCGTCGCTCGGCGCCACCGGCCCGTCGTACACCGCACGATGGACATAGACCAGTTCGCGCTCCCGCTCCGAGCGGAATACGTAGACCGCTACCCGTTCGGGCGTAAACTCGGTCACCCCCAGCTCCTCGCGCACCTCGCGCCGCAGAGCTTCATCCACCGTCTCGCCGTAATCGACATGGCCGCCCACGGCCGTATCCCAGCGTCCGGGCTGAATGTCTTTCCACTCCGGCCGCTTTTGCAGGTAAAGCTCGCCGCGGGAATTGAACAGATGCAGGTGCACCACCGGATGCAGCAGCATCGACCCGCCGTGGCATTCGCCGCGCGTAGCCGATCCCACGACAACGCCGGAGGGATCGACCACCGGAAAAAGTTCCGAACCGTTATCGCATCTCATGGCGGGGATATTTACGTATATAAATCACGACGGTCAGCAAACCGAGCAGGACGAATCCCATGCCCGCGAGAGCCGTATAACGATACCCCAGCCCGTGGTCGATCGGCAGGCCGCCGCAGTAGGCGCCCAGCGCATTGCCCAGATTGAATGCCACCTGCACCAAAGCCGCCCCCAGCATCTCGCCGCCGCGCGAATTCTCCAGAATAAGCAGCTGCTGGGGCGACGAAACACAGAACAGACATCCCGTGCAGAGCACCATCAGGGCGACGGAGAGGTAACGGACGTGCGCCCCGAAGTAAATCGCGAGGAGCGTCGCCGCGGCCGTGGCCAGCGTGAAACGCACGACCTTCTCAGGCGTAAAACGATCGGAAAAATGGCCTCCGATGATATTGCCCGCGAACATGCCGAACCCGGCGAGCATGATGATCAGCGTCAGGTCGTCCGCCGTGAATCCCGAAGCGTGAATCATCAGCGGGCTGACGTAACTGTACCAGCAGAAAATGCCGCCGTTGCCCAGCATCACCGACAACAGCACGAGCCACGGCGCGAGACTGCGCAGAAAACGGAACTGGCCTTTCAGCCCCGTATCGGGCAGCGGTTCCATGCGCGGCACCCACAACCGCACCAGCAGCAGCGCCACGACGCCCCACACGGCCACGATTCCGAACGTGGCGCGCCACGTCAGGACGTTGCTGATATAGGTTCCCAGCGGCACGCCGAACAGATTGGCGACGGTCATGCCGACGATCATGATCGACACGGCTTCCGTACGCTTCCCGGCGTCGGCGACCCGCTCGGCGACGATCGACCCCACACCGAAGAATGCGCCGTGGGGAAGTCCCGAAACGAAACGCAAGCCCAGCAGCGACCAGTAATCGGGAGCCAGCGAAGCGCAGAGATTACCCGCCGCGATCATCGCCGTAAGCGCCAGCAGTATCTGTTTCAGCGGACGTTTCCGGGCGACGAGCACCATAAGCGGCGCGCCGAAGCAGACGCCCAGCGCATAGGCGGAAATGAGGTGCCCCGCCTCCGGAATCGAGACGCCGAGACTGCGGGCGATATCGGGCAGAATGCCCATCATCACGAACTCCGACATTCCGAGCGCAAGCGTTCCGAACGCCAAGGCTATCAGACTCTTTTTCATAGAGGAACTACATTAACCGTAACCGGCTGCAAAAATAACACAAAAGGTGAAAAGTTATTCGCCTTTCACCTTTGCATTCTGTTGTTTTTATGGTCATCCCGGTCGGCCCGGCCAAACAATCGGGTCAAGCGGGCCGGTCAAACGCCCCGGCTGAACGATCGGGCCAAACAATCGGGCAGAACCGCAACCAACCGAACGATCCGGCAGAACCGAACCGGCTCCGCGCCGCTATTCCGCGGGCGCCTCCGTCTTGCGCGGCTGGCCCACTTCGTAGCCGAGGGAGTGCATCCACTCGACTGTCGCGGCATCGACCTGATCGTTGCGGTCGGTCCAGCGGCGCTGTTCGATCAGACGCTTCCTGTGCTCGTCGATGCGCTGCATGATGGGGAAATCGGGATGTTTCATCTCCGAACGCCGCTCGCGCTCCGAAGGACGTATCCGGCGGTCGAAGACCTCGGCCTGCGAAGGCCGCCGCGCCCCCTCCCACTTGAATCCCTTGAGACGGATATCCTGCGTCGGCGGAATCTTGTCCATCGGGTAGAAATTATAGACCGGATCGCCGCGGTAGGTGATCTGCACCACCTGCTTGTCTTCGATAAAGAACGATATTTCGCCGCTTTCGATGACGCCCATCATCGTGATCTCGACGGGTTCGCCGTCCTGCATGTAATAGATGGTCTGGGCATTGCCGTTCACATCGTTGCGGTAAATCTGGTTGTTGAAGAAGTAAGCCGTCATGGTCTTGCCCGCCACCTGATTGTAGTGCGTCGTATCGAGCTGGCTGACCATCATCGGACTGCCGATGAACTCGGCCCGCGTGAGCTGCTGGTTCTCGGTGAAAATGTCCATCACGTCGGAGGTGATCTGGTTGTTCTCGTTCCACAACACGGGATCGATGTAGAGGTGGATCGTCGAATCGGTACTGATCGCCGTCATCGAATCGCACACGGTCTGGAAATCCGAGCGGTAGATCTTCACGTTCCGGAACCCTTTCAGCAGACGGTATATGCTGTCGCGGGGCGCAGCCAGCGAGTCGATCGAATCGGCCGGAACCGCCATCGCCGCCGTGTCGGTCAGCAGCGAATCGACCAGCAGGTTCAGCAGCGAATCCTGCTCGGCCATGTTGAGCACGATCAGCGAATCAAGTTCGCGCAGGGCCGTCGAATCGATCTGAATCATCCGTCCTTTGCGCGTCGCACGCGCCTGACGGGCCTTGAGCTTCGATTCCGCCTTCAGGCGGCGCGCCGTGAGCCGGGCTTCCTCGCGCTCCTTCTGCTCCAGCAGCCGGGCCGTCATTTTCTCCTTGCGCCGGGCCGCTATCTCGTCCAGCTTCTTCTTTTTCTCCTTGGCGGCGGCCGCCTTTTCCTCGGCCTTGGCTCTCTTCGCCGCCTCTTTCAGCAACGCCTTGCGCTGGGCGACGGTCAGCGTATCCGCAGCATTGGCCAGCGAATCGGCAGGCGCCGCGCCGCCCAGAGAATCGGCGGGAGCGGGTCGGTCCGGCGCGTCGAGAGGCGACGGCGCGACATGCGGCGAATCCGCGTCTCCGCCGGCCGCCAATGAATCTGGTACGGAACCGGCGGTTGCCAACGAATCGGCGGCGTCTACGCCCTGCGGCCTGCGGCCGGAACGGGGACGCCCCAGCGAATCGGCCGGAACGTCGGCTCCTCCGGCAGCATGCGCCAGCGAATCGGCCCCCGGCAGCGCCAGCGAGTCGGCCGAACGGGCGAGCGAATCGGCAGCTGCAGCCTCCGCGGCCCGGCGTTCGGCGTTTTCGTTGATCGTAAACAGGAACATCGAATCGGCGCGCATGAAAAGCGAATCGCCCTGCGAGAGGTCGTAGCTCACGATCGACGGGCGGCGCGTGAGAAATGCGTTTCCAGGCTCCTTCCAGTATTCGCCGTAATCGCCGAAGGCGAGCACCTTGTGCTCGGTATCGTCGATCTGAATGTCGCGCCATAAAATTATATGGTCTTCGGCCCGGTAGAAATCGATGCTGTCGCTCCACATCTCCTGCTTGTCGGTCAGCACGTACCCGTTGCTGGTCACCTTGTAAAGCGAGTCGGCTTTGCGGTAAGCGCCGCGGTCGGCATACAGATAGTCGCCCTCCTTGTTCCAGATATTGGTGTGTTTAAAGAAAAAGGCGTTGTCGGTAGCCATGTTGTAGACCACCGAGTCGCCCTTCAGTTCGTATTCGTCGTTGCGCATTTCGACCCGGTCGACGCAGACCAGCTCCTTGCTGTTGGCGTAGTAGTAACCGCGCACCGACTCCAGCCGGCTGTCACGGTTGACAAGCACGCCGCCCCCGCCGAATTCGCCGACGTTCTCCTTCGTGTTGAAAAGGAACTCGTAGGTGTAGAGCGTGGCGTCCTCGTCGACCACCTTGACGATATCCGAAAATACGCGGGCTTCGTTCACCTCGCCGTTGTATTCGGCCCGGTCGCCGTAAATATAGGTCGTATTCTTGTTGATCAGGACATTGCCGAAGAATTCGATGCGCATGTCCGAATAGCGGACGGCGCTGTCACACGTAATGACGGCGCCGTTGTGCTGCGCGGCGAAGTTGCCCACCAGAAAGATCACCGAATCGCCCGGAGCCACGGGACCCATGTTGTCCGACTTGAGGTCGATGAGTTTCTTCTCGGCCGGCTGCTCCGCCTCAGGCGCCTGCATCCCGCCGCGGGCGAAAATCACACTGCCGGCGGCCAATGCGACGACCGCTATGGAAAGGAGCCTGCGCACGGTTTTACTTCACCCAATGTTTGTTCTCGAACGCTCCGTCGCGGAATTCGGGATCGATATAGACATACATGGCGTCGATCTTCTTCGACAACCAGTCCTTGAAGACCTTTTCCTGCTTGGCGTTGAGCGCCATCTCCTCCAGCCGGAGGTAGTCCTCGTTGAGCGACGCCACGTGCGTCGGAATGATCTCCACCAGCTTGACGACCTTGGCCAGCTGGTTGCCCATGATGTCCTCGGTCAGGAAAGCTTCCGACACCTCGCCGGGCTTCAGCCGCACCAGCGCGTTGTAATCGTTGAGCGCGTTGAAGTGGGCGAAATCCTCGCGCAGGAACTTCGTCACGGTCAGCTTGGCGTCGAAAGCGCTGAAACGCTCCAGAATGTCGTGGTTCGAGACGATACCGCCGTTCATCTTCGACGTCGCATCGTCGGAATAGAGCAGCGCGGCCTTCTCGAAGGTGATCGAATCCTTGCGGATCAGATTGGCGATGCTGTCCAGAAAATGCGTGCCCTCCGTAAGCTCGTCGATCGTATAGACCGGACGCAGCAGGATATGGCGGAAATGGTAGAGACTCCCCCGCTTGTCGAGCATCTGAATGATGTGGAATCCGAACTGCGATTCGACGACCTCCGAAATCTGTCCGGGCTTCATGTTTTCGAGCGCCGCGGCGAACGAAGAGTCGAGACTGGCGAGCGGCGCAGGGTCCATCTCGCCGCCGCGCATCATCGTTCCGGGGTCCTGCGAATACATGCGGGCCAGATTCTCGAACTTGGCCTTGCCCGTGATGACGCGTTCGCGCATGTCCAGCAGACGCTCGCGCGTACGCTGCTTGGCCTGCGTGATCGACTTGGGGAAACGGGTGATCTGCGCATAGACATACTGCTCGGCGATGGTCGGCAGGCTGTCCTTGTCGATCGACTTGTAGAAACGCTCGACCTCGCCCGGAATGACCGCGACCTTGCTCACGACCTCGTTCTGCATGGAGCTGGCGTAGGACTGCTCCTCGTAGCGCTGACGCATGTTCTCGCGGATGTTGAAAATGGCCATGTGGTGCTTGGCTTCGAGCCGGGGAATCGATCCCTCGGCCTCGATCATGTTCTGCACCTGCTCCTCGACGTGCGAAGCGATGTCGCCGGCATTGATCTTCACCGAGTCGATCTGCGCCTGATTGAAGAGCAGTTTCTGGGTCATCAGCGCTTCGAGCGCCTCGTTCATCGGATCGCGGTCGGAGGTGTACCCCTCCGCGCGGCGCTGCGCCGTGAGCTGGCGCGCGTGATCCGCCACCTCGGAATAGAGAATCGAGGAAGAACCCACGACGGCGACCACCTTGTCGAGCATCACCTGCTGTTTCTGGGCGAAGGCCCCCGCAGCGAGCACGGCGAGAGCCGCCGCCATTATACCTTTTTTCAACATTGCGTTATACTTTATCGTTTGTATTTTCAAAAATCTTCGCCTCCCCGTTCTCCACGGCGCGGTTGTACAGCTCCTCCTCGTGGCTGCGGATGATCTCGCCCTGCCGCTGGTTGAAGAGGATGCGGCGGATCGTACTCCGCAGGCGTTCGAGGGGAATAGGCTCGCCCTCGCGCCGCACGGCGTCGATCTGGAAATAATAGTACGAATGGCTGTCTCGCATCGCCTGCACGGCGTTCGACGACAGCACCGAATCGTAATTCTGCGACCTGAGGGTCGGCAGGAAACTCAGAAACTCCGGAAAATCGACCCACTGTTCCCGGAAATCGGTCACCGTGAAGTCGTTTTTCTCGCAGATATCCCGGAAATCCTGCTGCTGGGCGGCGGATTTGGCCCCCATCAGCTCCTTCAGCTTCCGGGCCTGACGATAGCCTTCGCCGAACTGCACGATCCGCCCCTTGACCAATGTACGGTCCAACCGGAAATCGGCCTTGTGCGCATTGTAATAGGCCGTAATCTCGTCGTCGGTGAACGTCGTGTCGATGCTCCGGTCCACATACAGCTGGTTCAGCTTGCGGATCAGCAGCGCCTGACGGTACTCCTCGACCATCTTGTCGATATCGTCGCCCGAAGCCGAAAACAGCGTCTCGGCCTCCTTGAGCTTGAGCTGCTTGCGCACCCACCGGTCCACGTATACCTTCATGAACGCCGCGCTGTCTTCGCCCGTGACTCCCTTGGGAACCACCGACTCCACATCGCGCAGCTGCAGCTGCTTGCCGCCGGCGCGCGCCAGCGTGGTATCGCTGGCGAAATAGCCCGGCATCTCCCGGCAGCCCGCCAGAAAAACCGAAGCCGCCACGACTGCTATTTTCGCTCGCAAATTCATAATCCGGAGGACAAAGATACAGTTTTTACTCGTAACTAACGCAGCCCCGGCCCAGATTATTACGCCGCCGCCCGATTTTTATCCTCGGCTTTCAGGCGCCGCAGCGCGAGGAGCATCATGTAACCCGAAACGGCGAAGACAGCCAGCGCACCGATATAAATCAGCACATAGAGCGTCCTGCTGCCGACCAAGTCGATCAGCATGGCGTTGCCGTGCCCGGTGACCAGCGCCAGATAGGCGATTCCGTTATTGACGGCATGGAGTATGATCGTAGACCAGAGCGAGTCGGTCCGCATGTAGACGAATCCGAGCACCAGACCGATGGCGAAGGCGTTCACCGCGACGGTCGGATGCACGTGCACGATGCCGAATACGGCCGATGAAACCAGCCATGCGGCCATCACGCCGTATTTTGCGCGCGTCGATTCGAGCAGCACGCCGCGGAAAATCACCTCTTCGAACAGCGGCGCCATCACCACGACCGTAACGATCGCCCACGCGCCGCGTCCGTAGGCGTTGGGCACTTCGGGCAGCAGGCTCAGCAGCGGTTCGAGCACCACCGACGTGGCGAGCATGAAAACCACGCCCCAGAGCAGCAGGACGGGATTCAGTCCGCGGGAGGAGAAATGCGCGATGATTTTCGGACCCCGGCGCCGGCTGCGGTAAAAGAGAAATCCCACGAGCGTAAGGGTCATGGCGACAAAATAGGATACGGCGTTGAAATGCCCTACGAGCACCTGTTCGGCGGTGCTCACCGTTTCGTCGGCGCTCGCCAGCAGCGCCTGATCGGGCCACTTGCAACCCACCAGCAGCGCCGTTACGGCGCCCACGACCTGCGCCAGCAGGAAAATGCCGAAAAAGACCAGATAATCGGCCAGTGCGGGAAATTTCCCCTGCAGTTTCCAGATTTTACCGACGGCCTCAGGAGCCGGCGCCGGCTCCTGCACGGGAGCCTCTGTTTTTTTTTCTGTCATATAGCGTGTAACTATCAATCCGTTCCGAGTTCAAAGATAAGCAATTTTCGGTTACGGTTATGGATTTCCATTTAAAATCATTAAATTTGCCCGATTATAAACCCGATCGAAACATGGCAAAGGTTATCGCATTAGCGAATCAGAAAGGCGGCGTGGGCAAGACCACGACGGCCATCAACTTGGCGGCCTCGCTGGCCCTGCTGGGCAAGAAGGTGCTGCTGCTCGACGCCGATCCGCAGGCCAACGCCACCTCCGGCTTGGGCTTCGACATCAATCTGGAGGGCGTCTACGAATGTATCGCAGGACTCAAAAAGCCCGAAGAGGTGCTCCTCCAAAGCCCCGACGTGAAGAATCTATGGGTGCTGCCCTCGTCGATCGATCTGGTGGCCGCCGACACCGAACTGCCGAAAATGGAGGATGCGCACCACGTGATGAAACGCATCGTAGACTCCGTCCGCGACCGCTTCGACTACATCTTCATCGACTGCTCCCCCTCGCTGGGCTATACGACCGTCAATATCCTCACGGCCGCCGACACGGTGCTTATTCCCGTGCAGTGCGAGTACCTCGCCCTCGAAGGGCTTTCGAAACTGCTCAACACCATCCGCAAGGTCAAAAGCGGCCTGAACCCCGCACTGGACATCGAGGGCTTCCTGCTGACGATGTATATGCGCAACAGGCTCAACAACCAAGTCGTGAACGAGGTGCGCGAACATTTCGGTCAGCTGGCCTACGACACAATAATTCAGCGCAATATCCGTTTGGGAGAAGCCCCCTCGCACGGAAAGCCCGTCATGCTGTACGATGCCGGGGCCGTGGGTTCGGAGAACTACCTCACCTTGGCGCGGGAGTTCCTCAAACGCAACCGTAAACGAAGCAAATAACAGAACGCAGCTATGAAACAACCGAAGGGATTAGGGCGCGGACTCGACGCCATATTCGGCACCGACGCCGTAGACGCCAAGCTCAAGCCGATGAGCCAGATGACCGAAATCGACATTGCGGAAATCATTCCCAACCCCACGCAGCCGCGTACGCAATTCGACGAAGAGGCCCTCGACGAGCTGGCCGACTCGATCCGCCAGCTGGGCATCATCCAGCCCATTACGGTCAAGAAATCGGGCGACGGCAAATATATCATCATCAGCGGCGAACGCCGCTGGCGGGCGGCGCAGCGCGCCGACCTGAAGAGCCTTCCGGCCTATGTCCGCGAGGTGGACGACGAAAACCTGCACGCCATGGCCCTCGTGGAGAATATCCAGCGGCAGGACCTCAACGCGATCGAAATCGCGCTGGGCATGCAGCGTCTGATCGAGGAGTGCAACCTCACGCAGGACGCGCTCTCCGAAAAGGTCGGCAAGAAACGTTCGACCGTCTCGAACTACATGCGTCTCTTGAAACTGCCCGACGAGGTGCAGCTGGCCCTCAAGGAGGGGCTGATTTCGATGGGACACGCCAAGGCCATCGCCGGCGCCCCGCAGGAGCTGCAGCTCCGCACGCTGAAGAAGATCCTCAAGAAGAGCCTTTCGGTCCGTCAGGCCGAGGAGCTGGTGCGCACGCTCACCGAGCAGCCCGCCGAAGCGGCACAAAACATGGAGGACGAAGAGTATCCCGAAAGCTATTCGCGGCTGGTGGAACAGCTCGAAAAGTTCTTCTCGCAGGAAATCAGCATCAAACGCTCGAAAAACGGCGGCGGACGGATCGTCATCGGCTTCGACGACGACAAGGACATCGAACAATTCATCGAACGGTTCTCCGGCCGCCTCAAATAAAATATGGTAAGAATCCGGTTCAGACACCTGCTGCCGATACTCGCGGCACTCACGTTGTGGCTTCCCGCCCAAGCGCAGCTCCACCGCGGGGCGCGCACCATCGTGCGCGGGGGCATGCTCGTGCAGCGGGATTCGCTCGCCTCGAAAACCGACTCGCTGGCCGACCTCTCGCTGGTCCGCGAACTGGATTCGCTGATGACGGGACTCTTCGCGGCCGACTCGGCCGCCGTCGCGGAGCTGCGCACCGACGACATAAGCAAAGCCGACTCGCTCTACCGGCTCAAAATGGCCGGCATAAAGATCGAATCGGACACCACCAAGCATAAACGCGGCTGGCTGATGAGCGATTCGATGTCGCTCTCGAAAGTGTGCTGGATCTCGACCGTACTGCCCGGTTACGGACAGATTTACAACAAACAATACTGGAAACTGCCCGTTCTCTACGGCACCTTGGGCGCGGGTCTGGCCCTCTATCTCCACGAAAACAAGACCTACAAGCCCCTCAAGCGCGAATACGAAGCCTACACGAACAAAAACCTCTCGCGCACGCCCGAACTGGACGCGCTGCAAAGCAGGATGATCCGCAGCAACACCCGCCGGCAGGTCTATCTGGGCCTTACGGTGGCCTCGTACATCTACTTCATCGGCGACGCCGCCGTGAACTACTCGACCAACGAGGTATCGGACGTCAAGAAAGCCACCACGCTGGCCTGCATCTTCCCCGGCGCGGGACAGATTTACAACAAAAGCTATTGGAAAGTCCCCTTCGTCGTGGGCGGTTTCGCCGCGATGATCTACTGTATCGACTGGAACAACCGCGGCTACCAGCGTTTCAAAAAGGCATACCGGCTGCTGAGCGACTACGAAAAGAATCCGGACGCCTACCCCGACGGCCCGACCGACGAATTCCACGGCCGCTACTCGGCGGACTTCATCCGCAACCTGCGCAACAACTACCGCCGCAACCGCGACCTCTGCATCATCATCTCGGCCGGACTGTACGTCCTTCAGATCGTGGACGCCCATGTGGACGCCCACCTGAAAGACTACGACGTCTCCGACG
Organism: Alistipes finegoldii DSM 17242; assembly: GCF_000265365.1. Taxonomy (NCBI): domain Bacteria; kingdom Pseudomonadati; phylum Bacteroidota; class Bacteroidia; order Bacteroidales; family Rikenellaceae; genus Alistipes; species Alistipes finegoldii. Next base: position 592,898 of record NC_018011.1, read on the forward strand.
ACCTGTCGATGAATCTCGAACCGCTGGTCGATTATACATACGTTCCCTCCGCCGGCGGCAACCGTGCGGTATTCGGGTTCAACCTGAGTTTCAAATTCTAACCGATGAGAATCCTCCTGACCATAGTGCTGCTGATGGCCGTCGCTGCGCCCGCATCGGGCCTCGACCGCAAACCCCGCAAGAAAGAGAAGAAAAAAGCCCGGACCGAAGCCGTCGCCGAACCCGCACCGGCCCCCGCTCCTCCGGCCGCAAAGCCCGCACACACCGAGCGCAAAACCGAACCTGCCGCGCCGGCACCCGCACCGCTCCCGGATAACGACATGACGCTGGGACTGACGGCCGCGCAGGCCGATTCGCTGGTCGCCGTATGGCGCGAAAGGCAGTGCTGCGACTCGTTCAGGGAGTTCTTCGACAACTATATTCTGGTGGACAGCACACAGACCGGCGCTGTTCCCGACTCGGTCTATACCCGGCGTCTGCGCGACCTCGCATCGCCCATCCAGCTCCCCTACAACAGCATCGTCCGGGGCTACATCAACCGTTACACCGACTCCCGCTACGGCACGATCAGCCGGATTCTGGGCATGTCGCAGTACTATTTCCCGCTGATCGAGGACGAGCTGCTCAAAGAGGGGCTTCCCATCGAGCTGCGGGCCCTGCCGATCATCGAATCGGCGCTCTCCGTCACGGCCGTATCGCCCATGGGCGCCGTAGGACTGTGGCAGTTCATGCCCTCGACGGGCAAAAGCTACGGACTTGAGGTCAATTCGCTGGTCGACGAACGCCGCGACCCGGTCCGTTCGACGCAGGCCGCCTGCCGTTACCTCAAAGACCTTTACGCCATCTACAAAGACTGGTCGCTGGCCATCGCCGCCTACAACTGCGGTCCGGGCAACGTCAATAAGGCGCTGGCCCGCGCAGGCGAGAAGAGCCGCACCTTCTGGGACATCTACGACTACCTGCCCCGCGAAACGCGCGGCTACGTCCCCGCCTTCATCGGTGCGTCGTATGCCTACGCCTACCACCGCCAGCACGGCATCGAACTCACCGAAGCCCCGATTCCGCTGGCCACCGACACCGTCCGCATCGACCGGATCATGCACCTCCAGCAGATCGCCTCGACAATCGACGTGCCGATCGAAACCCTGCGCCAGCTCAACCCGCAGTACAAACTCGACATCATCCCGGCCACGACCAAACCCTATACGCTGGTGCTTCCGCAGCGCAGCCTGACGCAGTACGTCGCCAACGAGCCTGCTATTCTGGCCAAAGACTCGCTGTACCTCAAGGAATACATCAACCCGGCGAACCTCGACAAAAAGCGTCAGGAACGTTCCGGAACAGTCTATACCGTCAAGAAGGGCGACACGCTGGGCGCCATCGCCCGCCGCTACCGGGTGACCACGGCGCAGCTCATGCGCTGGAACAACATCAAGAGCGCCCACAAACTCCGCATCGGACAACGGCTCCGCATCGAAGGAAGGTAAGATGATCTGCGACCACGATACCATTGCAGCTCCGGCCACCGCCGCAGGAGGGGCGCTCGCCGTCATCCGCGTAAGCGGCGGCAACGCGCTGACGATCTGCGACCGCATTTTCCGGGGAAGCGCGCCGCTGGCCGATGCCGGGGGCTATACGGTTCATTACGGCCATATCATGGCCGACGGGCGAACGCTCGACGACGTGCTGGTCACGGTATTCCGGGCGCCCCGTTCCTATACGGGCGAAGACGCCGCCGAAATCTCGTGCCACGGTTCGCAGTACATCGTCACCGAAACGCTGCGCCTGCTGACCGCCGCCGGCGCACGCATGGCCCAACCGGGCGAATTCACCATCCGGGCCTATCTTGCGGGCAAACTCGACCTCTCGCAGGCCGAAGCCGTGGCCGACATCATCGCCTCGTCCTCGCGGGCGTCGCACGCGCTCGCCGCCAACCAGATGCGCGGGGGTTATTCCGCAGCGTTCGACACCCTGCGCGAAAAACTGCTGCACCTCACCTCGCTGCTGGAACTCGAACTCGACTTCTCGGAAGAGGAGGTCGAATTCGCCGACCGCACCCAGCTGCGTGACACCATGCGGCAGATCAAGGAGCGGATCGACGCCCTGCGTAGCTCGTTTTCGCTCGGCAACGCCATCAAGGAGGGAGTCGCCGTAGCCATCGTCGGAGCGCCAAACGTCGGAAAAAGCACCTTGCTCAACCGCCTGCTCAACGAAGAACGGGCCATGGTCTCGGACATCGCCGGCACGACGCGCGACATCATCGAAGAGCGCGCCAACATCGACGGGATCGTTTTCCGGTTCCTCGACACGGCCGGCATCCGCAGCACGAACGACACCCTCGAACAAATGGGAATCGCCCGCACCATGTCAAGCATCGAACGGGCGCAGATCATCATCCGCCTGATCGACGCATCGCAGCCCGCCGTACCCGTATCCGGCGGAAGCCCTTCATCCGGACAAACGGGCCGGAAATCCGCCCCTGCGGTTCCGAGCGCCGATTCGGCCGCCGACACCCAAAGCCCGGACTTTCCGCTCCGTCCCGACCAAACGCTGCTGACGGTATACAACAAAATCGACAAAACACCCGGTCTCGCACTTCCCGAAGGCGCCGTCGGCATCTCGGCACGCAACGGCGACGGCATCGACGACCTGCGCCGGATCCTGCGCGACGCGGTCGATACGGAAGCGCTCTACCACGGCGGCACGGTCATCTCCAACAGCCGCCATTACGAAGCCCTGACGTCGGCGTCCGAAGCCCTGAGCGCCGCCCTCGACGGTCTGCGCGACAACCTTCCGACCGACCTGCTGAGCGAAGAGATCCGTCAGGTCATCCGCCATCTGAGCGGCGTCACCGGGCAGGACATCGTCCCGGAAGAGGTCCTCAAAACCATATTCTCGAAGTTCTGCATCGGAAAATAGGTCGTCATTTTTCCAATTAACCAAAACGCCATTTCGCCAGCACATCATCGGCATATAAACAGCAATAACAAAGCTATTTACAGTTTTATCTGCCAAACAAAATTTTCTCATCTCTTTGCTGTACGGATGCAAATAATTTGTTACTTTTGTGTTGCTATTCTGTTACTCGGCCAAAATGAGTAACAGAAGTAACAAAAATCATTCAACGCAAAAGGATATGGCGGAGATCAAAGAACCGATCCGGATCAGGCGCAAGAAGCTGACGAACGGGAACGTCAGCCTCTACCTCGACATCTACCTGAACGGAAAGCGGGAATACGAATTTCTGAAACTGTACCTCATTCCCGAAAAGACAAAAGCCGACAGGGAGGCGAACCGGCAAACCCTCCAACTCGCCAACTCGATCAAGGCACGGCGCATCGTCGAGGTGCAGAACGGCGAGCATGGCTTCAAGTCGGCATACGCCTCCGACACCCTCTTCTTCGACTACTACCGTGCGATGTGCGCCCGGCGGCTCGGAGCGGAGAGTACCGGAAATTGGGGGAATTGGAAATCATGCCTGAAACACCTCCAAAAATACGAGCCGAACGAGCGGATCAGGTTCTCGCAGATCACGCAGGAATGGGTGCAGGGATTTCGGGACTATTTAGAGAAAGATGCGTGCGCGTGGAGCTGCGACGAGCGGGATCGCATCAAGGATCATCCGCTGTCTCGCAATTCACGGGTCAGCTACTTCAATAAACTGCGGGCCTGCCTGAATCAAGCATACGAGGATCGCATCATACCTATCAACCCCATGAGGGGCGTCGAGGGTTTCAAGGCCGAAGAGGGAACACGCATGTACCTGACCATCGAAGAGGTGCAGCGGCTCGCTCAAACAGAATGCGAATATCCGGCCATCAAGCGGGCGTTCCTGTTCTCCTGCCTGACGGGACTGCGCCGCTCCGACGTGATCCGTCTGACATGGGGCGATGTGCATCAGCAGGGAGAGTTCACTCGGATTATCTTCAAACAGAAGAAGACCAGCGGACAGGAATATCTCGACATCCCGCCGCAGGCCGCCGAACTCATGGGCGAGCGCGGCAAGGACGCCGAGCATATCTTCCCCAACATCCACTCTCCGAGTTGCACCAACGAAACGATCAAAAGGTGGGTATTGCGGGCCGGAATCCATAAGGATATAACCTTCCATTGCGGCCGCCACACGTTCGCGGTGATGATGCTCGACCTCGGAACCGATATTTATACGGTCAGCAAGCTACTCGGACATCGGGAGCTATCGACCACGCAGATTTACGCAAAGGTGCTCGACAAGAACAAGCAGGCAGCGGTCGCCAAGATACCCGACATATTCTAACGAAGAAAGGCATCGGTTTCGATGCCTTTTTCTATTGCTGGAACATCATGCCCCGTCCGGTCAGGAGCCATGTCGCGGATATGCCGCAATCCCGAACCAGCGGAACGAGCCATCCGACCTCGAAATAGCCACGATTGCGGTCTTTACGCTGCGTATAGAAATGAGGCGGAGCTATCGAATTATCCCGGCAATATTCGGCGATACTCTTTATCAGCCGATTCTGTACGGCAATGTCGAACGCCGTGAAAAACCGCTCCATAATAGCCAACGTATTGTCGCTGTAAACCCGTCTGCGGCTCATTTCTTCTTCCCCTTGATTAGCGTCTTTTCCTCCGATTTAAGCCGTCGTTCGACTTTCTTCACATCTTCGCCCGCAGGGAGCTGTTCGGGGACGATACCCCGGCTCAAAAGCATATTGCGGACGGCGACGTTGTTATCGACATGCTCCTTTTCTATCGCCATCTGTCCGTGCAAATTCTTCTGCTCGGCATTTACAGAGGTCATTTCGGCGGCAAAATCTTTCGCTTTGATACCGATCGTCGGCAGAAAGTCGGCCAGCGGACGGGAATCGGGTGCACCGAGTTTGCGCTTTACCAATGCTGTATCAAGATGGAACAAAGCCCTATCCCCTTTCGACCGGATAATCGCAAAACCCCGGCTATCGACGCCGCGCTCATACAGGACGCCTGACAGTCGTTTTTCGGTTTCTGCCAGCTTCGCGCGAGCCTGCACCCGTTCGTAATCGAGGATTCTCTGCTGCACCAACTCCGCTCTACGGGTCTGCACAGCGAAATAGTTTTGTGCAAATGCGATCTGCGGCTTGCGGGGATCGCCGTTCTGCGCAATCAGGTAGCAGGCATAGCGGGTCAGCATATAATCATCAATCTCGCGCTGCGCACCTTTGGCAAGTTCGATCATTTTCCCGACGCGGGGAAAATGATCCTCGACATGCTCTCCTGCGTTTACACACGCATCCCGCGCCTTTTCGATTACATTGTAGAATTTTTCCCACTTCGAATAGCCGAGAAGCCCGCAAAGTTCTCGCGCACTCCAACATTCGATCCCCTCATACTCATTGGCGATAGATTCGAACTGCTCGAACAACTCCTTTATCTCTTCTGTTTTCATATATCCGACCTCTATTTATTATTCTTTTCTATAATCCCGATGAGCCGATCCATCTGCTCGTCCTTTTTTTCGAGCAGGGCGATGAATTTCTCCGACAGCGCATTGATCTGATTCGAATCACCCGATACCGCGATACCGTGATCCGTCGCTACCGTATTCCCGCTACCCTCATAGAAATAACAAACACTTTTGTTGGTAACACGGGCAATATCCTCGATCAACCCACTTTTGACATCCTCGGATTTCAGGGCACTATGCAGACGTTGATCCCCATTATGTCCGAGCATCCGCGCAACATCCGCAATTGTGATGCCCTCCGAGCGAAGTATGTCCTTTATCTTCTGTCCTGTCATATATGTTTGTATATCACAATGTTATTCTTATTCAAACGCAAATCCCAATCTATGCCAAATATTTTTCTTTGCAGAAAACAAAGAAATATGTTGGTTATCCAAACAAAAGTATTTATCTTTGCCCTTGCAATACGGGAAGATATTGACGCATCAATAAAATCCGTCGGGTGCAAATATATAAAAATAGTACCTAACAAGTGAATAATTATCGACGAAATATGAGCAGAACAGAGAAAAAATCATTTTTCGACCTCTATGCGGAGCAGAAAAAGAAGCCGACGCCCGCGCAGAATTTCATCGCCGAGATCGCTGCGCTCACGCATCGTTCCGAGAATACGGTCAAGATGTGGCTCTGCGGTCGGCAAGTCCCCGACGAGCTGACGCAGAGTATCATAGCCCGTCGCTACAACCTGAATATAAACGGCCTCTTCCCAAAATCGGAGGTGCAATCCAATGAAATATGAAAGCTCTGCTGAATTGGCGATACTACGTTCTGATGGTCGTCGGTATGATCGCCGTTATCGGGACATTCTCCGTCCCCATAGACGACCAACCGCTCGGAGCATGGCTGCTCGCCCTGATAATCCCGAAGATCATCGGATTCGGGGCTTGGTATCTCATCTTTCGGATGTGCGACTATTGGGACGCTCGCGGGCTGATTCCCGAAATGTCGAAAACGATGCAGGAGGAGGACGACACATGGGAGTAGAGGAAAGATTGGAACGTATCGAGCGGCTTCTACTTCTCGGTTCGAAAGAGGTGCTCAATACCTCGGAGATCGCCCTGTTGCTCGGCATATCCGAAAGCCGCGTGCGGCATTTGACGAGTGCAAAGAAGATTCCGCACTACAAGCAGGGCAACAAAATCTATTTCAGGAAAAAGGAGATCGAAGCATGGCAGCTTCAATCCCGCGTCCCGACCGACGATGAAATCCGCAGCAGGGGCACGACCTACGCCGTAACGCATAAATAGCAGAGATATGAACGACAACCCTAATATTCAGGAATCCGAAAGCCAATGCAAGCGCATACTCGCCTACTTGCTGAACGGCAGCCGGATCACGAGCCTCGAAGCATTGCGGCTCTTCGGGTGCATGAGGCTCGCATCGCGCATCAGCGACCTGCGGAAAAGCCATCCCGAAATCAAATTCAAAGCGACGAGGGTTGAGACGACGACGGGGAAAAGGGTCGCTCAATATTACATCGAGAGTATTCAGTAAACATTCAATTCAACGCAAATGAAAACGGTAATCATTAAAGAAATCAGGCTCCTCAATTTCAAGGGACTGCGTAATCTGACGGTCGAGTTCGACCCCGCGCTCACGGAGATTTACGGGCGCAACGGCATCGGCAAAACTTCGATCTTCGACGGGTTCACATGGCTCCTGTTCGGCAAGAACAGCGAGGACAGAAAACAGTTCGGCATCAAGACCTACGACGAGGCCGGAAACATCATCCCGAAACTCCCGCACGAGGTATCGGCCGTCCTGCTGGTCGATGGCGAGGTCGTAACCCTCTGCCGTCGGTTCAATGAAAAATGGACGAAGAAACGCGGCTCGGCGGTCGAGGAGTTCGTCGGACATGAAGAGGAACGCCTCTACAACAACGTACCCTGCTCGGTCAAGGAGTGGAACGAGAAGATCGCCGCCATCTGTCCCGAACAGGTATTCAAGTTCATCACCAATCCCCTCTACTTCACATCGCAGTCGGTAGATACGCAGCGGTCGATGCTCTTCCGTATGGCCGGAGGTATCACCGACGAGGAGATAGCCGCCGGAAATGCCGATTTTGCGGCCCTCCTTGCCTCGCTCACGGGTAAGACGATGGAGGAATACAAGAAAGAGATCGCCGCGAAAAAACGCCGTCTGAAAACCGAAATCGAGGCCATCCCCGAACGTATCGACGAACGCCGCCGCGATGTGCCGGAGGCGGAGGATTGGGCGGCCCTCGAAGAAGAACTCCGCCAAAAACAAGAGGCACTCGCAAAGGTCGAGGAACAGATTAACGACGCATCGAAAGCCTATGCCGCCGCGAATGAGGAACGGCTTGCAACGGTGCGCAAAATCAGCGACCTGAAAAACGAACGGCTGGCCCTCGAACTCAAAATCAAGGACGAAGTACAGGCCCTCTACCGTTCCGACAAGGCCAAGCAGCGGGCCGCTGCCGAGGATTTGGAGCGGGCGAAGCGCGACAAAGCCGCCGCCGAGCGCGACCTCGCCAATGCCCGCCGAGAGGTAGAGGTATGCACCGATCGCCGCGCCGAGCTTATCAAGCAATGGCAATCAATCAATGCCCGCAAGCTCGTATTCGATGAGAACGAGTTTATTTGCCCGACCTGCAAGCGCCGTTTCGAGATCGAGGAGATCGAGAGCCGCCAGCAGGAGATTACCGAGAACTTCAATCGCCGGAATGCCGCCGACCTCGAAGAGAACAATCGTCGCGGCAAGGAGAACAAACTCCGCATGGAGGAGGTGAATCAATATATCAGCGAAATCGAGGAAAAGATCGCCGAGCAGGTATCTATCATCTCCGAAATCGAAATGAGCGGCATCCTCACGGCAAAACTCATCGAACCCGACGCCACCCCGACCATCGCGGCCAACACCGAGTATATAGCACTCGGAGAACAGATCGCAGAACTCGAAAAGGAAGTTTCGCAGCCCATAGCCGCCACAGAGGATGATTTTTTACGCGAGGGACGCGATTCTCTTACCGTCGGAATCGACGCGCTCAAATCGCGGCTGATGAAGCGCGAACAGATCGAGAAGAATAACCAGCGCATCGCCGAACTCGAAAAGTCTCTCCGGATGCAGTCGGAAGAACTCGCGCAGTTGGAGGGTATCGAGTTCACGATGGCAGCTTTCTCGAAAGCCCGCACGGAGGCCATCGAAAGCAAGATCAACGGGCTGTTCGACTTCGTGAAGTTCCGCCTCTTCGAGACACAGATCAACGGAGGTGAAGTGGAAACGTGCGAAGCAATGGTGAACGGCGTGCCGTTCTCCGATGCCAATACCGCAGGGCAATTCAACGCGGGTATCGACATCATCAACGCGATATGCCGTTTCGAGGGCATTTCCGCCCCGATTTTCGCCGATGGTTCGGAAAGCGTCAATACCCTGCATCCGACACAATCGCAGGTTATCCGCCTGTTCGTATCGCTCGACGACAAGCTCGTCATCAAGCACAACGGAAATCCGGCTCAACCGAAGAGCCTTTTCGACTAATAATCATTCACTTAAAATTCAACGCAATTATGAAAACCGAAGAACAGAAAAGCGCATTTATCCTCCGCGTGGAGGAGATGGTAAAAGAGATCGAAACGCTGATGCAGGAGGGGGGGGGCAATGAGAGGTCTTGCATCCTCCTCGTAAACGAGAAGCCGCAAGACAGCGACATGACGGCCCAATGTATAGCGATCATGGGAAGCGGCAAAAGGCTAATCGAAAGCATGGCCGCATTCATCGAACGGCCCAACATGGCAGAAGTCGTGTCTCTCAGTGCAAAACTCGCCGCTCTTAAAAAACTCGCAGAAAATTAACATTCAAAATCAACCTTACAATGAATCAAGCAATCGCAAAGCAGGATCGCCCCGTCGATCTGCTCAAAGCAACAATCAATGCTCCGTCAATACAGGAGCAGTTCAAGAACGCCCTCGGCGAGCACAAGGATACGTTCGTCGCATCGCTCATCGACCTCTATACGGGCGACAAATCCTTGCAGACCTGCAAGCCCTCGGCAATCATCATCGAAGCACTCCGCGCGGCAACCCTCCGCCTACCTCTGAACAAGGCCCTCGGTTTCGCCTACATCGTGGTTTACAACAACTCGGTAAAAGTAACCAACGAGCAGACCGGACGCGAGGAATGGATCAAAGTTCCGACGCCGACGTTCATCCCCGGCTACAAGGGCTATATCCAGCTCGCCATGCGAACGGGGCAGTACCGGACGATCAATGCCGATGTAGTCTATGAGGGCGAAGTCCTCAAGGTGAACAAGCTCACGGGAGAGATCGCTTTCGACGGCGAAAAGACCTCCGACAAGATCATCGGCTACTTCTGCTATTTCGAGCTGCTCAACGGCTTTTCCAAGACGCTCTATGTAACCGTCGAGGATATGGCCGCCTACGCCAAGCGGTATTCTCCCTCCGTGAAGAAAGAAACGACCGTCGCGCAGCTCATCGCCAAAGCCAACGACGGCATCATCGGCAAGAAAGTCGGATGGGAGGGCAACTTCAACGACATGGCTCTGAAAACGGTGATTCGCCGCCTGCTGTCGAAATACGGCTATCTCTCCGTCGAGATGCAGAACGCGATGGCTCACGATGTCGAGGATGAGGCCATGTCGAACCGCAACGACACGCTCGATAATGCCGCAGCGCAGACGGTCGATCTCTCGGCAACGGAATACGAGGAGGTCGATACGGAAACGGGGGAAGTCAAGGAAACCGGATCGGAGCAGGCCGCACCCGCTCCTGCACCTGAATACTGATCTGACGGCACGAGAGTATGATCTTGAAATGTTTGGGGAGTTCATCACGGGGCAACTGCTACATCCTCGAAGCGGCCGATGAAACTTTGATCGTCGAGGCGGGAATACCGATGCGCGACATCAAAAAGGGTCTCGGCTGGCAGCTCGGCAAGGTGGTAGGATGCCTCGTATCTCACCGACACGAAGATCATGCAAGGTCGTTGAACGACTTTCTCACCTGCGGCATCCGCGTACTGGCTCTCGCCGATGTATTCGACGCCGCCAATCCGAGAAATCGCGTATTCTGCAAGATAATCGAACCGATGCACGGCTACAAAGTGGGAGGCTTCAAGGTCTTCGTACTGCCGGTCGTCCACGATGTGCCGTGCGTCGGGTTCGTCATCGAGCATCAGGAGATGGGACGCCTGCTTTTCATCACCGATACGATGATGCTGGAATACCGGCTGCCGAACCTGAATCACATCATGATCGAGGCGAACTACTCCGATGCAATCTTGCAGCGCAATATCGACAGTGGGCGGATGCCTCCCGCCATGCGGGGACGGCTGCTGGGTTCGCACATGGAATTGCAGACGACGAAAGAGATTTTGCGGACGACCGACCTATCGGCGGCAAATGAGGTGATTTTACTGCATCTCTCCGACGGCAACAGCAATGCCAAAGGATTCGCCGAAGAAGTTCGGCAAATCGCCGGAAAACCGGCATATATCGCCCGTGCAGGATTGGAGGTCAATCTCGATAAAATGCCCTACTGATATGCGACCCGTGCCGAACGATATAGTTTCAACGCTGATCCGCTACCTGCCGCAGATACTCGAAAACGTGCAGATAGACAGCGGAAATACGCGGCTCATCAATGCCGTAAGACTGACAAAAAGGATTATTCCACGATTAAAGAAAATTGAGAATGAAAAAAATACCAAACCCTAACGGAAACAAATTCGTCTTGCCAAAGGGATATACTGACCTCGGATGGCAACTCGATTTTAATGCTTCCGAACTAAAAAAATGTAGGGAAGCCGGGCATATCCGGCGGAAGTTCGATAATTCCAAATACCTGTATCGGTGTAACGATGTGGTATATATCTGCGATCAATGCAAGAATGTACACCATGTCGATATGAGTGATTAAAAAATCGAATGCAATGCTGATAGTAAAGCAGGACAAGACCCGCAAGGAGGAAGAGGGACAGATATTCGTCGAACTCACGATTTACCGTGATGTCAGGAATATCGCAGACTGCAACCGCCTCGGATATTGGTGCGACAAAGCGCATCTGTCGCACTTCATCATGGAATGCGCGAAATGTTTTACGCAAGACGAATTAAAAAACATACTGAAAATGAACGGAAACAATATTTACATCGAGAAAAACAACCTGCTCGATGCCTACAAGAAAGGCAATGCCGATAACAAGAAGATGCTCGAAAATCTCTTCGGCAAGGAGATGTTCCGCCCGAAAAACATCATGGAGCGCATCAAGACCTTTGATGACGCATTCAAGGAACTCGGCGAGCACCATCCGCTCGTAAAAGAATACCACAAACGGCATCTGTTCCTCGAAGACGATTCGGATATTAGCTCCGATCTCGTAGCCTACCTCAAACTCCGCATCATTACCGCCGCTCTCAACGAGGGTTGGACACCGCAGTTCACCGAGGACGAATACCGCTACTTCCCGTGGTTTTGGCTCTACACCAAGGAGGAGATCGCCAAGATGGACAAGGAGGAGCGCAAGAAAGTTGTCCTGTTCGGCGGTGCTGCGCATTACGGCTCGTCTGCCGGTTTTGCGTATGCGAATTCGTCTAACGCGCCCTCGGATACGGTTGCGTTTATCTGGTCTCGCCTTTGCTTTATCCCCGCATAACGCCACAGAAAACACGCTCGGCCAATAATTAAACGCTACGACAATGGAGAATAACCACAATCCGATGGAGGATGACGGCTCGCTGGATTTCCTGAAAATCCCCGCCGATGAAACCAACAAGCATTTCAACTGCCCCGAAACGACGCAGCAGAAGTTGATAAACCTCACCTTTTGGGTCTGCGACTACATCGAGGGAGTGAAAACGAAGTTCGGAGAGAATCGGACGCTCGTCAAGATCAAGATGAATCGGGACGATCACGACCGCGATGCACGCAAGTTCTTCACCAATTCGCGGGAAATCAAATATGTCCTCGCCAAGATTCGGGAAATGGACAAATTCCCGCGACGGGTAACGATGCGGGCATCGGGAACACGGTACTATTTGGAGTAATGGATGTATAAAGGTTGGTTGCTCTTGCGGTGTCCTGTTCAGCGGTAATGCGAATAACAGCTCGAATGCCGGTTTTGCGTATGCGAATTCGAATAACACGCCCTCGAATACGAATGCGAATATCAGGTCTCGCCAATGATTTTCAGAAAGGTAAAAACATAAATTTTGAGAGCAACGACCCTGCCTCTCGGCAAAAAATATCACCTCAAAAAGGAGTTAGTAGGCGGTTTCGGGCATCCCGAACTGCCGAACGCCCCGAATATGAAAAGCAAAGCGTCGAAATGAAGCGTATAGGAAACTTATACGAAAAGATCATATCGCTGGATAACCTCCGCCTCGCCGATGAAAAGGCAAGGCGCGGGAAACTCCGCTCGTATGGCGTCTTGCTTCACGACAAAAACCGTGAAGCGAATATCCTTGCCCTGCATGAAACGCTGAAAAATCATACATTCAAGAACTCCGAATACAGCACGTTCACGATCTATGAGCCGAAAGAGAGGATCATATTTCGATTGCCGTATTACCCCGACCGCATTCTGCACCATGCAATCATGAATATCCTCGAACCGATATGGGTTTCGGTCTTCACAAAAGACACATATAGCTGCATCAAGGGCCGCGGGATTCACGGAGCGATGCGGAATGTCAAGCGGGCCATCAAAGACCGGGAAAACGCCCGATATTGCCTCAAAATCGACATCCGGAAGTTCTACCCGTCGATAGACCACGACGTATTGAAAACCATCATCCGCCGCAAAATCAAATGCAAGGATACGCTCGCCCTGCTCGATACGATCATCGACAGCACCGACGGCGTGCCTATCGGCAACTATTTGAGCCAATACTTCGCAAACCTGATGCTCGCCTACTTCGATCATTGGATCAAGGAGGAGAAGCGGGTGCGGAACTATTTCAGATATGCCGACGACATGGTATTTCTCGCCTCCACGAAAGAGGAGCTGCACATCCTGCTGGCCGACATCAAGAAGTATCTCGCGGCCTTGAAATTGACACTGAAAGGCAATGAGCAGATATTTCCGATTGCCGAGAACCGGGCGGACAAGCACGGGCGCGGCCTCGATTTCGTCGGATTCGTATTCTACCACAACCAAACGCTCATGCGCAAATCCATCAAGCAGAATTTCTGCCGCATGGCCGCGCGTCTGAATAAGAAACTCAATATCAGCGCGAGAGACTACAAACAGAAGCTATGCAGTTGGTACGGATGGGCGAAAGTCTCCAATTCAAAACATTTGTTAAAAACCATCATTAAATCGCAATTCTATGACACGTTCGTATTACGATGCAAGGCCGTCTAAATTCGAGGCCGTAGGCAACGGAAGCTACATCTACCGTTGGGATATTCAGGAAGAGGCCGCACCGCAGCAGATCATGGCAGAGGGCGAAGATCAGCCCGCCGCCGAAAGTTCGCGCACGCAGTATTCCTGCTATGAGGTAATCGTATGGGCTTCCGTATCGAGCAACAAGATCACGGAGGCCGTCATCCGTGCAATGTGGGATGCCAACTACGAGCAGAAGCTCATCAACGAGTACAACGCCGCCAATCTCGGCGTATATGGCGGCTCCAAGTCGAGCGACGAGGCAAAGGCGAAGATCGCCTCGTACAAGGACTTTCTCGCAGCGAGAGCCGCGTTGAAAGCCCAAATCGACGCAGACTGCGCCGAGCTGAACATCGAATAAAATCAGATCATGCTGACCCTGCATTTCAACAACACGACATTGGACGTACAGGAGAGCGATAGCAGCTACCGCTATCGCTCCCTCATGTCCAAGCCGCAACTCGTCCTGAAATTCTCCCTATCGGAATTTGTCGAAATTCCCGTCGGGGCATGGTGCGAGTATCAAGGCGTGAAATACAAACTCGGATCGCCGGAAAACATCAAGAAGAACGGAACCCGCAATATCGAATACACTCTTACCCTCGGAACATTGGAGGACAACATGAGCCTGTATAAGATGCGTAATCCCGTCGATAAACGCCTCAAATGGTCGATGTGCGCCAAGCCCCACGAACTCGTCGAAGCTATCGTTTGGAATCTCAACCAGCGCGACGGAGCCGGAGTTTGGAAAGTCGGCGAATGCCTCGATGCGGCGGAGCAGACGGTCGAGTTCAACCACACCTACGTCGATGCTGCATTGCAGGATGTCGCAAACAAATTCGAGACCGAGTGGGAAATCAACGACTATACGATTTCATTGCATAAAGTCGAGTATTTCAAGGATGATCCCCTGCCGCTCGCATACGGCAAGGGTAACGGCTTCGAGCCGGGTGTCGGGCGCACCACGCAGAGCGATGAATTGCCGATCAAACGGCTCTATGTTCAGGGCGGAGATCGTAATATCGACCGCTCAAAATACGGCTCAGCGGAATTGTTGTTGCCGAAGTCGCAGACGCTCGTTTATGAGGGCCGCATCTATCAATCCGACGCAGAGGGATATTCCATCGAGCGCATCGACAAAGTTTCCGATGCAGTCAAGGAGGACAGCCTCGATTGCTCCGAGATATACCCCTCGCGCGTGGGAACAGTATCGGCGGTCGAGTGCATCGACGCAGGAAAGAATTTCTACGACATCATCGACAATTCCATCCCCGCAGAGCTGAATTTCAACGATTATGTCATCGAGGGCGAGACGGCGACGATCATCTTCCAAAAGGGGATGCTCGCGGGCGACGACAAGCAGTTCGAGTTCAAATACAATCACTCGGAACGCCGCTTTGAACTCGTGCCGCAGGAAATCGACGGGGTTACGATGCCGAACGAAACATTCAGTCCCGCCGTCGGCGACACCTACGCCATTTTCGGTATCATGCTGCCGGATTCCTATATCTGTAACAATACGGATAAGACTGGGGCATCATGGGATATGTTCCGCGAAGCGGCCCGCAAACTCTATGAGAACGAAGATCAGAAATTCACCTTTACCGGCACTCTGCAAGGGCTGTGGGCGAAAAAGAATTGGCTCCGTGTCGGCGGGCGGCTGAAAGTCGGCGGATATGTTCTGTTCACCGATGAGCAGTTCGCCCCCGACGGCATTCCGATCCGCATCACGGGTATCAAGGAATTTCTCACCTCGCCGTATGCTCCCGTCCTCGAAATCTCGAACTCGGTTTCAGGCAAGAGCGTATCGTCGCAACTTCGGGAGATCGGCCAAAACGAGGTGGCGACAGATAACAGCATCCGCAACGCCGTAAGCTATACCAAGCGTCGGTTCCGCGATGTCAAGGAAACGATGGCGATGTTGGAAGATTCGATGCTCGACAACTTCACGAACTCTATCAATCCGCTGACCGTGCAGACGATGATGATGCTCGTCGGGGATGAGAGCCTGCAATTCCGGTTCGTCGCCAGCAAGACCGACCTCACAGCGGTAGGCGACGGTATCACCTACGACAACACGGCGAAGCAGTTGCATATCCCGCACGGATTCATCCAGCACATGACGCTCGGCATCGGCACGATCTCGTCCTCTCATGCCGATTCGGAGTACAAGGTTTGGGAGATGAACGAATACCTTTCGCCGTACCTCGACAACGGAGCAAAGAAATATTATCTCTATGCCAAAGTCAGCCGCACGGACACCACCGTAAAGGGCGATTTTCTCCTATCTGACAGGGCGATCAAGATGACCGATGTCGCAGGGTATTATCATCTGCTGGTCGGCATTCTGAACAGCGAATACGACGGCGAACGAAGCTATGTTTCGCTCTACGGGTTCTCGGAGATTCTGCCCGGTCGGATTACGACGGATAAGATCGTATCGTCCGACGGCAAAACATATTTCGACCTGCTGCTGGGAGAAATCGGAGGCAATATCAAATTCATCGCCTCGGATGGAAGCCTGAAAGATGTTGCCGACCTCGAACGGACAGATTTGGATTATCTCAAAGAGGCTTTCAAAGATGCAACGACCGAAATAGACGGAGGTGTTGCCCTTTCGGGATTCGTGGGAGTGAGAGACGCATTGAAAAACGTAATAGCGGCTCTTTGCGGTTATAATCCGACCTCCGAGGATGACTACCCGTTGATATTCGCAGGAGCACAGCAAGGGAATGTAGAGTATTACGGATGGACAAGCAATAGCTATACCCATATCTACACCCAAAGCGCGACGCCGAGCAATGGGGATAATTGTTTCGACAATAAAGGCTCTGTCGTAGGAACTGTAACGAATATCGTAGGGGCGCAAATTTTCGCATTATCCACAACGGGCGAAACCTATCAACGCAATACCGGAATCGACTTTACCGCGAAAACGCCCTCTGCAATGGAGGGCAACCGAGCCAAGTTCCGAGTATATAAGGACGGACGATGCGTTTCCAATTACTTTGAAACGAGCGGGTCATACAAGACGATATACGTGCCGACATATTGTCCGCCATTGGTCTTTACAACCGTTTTGGAGGTTTCGGAAAATTGCTACATGGACTTGACCTCCGGAGCGCAATTCGGTGTTTTGATGGAGACGAATGACGACTATGACGGCTATAACTGCTCGCTGTATAATTCCAGCAGATACCCTTGCACGGTGGTTAAAGGGACGAAAAGCTCCTATACGCAAGTCGGGGCATTGTCCCCCGGCGAAATGATGGATTTTGTCAATATCAAAGGAGGATGGGTATTAAAGAATTTCACCAGATATTCAACGAAAGAGTAAAATTATTTTCGCCCATATAGTACCTATTAGGTATTATTCACTACTTTTGTCATAAATCTAAACCTATTATGGAACAGAAAATCGAAAAGGGAATCGGGTGGCTCGAAAAGCTGCTCAAAATGGAGGAAAAATACGGGTTCTTCCGCTTTCTGCGAGTGCTTTTGCTTTTACTCCTCACGGGGTTTGTCATCCTTACTATCACCAATCCGCACTATGTGCTGGATAAAGTCGAATCAATCCAAGCAGAGCAACATGATGAATCGGTAGCCAAGCGCATTCAGGTAGATGCGGATATTCGTCTGATGCTGCGCAAACTCTTATATGCGCTCGATGCCGACCGTACATGGCTCATAGAGCTGCATAATGGGAGCAAAAACCTATCATCAGGATTACCGTTCCTATACGGCGATATGCGAATCGAAGAGGTCGCTGACGGCATCAATAACGTCGATGATGAATATACTGATTTTCAGCTATCGAAATACCCTTTTATCGGGAAAGTCTTTGACGACGGATTTTATTGGGGAGCTATCGAAACGATCAAGGAGATCGACGAACGAATGTATTTCAAGTTCAAGTCGAATAACGTGAACGAGGTCGCCATTCTCGCCCTATATGCAGGAGAAAAGCCGCTCGGAGCAATCGGCATATCATTTTGCGGACAAAAACAGATGGACGCCTCCGCTGTCGGCAAGGCTATTCGCAAGTGCGGTATTCAGGTAGCAACCCTATTATCCAACTAACATCACAACATCATGGAAACTATCAAAAATATTCTGACCGCCATCTTGAAATGGCTGGGGAGTATTCCATCCGACAAACTCCTGCACCTCATTGCAGGTGCGGTAATCGCAGCCTTTTTCGCCCTTGTCATTCCCTATACGGCTGAAATATGCGTCTTATTCGCCGCCATCGCAGGGGTGGCAAAAGAGGCTTTCGACCAATACCGCTACAAAGGATGGGATTGGCTTGACTTGGCCTATACAATGGCCGGAGGTTTCATCATTCAAATTTTCGCGTGGCTATGAAACTACTTTTGAAACGCATCGCATTGAAGCCGACCTATACCATCGGCTGGCTCTACATCGACGGGCAAAAGGTCTGCGACACCATCGAAGATGCCGTGCGAGACCTGAACAAAAACGGGCGGTTCGACAATGGCGAAAAGAAAGTGTATGCCGCAACCGCTATCCCCTACGGGACATACGACATCACGCTGAAAGTCCAATCCCCGAAGTATAAGGATCGGGCGCAGTACAAATTCTGCGACGGCTACCTGCCTCGGCTGCTCAATGTGCCGGAGTTCGACGGCATCCTGATCCATATCGGCAATACCGCCGAGGATAGCGCGGGGTGCATATTGGTCGGCGAAAACAAGGAGGTCGGCAAGGTGCTGAACTCGACGGCGACATTCCGACGGGTCTATGACATGCTCAAAACGGCCTCCGACCGGGGCGAACCAATCCAAATCGAAATCGTATGAGAACGCTGATTTTGTGCCTTATCATCGGTTTGCTGTCGGCCTGCTGCCCGTGCAAACATCTGACGACCTCGACCGGGACGCGGGACAGCCTGCATGTCGAGATCAGGCATCGCACAATATGGATTCCCGACACGGTACGGGTGCAACTGCCGGCCGAGCGAACCGAGCAGACCGTCCGCCAAGATTCGAGCCACCTCGAAACCTCGGCAGCGGTATCGGACGCAAGGATCAACCCCGACGGGTCGCTATCCCACTCGCTCGAAAACAAGACGGACGATCGGGAAATACCGACGCAGCGGCCGATAGAATATCGGGACAGCATCGTTTATCGGGATCGGGAGGTCGAGGTTGAAAAGATCGTCGAGGTAGAGCGCAAATTGACATGGTGGCAACAGACGCAAATACGCGGTTTTTGGGTGACAATTATCATCATTCTCGTACTGCTCCGTAAAAAGATTTTTCCCTTGATTCGGAGGTTTATTTGAGGGCGCAAAGGCGAACAATACAGCCGATTATAATAATAGCTCCAAATTTCAGAAACTTTTTGTACCTTTGAAAAAGTTTTGATATTATAGCGTTTGCTATTGTTTTTAAGGTTTAGGAAATCGCCAATTTCACAACGGACTTAAAAAACAATGGTAAATGCCTGCGTTATGCGTGGGCATTTCCTTGTTAGTCCGTAGGTGTTTGGCGATACCTCTAAACCGACAGGAACGCCCACGCTTTTCTGTGTGCATATCCGGAAACAGCAGCGAATGTTTGATTTACGGATAGCATGAGCGAAAAGAAACCAACAAGGCAGGCGGAGATCGTATTTGCCGCCATGAAAGCAATCGAGGCCAACGGCGGCGAAATGAGGATTTCGGATATATACGAAACCCTCGCATCATCGTTCCCGCTGACCGATTATGAGAAAGAGGAAACCAAGAGCGGTGTCATCCGCTGGAAAGCGTATCTCAACTTCTATTCGATAGAGGTAGGCAAGGTCGGGTATCTCGTCAAAAAGAGCGGGATTTGGCATCTGACGGAAGAGGGTGCGAAAGCTCTTGCCGCCGGAGCCGGAGAGTTCTTCGCCGATTTTCACGGCAAGTTTTCCAAGATACAGAAAGAGCACGCGGTATCGGTCATCGAGGAGAATGCGGATCAGCCCGATGATTTGGATATGTTGCAAGGTCAGGCATCGAAAGGCATTCGGGAGTATATCATCAAAAAGAACCCCTACGAGTTTCAGGATTTGGTCGCCGCCCTGTTGCGGGCAATGGGTTACTACACGCCGTTCATCGCCCCGAAAGGCAAGGATGGCGGCGTCGATATTATCGCCTACCGAGACCCGCTCGGCACGACCGCCCCGCAGTTGAAAGTACAGGTCAAGCATTATCCGACCTCTGCAATCTCCGTCGATGTCGTCCGCAGTCTGCTGGGGGTTCTCGTGAAAGAGGGTGAGGTCGGCCTGCTGGTTACATCGGGGACATTCACCAGCGAATCCAAGAAAGAGGCCCGCAACGGGCATCGTTGCCTGCGTCTGATCGACATCGACGAGTTCATCGACCTATGGATTCGCTATTACGACCGCATGAGCGAGGAGGACAAAGCCCTGCTCCCGATTATTCCCGTTTATTTTCTGAAAGCATAAAACCATCATACTTATGAAAAAACTCTTATCTATTCTATTCCTATCCCTTTGCATCGCAGCTTGCTCCAAAGACGATACCCCAAAGCCGGAGATGAACGAAACCGTCAAACAGATTTGGCAGACTTTGAACGGCAGATATATCGGGTTCCATGAGGATAAGTTATCATCCGCCGGTTCCTATACGGAAACCATCGTCTTTCAGCCCTATTCCGAGCCGGAAGAGATCAAGCCGACGGTAATCCTTTTCCCGGATTTTACAGCATACGGAACCGCCGTCATAACCGACACCCGATTTGAAGAGATCAGCGGCTCATCGACCTGCTATTACTCAATCGACGTAAAATATGAGGGAGCAATCCCGACGATCTCATTCTTTGAATACGGAACGGACGGCGAAGTAGTAAACAGCGAAGATCAGCGCAACATCAAGGTCATCGACGCCTCCTCTTTCAAAATGTGGGATTATGGCTTGACCGAGGCCGAGAATGCGATAATCTACACCAAGCAATAGAAATCCAAATAATTCAATATCTTTGCGGTACTGATAGCCCCGTATCAGTTGCGTTGAATACCCCTCTCGACAGACCGATAGATCGGGCGTTGAGAGGGTTTTTCATTCGATTCTGTTACCCGTCTGTTACCCGGCCTCCGAAGTGGCGTTTATTGGTTACAAATAAGCCAATATATCATAGTGAGTTACAACCTATTTTAGAAAGAAGTAATAGATTTTGCATCGGCAAGTGATGGCTTGTAAACAGCCGTAACCAACTATAATTATTTAGAATAAAGTCGCTGTATATCAGCGACTTTTCTATTTTAACACTTTCCAGTCCGTATTTGGAAGTAACGGTTTTTATCCATATTTTTCTATCATATTTCTACCGCGACAGAAATTCACGGTTAGCCCGAATGTCACAGTGACGCATTAGTTGACGTGTGTTGACAGTGGTTTACATGTGTTGACAAAAATCGGGAGAAATAAGGCGAAATTACCACCAATGTAAACAAGGAAAATATGGAAGTAAGAAAGATTTGCCAATGGTGTGGAAAACCATTCATCGCTCAAAAGACAACGACTTGTTATTGTAGCCACCAATGTTCCAATCTTGGCTACAAGGAACGCATTCGGGAACGTAAGCGACAGTTGAAACGGTCGCAAGAATTATTGCAACCTCGGCAAGCCGCCGAGGGACAGGATTTCTTCTCTTTTGCCCAAGCAGCAAAGTTAATGGGCGTAACCAGACAGTACATATATAAATTGGTAAAGGAATCCAAACTTCGTGCTTCACGCATCAGTGGTAAGAAGTCGCTCATCCGCCGTGCTGACATTGAACTGATGATGAAAACCAAACCTTACGAGCGTGTCGTGCCCAAAGAGGACTTCAACATCTCCGAGTATTACACAGCCGAAGAGATTGCAGACAAATACAAAGTCAACGCTAAATGGGTGTGGACTTACACACGGCAACATAAAGTGCCGAAAGTGAGAATACGCCAGTTCAACTATTACAGCAAGAAACATATCGATGCCGCCTTTGCCAAATACGAGGTAGATTCCGACCTTACCGAATGGTACACACCAGAAGAAATTCAGGAGAAGTACGGCATGACACGTGTCGCCATCCGTTCACAAGTGTATAGGAACAACATTCCCTCCAAGAAGGAGCATGGGCAGATATTCTACTCCAAGCTCCACTTCGACCTCTCAAAGAGTTCCGAACAGGAGAGCAAGGCGGAATACTACACCGTCAAGGAGGCGATGGAGAAATTCAAACTCTCTCGTGATTCGGTTTACGGTATTTTGCAATTCCACCAGATCAACCGGGAGAAGAATGGAAGGTTCGTTCGGTTTCTGAAAGTGGAATTTGACCGGGTAATGGGTGTCCGCAAATAGTCTAATTTATGGCTATCCGTAAATTATTCAAAAATTAATCCCTGCTGTAGGTAATCTGCATGATTACATTATAGAGTTTCGCCGACGAATTAATAATAACCATAAAAATATAACATTATGCATGAATGCAAGACCGTGACATTAAGGACACGTCCGCTAAAAGGCAGGATGATGTCTTTCTATCTGGATTATTATCCGGGGTATCGAGACAAAGAGACAATGAAAGTTATCCGTCATGAATCGCTTGGTATTTATATCTATGCCAATCCGAGAAACAAACGTGAACAGAATTTCAACGAGGTAATGACCGAGAAAGCCGAAGCCATCCGTTGCCGCAGGTTCGAGTCGGTAGTCAATGAACGGTATGACTTCTTTGACAAGTACAAACTCAAGGCAGACTTTCTGGAGTATTATCGCAAGCAGCTCCGTAAGCATGACCAGAAATGGGAGTTTGTCTATCTGCATTTCAGTAACTTCGTACATGGTAAATGCACCTTTGAAGAGATTGACATCGACCTCTGTAACAAGTTTCGGGAATATCTGCTGAGTGCCAAGAAGCTAAGGCGTAACGGACGTATCACACGGAACTCCGCATCAGGATACTGGTCTACTTTCAGAGGTTTCCTGAAAATACTCTATCGTAATGGGATGATAAAGACCAATGTCAATGATTTCTTGGAAAAGATAGAGACAGAAGATGTAATGAAAGAGGCCCTGTCAGTTGAGGAATTGTACAAATTGGCTGAGACACCTTGCAAGAAACCTATTCTGAAAACGGCATCGCTGTTTTCCTGTATGACCAGCTTGCGCATCAGTGACATTCTCTCGCTATGTTGGGAAGACATCGTGGACTATTCTGCCGGTGGGAAATGCGTACACATCATTACGCAAAAGAACAAGGCGGAAGACATCATTCCCATCAGTGAAGAAGCTTTGGGATTGATTGGCTATAATTCTGAAAAGAAAGGTTTGGTATTCAAGGGGCTTATGCGCAGTTGGACGCAAATACCGATGAAAGAATGGATTCGTTCTGCCGGAATTACCAAGAACATAACATTTCACTCGTATCGTAGAACATTTGCGACGCTACAAGCAGCTGCCGGGACGGACATCCGCACCATACAGAGCATCATGGCACACAAGAGTATCACCACCACTCAAAGGTATATCAAAGTCGTGGATGCCAACAAACGTGAAGCCAGCAAGAAAATCACCCTGACACGGCAAGACTGACAGCTGCTTTGTCCTCGATTTCTGCAGTCAGAGTATGATTTTTCACCCAAAATCATACTCTAACCGTTATTTTTTACAAATATTGAGCGATTCGTCATCACTAATTATATATATATCTGGAATATAGCACATAACTTTGCCATATAACCATTTCAAATACTTGCAGCAGATGACAAATAATACTCAAATTCGGACCAAGAGGATAAGTTTTATTCTTGCATTATTGGTAATTGCCTATGTGGCAGTAGACACTTACCTATTCACTTATCACCAAATCAATACCACAACAATAACAACTCCAGTTATAATAGGCCTTGTGGTTACAAAGTTACTACAAAAAAGTGGAATACGGAAGAATGAAGTAATAGAATTGATTTACAGAGGTTTCATTTAAGCTGCCGATTCTCTCCAACGCCACCACAATCCTTGCAAAAGCCAAATCAAGACGTCGCTACGTTACTTGTTCGTAACCACACCATATAAGTGACGAAATGGGTAAGAATGGTAAAACAAGACATTGTGATATAGTGAGTTACTGACAACTCACGCAATAAATCCGGTTACGGAAAAAGATTGCGCCGTTCCTCCGTGTTTTGCGTACCGACGAAGGATTCTTCACCGACTAATTTTGAACCTAAAAAAATTAAGGACGATGAAGAGTACATTTTCAGTTATCTACTACCTCAAACGTCAGGTAGTGAAAAAGGACGGGACAGTACCCGTCATGGGACGTATCACGGTGGACGGAAGCCAAACACAGTTCAGCTGCAAACTGACCGTCGATCCCAAGCTGTGGGACACCAAAGGAGGACGTGTCACGGGCAGAAGCACGGCTGCACTCGAAACGAACCGTATGCTCGACAAGATGCGCGTACGCATCAACAAGCACTATCAGGAAATCATGGAGCGTGACAACTTCGTCACTGCGGAAAAGGTGAAAAACGCCTTTCTCGGACTGGAACACCGCTACCACACGCTGTTGCAGGTGTTCCGGCAACACAACGAGGACTATGCCAAGCAGGTGGAGGCAGGCATGAAAGCCAAAGGCACGTTTAACAAGTACAAGATCGTTTACAAGCACCTGCAAGAGTTTCTCACCATCCGCTACCATGTGAAGGACATTGCCCTGAAAGAGCTTACACCCGCTTTCATTTCCGATTTTGAAATGTTCCTGCGCACGGACAAACACTGCTGCACCAATACCGTGTGGCTGTATGTCTGCCCGCTTCGGACGATGGTGTTCATCGCCATCAACAATGAGTGGCTCACGCGCGACCCGTTCCGTGAGTATGAAATCAAGAAGGAGGAAACGACCCGCAGCTTTCTGACGAAAGATGAAATCCGCCTGCTGATGGAAGGCAAGCTGAAGAATGCGAAGCAAGAACTGTATCGTGATTTATACCTATTCTGCGCCTTCACGGGCTTGTCGTTCGCCGATATGCGCAACCTGACGGAAGAGAATATCCGCACCTACTTTGATGAACACGAGTGGATAAACATCAACCGCCAGAAGACGGGTGTGGTGTCCAACATCCGTATGCTCGACATAGCGAAGCGCATCATCGACAAATACCGTGGGCTGTGCGGGGACGGCAGGATATTCCCCGTACCCCACTATAACACGTGCCTTGCCGGAATCCGGACCGTCGCCAAGCGTTGCGGTATCACCAAGCATATTACATGGCATCAAAGCCGCCATACGGCCGCCACGACGGTGTTCCTCTCCAACGGCGTACCTATCGAAACGGTCAGTTCCATGCTGGGACACAAGAGCATAAAGACAACGCAGATATACGCGAAAATAACCAAAGAGAAGCTCAATCAAGACATGGAGAACCTTGCCGCGAGATTGAACCAAATCGAGGAATTTGCAGGTTGTACCATCTAAAACAGAGAAGCCATGAAACGTGACATAATCATCATTGAGGACAAGGCGGTCAGCGTAACCGGTAACGATGTATGGATGACCGCCGGAGAAATCGCCGGACTGTTCCACACAGGTGTCCCGGCAGTGAACGCCGCCATTAAAGCCATCCTCAAAGCGGACGTGTTGAGTGACTACGAGGTATGCCGCTACATTCAACTTGAAAACGGTCTGTATGCGGATGTTTACTCGCTTGAGATCATCATCCCCGTCGCTTTCAGATTGAACACCTACTGCACGCACGTGTTCCGCACGTGGCTGGTGTGTAAAGCTCTCTCGAAAGAAAAGCGACAGGCATACGTGATGTTCATACAGAACGGGAAAGCCGGGTATTGCTGAACACGCATACGTGCCAACAAAAAGGAAACGGACAGCCTAATTTGAGTTGTCCGTTTCCTTTTTGTTCGTTTTCATGCTTCCTTTATTCTATTGGCTTGCGGTAATTCGCCTCCAGCAGTTCACGCAATCCCGATTCGGGGTAAAGCACTTTTCCTCCTAAAAGGATGAAGGGCAACACCCTGTTGTTGCGGTATTCCTGCAAGGTACGGCGGCTCACACGGAGCAACTCCGCCACCTCCCTGTCCGTCAGGTAACGTTCCCCGTCCAGCGGCGGACGGTAGTTTTCCAAAAATGCGGAGAGCCATTTAGAGCCTTTGCGCATATTCTGCACCACGGTGGCAAGCGGCTCGTCCTCCAGTGTAAAAACATTGTTGTTCTCGTTCATCATGACTTTGGATTCAGTGGGTGAATAACAAGATTATCTGCCGCCGGGATAGAGCGTACCGATAAGCGGAATCAGCCTCTTGACTTCTTCCTGCTTGTAATAGAACCTGCGGTTTATCTGCGAGTAGCCGATAAGCCGTTTGTCGCGTAACGTCTGCAACGTGCGCGGGCTGATTCTCAACTGCCCGCAGACTTCCTCGCCCGTGAGCCATCTTTCCAGCCGCCCTCCGTCGTTCTTGCGCTTCAGGGCGGCAACCTTCTCCGAGAGGGCATTGAAGGACGCCAACATCATCTCGAAGGTCTTTTTCTCGATAGATACAATTTCCATATTCAAAACATTTCTGGTTTGCCGCAAAGGTAACGCCATCCTCATGAACGCATATCGTTTCCCACTGAAAGGCTGTATGTTGCGCCATCTGTCCGGGTTACGGAGCCATTTCCGATAAAAATCTTACGTGAGACACGTAGTGAGCTGTTAAAGCCCCTTTTGTTTATTGCCGAATTTTGCCGCAGAAACCAAAAGAAAGGACTGAATATGAAAGTAATAACGATGGAAAGTTCCGTCTTCACCGCATTGACGGAACAGATAGCCGAGATAGCGGCACACGTGCGTGCCGTTTCCGGCGAAAGAAAGGAAAAATCCGCAGACAGGTTGCTCACCACCCGTGAGGCGGCGCACCTGCTGAATGTGAGTACCCGCACCCTCCAGCGTATGCGCAGCGAGCATCGCATCGGCTATGTGGTGCTGCGCGGCAAGTGCCGCTACCGCCAGTCTGAAATCGACCGCCTGCTTGCGGACTGCACCGTCATGGAAGACGCGGCGACACCGACGGAAATGAAACGCAACCATACGCTGCGCACGGGAGGCGGCAAACCCAAAGGAAGGAGGACGTGACGTATGGAACTGCTTACCCGAAACAATTTCGAGAGCTGGATGCAGAAACTGGTTGAACGGCTCGACCGTCAGGACGAACTGCTGCTCTCCTTGCAACCGTCCGGCAAAACCCCAAACCCGATGGAACGTATCAGGATGTTCGACAACCAAGACCTCTGTATGCTGCTCCAGATCAGCAAGCGCACCCTACAACGCTACCGCAGCATCGGCGCGTTGCCGTATAAGACGCTCGGCAAAAAGACCTATTACAGCGAGGAGGACGTGCTGACGTTCCTTTCCGGACACGTAAAGGACTTCAAAAAAGAAGATATAGCCTTCTACAAGGCTCGTATCCATAATTTCTTTCAAAAATAACCCATTAAAACATTTTTCAAATGGCAAAGAAAAAAAGTGAAAAGGACGTGCTGATAGTCCGTGACGAGAAGACGGGCGAAATCAGCGTGGTAGCCGGGCTGGATGCCGACGGTTCCCCCAAGCGTACCCCCGCGAAAGCGGAGAACGCGCAGAGTTTCCTGCAATTCGACCGCCACGGCGATGTGCTGGACAACTTCTTCAAAAACTTCTTCCGGCAGTGCAAGGAACCCAGCCGCTTCGGTTTCTACCGTGTCGCGGCAGACCAAGCCGACAAACTGATGGAGGTGATGAAAGACCTGCTGAAAGACCCCGAAGCCAACAAGGAACTGCTTGCGCCCCACAAGGTGGACACTTCCGGCTACGAAAAGCAGGTGAAGGAAGAACAGACCGCCGAAAAGACGGAGCAGACGGAACAAAAGCAGGAAGAGCAGCCCAAAGAAAAACAAGAACAGGAAGAAATGGAAAAGAAGCAGGAACAGAATCAGGAAAGCCCGCAACAACAGGCACAGGGCAGACGGGGCTACCAGCCCATCGACGAGAGCAAAATCAACTGGCAGGAGTTGGAAGAGAAATGGGGCGTGAAACGTGACGACCTTGAAAAGTCCGGTGACCTTCAGAAGATGCTCAACTACGGCAAATCCGACTTGGTAAAGGTGTCGCCCAAGTTTGGCGGCGAGGCTTTTGAACTGGACGCCCGCCTTTCCTTTAAGAAAGACGGTGAAGGCAATGTCAGCCTCGTGCCGCACTTCATCCGCAAGGAGCAGAAACTCGACGAGTACAAGGAACACAAGTTTTCGGACGAAGACCGTAAGAACCTGCGCGAAACGGGCAATCTCGGCAGGGTCGTGGACATCGTGGACAAGGAAACGGGTGAAATCATCCCCTCGTTCATCAGCATAGACCGCAAGACAAATGAAATCACGGACATACCAGCAAACAAAGTGCGCATACCGGAGCGCATCGGAAAGACGGAAATCACCAAACAGGAACAGGATATGCTGCGTGCCGGGCTGCCCGTGCGCGACAAACTTATTGAGCGCAACGACGGCAGGAAATTCGTCACCACTCTTCAAGTGAATGTAGAGCAGCGAGGCGTGGAGTTCGTACCGGGAACCGGCAGGTCGCCGCGTACTGCCCAGACGCAGGAAGCCAAGAACAATCTCACACAAGGACAGGCTCAGGGCATGGAAAATTCCGCAGCCCCACAGAAAGAGCAACGCCGCAACACGTGGACGAACGCCGACGGCAGCATCCGCCCCATCAGCAAATGGAGCGGCATGAACTTCACCGACCAGCAGAAAGCCGATTATGCAGCGGGTAAGGCGATAAAGCTGGAGAACGTGACAGACAAACAGGGTTTCCATGCCACGATGTATATCAAGTTCAACCCGGAGAAGGGTCGTCCTTATCGCTACGACACCAATCCTGACAACGCACAGAAGGTAGCCCCCTCCAACGAAAGCCGCACACAGGTGGCGGTGAACAGCGAGGGCAAGACCAACGAGGCGACCAAGAACCTGAAAGAGCCGTTGCAGAAGGGACAGACCGCTCCGAAGGACGACAAACAGCAACAGCAGCAGGAGAAACCACAGAAGAAAAACAACAAGGGCATGAAGATGTAATCTCCCGTGTCCACCACTAAATCCAAAATAGAATCCAAAGTATCACTAAAAAGTAAGAAAACATGAAGACAATCATTGCAGAAAAGCCATCCGTGGCACGTGAAATCGCCCGCATCGTGGGCGCGACAAAAAGAGAGGAAGGATATTTCGAGGGAGGCGGCTATGCCGTGACATGGGCATTCGGACACCTCGTCCAGCTTGCCATGCCCGACGGCTACGGCATACGTGGTTTCGTCCGTGGTAACCTGCCCGTCATCCCCGGAACCTTCACGCTCATTCCCCGTCAGGAAAAGACAGAGAAAGGCTACAAGTCCGACAGCGGCGTGGTGTCGCAGATAAAAATCATCGCCCGTCTTTTCAAGGAAAGCGAGCAGATCATCGTGGCGACCGATGCCGGACGCGAAGGTGAGCTTATCTTCCGCTACCTCTACCACTATATCGGATGTACCACTCCTTTCGTGCGCCTTTGGATAAGCTCGCTTACCGACAAGGCTATCCGTGAGGGACTGCGCAACCTCGAAGCGGGCGACAAATACGACAACCTCTACCTTGCCGCCAAAGCACGGAGCGAATCCGACTGGCTTGTGGGCATCAACGGCACGCAGGCACTCTCCATCGCCGCTGGACACGGCACATATTCCGTCGGACGGGTACAGACACCTACGCTGGCGATGGTATGCGCACGTTACTGGGAGAACCGCCGTTTCACGGTAGAACCGTTCTGGCAGCTCCATATCGCCGCAGACGGAGGCAACGGTGATACCGTGAAATTCTCGTCCTCCGAGAAATGGAAAGAGAAAGAGCCTGCGACGGAATTATATAATAAAGTAAAGGAAGCAGGCACAGCCACCGTCACGAAAGCGGAGCGCAAGGAGAAGATAGAGGACACTCCGCTCCTGTACGACCTGACCACGCTCCAGAAGGAGGCCAACGCCAAACACGGCTTCACAGCGGAGCAGACACTCGAAATCGCGCAGAAGCTCTACGAGAAGAAACTTATCACCTATCCGAGAACCGGAAGCCGCTACATCCCCGAAGACGTGTTCGTGGAAATTCCCAAGTTGCTCGCCTTCATCGGCAACCTGCCCGAATGGAAAGACAAAGTCAATCCGAAGGCAGTGCCGACACGCCGCAGCGTGGACGGCGGCAAGGTAACAGACCACCATGCCCTACTCGTCACGGGCGAGAAACCGCTGTTCCTCTCCAAAGAAGATAATACCGTCTATCAGATGATTGCCGGACGCATGATTGAGGCTTTCTCTGAAAAATGCGTCAAAGACACCGCTACTGTTACGGCGGAGTGTGCCGGAGCGGAGTTCGTGGTGAAAGGCAGTGTTATCAGGCAAGTCGGGTGGCGTGCAGTCTATGGCGAGGAAGAGAAAGAGGAGACCATCATACCCGGCTGGCAGGAAGACGATAGGCTGGCACTGAAAGCCGCCTCCATCACGGAAGGTAAGACCAAGCCTAAGCCGCTGCATACCGAAGCCTCCCTGCTGTCCGCAATGGAAACGGCTGGCAAGGAGATAGAGGACGACGCGCTGCGTCAGGCATTGAAGGATTGCGGCATCGGCACGCCTGCCACCCGTGCAGCCATCATCGAAACGCTTTTCAAACGCGGTTACATGGAACGTTGCAAGAAGTCGCTTGTACCCACCGAAAAAGGGCTTGCCCTCTACTCGGTCGTGAAGACGATGCTCATCGCCGACGTCGCCATGACGGGTGAATGGGAGAAGGAACTGGCACGCATCGAGCGCGGGGAACTGCTCGCCGATACCTTCCGCAAGGAGATAGAGGCGTACACAAAGGAGATTACCTCCGAACTGCTCTCGTGCGACAAACTGTTCGCCCGCAGGGATTCCGGCTGCAAGTGTCCCAAGTGCGGGACGGGCAGTATGCAGTTCTACGGCAAGGTCGTCCGCTGCGACAACGCGGAGTGCGGGCTGCCCGTGTTCCGCCTGAAGGCAAACCGTACCCTCACCGATGACGAAATCAAAGACCTGCTCACCGACGGACACACGAAACTGCTCAAAGGTTTCAAGAGCAAGCAGGGCAAGAGTTTCGATGCCGTGGTTGCCTTTGACGGGGACTACAACACGACTTTCGTGTTCCCCGAAAGGAAAAGTAAGGCAACCTCTGCGAGAAGAAGAAAATAATGAGTAACTTTGCCACTGATTCAGAGTAATGAACTGTTCTTCGATACCGGATTACACTCATGCTTTGGATTTAGTGGTGGCACTCGGAGGGATACCGAGTGCCTTTTCTTTCTCCTTTCAGACAATTATCCCGGTCATGATTTACCAATCCACTAAATTCCAAAGTAATGAACAACAAGAAGAAAAACGAGGGGCAGACCGACTTTTCCTACTACGGTCTGTACCTGCTAGACTATCTCCGAACAAACAGATTTGAACAGGCGACCGACGAAGCCTTCATCCGTGAACGCGCCGACCGTGCCGCCGGAACGTATGAACGGGCAATGCTCGAAGGCTATCCCGCCGCAGGTGCGCAGGAATTGGCTATGCGCACGCTGACGGAGGGGCTTCGCTACTCCAAGTACGCCATCCTGCGCGAAGTCGTAGAGAACGAGTTTGCCGACGACGTGCCGGAAGCGGAGCGTGAATCCTTTACCCGAAAACTGCTGCCGCTTGTCGGAAACGTATTCTCCATTTATGACCTTTCGGATGACAATTTCGCCCTGTCGCCCGATTATGACCTGCTCTACACGGAGCTGACGGGGGCTGTCGTCCTTTATATAGAGGAATATGGCGTTTAACCGCAAACAAAGGTTGCGGGACAACATCGAGGCGATACGGACGGCATTCGTCCTTGACAGGGAACAACGCACCCCCACCGCACGCGAAAGGCTCTTGTTGGAGCGTTATTGCGGTTTCGGTGGACTGAAGTGCATACTGAACCCAGCAAAGGAACTGACGGATGCCGTCCATTGGGCGAAATCCGACCTCGAACTGTTTGCCCCTACCGTGGAACTGCACAAGTTACTACGGGAGAATACAAAAGACGATACGGAGTATAAGCGGTACATGGATGCTATGAAGCAATCCGTTCTGACCGCTTTCTATACTCCGCCGGAGATAACAGGCACTATTGCGGACGTGCTGCATGAACACGGCATACGCCCCGACCGGGTACTGGAACCATCGGCAGGCGTTGGCGCATTTGTGGATGCCGTATTAGAGAACAAGCCGGACGCGGACATCATGGCTTTTGAGAAAGACCTGATGACGGGCAAGATATTGAAACACCTGCATCCCGACCAGAAAGTAAGGATACAGGGGTACGAGAAAATTGAAAAGCCGTTCATGAACCATTTTGATCTGGCTATATCCAATATCCCCTTTGGTGATGTGGCGGTGTTCGACCCGGAATTTACCAACAGTCATGACATGGCAAGACGGTCGGCATCCAAGACGATACACAACTATTTCTTTCTGAAAAGCCTTGATGCGGTGCGTGAAGGCGGAATCGTGGCGTTCATTACCTCGCAGGGGGTGTTGGATGCCCCGACCAATGCGCCCATACGCGAGTATATGATGAACCACGCCAATCTGGTGGGTGTTGCCCGTCTGCCGAACAACCTCTTTACGGAAAATGCGGGTACGGAGGTGGGCAGTGATTTGATTATTCTGCAAAAGAACAGCGGAAAGAACGGGAAACTGTATTATAATGAGAAACTTTTTGTGCAAACAGAACAGACCCCTATCGGCACTTCCGTAAATGGGTATGTATGGAGCATCGGTTCGCTTTCCCACACGGATTTAACCAAAAGTACCGACCCTTACGGAAAGCCTGCCTATAAGCTCATGCACAGAGGCGATACCGTACAATTGGCGGAAGACTTACGGGAACATCTGAAAATAGAACTGCACCAACTCAACAGGGAACTCTACGAAAGACATAGCCTGCATCCGACGCAAACGGAAAGTACGGATAAAAGTATGAATGTGGAAGTACAGCCGTCTCCGAAAGTAGAAGCGGTGACTTCTACCGCTAATGTTTTTATCACAGAAGCGGAGAAACCGAAAGTTCAACCCATAGACGAGAAGCCGGAGATTGAGCCACGCCAGACGAATCATTCAAATGCCGTTCAGCTCACTCTGCTTGACCTTTGGGGTATGCCCATAGAAGAACCTGCCAAAAAGAAAAAGGCAACCAAAAAGGAAAACAAGGCAAAGCGTGCTATTCCTAAACCGAAACCGCCGATTATGGCAGTTCCTCCTGTTGAATCCGTCAAGCCTGCAACCGAAAGCAAGAAGGCAAAGCCGGAAAGTGCAGGGAAGCAAAGCGACCCTGAAGATATTTATGCCACTTTGGACTGGGACACCAATCCACCCATCAACGGCTTCTATGAAACGATGATGAGCCTGACACCGGAACGGCGCAAGGCTCTACGGCTTGAAGCGGAACGGCACAGACAGGAACAACTGAAAAAGTCGGGTATCAAGGACACGATGAATCCTGCCTTTGTGCCTTCGTCGGATAACAAACCGGAGCAAAAGGAAGCAGCAAAACAACCCGAAGCACAGCCGGAGGCAACTCCCGTTCCTATTACGGACAATAGCCCAAGTGAGAAAGCAACCGCTTCACTATTCCCGGAA
Organism: Alistipes finegoldii DSM 17242; assembly: GCF_000265365.1. Classification (NCBI taxonomy): domain Bacteria; kingdom Pseudomonadati; phylum Bacteroidota; class Bacteroidia; order Bacteroidales; family Rikenellaceae; genus Alistipes; species Alistipes finegoldii. The sequence goes on from NC_018011.1 coordinate 626,455, forward strand.
TTTGAAACGGAAAAGCCGAAGGAGGAAGCCCCCGACCTTACGCCGCGTCCCTATCACCGCACACCGGAAATGCACCTGCGTGAAGGGTCGCTGGTGGCTGACAGGTCACGCCGTACCGTCGGCTACCTGAAGGACATCACGCCTTACGGTGCGACATTCCAACCGCTTGATTTGAAAGGCTACCAGAAGGAAAAGGCGTTGCTGTATGTGTCGCTGCGTGACGCATACGAGCGACTATACCGCTATGAATCGAACAGTCACGAGGAAAATGTACCGTGGCGTGAGCATCTGAACACCTGCTATGACGAGTTCGTCATGCGATACGGCAACCTCAACGCCAAGCAGAATGTGAAACTGGTGATGATGGACGCAGGCGGGCGTGACATACTCTCGCTGGAACGGGCGGAGAACGGGAAGTTTGTCAAGGCGGACATCTTCGATCGTCCCGTTTCATTCTCGGTGGAGAGCCATGTCAACGTCGGCACTCCCGAAGAAGCCCTGTCCGCATCGCTCAACAAGTTCGGCACGGTCAATCTCGACTACATGAAGACGATAACCGACGGCACGGAAGAGGAATTGCTCACTGCCTTGCAAGGGCGCATCTACTACAATCCGCTCGTGACCGGTTACGAGATCAAAGACCGCTTCATCGCCGGGAACGTGATAGAGAAGGCGGAACGCATAGAGGCATGGATGGGTGAAAATCCCGAAAGCGGATGTATGCCGGAGGTGAAGCAGGCGTTGGATGCACTGAAAGACGCCGAACCGCCCCGCATCGCCTTTGAAGACCTTGATTTCAACTTCGGGGAACGCTGGATTCCTACGGGTGTCTATTCCGCCTACATGAGCCATTTCTACAGCACGGACGTGAAAATTGCTTACTCTCCGACTTTGGATGAGTTCTCGGTGGCTTGCAGTCACAAGAATTTCAAGATATGGGACGAGTTTTGCGTGAAGGGCTATTACCGCAGTTACGACGGCATGAGCCTTTTGAAACACGCCCTGCACAACACCTGCCCCGACATGATGAAGTCCATCGGCAAGGATGAGCATGGCAACGACATCAAGGTGCGCGACAGCGAGGGCATACAGCTTGCCAACGCCAAGATTGACGAGATACGAAACGGCTTCACCGAATGGCTCGAAGAGCAGTCGCCGCAGTTCAAGGAACGGCTGACGACGATGTATAACCGCAAGTTCAACTGTTTCGTGCGCCCGAAGTATGACGGCTCACACCAGACTTTCCCCGACCTCAACCTGAAGGGGCTGGCAAGCCGGGGCATCAAGAGCATCTATCCCTCACAAATGGATTGTGTCTGGATGCTGAAACAGAATGGCGGTGGAATTTGTGACCACGAGGTCGGAACCGGTAAAACGCTGATAATGTGTATCGCTGCGCATGAGATGAAGCGTCTGAACTTGGCGCACAAGCCGATGATTATCGGGCTGAAAGCCAATGTAGCGGAGATCGCAGCTACCTATCAGGCGGCATATCCCAACGCCCGTATTCTCTACGCTTCGGAAAAGGACTTCTCGACCGTCAACCGTGTGCGGTTCTTCAACAACATCCGAAACAATGACTATGATTGCGTCATCATGTCGCACGACCAGTTCGGCAAGATACCGCAGTCGCCGGAGTTGCAGCAGCGCATCCTGCAAGCAGAGCTTGACACGGTGGAGGAAAACCTCGAAGTGTTGCGGCAGCAGGGAAAGAACGTGTCGCGGGCGATGCTGAAAGGGCTGGAGAAGCGCAAGTTCAACCTTGTGGCGAAGCTGGAGAAGGTGGAACACGCCATCCAATCGCGCACTGACGATGTGGTGGACTTCAAGCAGATGGGCATCGACCACATCTTCATCGACGAGAGCCACCAGTTCAAGAACCTAACGTTCAACACGCGCCACGACCGTGTGGCGGGCTTGGGAAACTCGGAGGGAAGCCAGAAGGCTCTCAATATGCTTTTCGCCATCCGCACCATACAGGAGCGCACGGGCAGGGACTTGGGAGCCACCTTCCTCTCCGGCACGACCATCAGCAACTCGCTGACGGAGCTGTACCTCCTGTTCAAGTACCTGCGTCCGAAGGAGCTGGAGCGGCAGGACATCCGTTGTTTCGATGCGTGGGCGGCAATTTTTGCCAAGAAGACCACCGACTTCGAGTTCAACGTGACGAATAACGTGGTGCAGAAAGAGCGTTTCCGCTACTTCATCAAAGTGCCGGAACTTGCCGCCTTCTACAACGAGATAACGGACTACCGCACGGCGGAGGATGTGGGCGTGGACCGTCCGCACAAGAACGAGATACTGCACCACATACCGCCTACGCCTGACCAAGAGTATTTCATCAAGCAACTGATGGAATTTGCCAAGACAGGCGACGCCACCCTGCTGGGCAGGCTGCCGCTTTCGGAAACGGAGGAAAAAGCGAAGATGCTCATCGCCACGGACTATGCCCGCAAGATGGCTCTGGATATGCGCATGATAGACCCGCACTATGAAGACCACCCCGACAACAAGGCGAGCCACTGCGCCAAGATGATCGCGGAGTATTACCAAAAGTACGACGCGCAGAAAGGCACGCAGTTCGTCTTCTCGGACTTGGGTACTTACCAGCCGGGCGACGGGTGGAACGTCTATTCGGAAATCAAGCGCAAGCTGACGGAGGACTACGGCATACCGCCCGGCGAGGTGCGCTTCATTCAGGAGTGCAAGACCGACAAGGCGCGGAAGGCGGTGATAGATGCCATGAACGCCGGGACGGTGCGTGTGCTGTTCGGTTCCACCTCCATGCTCGGCACGGGCGTGAACGCTCAGAAACGGTGTGTGGCAATCCATCATCTCGATACACCGTGGCGACCGTCCGACCTGCAACAGCGTGACGGACGCGGAGTTAGAGCGGGTAACGAGATAGCCAAGCATTTTGCAGGTAATAACGTGGATGTAATAATCTATGCGGTGGAGAAGTCGCTGGACAGCTACAAGTTCAACCTCCTGCACTGCAAGCAGACTTTCATCAGCCAGCTCAAAAGCGGTGCGATGGGTGCGCGTACCATCGACGAGGGGGCTATGGACGAGAAGTCGGGCATGAACTTCTCGGAGTACATGGCGTTGCTCTCCGGCAACACCGACCTGCTGGACAAGGCGAAACTTGAAAAGCGCATCGCCTCGCTCGAAGGGGAACGCAAGTCGTTCAACAAGGGCAGGCGTGATTCGGAGTTCAAGCTGGAGTCAAAGACGGGCGAACTGCGTAACAATACGGCAATGGTGAATGCCATGACGGAGGACTGGAACCGCTTCCTGTCGGTGGTGCAGACCGACAAGGAGGGCAACCGCCTTAATATAATAAAGGTGGACGGAGTGGATTCCGCCGATGAGAAGGTCATCGGAAAGCGTTTGCAGGAGATAGCCAAGAATGCCACGACCGGAGGGTTGTACACGCAGGTCGGTGAACTTTACGGTTTTCCGATAAAGGTGGTGAGCGAAAGGATACTCAAAGAGGGATTGGAGTTCACCGACAACCGCTTCGTGGTCGAGGGGAACTACAAGTACACCTACAACAACGGGCATCTGGCGATGGCTGACCCGTTGGCCGCCGCCCGCAACTTCCTCAACGCGATGGAGAGGATACCCTCCATCATCGACCAGTACAAGGCGAAGAACGAGGTGCTGGAGATGGAGATACCGCAGTTACAGGAGATAGCGGGTAAGGTGTGGAAGAAGGAGGACGAGCTGAAGCAGTTGAAGTCCGAACTTGCCGCCCTTGACCGAAAAATTCAGCTGGAGCTTGCGCCACCCACGCCCGAAGTCGCAGAAAAGGAGAATGAAGGGCAACAGCTCAAGCCGGAAGCGGAAGATGTGAGGAACAGGCAGGCGCAATATCCCGAAAATGCACCGCCGCAGATACGCAGTCCGGCGGATAGTATCGTTGCCAACCATGTCATAATCGGGCGTCCGGGACTGTATGCCAAGGAGGAAACCCGGTCCAAAGGATTGAAAATATAACCTAAGGAATTTTATCTGAAGTATTAATAAGGGCTATCCCAAAAGGTCTAAAAGTAAATTTTATCCTTTCTGCAAGTATCTATAGGATGGCAACTGCATTTTTTTCTTTTTGGGCAGCCCTTATTAAAATTTATTCTTATTTTAGGTTATATACATTCATGTCCATTTATGTAAAAAATTCCTGCTGACCTTGTTTATGTCTTGTCAGTCACCATTTGCAAAACCATATTTGACCCTCAAAGAGGCTGAATTTGATAAGTAACTTGCTACATACTCATAATAAGGAGCTAAATAGAACACGAATGGGAAATACACAAATGCTAAACTAAAGAAGATATTGGCCAAAATAAACGCTATACCGAGAGAGAAACTTGATTTTTCAACTTCCTAAAACGGTGTTGTTCAAACATTTCTACTTATTTGTACTTGCCAGTTGAACCTACGCTTCCCTAATAAAATGTCTATGGTAAAAAGTTAAAAAATCCTCCCACTTTTGTTAGATATATTTTTTTGTGTAATTTTGTAATCGTTATGCGGCAGTAATAATATACATATTAATACGAGTTAGTAATCCTGTAGTTCTCATATGCTACGAGGAGGTATTAAAAGGTGCGTTTCGACAATGCATCTACTGTAGTATATTATTGCTTAATCCAAATGAATATTATAAATTTAGGAATTCTTGCTCACATTGATGCAGGAAAAACTTCCGTAACCGAGAATCTGCTGTTTGCCAGTGGAGCAACGGAAAAGTGCGGCCGTGTGGATAATGGTGACACCATAACGGACTCTATGGATATAGAGAAACGTAGAGGAATTACTGTCCGGGCTTCTACGACATCTATTATCTGGAATGGAGTGAAATGCAATATCATTGACACTCCGGGACACATGGATTTTATTGCGGAAGTGGAGCGGACATTCAAAATGCTTGATGGAGCAGTCCTCATCTTATCCGCAAAGGAAGGCATACAAGCGCAGACAAAGTTGCTGTTCAGTACTTTACAAAAGCTGCAAATCCCGACAATTATATTTATCAATAAGATTGACCGTGCCGGTGTGAATTTGGAGCGTTTGTATATGGATATAAAAACAAATCTGTCGCAAGATGTCCTGTTTATGCAAACTGTTGTCGATGGATCGGTTTATCCGGTTTGCTCCCAAACATATATAAAGGAAGAATACAAAGAATTTGTATGCAACCATGACGACGATATATTAGAACGATATTTGGCGGATAGCGAAATTTCACCGGCTGATTATTGGAATACGATAATCGCTCTTGTGGCAAAAGCCAAAGTCTATCCGGTGCTACATGGATCAGCAATGTTCAATATCGGTATCAATGAGTTGTTGGACGCCATTTCTTCTTTTATACTTCCTCCGGCATCAGTCTCAAACAGACTTTCAGCTTATCTCTATAAGATAGAGCATGACCCCAAAGGGCATAAAAGAAGTTTTCTTAAAATAATTGACGGAAGTCTGAGACTTCGAGACGTTGTAAGAATCAACGATTCGGAAAAATTCATCAAGATTAAAAATCTAAAGACTATTTATCAGGGCAGAGAGATAAATGTTGATGAAGTGGGTGCCAATGATATCGCGATTGTAGAAGATATAGAAGATTTTCGAATCGGAGATTATTTAGGTGCTAAACCTTGTTTGATTCAAGGATTATCTCATCAGCATCCCGCTCTCAAATCCTCCGTCCGGCCAAATAAGCCCGAAGAGAGAAGCAAGGTGATATCCGCTCTGAATACATTGTGGATTGAAGACCCGTCTTTGTCCTTTTCCATAAACTCATATAGTGATGAATTGGAAATCTCGTTATATGGTTTGACCCAAAAGGAAATCATACAGACATTGCTGGAAGAACGATTTTCCGTAAAGGTCCATTTTGATGAGATCAAGACTATCTACAAAGAACGACCTATAAAAAAGGTCAATAAGATTATTCAGATCGAAGTACCACCCAACCCTTACTGGGCCACAATAGGGCTGACTCTTGAACCCTTACCGTTAGGGGCAGGGTTGCAAATCGAAAGTGACATCTCCTATGGTTATCTGAACCATTCTTTTCAAAATGCCGTTTTTGAAGGGATTCGTATGTCTTGCCAATCTGGTTTACATGGATGGGAAGTGACAGATCTGAAAGTAACTTTTACTCAAGCCGAGTATTATAGCCCGGTAAGTACACCTGCTGATTTCAGACAGCTGACCCCTTATGTCTTCAGGCTGGCTTTGCAACAGTCAGGTGTGGACATTCTCGAACCGATGCTCTGTTTTGAGTTGCAGATACCCCAAGTAGCGAGTTCCAAAGCTATTACAGATTTGCAAAAACTGATGTCTGAGATTGAAGACATCAGTTGTAATAATGAGTGGTGTCATATTAAAGGGAAAGTTCCATTAAATACAAGTAAAGACTATGCCTCAGAAGTAAGTTCGTACACTAAGGGCTTAGGCATTTTTATGGTTAAGCCATGTGGGTATCAAATAACAAAAGACGGTTATTCTGATAATATCCGCATGAACGAAAAAGATAAACTTTTATTCATGTTCCAAAAATCAATGTCATTAAAATAATGGAGCGGTCAGGAAATTTCTATAAGGCAATACGGTTGGGATATATACTTATCTCCATTCTTATCGGATGTATGGCATATAATAGCCTCTATGAATGGCAGGAGATAGAAGCATTAGAACTTGGCAATAAAAAAATAGACGAGCTCCGAAAAGAAATAAACAATATCAATATTCAAATGATAAAATTTTCTCTATTGGGTGAAACAATACTGGAATGGAACGATAAAGATATCGAGCATTACCATGCACGGCGTATGGCAATGGACAGTATGCTCTGCCGTTTCAAGGCCACCTATCCAGCAGAGCGCATCGATAGTGTGCGCAGTCTTTTAGAGGATAAGGAACGACAGATGTTCCAGATAGTCCGGTTAATGGATGAACAACAATCTATTAACAAGAAGATAGCCAATCAAATTCCGGTTATTGTACAGAAAAGTGTGCAGGAACAGTCCAAAAAGCCAAAACGAAAAGGTTTCTTAGGCATATTCGGCAAAAAAAAGGAAGTAACTCCAGCAGTATCAACCACTATCCTTCATTCGGTCAATAGAAACGTAATCAGCGAACAGAAAGTGCAGGATCGCCAATTGTCGGAACAAGCCGACAGCCTTGCAGCTCGTAATGCAGAACTTAACAGACAACTGCAAGAATTGATTTGCCAAATAGAAGAAAAGGTACAAACCGAACTGCAAAGCCGGGAAAACGAAATAGTTGCCATGCGTGAAAAGTCATTTATGCAAGTAGGCGGTTTAATGGGATTCGTTCTTCTATTGTTGTTAATTTCCTACATCATCATACATCGTGATGCAAAAAGCATTAAACAATACAAGCACAAGACAACTGATTTGATAAGGCAACTGGAACAATCCGTACAACGGAACGAGGCACTGATAACGTCAAGGAAGAAGGCGGTACATACTATCACCCATGAACTGCGCACACCGCTGACAGCAATAACAGGCTATGCCGGACTGATACGGAAAGAACAGTGTGAGGATAAGTCCGGGCAGTATATCCAAAACATACTGCAATCCTCCGACCGTATGCGGGATATGCTTAACACTTTGCTTGACTTCTTCCGCCTGGACAACGGCAAGGAACAGCCCCGTCTGTCACCCTGCCGGATTTCAGCAATCACGCACACACTTGAAACGGAGTTCATGCCTGTTGCCGTGAACAAAGGGCTGTCCTTGTCCGTGAAGACTGGACACGATGCCATTGTATTGACCGACAAAGAGCGAATAATACAAATCGGGAATAACCTGCTGTCAAACGCTGTCAAGTTCACAGAAGAAGGCGGTGTTTCTTTGATTACTGAATATGATAATGGAGTTCTGACACTGGTCGTTGAAGATACAGGTACAGGCATGACAGAAGAGGAACAGAAACAAGCGTTCGGTGCGTTTGAACGTCTATCAAATGCCGCCGCAAAGGAGGGTTTCGGGCTTGGGCTTGCCATAATGCGTAATATTGTGTCGATGCTTGGCGGAACAATCCGTTTAGACAGCAAGAAAGGGAAAGGCAGTCGTTTCACAGTTGAAATTTCTATGCAGGAAGCTGAAGAACAGCTTGGATATACAAGCAATACACCTGTTTATCATAACAATAAATTCCATGATGTTGTCGCCATTGACAATGATGAGGTATTACTTCTGATGCTGAAAGAGATGTATTCCCAAGAAGGAATACACTGCGACACTTGCACCGATGCTGCGGCACTGATGGAAATGATACGCCAGAAAGAATACAGCCTGTTGCTGACAGACTTGAATATGCCCGATATAAACGGTTTCGAATTGCTGGAACTGTTGCGTTCGTCCAACGTGGGCAATTCACCAACAATCCCGGTGGTTGTGGCAACCGCTTCGGGCAGTTGTAACAAAGGGGAACTATTGGCAAAAGGCTTTGCCGGATGCCTGTTCAAACCGTTCTCCATATCGGAACTGATGGAGGTTTCCGACAGGTGTGCCATAAAAGCGACACCGGACGGGAAACCGGACTTTTCCGCCTTATTGTCCTATGGCAATGAAGCCGTCATGCTGGAAAAGTTGATAACTGAAACAGAAAAGGAAATGCAGGCGGTACGGGATGCAGCAAAAGAAAAAGACCTGCAAAAGCTGGATTCCCTGATCCACCACCTGCGCAGTTCGTGGGAGGTGCTCCGTGCCGACCAACCGCTGAATGTACTTTACGGATTGCTTCGTGGCGATGCTCTCCCGGATGGTGAAGCGTTAAGCCATGCCGTGACTGCCGTATGGCTGTCAATGGCGGTGAAACGGCTGCTTTCATAGCTGTCTATCCACCCCTTCAGGGTATCAACTCCCCACGCTTCCGCATCGTCAAAGATGCCGTCCAATGCCTTGATAGGCTCGCTGAATCTGACGATCAGTGTTTGGTAGCCTGCCACGTTCATCGCTTGCCCTCCTTTCCTTCCTTTGCCGTCAGCCACTTGTCCCGTGCGGTTCGGCACTCGTCCAACGTGGGTTTGACACAAGAGAACAACTCTCCGTCCGTGTGGCGGTAATCGTATTGCACAAGTGTTCGCCTGCGTCTGCCAATACCCATTTGAAATTTCTCGTATTTCTCCGTACCTGCTTCCGTGCAGGTACTTACTCCGTTGATTGTCATTCGTGTACTCATAATCGTTGTTTTTTAGATGGTTAGAAATGTACTGACAACACTCTGTTCTGCATCACCATATCGGGATTGCTTGTGTAGCGTTGGTGCAGGTAGAAATGGTGTGAGCCGAAGCCGTAAAGAAAGAACTTGTCAAGTTCGTGCTTCTCGGAAAAGTCTTTTACGCTTGCTCTTAACTGCTCCTCACTCTGACAAAGAGTGAGGAGGTTTATAAATTCAAGGAACATCGAGGGGATTTTATCGTCCCACAAACAAATCATACTTTCAATTCTTACTTCCATGCTGTTATGTATTATAAGTTGATATTATGCTGCGTTCATACGCTGACGGATAAGTCCGGCATTGTCCTCCACAAGTCGGATGATGCGGTCGTGGTACTCGGTATTGGAATTGCATACCCCTCTGCTCTGTACCACTTTCAGCGTTTTCAAACTGACTTCTATCGTTTCAATCCGTTTGCCTTCAATGGTGGCGGATAGGATGAGAGAGTTTGCCTTGTTGTGATAACCGCCCACGCAATGGTGCATCAGCCGTCCTTCCTCAATCATTTCCTCCACGCTTTCAATGACTTTGACAAGAATAAGGTTGTCGGAAAATACAAGCCCGAAGAACATTCCTTTGTCTTTCAGATAGTTCTTCTCGTCCTCAATCGCCTTTTGCCGTTGCTGTTCCGTCCGCTCACGCTCCCTTTGCAGGTTGCGCTTTGCCACCAACTTGTCGTGTTCCGCTTTGAGGTCGGCAGGGCAGACGTATTTCGGGCTGTTCGTGTCCTTGCCAAAATGACGCAGGAGGTCTATGGTGTCGCACCATACGGAGCCGTCTGAAATGGTGTAACCATTGCGGATGCAAATCTTGACGGATGCCCAATATTGCTCCATGTCAAAGGAACTGCGAATATAGTGGCTCAACATGGCGTATTGCCCTGCCTTCAAGAGTGTTTCGGCTTGGCTGTCGGAAAGGATAGCCGTGAAAAGGTCATACGGCAGTGTGTTGTGATAGTCCCCGTTGAAACCGTTGCGTTTCAGTTCGGGGATGAAACGCTGTCGGGGATAGGTACACACAGGTGCTATATCGTATGCGTGAAGTCCGTTGTTCTTGCGCACCTCCATGTCGCTGTATTCCGCCCATTGGTCGTAATACAACATTGACATACCACGAAGTCGGGCAACGGTGGTGGTTGTGCCTTTGGGCGAAATCCACCTCTGCACCACTTCATAAATGGAATACTCGGCTGCTTGCCCTGCCTTGTATCGGGACTTGACGAAGAAGAAGCGTATCACTTGATACTGCTTGCTGGTGGTGACAATGGAGAAGTATTCATTCTCGCTGAAAACGCTCTTTCGGGTGCGCAACGCTTCCAACTGCATACCGCAATGGGGGCAGATACATCCGCAAAGGGTGTCTGCAAGGTCGTGGTCGCTCTTCCACGAATGTCCGCACTCGGTACAGATGTTCGTGCCGTCCGCTCTCTTGATTGCGTAGTGCTTGAAGCAATGACGGAAAGCGTATGCCTTTTGCGTGGCGGTCAATCTCGGTAGTCGCTTGCTCAGATGTGCGACTTCCTGCTGTATGTGTGTTCTCGGTTTCATAAGCCTAAATCAAATAATGAGGGTTGTTGTATTTCTTGGATGGTCGCTTTGGTGGCGGTTCTCGGCTTGTTGCGGTTCTGCAACTTGCGGAGTTCCTCGTCTTGGTATTGTCGGATAGCGTTCTGACGTGCTTCCGCCTTTTCCTCTGCGGTGAGTTCCACCACATGGTTCACGGCTACTTGGCATTGGATAGGCTTGCCCACCTCTATCTCGTTCTCGTCATAGTAATGTACGGCTTGTCCGTATATCTCCCCGTCCGTGAAGCCGTTGCAACCGCTTTTCTGCACATAGTTCAGAATGTAGGTCACGCAATCGTCTATGTTCTTGGCAGGGTTACGGTATTTCTTGGCAAAGAGCGCATCTTCCGCTGCACGTTGCTCCAAATACATCTGTATCGTTCTCTTGAAATGGTCTGTCGTTTTCATATCGTTATCGGTAAGATTAAAGGGTGAATAACCAAAGGATGAAGCCGAAGAAGGCGATTGCGGAAAGGATAGCCACGATTATGCCTATCGCCACTCGGAACACTCCGTTTACTATCTCTCTGACGATGCCCCAAAGGATGCCGAACACCCAAAGGGCGGTGCGCATGATTAGGGCGCATATCGCAAGCCCTATGTATTGCGCCACTTGTCTGAAGTCTGCCGTTGCTGTCATATCCTCGCTATTTTTCAAGTTCTACAATGTTGTCTATCCTGCCGTATAGGTATCTGCGAAGTCCGGTCTTGTCCGTTGCCTTGTATTCCGTCCAACGTCCGTATTGGCACACGAGAAACGTGCGGAGTACATCGGAGAAGTCAAACCTCCAGCCTTGCAGGGGGACTGCGCTCTTGAAATAGGTGTTGCTATTCACCTTTTCGGTGAGCCAATCTTTTTCCTCTCGGTTCATCTGTCCTCCGTTGTTCAGTTTTTCACGAAGGATGTAAACCTTACTGCCTTTCAGTGCTTCCAATGTCGGCACTTCCCAAGCCACGAATTTTGTTGCCATTGTTGTTCCCATATCTGTTCTGTTTTTGATTTTTATTTTTTATGCGGATTCAAGAGCTGAGGGAGTTGAGTTTCAAACTATCTTATCTGCCTCTCGTTTATCCGACATTTTTTTTAATGCGTCTTTCTGTCGCATCGGTCGTTTTCGTTTCGGGTGCTTAAAAAGGTAGGGATTAGGGAATGCAAGGTTTTTTCGGGAAAAATACTACCCGCAGGGCTGGAGATTTTTCCCGAAAACAGGAGGCTTGACCTTGCTTTCCCGTCAAATCCCGGAGTTACCTTTGCGCCCAGAACGGAAATGACTGCCTGATGCGGCTTACTGAAAGGCGCGAAAATGGAGGTAAACGGAAGTAGAGGCAGATTATACAGGAAACTTCAAAAGAGAAATCCGTGAAAAAAGGAAGTCCCCAACAAAAAAAAGACATAGCCGGTAGCGTGAAACCGGGCAAACCACCTGCAAGGAAGTATGGTTTTATCTGTCCGGCCGGACGTGTCGGGGCGGGCAGATAAAATCATTCTTCCCGGTTTGCCTGCTGTGGGTGACGGCTTGTTCCATTTATGGGCAAGCGGTCATACACGGCTTTCCGCTTCCGGCTCAAAGGAACAGCGAAAAAGAAAAATTATCTGAAAAGCCGTAAAAACACCTCTTTGGCATAAGCACAAAAGAAATGGGCTTTGCCTCATCAGTCTAAACTGTTGCTTAGGCGTGAGGCAAAGCCCTTTTCTCCGCTTATGCAGTAGTCGGCACACGTTCGTTCAAAATCCTTTTGGGCGATGGTGTGCCGACGAATAAAGCCGCTTTTACGGAAAAATTTGTATGAGATAGAAAAAATCAGGGAGATTCATATCAAAATCTCCCGTTTTATTGTTACTTTTGCATATGAAGAGTTCTTTGAAGGTTACGCAACGCGCAGAGGAATAATGCAGCAGATAACTAACTAAATCGTAACCTATTACTATCATGAGCATCTAACCTACGCTCATTTCCAATAAATTACACTCTTTTCGTAACTTCGAAAGTACAATTATATTGTGCGGTCTCCTGCAACGATTTTTCTACACTTGGCTAACGAAGAATCCTATCAACTTCTCTTTGGGCGAGCTATTTACGCCTATTGTAGAATCAGAGAACGCCATAGAATCTATGGATGCTACTGAAATACTGCCCATCGAGCAACCGATGGGTTTGGCTGAACAGGAGTGTCCTCCGTCCCAACAGTCAAATCAAAATACTGTAAACTCTGATTGTCCGCAAGATTCTCATTTGAATAAATATGATTCCATATTAGTGGAACTCAAAAAGAAAGAGATTGAAAGGCAAGCGGAAATCATGGATGCGATTCGGGAATATGTAACCGTCAAGACTGCCCCCTATCTCTCCAAAGAGGATATTGCCACCCTCATTTCCAATATAGAGTATATGGCTTACGATCAACCTGAGTCATATAAACCGATTCGTTCCAATATAGACAATCCGCTGAGGTCGCCTGGACTTCGCCATTTGGCATGGAATGTCGGTGAACGCTTGGGAGTACCCTTGGCGAAAAGAGCCGTTTTTATCAAAGAATCATTTCCATACGAACTCGTAAACGCGACCCTTGAATATCTTAAACTTAATTTACGGGATAATGTTCCAAGCCAGATTCCCATTGATGTACCAGATAAAGGCGACTATCGCTTCCATTTAGATGTAGATAATGATGACTCGCAATAAAAAAAGTATGCAGACGAAATAATTAATCCGGTCTGTATTGTTCTGCAAGGTTTCATTGAGTTGGTTCGCAGCATGTTAAACGATTAAAATAGTCATAATATGGAAAAAGACCAACTGACATTCAACGACCTGCCGAATGTGGTAGGCGAACTATGCGACAGAATCGCAAGTATGGAAAACCTGCTTACGGAGAAACTTTCCAAGCAGTACGAAACCAAAGAGAACACGCACGTCCCCATGACCGTACAGGAGGCTTGCAACTATCTTAAAATGCCGTTGTCGACCTTTTATTACAAGGTCAAGAAAGACGATATTCCGGTTATAAAACAGGGAAAGCATCTCTACATCTATCGTGACGAACTGGATAGATGGCTGGAATCTTCCCGGAAGAATCCGGCTCCGCAAAGTTTCGAGGACGAGAATGAGTCTTTGCTCGCCTCCCATCGCCGTAAACCGAACCCTAAAAACTGGTAGCGATGGAAAAGACAGACACTATTATTCTTTCTCCTGAAGAATTGGCCGCTTACATGGCGGAGTCTACAATAAGCGTAACGAGTACATACGAACACTCCCCGGTGGTTCTGATGGTGGACGATACCATTATCGGAACATTGGGAAACTTCAGTGCTTCCATCGGAAAAGCCAAAAGCAAGAAAACTTTCAACGTTTCAGCCATTGTCGCATCGGCATTGAATAACAGCACCGTACTTCATTACCGGTCTACATTTCCCGAAAATAAGCGGAAAATTCTATACATAGACACAGAGCAGGGGCGGTATCATTGCCAACAGGTATTGAAACGCATATTACGTTTGGCCGACTTGCCGGAATACAAGAATCCGGATAATCTGATTATGCTGGCTCTGCGCAAGTTTTCCCCTAAACTACGTCTGGCGATAGTCGAACAGGCCATTGGCATAATACCGGATTTGGGATTGGTCATCATAGATGGCATTCGTGATTTCCTTTACGACATCAATTCCTCCAGCGAATCCACCGACATCATCTCCAAATTCATGCAGTGGACGGATGACAGGCAAATCCATATCCATACCGTCTTGCATCAGAACAAGAATGATGAACATGCCCGTGGTCACATCGGCACGGAACTAAACAATAAAGCGGAAACCATCATGCAGGTCGAAGTGGACAAAGAGGACAAAGCTGTAAGCGTGGTCGAAGCCGTCCATATCCGTGACCGTGAGTTTGAGCCTTTCGCCTTCCGCATAAACGAGGAAGCCATGCCCGAACCGGTAGAGTCCTATCTGCCCAAAGAGAAGAAGACCGGACGACCAACCAAAGGACCGTTCGATCCGGACAAGGAGATTCCAAAGAATGTACATCGTCCAGCATTGGATACCGTTTTTGCCAATGGCAACATCAGCAATTACGATGATTATATAGAACGCTTGAAAGAGGGTTACGGATTGCAGGGTATAAAACTCGGTTATAACAAGGCGGTAAAGGTCGCAACATTGCTCAGCGACGAACGAATGGTTATAAAAGAAGGGAAAGATTATGCCTTCAATCCAGAATACCATTATTGAGTTCAACTTTACTTTATTGTCGGGGCGTATACATAAGAATAAAGTAAAGTCGGCAGGAAGACATCATGTGAGATATTCATATTCTCCCCTCTTTTAGAGGCTCATTTCATTCTATGTTTCCTATCCGAGTGCCAGTTCACTATACGCATCCGATATGGCTTGCCGTGAAGCATCAACAGGTAACTGTTGCGAGATATGCCAAGGTATAACCTCACTGCGTTACGGTTGTACATTGGCGCTCTCGCCTGCTCAGTTCCCTCGCCGGTGCGGTACTCGCAAGCTCGCACCTATTCAACCATTATAAAACGATTCAAATGAAAGAAGATATTGAAAATACATCGGACTCCTCGAAAGAAACCAGAAGTGTCTTTATCGGAGCTAAAGTCACTCCTACTCAGAAGGAGCATATAAAATCACTGGCCGGGCAATGCAGCATGACCGTAAGTGACTACATATTATCACGTGCGTATAACTTCAAGCCCAAAGCAAGGCTTACGAAAGAAGAAGCTGCTCTGTTGCAGAATCTGGACGATTGTCGGTCAGACCTCATAAAATACACATCCGCCCTACACGGAATGTCCACAAAGCAGCGCATGGCAATGTTCAATCAGATTCCGTTCATGGTCGGCTGGCTCAAGGAACTTGGCAATGTGGCCGAAAATGTCTGCCAGTTCCTGAATGCAGTAAAAGAGAAGAATAAAATTCCGTCTAACCCAAAATCCGAAGAAGAATGATTGCGAAAGCCAAAGCCATATCGCACGGTATAAACGACATCCGTTACATTACCGGCGAATCACAGCACAAAAAACATCCGGAGAAGATTTATCGGGTATTGGACAACCTATTGCCCTCAGAACCGGACGCTATGGGGATATGGAACTCCATGCAATTGACCCTATCCCAGCATCGACCGATAAAGAACTCCGTTATCAGAATCGAGCTGAGTCCTTCGCCCGAACATACCCAGTTCTATGACATAGAGGACTGGCAAAAGCTCTGGCACGACTTTGCTGAGGAGTTCGACAAACAAGTGATTATCGGCAAGGACGGAAAAGTCCGTTCTTGCCAAACCAATTTGGCTAATAGCAAATACTCGGTTTGGCTGCATACGGAATCTAAAGGCGAAGTCCCCCATCTCCACGCTGCGATTTGCCGTTTGGATGAAAATGGCAATATCAACAATGACCACAACATTCATCTTCGAGCACAACGTGCAGCCGAGCGAGTGGCAAAGAAACGTGGCTGGACGACTGCAGCACAAATCCGAAATCTCAACATTCCACAAGTAAATCGGGACTGCATGGAGGTGCTGAAAGCAATGCCATTGTGGTCATGGGATGACTACAAGAATGCTCTTATACGGAAAGGTTATACCGTCCATGAAAGGGAGGACAAGAAAGGTCTTCTCCGTGGATATGCTCTCATGAATGGAAACACCAAATACAAGGCTTCAGAATTGGGAATCGGCAGGAACCTGATGGTCTCGAAACTTCCTGCAACATGGAAGAGACTGCACCATCAGCCAACTTCCGTCATTAGAAATAATACTTCCCAAACCGTTCAACAGGTAGCGACACATAAGGTTGCCCCTATTGACTATACCCAATATCTCACATATAGTCAGGATATGATTTCCTATGTCCTCAGTCATGAAGGCAAGGATTACAAATTCTATATCCCAGAAAAAGTACTTGACTGTTTCAATGACGAATTTGATTACAGGTTTATTGCCAACTGTCAGGAACTTACCGATATGGCTGTAGCTATATTTGTCGGACTGATAAATCCCCCCAATGTAACAACCGGTGGAGGTGGTGAAGGTTCGCAAAGCGAGCTTCCGTGGAGAGACAAGGACGAAGACGATTTGCAATGGGCTCGCAGATGCGCTCGTGCTGCCAGCCGTTCGTTAGGGAAGAAACCGAAAACAGGACTAAAACGCTAAGCCCATGAAAAAGAAATTTGATTTTTCCGCAGAAATGAGTGAAGTGGAATCCATAAAAACCACTCCCAAGAATGAATATCTGGAAGAAGAAAAACGACTACTCGATGTAAATGCCAAGGAACTTGCCAGCCTGAATGACAATGTATATAAGCTGAGAATAGAAGTTGAAAATCTGTCCGGCTCTATACGAAAGTGCAAACCTATCATTTCTGAAGAAATGCAAAAGTTGGCAATTGAATTTGGAGCAACACTTCTCTGCAATTTTCTTGGTCAGATTGAAAGCAAATGCAAGGAAGCCGAGCGGAGAATAAAAAAAGCCGACAATGCTATCCATATCCCGGCTACCGCATTCTACATTTTGATTATCATTGTAGTCGCTCTGTCTTCTTTTTTCGTGTGCATGATAGTGGCTAATGCAGAGATTTTGCATTCCGGATTGATTTGGAAAGCAGTTATCTGCTGTATTCTCATTGCCGTTTTAGGAATTGGTATAGCGTTAATAGTACAGAAGTTTTTAGATAGAGGTAAATAAACGAAAAGTCTCAATCGGATAGAGATTGCTACCAGTTGAGACTTTTATAATATGCCTATGTTATTGAAATTTTATTACAGGAACTACTTTTTCACCAAGTTTGGTCTCATAACGAAATGTTCCTATTTGCATAGCCTTTTTACCTTTAGGTACTTCAATTACCTGATCATCATAAAACAGATTCTGGCCATCTGTCACAATATAGACGACCGGCCCAGTAAAAAATGAAGTTGAATGCCCTTTCTCCTCACAATTGGCCAAAGCACCATCCCCAAGAACCTGAAAAACTTCAAATTTTGTTGCGGTAGTAAATACCGTCTGTTGCTCGGCAATCGTAATATCCGATTCGTTAGCATTTGAATTGGTAATACCTATAACAAAAAGTACTGCAATTGTTAATACACACCCAGTAACAATTCCCAAGAAGAATATCAAACCCTTTCTCATAAGTAATATTTTTAATAACATTCAAATATACAACATAATTCTGAATCACAAAACAATTGTGAGCGAAGAAATTACAGCATTAATTCCCTCGCTCTATACATAACTTTATTTACCCAGTGACTTGAAAACCTTGGTAATGCAACGCTTTTTCTGCTCCATATTGGGATGAACATATAAATCCAAAGTAGTTGAAATGTTGGAATGCCCTAATAATACGCTGACTGTTTTATAGTCACAACCGACTTCTATACAGCGAGTCGCGAAACTGTGACGGAGTCCATGATACTTCAGCTTGGGAATATCAAGTTTCTCCATAAGCCTTTTATAGTAGTTGCGATATGTGCGTGGCTCTGTCGGACGCTCATCATTAGTAAGAATGTAATAATCGTCATTAATTACTTTTTTCAAAGGCTTTAACATAGTAAGCAATTCTTTGTTTATCGGGATTTCACGGCAAGAGTTTTTTGTCTTTGGCGTGTTGATGACCAGCTCTGTATGTTTTCTCTCTCCTTCTATGATATAGATGCGTTCTATCGTCCGGTTAACGGTTAGAATCCCGTCATATACATTGATGTCGCTCCATTTCAAAGCACAGATCTCCCCTATACGCAGACCGGTACTAAGGCTGATATAGATACCAAGTCCCGGAAAGGAAAAGTGGCTCTGAATATAGTTCAGAATCTTTTTATGATTTGCCACGGACAAGACCTCCAACTTTTTACCAGCAACGTCTGTTGGGTACTTAATATCCCATTCGTAATAGTTCATCCATTCGTTTTTCACCCCGAATTTCATAACCATCTTTAGGACAATAAGAATGTCCTTAACAGATTTCACGCTCAATCCGCCTTCCAACTTTTCAAGCACAAAGCCTTGTACATCATTTTCATGAAGTTCGTTACTCTCACCAAACTTTGGCAAAATGTGATTTTCAAGAATCAACATGTAGGCTGCCAATGTCGATTGTTTCACATACGGTCGCTTGTTCTCTCGCCATGCGTCCGAAATTTCTCTAATTGTCTTCTGAATCATAATTTTGAATTTAATTGGTTCTAATAATTAGAGAAATATAATAGGTAATGTTCCCCATTTGAGATTTCCGGAGTTTAGTGGAGAGTGGAACAAGTACACCATAAATGATTTAGCAACAGTGGTTGGAGGTGGCACACCTGATACTACAGTGAAATCATATTGGGGTGGAGATATACAATGGTTTACTCCAAGTGAAATCGGTAAAAATAAATATGTAGACTTTAGCAAAAGAACTATTACAAGAGATGGTTTAGATAATTCAAGTGCAAAGCTATTACCATTACACACTATATTATTAAGTTCTCGTGCCACGGTAGGAGAATGTTCTATTGCATCAAATGAATGTACTACAAATCAAGGTTTTCAATCTCTTATTGCGAAACAATGTAATATTGATTTTCTATACTACTTGATTCAAACTAAGAAAAAAGATTTGATTAGAAATGCTTGTGGATCAACATTCTTAGAAATCTCAGCAAATGAAATTCGCAAGATTAAAGTTGCTGTTCCTGTACAAAACGAACAGGAACAAATTGCGAAGCTCTTATCTTTAATTGATGAGCGTATCGCTACCCAAAACAAAATCATTGAGAAACTTCAATCCTTAATCAAAGGACTTGCAGCACAACTTACACAGTCAGGAACTCCCAATATACGCTTGTGTGATTGCCTTGAATGCCATTCATCCACATTGCAAGAAAATTGCGTATCTGTGACTGGCTCATATCCTGTATATGGTGCAACTGGACTTATTGGCTATACCAACAACTATGCTTATAATGGCGAATCAATTTTAATAGTCAAAGATGGTTCCGGTGTTGGTTCTTTGTCGTATGTTAATGACCATTTTTCTGTAATTGGAACACTCAACTATCTAACAGCCAAAGAAAACTACTCAATTCTTTACCTGTATTATGCACTTATGGCGTTCAATTTCACTCCATATATAACAGGAATGGCTATCCCTCACATCTACTTCAAAGATTATGGGAAGGCAAAATTATTCTATCCATCCATTGAAAAGCGAATAAGGATTGCATCATTGCTACATAACATCGAGCAAAAGTTAGTTGTGGAACAAAACCTTGTTATATCACTAAGCGCACAAAAATCTTACCTGCTGCGTATGTTGTTTATATAAATATCATGTGCAATAGATATTGTTTCTGTAAATTCAAGAACCTTAAAAGTTCCTGTTCTATAGACAGTTTTTCCTCTATTGAGGATGTTAAGTTTGTTATATTCTTTTGTTGTGCCATAGATGGTAAAGGACATTTGATATGATTGATGTCCTTAAGATATGCAGTTTTCATTGTTCCCTCTGTAATAATTCTGCTTATTTCTTTTGAGAAGTAAGAAGAAGACATCAGCAAATACAAATACTCTACATTGATATTTGTGTTCGGAACAATGCCCAATATACCTTGCTTGGTACAAACTGGATATTCATTTATAGATATTGCACCTATGGTAGCACCATTGGAGTATATAACAGACTTTGATGGAATAAGCCATGCTGATGATTTTTGCATACCCAGTTCTGTTATAAAGTCTTTATTATTTGTCAGATATTTACAAGACAAGTCTTCAATCTTAATAAATGGAATTGTGCCTTCTGTATAATATTCAACTACCGATGTCGTCGGAGTGCCACCTTCACCAGCTTTAATATAGAAAGAAGAAAACGGATAAAGTTTTCCTTTCAAAAGAACTGTCATCAATTCGTCAACAAGTCCTTTGATTAAGGATTGAATAACGGAAATGTCTGCGATTAGTAAACAGGCATTTGCTCAAAAGCCTAATGGATGGAATAGATTAGACACTTTGTTCTCAAAAGGTAAGGCTGGCGGCACTCCAACTTCTACAAATAAAGAATACTATAATGGAGAAATACCATTCTTGAGTATTAACGATATAACAAAGCAAGGTAAGTATGTCCGATACACGGAAAATCATTTGAGCCGAAGTGGATTAGAGAACTCTTCGGCATGGGTGGTTCCAGAGTATAGTTTAATAATATCAATGTACGCATCGGTTGGCTTGGTAACTATAAATGAAGTACCTATTACTACAAGCCAGGCAATGTTTGCGATGCAGCTCAGAGACAAAGATTTATTGGATTATCTGTACTACTACTTGTCATATTTTAAGTATCGCCACATCCACAAATATCTTGAAACTGGTACACAAAGTAATATTAACGCTGATATTGTTCGCGGAATAATGATTCCAACTTATGGACATAGTCGCAATATGAAAATTGCGTCAACACTGCAAGGCATTGATGCGAAAATGGTAGTGTAAACTGAACTGTGTCACGGCTCTGTTTTTTATTCTTTCCCTCTTATTTGTGTGCAGATTTCACATCTGCATACAAATAAGAGGAGCCTTTCACAGGCAAAGTTACATAATCTTGAACCTATCACCAAATTTTATGGCAAGTTGCTGTGATATCAGTGCCCAATTAGACAGTGGCATAGTCCATTTCCCACTAATGTCTCGATAGGCAAGATACACAAGCTTTTCAAGTGCGGTGTCTGACGGGAACACACCTTTGTTCTTCGTTACTTTACGCACCTGACGATGATAGCCCTCAACCGTATTGGTTGTGTAGATAAGTTTGCGGATTGCAGGAGTATACTGAAAATATTCCGTAAGACGCTCCCAGTTGTCGCGCCAGGATTTGATTACTATGGGGTACATCTCACCCCATTTTTCATCAACCATGTCAAGCTGTGCTAATGCAGAATCCTTGCTTACAGCACCATATACGGTCTTGAGATCCTTCAGAAACTCTTTCTGATGCTTGCTTCCTACATACTTGATTGAGTTACGGATTTGGTGGACTACACATAGCTGAACGGAGGTTTCCGGGAATACACTTTGGATGGCATCAGGGAATCCCTTAAGACCGTCTACGCAACAAATCAGAATATCACGTACACCACGGTTCTGAAGGTCGGTCATAACATCAAGCCAGAAGTTAGCACCCTCACTCTCAGATATATACATACCAAGAAGATCCTTGTGACCAGACTTGTTTACACCTAGGACATTGTATATTGCACGAGTGACTGCACGACCCTTATCGTCTTTTACCTTGTAGTGAATGGCGTCAAGCCAGCAAATGGCATAGACGGGGTCAAGCATACGGGACTTCCAGGCTGTTATTTCGGGAATAACTCGGTCGGTTATAGCACTGATGGTTTCTGCTGAAAGGGTTGTGTTAAACTCACGCTCAAAGTACTTGCTTATATCACGAGTGCTTGTACCAAGAGCATACATGTTGATGATTTGATCTGCCATACCTTCAGCAAGAATTGTCTCACGTTTCTTAACTGTCTCCGGTTTAAAAGAACCGTCACGGTCACGAGGGGTTTCGACTATCACCTCTCCATACTTTGTCTGTACGGTCTTGCTCATCTTGCCGTTACGACGATTGCCAGAACTGCAGTCAACGCTATTAAGGTGAGCATCCATCTCACCTTCTAAGGCTGCGTTTAGGATACGTTCTAGCATAGGAGCCAAAGCTCCGTCTTTACCGAAGAGTGCTTCACCGCTACGCAGCTGCTGGGCTGCTTTCTTGTAGTCTATTTCCAAATTGGCCATATTATAAAAACTGTGTTAAACTATTATTATTATAGCCTGACACAGTTTATTTTACACTCTCGCGAAAATCGACAATGAGTTATCAGTTCTTAAACTATTCAATAGGCAAAAGAACTATCTTTTGTCCCAGATGTTTATATGAACATCTGGGTAAGGAGATATTGCTTCTGCATGGTTAACAAGGTTAGTCTTCGCAGCTCATTAATGATGCACTCATCGTATGAATGTAGTATTTTTGCAGCAAAAAGAATGTTATTGCCATTTGAGGAATACGGTAACACATAGTTTTCTACATCCCCTTTACCAATATTCATTTGGGCAGCACCTTGACCACAAGCTATCATACTATTCTCAAATCTTTGAGAAGATAGAATTTGATATAGGAACTCTTGATTTACATTTTTCGCAAGTTGTAACAAACCAACTCGTTGGTTGAGTAAATAGTTCCCATTCTTACAAAGAGAAACACGCCCAACATTACCCGTAAGAGATATTAAAATATCTCCTTCTTTTAATACTTGGTGGTCTTGTATATCGTTCGGCAAGTTGATTATGCAATTGCAATCTTCATCGTTTATATATCGCTCGCCAGGCACATTTGTTATTGTGAGGATTTTCCATTTGCCCAGTGCATTATACTTGCCACTCTGGAATGCGTAACCATTTTTCAATGTCGCAATATTCGACAAGCATATAGTAGTTTCTAACAAATCTTTTCGTGCGAACAAATATTTACTAATCGCAGACTTTAGTTTTTTCAAATCCTCAATGATTTTGTTTTGGGTTGCTATTCGTTCGTCAATGAGAGATAGAAATTCAGCTATTTTTCTCTGTTCCTCAATTGATGGAAAATATAATGATATTTTGGATAATCCTTCCTGCCCAATATTGAAATGTTGTGCTCCTGCTCCCATTCTGCAAGTTCTTTTGCGCGCTAATGGCGTAGCAAGCAAATACTTAAAGAACAAAGGATCATAATTGCCGATTTTACGACCACGAATAACAAAGCCTCCATAAATGGCGGTACGATTATCCATGTACACATTAGCTCGTCCAACATCCTCCAATGTTTCTGAGCTACGTTGGAATAGCAAATCTCCGTCTTTCACTCCGAAACATTCTATTTCTTTTTCAGTAGCATTGACCTTGCCACGAATATTGTCATAATTGATAACTCCTTCTGAAAGAATATCCATCACCGAAATGAATGGTAGTCCACTTCCAATACGTTTAGCGTCTGGATTAAGACCATTCTTGAACTCCAAATATTCAGAAAGCGTATGCTCTTCCCACTCTCCACTAAACTCCGGAAATCTCAAATGGGGAACATTGAGGACTTTATTTTCGTTATTATCTGCCATAATCATTATTCTTTATCGGGATTGATATCAAACGGCAACAATTTGTCACCATCATTAAACCGGTCGAAATCGGAGATAAACGAACGGTCTTGAATCACTTTATATTTTTCATACTCACCATACGCCTTCTCTCGTGCCTCTTCTTGAGAAACTTTACCGGCCGAATCTTGTGCTTGATAGTCCATTGTAGCAAGAAACTGTTCAAGACGCTGCTTCCAGTCTGCCATCGTTGTAATGATATGGCGTTGAGCACGCTGTTCTGCAAATTCAAGAAATGCGTTAGTTACGCCGTTGAGTTCTGAAACCTCTTTGTCAGACAAGTAGTTCTTTGCTACAATCGTATCAGATTTCTGTACTCTGCCATTGGGAGCTTTTTTCCAAGTAGTCAGTCCCATGTGCGGCATTTCCGAGTCGGCACGTTCATATACTATTTCGGCAGCAGTACGATGAGTTACAGCCAAGTGCATCATGTTTTGCACCATCTTGAAGAACAATTTGGTACAATCCGACTTCGGGTCGTAATCCGCACTGCATTCGGCATAGATGTCTGTTATCTTTTGGTAGTATCTGCGCTCTGAGGTACGTATCTCACGAATACGCTCCAGTAAATCGTCAAAATAATCTTTGCCAAAATGTTTTCCCTGCTTCAAACGTTCATCATCAAGCGCATATCCTTTAATAATAAACTCCTTCAATACAGATGTAGCCCAGATACGGAACTGGGTGGCTTGATAGCTATTGACACGATAACCTACCGCAATAATAGCATCCAAATTATAGAACAGAGGTGTACGTTCCACATCCCTTTTTCCCTCTGATTGAACTATCCCAATTTTTCGGATAGTTGCCTCTTTTGTAAGCTCGCCTGTTTCGTAAATCTGACCAAGATGATAGTTGACAGTCCGTACATCCACCCCGAACAAATCGGCCATACGCTTTTGTGACATCCAAAATGTTTCACTGTTGAATATCACTTCTATTCGTGCCTCGCCTTGCGCCGTTTTATACAGCAAAATGTTAGAACTCAACGAATTTTGCATCAATTCGTTTATCGAAATTGTTCGAGTAAAATAATCGCGAGCTTGTTGTACCAACACTTTTTTGACATTGGCATTTTCGGCAACAATCATACATGCCATACGAGACAGACGGAAGATATTGACCTTACGGAATGAACCGCTTCCAATCCTTACCATATCAACCGCTTGGTTGAAATGGTCGTCTACATTCATTCCTTTTTCACCTGCCACCTTGATAGCCTTGTCTATGACTCTTTGGAATTTCCAATAAGCCGAATAGCCCATAGCAGCGCACAGGTCGCGAGAACTCCAGTATTCGTTTCCGCCCTCATCCTGACGGCGTATATTGTCGAATGATGGACGCATTTCGGGGATGTTGTCTATCTCTGCCATAGTGTAATTATTCAACCAGTCCCAATTCTTTCAAATAGCCTTCTATCTCCTTATCCAGTTCGGCTCGCTTGGCTTCCAATTCCTTTATTTCAGCCATGACTGCTTTGATGTCAATAGGCTCTTCTTCCTCAAAAGTATCGACATAACGAGGAATATTCAGATTATAGTCATTTTCGGCAACCTCCTGTAACGTAGCGAGGTGACTGTACTTTTCAATTTCCTTGCGGTCACGGTAGGTTTCTACAATCTTCTGTATATGCTGAGGGCGGAGTTTGTTTTGGGTCTTGACCTTTTCAAACTCTTTGCTGGCATCAATGAACAAGATATTATCGTCTTCCTTACGGCATTTCTTCAATACGAGAATACAGGTCGGAATGCTTGTACCATAGAAAATATTGGCAGGCAGCCCGATAATGGCATCAATATAGTTTTTCTTCTCTATCAGGAAACGGCGTATAACGCCCTCTGCATTCCCTCGGAACAGAACTCCGTGCGGAGCAACGCAAGCCATCGTACCACCTTCATTGAGGTGATGAACCATATGCAGAATAAAAGCATAGTCGGCTGTTTTCTTAGGTGCAAGTCGTCCTGCTTTACTGAAACGGTCGTCGTTGTTGAATTTGTCGGCAGCACTCCATTCGGCAGAGAACGGAGGATTTGCAACCACTGCATCGAACTGCATATCATCGAATGCGTCCCATTCAAGCGTATCGCCATTCTCTATTTTGAAGCTGCTGAATCGGATACCGTGCAGCAACATATTCATTCGGGCAAGGTTGTAAGTAGTCGGATTTTTCTCCTGTCCATAGATATATGCCGCCTTACCGATACTTGCTGCACGGAGCAATAGTGAACCACTACCGCAAGTAGGGTCGTAAACATTACGCAAACGGTTATGCCCAAGAGTAACAATCTCCGCCAATATGCGGCTGACCTCTTGCGGAGTATAGAACTCACCGGCTTTCTTGCCTGCACCGGCAGCAAACTGACTGATCATATACTCATAAGCATCGCCCAAAATATCAATCTCCTGAGAGGCCTCCACTCCGAATTTTATATCATCAAGTGCAAGCAGAACATTGCTTATAAGCGTATTCTTGTCATCGGTTGTCTTTCCGAGCTTAGGGGAAGCAAGGTCAATATCCGAAAACAGACCACCAAAATCCTCTTCGCTGTCACGTCCGAGCGTACTATCCTCAATGCGTTTCAATGAGCGTTCCAGCATCGGAAGGATATTTTCTTTCCGCTTGATAGTTTCGATTACAGACGAAAACAAGAATTTCGGTTCAATGAAATAGCCTATATTTTCCAAGCATTGGTTCTTGACCTCTTCCTGCAATTCCGCAGCATCCGAATCGGTCATTTCCCATAATTCCTTGAATGTAACTTCATCATCCTCCAATGCACTGTTGGCGTATGTTTCTATCTTCTCCGACAGGTATTTATAGAAAATGAATCCCAAAGTAAAATACATAAAATCGCTTGCCGACATATTGCCGCGCAAACGGTTTGCGACCGCCCAAAGCTGGTCACGGAGTTTCTGTTGCAGTTCTTCACTCATATCCTTATTGCTCTATATTATTCTGTATTACATCACTTTCCGGCAATGGTATATTGCTTTCAATTATACTTCTCAGGTCATCCAGCACTTTCCCTTTATATGAGAAATATTTTGCCCCTTGATATGCACCTGATGTATTCCGTTTCTCTTCCGGCATAAACGTACCGACAAAAGGGGACAATTTATAAATACGACCTTGATATTCAACGGAATCATCGCTTGCCACCTTGACTTCTGTATTCGTAGGCATGAAGGTAACACATTCCCCTATTTTAATACCGACCATGCTGAATTTGAAACGCCCTCGCTTTACGGTTCGCTTCTGCACGACAGGCAATGAATCTTTTTCGTTATGGCAAACCGGTTTATTATCTACATAGACCGTAACAACCGCATCATCAATCATCTTGGCTATGTCATTGAATATATCCAAAGCTATTTGCGGCGGCACATTGAAAAACTCCCGATTCTGACGAATACGCAAATCCGTCAACCGATCAATAGTCTTGTGTACATGCTTTTCAACATCGTTATATTTGACCGTCTGAATGGTTGCATAAATCTCAAAAGGCAACGGAACAGCCGTGTTGTCAAGTTCCTTGGAACGTATATCTACAGGCCGCGCACTTTTACCGATTTTGACCCAATCCTCACGAAAACTTGGATTAGTCAAGATATACACATATCCGGGTTCATTTGTCTTTACCATATCAGTATTTCTTTTAATCCCAACTGAAAGTGCGTATGATATTACGCAATCTGTCTAAAATCCTCGTCAACGCCTTTCTCGTCTTTATCAATCCGAGATGCTTCTCTTTCAATGCCTTTTGTATGATTTCTGGCTGCTCTTTTTGCAGATAATCATATTCTTTAAGGAAATGATTCAATACTGATGACGATATTTTCTCTTCCTCAGCCAATGAGTTGACGGCATTTTCTCGTTCAACAGCAATATAGCGGTTCAACCGTTCTTCCAAATCGCTTGTACCGTCAGCCTTGCCTCGCTGCATCATGAAATTTTCCTTATCGTCATCCACATTCTTTTGAATGAAGCCATCAATAAGTTTTGCCTTGCTGCGCATTTCAGCATCCTTAATCATCGTGTCAATGATATTCTGGCGGCGTTCCGCGTAATCGGCACTATATGGGTCAAGTTCTGCAATGAGTTCAAGGATATATGCCACATTGATAATGTCGCTATGTAGGAGTTCAAGGCAGAAATCCACATCACCGAGGTCTCCGTCATCCGGAACATCTGTATCATCATCCGGTTTGGGTGACGGTGCTGGAACAACGAGTGCAAAAGTATCATGGATATCAAGATACTTACTTCTGAAATCCATAAATTGCTGTTCCGTCATGCCGAGATCATCAGACTCTTCATTATAATCCTCGTATATCTGTATTTCAGCATGTTTACGGATAATATCACGGAACGCCAAAACAAACTCTTTCTTAGCTTTTTCACTCTGCAAAAGGTCTATACAATTTGTGTCCGGATATTTCTTCAAAAAATTGGTAGCAAGCTCCTTGTATTCCTGTTTGACTTCTTCAAACGGAGGTCGCACTATTTCTTCCGGATTGTTACTGTTGCTGAACAATTTGATAGCGGTATCAACATTGCTTTTCAAATCACGGAAACACACAATCTTTCCGAAGCGTTTCTTTTCATTCAGCACACGGTTTGTCCGGCTGAATGCCTGCAACAAGCCGTGGTATTCCATATTCTTGTCTACATAAAGCGTATTGAGTTTCTTGCTGTCAAAACCGGTAAGGAACATTCCGACGACCAGACAAAGATCAAGCGGCCTCATATCAACTCGCTTCTTTTTCATACGCAGGTTGATGTCATCGTAATATGCACGGAAGTTCTCTGTCGTAAACGATGTCCCGAACATTTCATTGTAGTCATCCATGATGGCTTGCAGTTCATCAACCTCACCGGCACTGTCATTCAGATAAGAACCTGTACCCATTCCTGTCAGATCATCATCTTGACTTCCATTGGCTGCATAAGTAAAAACTGCACCTATACGAATCTTGGGATTCAGTTCCTTGAATATCTTGTAATAACGGATAAGCATCGGTACGGACTGTACAGCAAACAATGCATCGAACTCTCCGTCAAATGTTGACTTATTGAAATTATTAAGGATGAATTTAGCGATTTCCGTCATGCGATTAGTACTGCCGTTCTGCACTTCCTCACTGCCATGATAATACTCTACAAGGAAACCGAGAACATTTTCATCGGCAATGGCATCTTTAATCAGATAGCGATGCAGGCAGTTGCCGAATACCTCTTTGGTCGTATGCCCATCAACTGCATTTTCTGTAAAAATAGGAGTTCCGGTAAAACCGAATATCTGGGCATTATCGAAGAATTGCATAATCTTCTTATGACTCTCCCCGAAGTGACTGCGGTGGCACTCATCAAATATCATCACGATACGGGAGTGGCATATCGAATCTATCTTGCTGCTGTACCATATCTTACTTACGGCAGCATTGAGTTTCTGAATAGTGGTAATGATAATCTTGGAGTTACTATGCAGCCGTTTTACCAGTTCATCCGTATTGTCCGTACCGTCAACAGCTCCCGGTTCAAAGGCTTCATATTCCGACTGCGTTTGTGTGTCAAGGTCATGACGGTCAACAACGAACATTACCTTATCTACATCATCCAACTCCGAAACAAGCTGTGCTGTTTTGAATGAAGTCAAGGTTTTTCCTGCGCCTGTAGTATGCCAGATATAACCGTTATCGTTGGAGTTCTGTACCCGATCCAATATCTTTTCTACAGCATAAAACTGGTATGGGCGAAGTACCATCAAGCATTTATCCCCTTCATGCAATACGATATATTTTCCGATAATCTTACCGAGCGTACACTTTTCCAAGAAAAATACAGCAAACTTATCCAGTTCATTGAATGGCAGATTTGCCGCATCCGTCCAGTTGAACGTGAATTTATATCCACCATTGGGATTATTGGCGAAATAACGAGTATTTACGCCATTGGAGATAACAAATAGCTGAATATAGTCGAACAGCCCATGAAAGGATGTCTTATGATAGCGTTGTATCTGATTGTATGCCTGCTTGAGTTCTACACCCCGACGCTTCAATTCAATCTGAACCAGAGGGAGGCCATTGATAAGAATCGTCACATCATAGCGACACTTCTTTCGTCCCTCCACCGTAATCTGATTCGACACCTGAAACTCGTTCTGACACCATTGTGTACGATTAAGGAATTCCACCCAAATACGCTGCCCGTTCATCGTGTCAAGAGGATATAGGTCACGAAGTTTCTTAGCCTTTTCAAAGCGAGTACCACCTTCCAGATATATCAATATCTTCTCAAACTCTTCATCCGTAAATGAGTTACGACCAACTTCCGCCAGCTGTTTCTTGTTGTGAATTTCCAACTGCCGCTTGAAGTTGGCATAAAGATTATCTTCTTCGGTAATCTGGACATACTCGTAGTCCATTTGCCGAAGTGTGGCTATAAGTCCGGCTTCCAATGCCGCTTCGCTCTGTATTGACATATTCTTTCCCTACTATGGTGTTATTACTTATTTATTCCAGCTTGTAGTATTTTGATACCTAATGCATTTTCTATTTTGCACAAAGTTTCCAATGACAGATTCTCGCGACCTTTCAACACCTTGGATACATATTGCTGGGTGCAGTTCATTTTCTCAGCCAACGCTCGTTGTGTCATGCCAAGTTCCTCCATTCGGTTTGACATGGTTGCAGCTATAGCCTGCGAATGGCAAACCCAATCTTCGCTTTTGCATTCCACTGTTTCCTCTTTTACTTCCAGTGCGTTGTCTATCTTATCTTCTGCCATTGTATGCATCAAAAATACCTTTGCCTTATTTGGTAAGCAAAGGTACTATAAATAATTGAGATGACACAACTTTCAGGTTGTTAATCGGTTCTTTTTTGCGCTAAGAATATTCTTATTTAATTGCTGTTACTCTTAAATCATATCTACGGCTACCCGTGTCAAGATCGACATCATACTCTTTCAGTCCTTTTTCAACTGCAATCTGATGTAATTCTTGCTTATCCTTTTGTGATATATCTGGACCATAATATATTGCTTTCAAGCATCCAACATCCGGTATTGCAACATAATCATTCTCATCTTCTAAATTATAGTAAATCATTCTCCATTCATGTTCGTACTCGTATTCTTTTCTGTCTTTATAAAGATAAACTCGATACCAATATAATTGATTAACAGATATTATAGACGACAAAAAGCTTAACCAATTTTTATCTCCAATCTGCTTGAAATATTCGTAAGTATGAATATTTCCCTCATCTAATGTAACATCCGGTCTTAAATCTGTATAAATCACAGGAAAGAGATTAACACTCATTCCCAATGAATTATATTTAAAAATGCATCGTCTGAGATCATATTCTAATGCAAACCCCTTATATCCATCTGCATATCTATCCCACATATACTTAGACTGCACACTTTCTGTAAAACAGGCAATTTTTGCACTATTTCTTGGATTTCTAAAACGCGATTCTTGTTTTTTTATCGCAGCCCCTATATTATTGCAAAAATCAACATAATCATCTGTCAATATTTTATCTATAATTTGTTCATCCGTATATCCGCACTCTCTATAATAACATATTTTCGTTGCTTTTTCCGCCCTTATTTCAGGGGATTTCTGTGTTATATGCGACAATGTTATGCGCAACGCATCTTTCAATGCATTTTTTAGATCTTTGTGAATCTTATCTTGATCTATATATAAATACGAATCATATTTATCTGGAAACATTCCCGCATGGCATAATGAAATAGTTTTAGATTTAAATGATTCAATTGTATAGCCCTTATCGTCTATTCTACGATACCTAAAAAGTTTTTCCGGTATATTAGGAAGTACTAACTTATAAATATTACTCCATACGTCAGAAGTCGCAGTTTTATCTATATTGAAAGGGATATAAGATTGTTCTATAATCTCTTGGAATTGTTTTCTAAAATCCAACATCTGCAAATCACGAATTTGTTATTTCTTTATTTCATTAACTCGACAATATTTTCTGGCAACACGGCGTTTCTTATACCATCTTTCGGAGCATTCTTAAGGAACAGCATTGGAACGACGGTGTAGCACTTGGCAAACGGTAGCAGATTAGCTTTGCGGAGAAGTTCGGCAGTCAGTTGTTTGCCATTCTCTTGAGTAGTCCATTTGCATTCTCCGACCAACAAATACTTTTTGTCAAGCGATTCGGCCATAACATCAAACTCGACTTGTTCCGGCTTCTTATCCTCATTGAGCACAGAACCCCACCAGCGTTTTGCCTTGCCATAAACCACTCCATTGACAAGATTTCCTGTTACGGCATCCCGACATAATTTTTCCCATTGCATACTCACATACTCCGATAAATGAGCAGTCAAAGCCTGTTCTATTGGCAAACGACGACCAAGCTCGATGAACGAACGATTAGGTACGACAAACTGATAATAAAATGCCATAAACGGATCGGCTATCTTGTAAAGACTCTTTTTCGCATTCTTTTCATCAATCCCAAACGGAACATCTTTCTCCAAAAATCCGAGATCAATAAGTTTCTTCAATGGACGCGACAGGTTGGTTGCAGGCTCATTGCATCTTGCGGCAATCTCAGAAAGCCGATTTGCGCCAGTACCGATATAAGACATTATCGTCGAAGTCTTAACAATATCCTTTACATCGTCCTGAAACAATTTTATCGGTTCTTCGTAAAGAGTTCCATTTACAGAAAGGATATTGTGCCACAAAGCATCATTAAGTGAATTTTGGTTTTCCCTTAGTTCCCAATAACGCGGTACACCTCCCCAAACAGCATATTCTTCAATGGCATTCATCGCATCAAGGCTCAAAGCCTCTTGAATATATGGCAAACGTATCGGTGCAAGTTTCATGATCTCATCAGCACGACCATAGAGAGGTGCAGTAGAATCAAGAAACAATCCATACATCATATTTTGTGACGAACCGCAAAGCACAAGATTATACTTCAACAGCTTTTCATCAACCAGTTTTTGTAGCACAGACGGCAGTTCAGAAGATTGCTCTACAAGATACGGAAACTCATCCAAACATAAAGTAAAACGCTTGTCTGTTCGATAATTGACCGCACGAAACATAGATTCCCAATCCGGATATGTCAGTTTGTCGAAATCCGGGAACACTTGTGCTATTACTTTTGCAAGCAATACTCTCTGATGTTGCCCTTCAGAACGGTCAGCAAGGAAGTAAACATCCGTATCCGACAACACCCTTTTGATAAGCGTTGACTTACCCAACCGTCTGCGACCGTACATCACGACTAACGAGGACTTCTCTCTTGCAAGAGCATCCTTTAATCGTGCAGCTTCATCTATTCTATCAACGAATTTCATATATCTTATTTATTATGCAGCGCAAACATAATGCTTTTATTGCATAACACAAATTTTTGAGCCATATTTTTTTATTCCCAAAGAGCAAATTGCAACTTATGTATAGGAGAACATGTGCTCTATTCCTTTTTTGAAGCTCTTTTCCTTGTTTTCAAACTCAAATCTTGCAAAGCTTTTCCCAACTTGTCTTCTTTGGCCAGCCATAGAATATCATCGTCAAGCTGTAAAGCATACAGCACTCGCAAATAGATTCCGATTGCTACTGTCGGTGTGCCTTTTTCTATTCGGGACACAGTCAACGGAGAACAAGTGGCACGTTCTGCCACCTGAGCCACACTCAGATTCCTGCGCAAGCGAGCCAGTTTAATCTGCTCTCCCACAATTGACATCTTCTGCACCAATTTTCGGGGCAGCTTAGTCCCCATTGTATTCTTTGCCATATTCAACACATCATATAATATGTAAATTTATAACTTTTCATCTATTTAATGATGTATTACAGGTAAAAAATCACAAGATTAGAAGAAACGCTTGACCAAGTACAATATAACGGTTATACACTTTTTCAAGCGAATAAATCAGATTCGTTATACTTTTTCAAACGAATTCTATGTTTATAAAAGTTGCAGCAGCTTCCGACAACCATCTTGGGGAAAGTGTGTAAAACAAGATAATTTTGCTTTGGAGAAATATAAACGCTATTATATTGTTTATAAGCGCCAATATATCCACACAACAAACAATATGTTATTTGTTGCGTAAACACATACGATTCCTCCACACAACATATATTCAAGATTAGTTGGCTATTCAAATGAAAAACAACTTTACTTTATCCCCGTATTTATATATACGTGCATTAAAGTAAAGCTAACAGAGGGAGAAAAAGAAATGACTTCGCCAAAGCCGAACCGAACTATATCTGCCGACTTTTTTGGAGACTGCAAAATAATCACATAATTTGCCAAATCCCTTTGACCATTATGTCTCATTTTTGAGTCGAAAACAGTTCATTTTAGAAATTCCATCGTTTATCATTAAATGTTATCGACTAAAATCAGTACCTTTGTATAAGAAATCACTTAGAGTATAAATGTGGTAAGAATTTGATTATCACTCATTTCATCTCTAACCCATAATACATTCTTCGTCTCGCACTGTAAATGATTAATAGTTCTTGGCTGAGCTAAGTGATTAAAGTTTAGATAGATGTTACTAGTAGTTCAAATATAATGTCAAAGAAGATAGGTCGTAATGAGCCTTGCCCTTGTGGCAGCGGCAAGAAATATAAGCATTGTTGTATGCAAAAGGAACAGGCAATAGGAATATTGCCAGTAGCAAATCATGCTTTGTGGCCATCTTCTTGGCTTGATGTACCAAAAACGATAGCGTATTTAAGTAATCATGCAGTCCCTCCCATATTGGACTATTTGATAGCAATGCAACTTAATCCACAAAATCGAGGGAAGAATATCCGAATTGAGCACCTTTTGCAAATAGCAGTTGCGAATCTCGGAAAGAGTAGCCAGATTCCTGACATCAGTGAGTTCAAGAGTATAATTGACCAAGAGTTCTCATTTGATCTTATGGAAGACATGCCGATTAACATGTTTGCCGAACCTGTAGTGTTTTATGGAGGCAATTACACATTCTTTCCTGGCATCTCGACACATGCGACAGAAATTTTCCGTTCAATGACAGAAGCCATATTCAATAAAAGAAATATATTTACGGAAGCTTTCCGTAATGAAATTTATGATGGAGTACTCTTCATGCTTGAACTGAGCAAGCTTTTGTCAACCCAAGCAGGGATAAGTGGCTTAGTACGCGGAAATGAGACCCCTCGCGAGACGCTTAACGAACCAAAAACTAGCCAATCTTTTGTTATTAATTTGCCGACAATGACAGAACTCATTCATCGGAATAGGCTGAATCCAAATGTTTTGAAATCATTTTTGTTAGAAGTTAATGCTACTGATATACTAACCCAAGATGCAGAAAAGAATCCGTTGTTATACAGACCAATCGTTGAGTTTGACAATAACTTCTACTTTGCCGGAATTTCCAGTCAAGGCTGTGCCATTAACAACTTTATCTTAAAAACAGCTCTAAAACATCGTTGTCTTGAAGAACTAGTAAAACAGACCCATTATGGTGTCTGGATGCGCATCGGGCGTTCCTGTATAGAACAGCTGCGCTGGGTACAAAATTCAATGGATGAAATACTTGCTCCTGTTGAAGGCTATTACGAAGATGTATTCCGCATTGATGTCAACTGGCTTGCATACGTGTGCTATGCTCATGATTTAGCCCGTAATGTAGCCATAGATGGCAATGAGAGTTTCAACAATCGAGATCTCAGCCAACATTTACAAAAACGTATTGATACCATCAGAAATGATAAAAGGTCGAAAGATGACCATATCCTGACGCTTGTTCTGTATTCTACAATGGGGGAGACATACAGATTTGCCATGAAAAAGCAAAATGGAACTGACTATTTTCTTCAATTCTCTGCTTATGATTTCTTACAACTGATACAGACTGAGAAATGGGACAGCTTGAGTCTTGTTCGTTATGCTCGGTCCAAAGAGAACGTATCATCTCTCGAGACTCCTCTGAATCAATCTCTCGATGTATATGCTATATATAAGCATTATGGTGAAAGTTTCTATATGACAGACAACACACCATCAGACATGCTTTATATTGAGCCAAATGATGGATGTGATCTCATATTCAAAAGTAAAGATCAACTGTATTTCCACGGAACGCTGAAGAGATTAAATGGACAGTATGCTTATATACCAGTGATACGTGATCTCGACTATGCGGCAATTTTTAAGCCTGTCCATTCAGGTTTCAATGCCAAGAGTTGTGAATCTTATAGTATTCCTGTGTGGGTAAGTTGTTATCAAGAAGAAAAACAGGGAATAAATCCATCCTCTATTTCCGATACTGTAATAACAGCTGTTGCATACTGGATGGATACTTTACAACCAGCCATAGCCGATATGATCAGCCAACGCTATGAGCACTCCGTAGAAATAGAACTTGTCTTCAGTGAAAAGGTCTTGGCCGATAAAGGGATACACTATGATGACGACATAAAGCCTACGCAAGGAGGAAATCTTAACGTATCCAAGACAGAAGGCGGAGTTTCCGTTACATTTGATGATGATTATATCCATTCTTTTATGGGAGCTGGCAATGAGAGTGAGCGCAACATGATGCGTTGTATCATAAAAAAACTCCTGGAAATAGACGAAGAGACTGCATGCCAAATTATTGATACTCGCATCCCCTTTGGTCAAGCAAAGATGATTCTGATGATGGAGCAGTCACTCAACCCCCTGTCAATACCCTTGTGGCTTTATACTCCTATCTATATTCATGCCGCCACCAGCCAACTACTACAAGACAAATTCCCACAGTGGATGAAGGAGAAAGGTCATGATATAGCAGGTAAACTCAATACAAAAACTGAAAAAGAAGACTTCCTCCACAAAGGAGTAGATGTGCTCCTTAATGAACTTGATAAACGCCTATCATCATTTGATACATTGTGGTTGCTGCGTATGCTCATGCAGAATCACGAGACATTGGTTTATCAGCGAGAGCATAACAGAGTCTTACAACCCGCACAGATTCTTTGTTTTGGAGAAAATGAGTCAAAACGTAAAGAATTCTTCGATACAGAAAGACGACTTGCTGATGCTGGAATATCTACCCGTGCTATGATAGAATATATAGCTGCGACACAGTATCGTGGCGGTGGTGTTAAACCAGGCAATGATGATGTAGAAAGCCTGTTAGCTATCATGAACGAAGTGATATCCATTGGTGGTATATGTGACGCCATACATTTAGATGTAGCTAATCATACCATTGAGAAATTAGGCTCTGGACGTTATGGTATCTACGATGATGTTTTTTCCGACAATGTAGGAGAGTTTGCAGCAACGCGCACTATTGAGAGTGTAAATGGGCAAATCGAAGATTTCGAGAGTAAGATGGCCAGGATGGCAGTACGTCCAGATACAAAAGAAAAAAACAAGGATGCAGAACTCGAGGAGATAGATGTGGCATTCTTAGAGGATTGGGGAGTATCATATTCTAACATCTTGCAGTTCCTTTATGTTTGTTACATCATAGCTATGAAGCAGCAGAAGTCTGTTATTGAGATGGAAGAGTCTCAACTCATCAAAGCTATGCAGGAGCATTGTACAGAACTAACTGAAGATTTAGCAAAGAAATGTATCATTCGCCTTTCTTTGGATAAACGGGAAAACTACCTCACTCCGCCAGTAGGATTAGCGGGCAAGGATATCTTCCCTTGGTCATACAATAGGGAATTAAGTTATCTGCGTCGCCCAGTGATTCGTTATCAATATGATGATGGCACAGTTATGTGCATGTTTGGGTTCCGCTCCTGTATTCAAGCCGGCATTCAGCTATCTGACTTGCTTTATTCTGGTCGCTTACGTTATGTGGGAAGGAAGATAGAAACCTTGCTTGGAAAATTTGAGGCTATAAAAGGGGCTGCGTTCAATGACGAGGTACGCTCTTTTTTGGCAAAGATACCAATAATGCGAGTATGGGAACATGATGTCACTATCAAATCTGGAGGTTATTTTGCGGCAGATAAAGATTATGGCGATATTGATGTGATGGCTTATGATACATCACGTGATATACTCTACTTGATAGAATGTAAGAATACCAATCCAGCCAAGAATATTAAGGAAATGAAAACCGAGATGGATGAATATCTTGGTCGTGGTGATAATCCCGAGAGAGACAAGAAGAGAGCTCTTGTTCTTAAACATTTGCGTCGTCATCGCTGGGTAACGGAGCATATTAATGAAGTTGCGAAACACATTGGTGTAGCAGTTACACCCCGAGTAAAGTCAATGATGCTGACAGCTACAGTAATACCAACATCCTATCTCAAAAGAGAGAAAATACCAATGTCAATTCTGAATTACCCTGAATTAAAGATAAAGGGCGTGAATTTACTAG
Organism: Alistipes finegoldii DSM 17242; assembly: GCF_000265365.1. NCBI lineage: Bacteria > Pseudomonadati > Bacteroidota > Bacteroidia > Bacteroidales > Rikenellaceae > Alistipes > Alistipes finegoldii. The sequence continues at coordinate 664,856 of NC_018011.1, forward strand.
ATTCGTGCAAAGAACCAGATTTAAGCGTACTTGATATATGAGACTTTTAGAGGTGCTGATGCATCACGCCTTCTAATTTTTACCTACTCCTAAAGGTAGTATGGAGCAATCGCTGACGGTTTATCATCTCTGCAATCTGTTCAGTTCGCATTCCCCTATTCTGGCTTGCCAAACAGTAGAGTATAGCCTCTTCAATCTTCATATTTTCAATAATTTAAAGTGTGCAAATTTTGCACAAGTTGTTACAAAAGTACGGAAAAATACGGCAACGGAGGCTCTCTGAAAAAGAATCATATCTGAAAACTTTCTCTTTTGACTGCAAAAGAATACGAAATCCCGACTAACAAGCCTGACAAAATTTCATATATGAACTTTTATACATATTTTCGTCCCCCAAAGAAACAAAATTATGGAAACATCAAAAACATACAATAGAACAATTAATTTATTAGATAAGTACACAAAGTTTATCAAGTCTATTGACACCGAGGATATTGGCAACAATCTTACACTAGATAAATTAATAGAACTAAAATCAATACTGTCCGATATTAATAACATAATGACATTAATATCGACTCGTTCTATTGCAACAAAGTTATCAGATATATTATCATTTAAAAATGAAGATAGAGAACGGATATTTAATGATATTGATAAACAAAAGCCAAACACAAATGGATTCGACATAAGAATTGACTCTCCTGTAAAAATATTAGTAGAAGTCAAATGCAATTCTCTAATCCGCAACAAAAAATTTGGTGCTGCACAAATCAATGCAATTCTTGAAGATGCTAGAAAATTACGGTTAGAATCATCTCGACATATAAAGGCAAGTAAAAGTATTCAAGACACAAAAGATTATATTAAGATAATTGCTATTGTCAATTTTGGCAATAGGTCTGACAAAGATTTAACGTCTCAACTACTGAGAGAAACCAAGTGTAAAGAATCCACTAATTCTGCAAGAAAAGAACGAATGAAAGTGAAAAAGTTTTTAAGACCATTATATTCACTATCGCAAATACATGAAATAACAGATCTAGAAAATGTTTATCTAACAATTTTACATATAAATGATTTAAAAAATGAGTTAGAGCGAATACGATGTGAGTACAGTTTATCACTCAAGTAAAAATACAACATAGCTTTACTTTATCCCTGTATTCATATATACGTGCATTAAAGTAAAGCTAACAGAGGGAGAAAAAGAGATGGCTGCGCCAGAACCAAGCCGAACCATAACTGCTGACTTTCTCTTTTGGCTGCAAAAGACACAGAAATCCTGCTCACAAAACAAACATGATTCGAGCCCTTGTCAAGCCACCAAAAGCCCATCCGAAAATCCGTAAAATTACCCTCTATTTTACAGCCACAATCGGCGAAATAATCACCGATATGCCTTATCTTTGCGAAACGGAGATTTAAGAGCAAAAGAGAGCCATTATTCTCTTTTCCCCTTCGTTTGAAGACAAACTAAGGTTAAAAACGTTAAATCTTCGATTTTCGGCGAAAAAACAAGTAAATTTTTGAGCAGTCTATCTTTTAAGCCGTAAATTATTGATAATCAATTAGCATAATATGCTGCATCGGCAAATAGCCAAAAACAAACCGGGACCGACATCCGATCAGAAGATGCCGGTCCCGCTGCTTTATCGAGCGGACAAGGAATTGGCCTGACGCGCCCTAGGCATTCTGCCTGCGAAAATGCGACACACGTCCATCGCCTCTTCCGGAAGAGAGGGTATCGGGGCGGAATCCGGATAAGGGTGCGGCGCGACTACCGCCGCGGCTTCGGAAGACGCCGAGCAATCAGCGTATCGGCCGCATAGAGACCGGGACCTGCGGCGTACATCAGCACGTAAACCGACAGATAGGCCAGCGCCAGTTCGCGCGCCGCGAACGGATCGCCGCCGTGTACGGCGAAGAAAGCCACGCACATCGTGAAAATCATCGGGATAAGAGCCAGCCGGTAGAACAACCCCGCGATAAACCCGACAGAACAGACGACTTCGCCGAAGATCGCCAGCGCGAGCGAAACACCGCTGCCGACACCCAGCGGATCGGGAAACGCGGCGGAAAGCGCATCGAAGTTCTGCCACTTGGCGATGCCGTGCGACATCAGCAGTCCTCCGAAAATAATGCGGGCCGCGAGCAGCAGCCACGAATTGCCGGCGGTATAGGGTTTGTCCGGAAACAGAAATCTCAGTATTGCATACATAATCTTGGAAATTTATGCTCTAATATCACAATAAATGCCGGAATTTCCAACACTCCGCCACACAATTTCGGACATCCGCATGCGATATGCCCCGGACCGCGCAACGGCAAAGGGAGCATGCTCCGATTTTTCGTATCTTTACCGCAGCAATTTACAACATCGCCATGATCCAGCAGACCGAATTCACACTACGCCCCCGCACCCGCGGGTTTCACCTCGTCACGGACGAAATCACGGCCAACCTGCCGCCGCTGCCCGACGCCGGGCTGGTGCATCTCTTCATCAAACACACCTCCGCAGGTCTTTCGATCAACGAAAACGCCGATCCCGACGTCCGCACGGACCTCTCGGCCATCTTCGACCGGCTGGTCCGCGAGCGCGAATCCTACTACGTCCACACGCTCGAAGGCGACGACGACATGCCGGCGCATGCCAAATCGACGCTCACGGGCGTCGAGCTGACGATACCCGTCACACAGGGCCGGCTCAACCTCGGCACATGGCAGGGCATCTACCTCTGCGAATTCCGCAACCGCGCTTCGGGCCGCCGCATCGTCGCCACCCTAATCGGATAGTCCGGCCGCAATTCAGAAGACAAGCGGACGCGCTGGCCGAAAAATTGCACCTTCCCGAAACGGATCACCAAACAAGGGAAAGCAATGACGACAGCGACAAAACACAAGACCGCGGACCGGCTCACCGCCGAAGAGCGGCACGAACTGCCCGACTCGGCATTCGGGATTCCCGAAACGCGCGAATTCCCGCTCGTGGACGCCGAGCACGTACGGGCCGCCGAAGCCTACTTCCGCTATGCGCCCGACAACAAAAAGGCGGCTCTGGCCCGGCGTATCCTCGCCAAGGCGGCCGCATACGGCGTAAACGTACAGAGTCAGGTCATCCGCAGCTGGGCCGAGGAGTAACGCCGCGCGGAACGCCGGAACGCGCGAAGGCCGGAGCACGAACGCCCCGGCCTTCGCTTTCCGCGACCGCCCCCGATCCGGATTCCGGTCCGCATACCCCGAACCGACGAACCGCATCGAGCGTTTCCGGCACAAAAAACGGCGGCGGAAACCGATTCCGCCGCCGCTGTCGTCCGGACAATCCCGGCCGGTTACTGAGCATGCCCGCGCGTCGTATTATCCGCAGGGCGTCCGCAACCGTCTATTTATCCGAGGTCGCAATCACCAGCTCGCCTTTGCCCAGCGCATCGTGGGACACGAACCAACCCCCGACCGGATTTCCGCCGCACGTGATGCCCGTAATGCGGCGGCCCGTTCCCTCGCGGCGGATCGACCAGCGGGAACCGTCACCCAGCGACACTGCGACCTTGTCGAACAACGGCACGGTGACGATATATTCGGGATCGGCCGGGGAATAGGTGTAAAGCCCGATTGCGTTGAAGACATACCACGACGACATCTCGCCGGCGTCGTCCATGCCCGACAACGCCAGTCCTTCGGGTCCCATGCCGTAGAATCGGTCCAGAATGTGGTCGAGCAGCTCCTGCGAACGCTCCTGACGGCCGATGAAGTAATACAGGTAGGGGAAACTGTGGTCGGGCTGATTGCCGTGGCAGTACTGCCCGATAAAACCCGAAAGGTTGTCCACCTCGTAGCCTTTCCACGGAATCGAGAAGAGCTTGTCCAACTGCGCTCCGAACGCCTCGCGACTGGGATAGAGACCGATCAGCCCCTCGGTGTCGTGCGGCGCGAAGAACGCCTGCTGCCAGGCGTTGGCTTCGCGGTACATATATTCGTAATAGGGATACTGGTCGTCGAAGGGCGTGATCCACGAGCCGTCGTCGAGCCGTCCGCGCATCAGGCCCGTCGAGGGATCGAAGAGGTTTTTGTAATTGGACGTGCGCTTCATCAGCATGTCGCGGTTCGCCCGGTCTCCCAGCGCATCGGCCAGCAGCGCCACGGCATAGTCGTCGTAGGCGTATTCGAGCGTTTTCGTAACCGCGGCTTTGCATACGGTCTGCGTCACGGGATTCTCGACATCCATTTCGGGGATATAGCCGCGGGCGACATACTCGTCGAGCCACGGGCGGCTCGGCCCCTGCACGGTGGCGTTGCGCAGGACCAGCTCGTAGGCGCGCCGCACGTCGAAACCGCGGATGCCGCGCAGGTACACTCCGGCCACGAACGCCGAAGCGTGGTCGCCGTGGAAGAAGGTCGGCATGAATCCGCCCTGTTTTTCACCCCGGTCGGTGTCCGAGCTGATGACGTCGGCCGCGACATCGGGAGCCAGCAGGCCGAGCAGAATCAGCTTGTTGCGGTAATCGTCCCAATACGAAGGCCCGGTGTAATAACGGAACCCGGTATTGACGACCTCGCCGTCCGCATCGGTAAACTCGCCGTTCACATCGCTGCGCAGCGCGGGCCAGAGGAACGAGCGGTAAAGGCATGAATAGAACAATCCTTTTTCGCGCTCCGTACCTCCTTCGACACGGATCCGCCCCAGCAGATCGTTCCATACAGCGGTCGCTTCGGAGCGCACGGCGGCGAAACTCCTGCCGAGCATCTCGGCTTCGAGATTCTTCCGGGCGTTCTCCTCGCTCACGAACGAGAACCCGATCCGCAGTTCGACCGGACCGTCGCCGTCGCCGAAGCGGACGATGCGGATTTCACGGTCTCCCTCCGCAACCGGCTCGATCCCGGTCACGGGACGGTCGGCCACGGCATAGAAATACATCTTCTCGCCCGTCTGCTGCCATCCGGCGAAGGCGTTGTCGCCCTCCTTACGGATATCCCATGCGCGAACATGTTCGTTCGAACGCTGCAGGTCGGCCAGCAGAGCCGCCTGCGCCCCGGCGGGATAGGTGTATTTATGGAACGCGCAGCGCAGCGTCGAGGTCAGCTCGGCATCGACGCCGTAGCGGTCGAGAAAAACCCGGTAGTAACCCGGAGCGGCCGATTCGCGCGCATGGCTGTAGGGCGAACAATAGTCTCCGGGAAGCGGCGTGCCCGTGACGGGCAGCAGCGGAATATGGCAGAGGTTCCAATGCCCCTTGTTGGTGTGGGTAAAGCCGTAAATCACGCTATCCTCATACTGGTAGCCCGCCCCGCTGTGGAATTTGGTGACGGGGCTGACCTGCACCATGGCGTTGGGAAGCGACGAGCCGGGGAAGACTTCGGCGCCCCACGTACGTTTGGTGGGCTTGAAGCCCAGATCGACGCTGTCCCAGAGCGTCGCGGTTCCCAGCAGGGGATTCACATAGTCGGTAAGGGGTTTCTGCTTCGGCGCGCACCCGGCGGCCAAGGCGAACAATACGATACAAAGTCCGGTTTTCAACATAAGCGGTGAGAATTCGTTTCAGACAAAATTAGCGCTTTTCATCCGGCACGTGCAACCCCTTTCGGGCAAAAAAACTATCTTTGTCCCGCAGGCGGACTACTCTTGCACAAAACCGGACACGACACATGGAGACACTCACGCAATTTCTGATCGACTGGGGCTACTGGGGCCTTTTCTTCTCGGCGCTGATCGCCGGAAGCGTCGTGCCGTTCAGCTCCGAGGCCGTGATGCTCGTACTGGTGCACATGGGGCTGGACCCCGTGCTGTGCGTCGTCTCCGCGGCATCGGGCAATACACTGGGCGGCATGAGCTGTTACTGGATCGGCACGCTCGGCAAGAGCGAATGGATCACGCGGCTGGGCGTAAAGGAGAAACAGCTGGACAAGGCCCGCCGGTTTCTCGCAGGGCGCGGGGCGATGATGGCCTTCTTCTCGTTCCTGCCCACCATCGGCGAAGCCATCGCCATCGTCCTCGGCCTGATGCGCAGCAACGTCTGGCTCACGGGCGGCTCGATGCTCGCCGGCAAGACACTGCGTTATATCGTCGTGCTGGCGACTTTCCAAGGCGCCGCATCGCTTCTCTAAATCCTCAACGCATGGAATTCGAAATCGTAAAAACCGACACTCCGGACCGCAGCCTGCTGTTGCTGGCCGACGAATCGGAAGAGTCCGTGGCCGACTACGCCGGCCGCGGCACGACCTATGCCGCATGCCGGAGCGGGCAAATCCTCGGCCAGTACGTATTGCTGCATACGCGGCCCTTCACGGCCGAAGTGGTCAACATCGCCGTCGCGCCCGAATACCAGCGCCGCGGCATCGCCACGGCGTTATTGCAGCATGCCGTACGAACGGCCCGCGATGCGGGGTTCCGACTGCTCGAAATCGGCACGGGAGACATCGGCGCGGGACAGATCGCCCTGTACGAACGGTGCGGTTTCGTCCGCTGCGGCATCGACGAAGACTACTTCCGGAAGCACTACCCCGCTCCGATTTTCGAAAACGGCGTAGAGTGCCGCCACATGGTGCGCCTGCGCATGGAGCTGAGATAACGGATCATGTCGGTCGGATGGAACCCGTGGCACGGATGCCGCAAGATCAGCGAAGGCTGCCGCCACTGCTACGTATACCGGCAGGACGAACGGCACGACAAGGACAGCAGCGAGGTGCGTAAAACCTCGGCGTTCAACCTGCCCGTGCGCCGGAGCCGCGACGGACGGTTCAAGGTTCCTGCCGGAGAGATGGTCTACACCTGCTTCACGTCGGATTTTCTGGTCGAAGAGGCCGACGCATGGCGCGCCGAGGCGTGGGAGATGATCCGCACGCGCAGCGACCTGCGCTTCTTCTTCATCACCAAACGCATAGACCGCCTGATGCAGGTCCTGCCGCCCGACTGGGGCGACGGCTACGAGAATCTGATCGTGGGCTGCACAGTCGAGAATCAGGCGGCGGCCGACCGCCGGCTTCCGCTGTTGCTGGAAGCGCCCCTGCGCCACAAGCTGATCGTCTGCGCACCGCTGCTCGGACCGCTCGACATCGCGCAATACCTCACCTCCGAGATCGAGGAGGTCTCCGCGGGCGGCGAATCGGGCAACGATGCCCGTCCGTGCGACTTCGACTGGGTGCTTTCGATCCGCCGGCAGTGTCTCGATGCGGACATTCCCTTCTGCTACCACCAGACGGGCGCACGGCTCGTCAAAGACGGCCGGCTGTACCGCATCCGCCGCCGGTTCCAGCACGCGCAGGCCCGCAAGGCGGGAATAGACTACAAGGTAAAACGATAGCCGCCCCGGTTTCCCGGAGCGGCTTGCTCAATACTACGGCATGTGATGCGGTCAGGCGTTGTTCGCGGCCAGCGGCGAAGCCTGCTGGTATACGCGCGCGGCCAGCTCCTTGTCGAGCGTATAAAGCCCGAACTTGTTGCCTTCGACGGCCTCGCATGCGGTGATCATGTCGCGGGCCGACTCCTCCTCCTCGACCTGCTCGTCCACGAACCATACGAGCATGTTGGCCGAAGCGAAATCCTTGTCTTCGGCGGCGATCGACGCAAGGTTGTTGATCATCGAAGTCACCACCTTCTCATGCTCCAGCGTATCCTTGAACATGTCCAGCGGCGAAGTCCACTCGGTGCGCACTTCGGCGATCGGCTTCAGCTCGACTTTGGCGTCGCGCGAATTGATGTAGTTCATCAGGATGCGGGCGTGGTCCTGCTCCTCCTGAAACTGTACGAAGAACCAGTTGGCGACACCCTTCAGCCCCTTGGCCTCGGCGTCCATCGACATCGAAAGATAGAGATAGGCCGACCAAAGCTCGGCATTGATCTGCTCGTTCAGAGCGTCATGTAATTTCTTGCTTAACATAGCTGTATTGTTTTAAGTTTGTGTTATTCTTTCCTGATACAAATATACAATAGTTTTCGCCGATTTGTACGGAAATCCCATCACATTATTTTATAACACAATAGTCCCCGGTTATAACAAAAAAGACGGAACCTTCGCCGTGAAGATTCCGTCCCTGCCGGGGTATGCCGTCAGAAAATCGTGCCGTCGGCCTGAATGCGCAGTTCCGCTTCGCGGTCCGACTGCGGGTCCTCCAGTTCGAAGAGATACCACTGGCGTTCAGGGCTGTCGTAATGGTCTATGTCGTCGATCTCCCAGCCCGCGTACTGCGATGTCTGAAACGCCTGCATCACCGCTGCGGGGACCTCGCTCCTGCGCACTTCGGTTTTGGTCCGGAGCCAAGCGTCGCCGGCGCCGAAATAAACCTCGCGCGGCGTACGGCCGTCGATAATTTCGACTTCGAGTCCGCCTTTTTCACGCTCCGCATCGACGATGCGGGCGCCCGGATATTTCCGTCCGATAAAATCCTTCACAGCCTGCGGAAGCTCCTGCGGAAGCATATCCCCGTGGTCGCGGTCACCGTCCGCATCGGGCACGGCGCGCAGCAACACGCCGTCTTCCGAATAGACAAGCTCATACTCAGCGTCGCGCTGCTCGACTTCGAGCACATAGACCGTCTCCAATCCTTCGCGCGTCAGCTTATCCGCGTCGTCCACATGCCATGCGGCGTACTCGCCGCTTTCGAAAGCGGTGCGCACCGCCTGCGGCAGCAGGGCGTAAGGTACGTCCTCTTCGGTCATGTACCATTTGCCCGCGGCGTCGAACCACGCCTGCATGTCGGTTCCGCCTTCACGGAATTCGGCGACCAGATAGCCCTGCTTCCCCGCCCATTCGACATGTCCCGCACCGGGGAACATCCGTCCGAACGTATCCTGCACTGCGGCCGGAACCTTCACCGAATCGTCGTCGTCATCGCAGCCCGTCATCGCACCCAGCGACGCGAGGGCCAGCATCAACACTGCGAACTTTTTCATAATACCTCGCATAAAGGGCTGTCCACTAATTGTCGATATCGATCAGACGGAACTTGAGGTCGAACTTCAGGTCGAGTCCGTTGTCCAGCTCCACCTCGTAATCGCGGCGGTCGCGGTCGATGGCGACGATCTTGTTTTTGGGGTAATTCTTGGTCACATAATCGCGGATCTGCTGCGGAACGATTGCCGCCGGCACCTCGCCGTATTTGCATTCGACGTCCTTCCACTCGCCGTTCTTGGCGAATTCGACTTTGGCGCCGTTTACGAATACGACCTTGTAATCCTTGTCGAAAAGCTCCTCGTCCACCTTCGAGAAGGAGACTTCGACGCCTGCGAAGTGGGTTTTGATAAACTCCTGCGACACGGCCGGAAGTTCGCCGACGGCGATCGGACGGTCGTTGCCTGCGAAGGCGGGAGCGGAAGTTGCGAGCAGGGCTGCGCCTGCGAGAATCATCATGAGCTTTTTCATAATCGTTTTGCTATTTTGGTTCAACATTGCTTATCGTTTACAATGCAAAGTTGCGACCTAAAGTTGAAACGAATTTGAAATAAACGCCCCGATACGCTTTTTTTTGATTTTTATTTCGGAAAATGCACCGTGAAACAGTGGCACCTATTTATATACGCATATTCGGTCCGCAAACCGTAAAGACGGCACACGGCATCGACGATCGAAAGGCCCAGCCCCGTCGAACCCTCCTTTTTGGCCCCCTGATAAAAGCGTTCGAAGATATGGTCCGCATCGAGCGCACCGCCCGCACCGCTGTTGCAGACGCTCAGACGATCCCCGGAAACGGTCACCGTCACTTCGCCGCCCGCATCTCCGTGGACATAGGCGTTTTTCAGCAGGTTCGTGACCAAACTGGCCCCCAGCGACGAATTCATGCGGGCCGCAAGCCGGCCCTCTTCGCGCAGGGAGAGGCGCATGCCCCGCCCGGCGTAAATCTCAGACATATCTTCGGCCGTACGCCTGACCAGCGCATTGAAATCGACCTGCTCCGTTTCGGGGAACTGGCCGTTCTCGATCTTCGACAGCAACAACAGCGAACGGTTGAGCCGCACCAGATAATCGAGCGTCCGCTGCACCTTCATAATCTCGCCCAACTGCTCCTCGCTCAACGCCGAGCCGTCGCCTACGAGCATCTCCAGCCGGTTGCGGCAAACCGCCAGCGGCGTCTGCATTTCGTGCGACGCATTGCCGATGAACTGCTTCTGGCGGTCGAACAGCACTTCGGCCCGCTCGGCATTGCGGATCGCCGCCTCGTTCAGCCGCCGGAATTCGGCGATCTTCGTATCGTTGGCCAGCGGAGCGTTCTTTCCGCCTACCCTGTAGCCGTCGAGCCACCTCAGCAGGGCATACAGGGGCCGCAGGGTGCGGTGGAGCACCAGTATGTTGATCAGCAGAATGGTCAGCAGCAGGAAAAGATACAGATAGACGATCCACCAGAGAATCGCCTCCTGCAAATCGTCCTTCTCGATGGTCGGCGTCATCACGGTAAGCTCCTTATAGCTTCCCTCCCGGTCGCGGAAGATCATCCGCAGCACGCGCGCCGGCTCCTCCTCGTCCTTCTCCGGAATGAAAATCTCCTCGTCGCTGTAAACCATATGGGGCCGTGCGGCGGCGTATTCAGCCGAGACGTCGTGCAGGAAATAGCCGTTGTTGCTGCCCGAAAACGCCGCAGGAAGCTCACGGCCCGCAAGATTGCGTTTCACAAGCACCTCGGCATAGTTTTCGAGCGAATCGTCGACTTCGTCGTTGATCTCGTCGATCATCGTGAAATAGAAAAGCACCGCCCACGCCGCCAGCAGCAGCGAGAGCGCCCAAGACATATGGAGCAGGATACGGTAAACGAGTTTCATGGCGTAACGAGTTTATAGCCGAAGCCGTAAACGGCGCGGATTTCGATGTCCGCTTGCGCGTCGTGCAGCCGGCGGCGCAGGTTTTTCATCTGGGCGTAGACGAAATCGAAATTGTCGGCTTGGTCGATGTGGTCGCCCCACACGGCTTCGGCCAGCGTCGTCTTGTCGATCATATGGTTCGGGCGGCTCATGAAATAATAGAGTATATCGTACTCCTTGCGCAGCAGTTCGACCTCCCGGCCCGCGATTTCCACCCGGCGGCTGTCGGGAAACAGCCGCACGTTTCCGGCATCGAGACTCTCCTGACCGCCGCGCTGGTGGCGGCGCACGACGCTCCGGATACGGGCGCTCAGTTCCGCGAGGTGGAAGGGTTTGGGCAGGTAGTCGTCGGCCCCCAGTTCGAGGCCCTCGATCTTGTCGTCGAGCGAGTCGCGGGCCGAAATGATGATGATTCCCGCCTGCCTGCGCTGCCGCTTCAGCTCTTCGAGCAGTTGCAGGCCGCTCCCGTCGGGCAGCATGATGTCCAGCAGGATGCAGTCGTAATCGTATCCGGCGATCTTGTCGAGCGCCGACGCATAATCGGCGGCCTGCTCGACCACATACTGTTCCCGGCGCAGGGTCTGCACCATGATCTCCCGCAGGGAGGGTTCGTCTTCGACAATCAGAATTTTCATAACCGCATTTTTTCCGGATGCAAAACTAATGCGCGAATCCGAAAAGAAACTGAAACCGCACATGTTCCGCGAAAGCCAAATATACGAAAATTCCCGGTTCCCCGAAACGCAAGGCGCCCCGGAATATGCAGAAAAGAGACGGAAACCATCACTGGTTTCCGTCTCTCTGTAGTCTATTTCTTCGGCGGGCATCCGCCCGCACCGGAAAACTATTTCTCCGAAGAATCGATCTGGCAGGCTTTCGAACCGTCGTAAGCCCACTTCACATAGATCGCGCCCCACGTATAACCGCCGCCGAAAGCCGACAGAATCAGGTTGTCGCCCTTGCGCAGCTCTTTCTCGTAATCGTAAAGACACGAAGGAATCGTCGCGGCGGTCGTGTTGCCGTTGCGGTCGATGTTGATCATGCACTTCTCATGTTCGAGTCCCATGCGGCGCGCCGTGGCGTCGATGATGCGCAGGTTGGCCTGATGGGGCACCAGATAACGCACATCCGCAGAGGTAAGTCCGTTGCGCTCCATGATCTCGACCGACACGTCGGCCATCTTCGAAACGGCGGCCTTGAACACGGCGTGTCCGTCCCACATGATCGTATGCCAATTGTTCTGCACGGTCTCGACCGAAGCCGGATAGCGCGAACCGCCCGCCTTCATGTAGAGCTGCAGCTCGCCCGAACCGTCCGAACGGAGAATCTCGTCCAGAACGCCGTATCCCTCTTCATTGGGTTCCAGCAGTACGGCGGCGGCGCCGTCGCCGAAGATCGGACAGGTGGAACGGTCGGTGTAGTCCACGATCGACGACATCTTGTCGGCGCCGACGACCACGACCTTCTTGCACGAACCCGACTCGATGAATTTCGCACCCGTCGTAAGGGCGAAAAGGAAGCCGCTGCACGCCGCCGAAACGTCGTATGCAAAGGCGTTCTTGCATCCCGCCTGATCGGCGATCAGGTTGCCCGTCGAGGGGAAAAACATATCGGGAGTCACCGTAGCGCAAATCACCAGATCGATCTCCATCGGGTCCACCCCCGCTTTGTCTAGAAGGTTGATGACCGCGCGGGCGCCCATGTAGGAGGAACCTACGCCCTCACCCTTGAGGATATGGCGCGTCTTGACGCCGATATGCGACATGATCCATTCGTCGGACGTATCGACCATGGTGCTCAACTCTTCATTCGTAAGGATGTAATCCGGCAGATACTCACCTACACCCGTTATCGCTGCTGTTATTTTACCCATTAACTTTCTCTCCTAAATTGTGTGATTAATTTTTGAAAGCATGCTGCAGTTTGACGGTAAGGTCCGCCTTGATGCACTGCTCCGTCGAAAGGATCATGCTTTTGATCGCGCGGGCCGACGAGATGCCGTGGCCGATGATTACGGGCGCATTGACGCCGAGCACGGGCGTACCGCCCACGTTTTCGTAATTCATCGCGTCCCAGAACGCATTGCCGCCGCCCAGCTTCTTGTTGATGCGGTAAAGCCCCTCGGCCATCTTCAGCACCGTATTGCCCACGAAACCGTCGCAGACGATCACGTCGGCGACTTGGCCCGTAAAGATGTACGAACCTTCGACATTGCCCACGAAATTGATGCGTCCGTCCTCCTTCAGCAGTTCGTAGGTCGCCTTGGTCTGGGCGTTGCCCTTGGTCTCCTCCTCGCCGATGTTGAGTACGGCGACGCGGGGTTTCCCGATTCCGAGCACGGCTTCGGCGTAGATCGAACCTATCAGTCCGTACTGCGCCAGCACTTCGGGCTTGCAGTCCACGTTCAGCCCCACGTCCAGCAGAAGCGCGGGACGCCCCGCAATCGTGGGAACGATGGACGAGATCGCGGGACGGATGACCCCTTCGATCGGTTTTACCGCATACATCGAGCCGACCATCATGGCGCCCGTACTGCCGGCGCTGGCAAAACCGTCGATGGCGCCTTTGGCCAGATAGCCGAAACCTACCGTAATGCTCGAATCGGCCTTGGCCTGAAAGGCCTTGGCGGGATGGTCTCCCATCTCGATGACCTCCGTGGTCGCAACGATGTCGAAGCGCTCCGCGGAGCAGCCCTCGGCTTCGAGTACGGCTTTGATTTTCGCTTCGTCGCCGAACAATACGATGCGGCTGTCCGGCCCGATCGCTTCAAGTGCCAATACGGCGCCCTGAACCGCCGCCTCAGGAGCGAAATCGCCGCCCATGGCATCTACACCAATCTTTAACATAATCGTGCGATTTGGTTTAACTTCATATCCCGCTCTGTACCCGTCGGCAGGCCCGCATCACGGACCGTCCGGCCGTACGCGGCGAAGACAGGGAGCTTCTGTAAACTAAAAAGAGAGCAGCCTCGCGGATGCACTCTTCTTGCCGTCTGATTTATTCAGCAGCTTTTTTCTCGATCGCCAGCTTTCCGCGATAGAAACCGCACTCAGGGCATACACGGTGGTACAGCGTGGCTGCGCCGCAGTTCGAGCAGGTAACTACCGTCGGAACGACAGCCTTGTAGTGGGTTCTTCTCTTATCGCGTCGCGTCGACGAGACTTTGTGTTTAGGATGTGCCATTTTACAATATAAATTATAAGTTTAACGTATTATCGATTCTCCTTATTGCCGCCGGCGCTATTTTTCCGGCGTTCGGTCCTCTTCCTGCGGCTCTTGGGCCTCCATCCGCTCCTTGAGCGCGGCCAGCTTGGCCCATTCGCCGCCGTCGTGCTCCTGCGCTCCGGCCCGCGCCTCGACGGCCGCGAGTTCCGAGTCGGATACGATGCGGAAGCGTTCGAGCATCTCCGGATTGCACTCCCCTTCGGGATGCACCCGCTGGTAAGGCAGCGACAGCACGATGCTCTCGTAAATGTACTGCTTCAGGTCGATTTCGTCTTCCATGGGCAGCAACCACATCACCTCGCCGTCGTATTCGTGCACCTCGTCGGAGAACTTCACCAGCAGCCGTCCCTGATAATGCACGGGAATCCGGCACTCTTCCAGACAGCGGTCGCACTCCACGACGACGCTTCCGTCCACCGTAACGTCGAGCGTAAGCATCGCTTCGCCGCGCTCCAAGGCGACCGTCACTTCGCATGCTCCGTCCTTGATCTCCGGACTTTCGAACTCCTCGAACAGCGAGCCGTCGACCTCGAAACGAAAGTCATGCAAACCGGGTTTCAGCCCTTTGTAAGCAATCGTATACCTTTTAGTTACCCCCATACGAGCGCATTTAGGGCACAAAGTTACGAAAAAATAAGACATTTGCAAAGAAATCGCTCAGTTTTAGCACCCCGCGCTCCAGACGCCCGTCCGGCAAACCGTCTGCGGCGGGGCGGAGCGATTTTCCCGGCACGAAATTCGCCGAAGAGCGAAAAATCGCTATATTTGCACCGTATGGCAGCAACTGAAGGATTCTCGATCGAAATATCAAGCCGTTACGACGGCTGGTGGCGTTACAACGCAGCGCTGATGTGCGGCTGCTTCGACGCCGGCGACGAACGCATCGGATTCGCCTCGGCCGAATCGCACGTCGCGGACGTCGGCGCGAACCTGACGGCAAAACCCGCGGACATGACGGGCGACCGCAGCCTGCGGCTCGAAACCGCTGCGTGCGACCACCTGCTGCTCTATATTTATATTGTACCCCACACGCTGCCCGCAGGCAACGACATCGCCGACACGCAGCCGTTCGAAATCACCCTCCGCATCGCATACGGCGGCAAAGTGCTCCGCAGCGAAAAACGCCTTATCAACCAGTGGTCGGGCGCATCGGTCGAGATGCGGGTGGATCGTCAGGACAAATAACAATAAACGACAAAAAAAGAGGGATCCGGTTTCCCGAATCCCTCCGCTTTATGCGTCGGCTTACGACTATTTGTTGTTGTAAGCGGCCATCTTTTGGATCAGCATGACTACCTTGTTCGAGTAGCCCCACTCGTTGTCGTACCAAGCCACGAGCTTCACGAAGTTCGGGTTCAGCGCGATACCGGCCTTAGCGTCGAAGATCGAAGTGTTGGCGTCGCCCGTGAAGTCGGTCGAAACCACGTCGTCCTCGGTGTACTCGATGATGCCTTTGAACTCGTTCTCCGAAGCCTTCTTCATGGCAGCCTTGATCTCGTCGTACGAAGCGCCCTTCTCCAGACGGCAGGTCAGGTCTACGACCGAAACGTCGAGCGTCGGAACGCGGAATGCCATACCGGTCAGTTTGCCGTTCAGGGCGGGGATCACCTTGCCTACGGCCTTTGCAGCGCCGGTCGACGAGGGGATGATGTTGCCGCCGGCAGCACGGCCGCCGCGCCAGTCTTTCATCGAGGGACCGTCTACGGTCTTCTGCGTTGCGGTGGTAGCGTGTACGGTGGTCATGAGACCCTCGACGATACCGAAGTTGTCGTTGATGACCTTAGCCAGCGGAGCGAGGCAGTTCGTGGTGCACGATGCGTTCGAAACGATCTGCTGACCTGCGTAAGTATCGGTGTTCACGCCGCATACGAACATCGGGGTGTCGTCCTTCGAGGGAGCCGACATAACGACGTATTTGGCACCGGCTGCGATGTGGGCCTCAGCCTTCTCCTTGGTGAGGAACAGACCGGTAGACTCGACGATGTACTCGGCGCCTACTTCGTTCCACTTCAGGTTTGCGGGATCCTTCTCGGCGGTTACGCGGATGACGTTGCCGTTGACGATGAGCTGGCCCTTCTCCACGTTGTAGTCGATCGTACCGTTGAAACGGCCGTGTACCGAGTCGTACTTGAGCATGTAAGCCATGTAGTCTACCGGAACGAGGTCGTTGATACCTACCACCTCAATGTCTGCATTGTTGCACGCAGCACGGAATACCAGACGGCCGATACGACCGAAACCGTTGATACCTACTTTGATCTTTGACATAATGTTATGATTTATTTGTTAATAAAAAATGCGTTATTTTTTCACTGCACAAAAGTACATACTTTATGTATATTACGCAAGTAAAAAATTAAATTTTTTTAGTAATCCGATTCCTGCCTACTTCGCCGCCCTCTTGGCCCGTTTGGCCATCGCCGAAGCGAAGACGAAGTCGTTGAGTTCGGGGTTGTCGGCGTGCAGGATATCGTCTTTGGTGCCCTCCCACCATTTGCGACCTTCGTGTATGTATACAATTTTCTCGCCGATTTCCATCACCGAGTTCATATCGTGCGTATTGATGATGGTGGTGATATTGTATTCGCACGTGATTTCGTGAATCAGGTTGTCGATGACGATCGAAGTCTGCGGGTCGAGTCCCGAATTGGGTTCGTCGCAGAAGAGGTAGCGCGGATTGAGCACGATGGCGCGGGCGATGGCCACGCGCTTGATCATGCCACCCGACAGTTCGGCCGGATAGAGGTGGTTGGCCTCTTCCAGCCGCACCCGCTGAAGGCAGAAACTCACACGCTCCATCTTCTCCTTCTCGCTCTGCGAGGTGAAGAGGTCCAGCGGCAGTTTGACGTTCTCCTCGACGGTCGAGGAGTCCAGCAGCGCCCCGCCCTGAAAGATCATGCCGATATCCTTGCGGATGGCGCGCCGCTGCTTGAAATCCAGCTGCGTGAAGTTGGTGTCGTCGTACCAGACGTCGCCCGAATCGGGTTCATGGAGTCCCACCAGCGTCTTCAGCAGCACGGTCTTGCCCGAACCGCTGCGGCCGATGATCAGGTTGGTCCGTCCGGTCTCGAATTCGATCGAAATATCGTCGAGCACCACGCGACCGTCGAACGATTTGGTGATATGTTCGGCGCGTATCATATGAGCAGGACTTGCGTCAGTATAAGGTTAAAGATCATGATCACTACGGAGCTGACCACCACGGCGCGCGTCGAGGCGGCGCCCACTTCGAGCGAATTGCCCTTGGCGTAATAGCCGTAGAAGGCCGAAATCGAGGTGATGATATAGGCGAAGACGGCGGTCTTGATCAGCGAATAGACGATCGAATAGGGCTTGAAATCCATCAGCAGGCCGTCGATGTAGTCGGCCGGGATCATGATGCCGGTCAGGTAGGCGATCGCCCAGCCGCCCATAATGCCGATCGCGATGCTCAGGATGGTCAGAAACGGGAAGAAAACCACCGCGGCGACGATCTTCGGCAGGATCAGGTACGACGCGGAGTTGACGCCCATGATCTCCAGCGCGTCGATCTGTTCGGTGATGCGCATGGTGCCGATCTCCGAGGCGATGCTCGACCCGACCTTGCCGGCCAGAATCAGCGCCACGACCGTCGATGAAAATTCGAGGATCATCGTCTCGCGCGTGGCGTAGCCCACCAGCGAGCGGGGGATGAAGGGCGAATCGAGGTTGATGCACATCTGCAGGGTGATGACCGCGCCGATGAATACCGAGATGATCGCGGTCAGGCCGATCGAGTCGATGCCCAGCGACTCCATTTCGTAAACGATGCGGCGGCGGTAGATGGCGGCCTTCTCCGGACGGGAAAAGACTTTCCCCATCAGGATGAAATAGCGGCCTATCAGCTCGAATATCTTCAGCATACGCTACTCTTGTTTCGGCTCTTTCGTCTCTTCGAACTCGACGTAGTCGCCGACGTCTTTCGACACCCGTTTTTCGGGCGCCCCGGAGGTTTTGCGCACCTTCACTTCGCCTTCGCGGCCCTTGCGGGACTCGCCGGCAAAGGGCGAGCCGAAACCCTGTCCGCCGAAATTGCGCGGATCGAAGCCTTCGCCGAACTGCTCCTCCATCTGGCGGCGGACCTTGTTCATCCGCCAGCGGAACACCAGTATCAGCGCCACGGCCAATATCAGAATACTCATAACGACATACAGAAAAAACAGTGCGACGCCCTTCAGCAGCGCCGGAGCGGCGATGGCGAGGATGAGAATGACCAAAACCGTCAGCGGATTGCGCTGCACGAATCCCACCAGAGCGTTTATGATTGCGGTCAGAAAATTCATTGCAATTTAAAGTTTACAACCTTACAAAGGTAGGGAAAAATATGCGGATTTCAATTAATTGTCGTAAATTTGGTGCCGGAAAACAAATCACAACACAATATGCTCAACAAACTTACAGCCATTTCGCCCGTAGACGGCCGCTACCGTAATACAACGGAAACGCTCGCCGATTATTTTTCGGAACAGGCCCTCATCCGCTACCGCATCCGCGTCGAAGTGGAATACTTCATCGCGCTCTGCGAGATTCCCCTGCCCCAGCTGGCCGGCATCGATCGTACCAAATTCGCCGCCCTGCGCGCCCTATACCTCGATTTCTCGCCCGCCGACGCCGAGCGCGTCAAGCAGATCGAGTCGGTCACCAACCACGACGTCAAAGCCATCGAGTACATCATCAAGGAAAAAATGGACACGCTCGGACTGGAAGCCTACAAGGAATTCGTTCACTTCGGGCTTACCTCGCAGGACATCAACAACACGGCCATTCCGCTCTCGCTGAAGGAGGCGATGGCGGGTTTCTACTACCCCGCCGTCGAAGAGGTGCGCGACAAACTGGCGGCTTTTGCCGACGAGTGGCATGACGTGCCGATGCTGGCGCGCACGCACGGCCAGCCCGCATCTCCCACGACGCTGGGCAAGGAGTTCATGGTTTTCGTCGAGCGCATCGAGAAGCAGCTGGCCATGCTGCACGACATCGCCGTTCCGGCCAAGTTCGGCGGCGCGACCGGCAACTTCAACGCACACCGTGCGGCCTATCCGCAGTACGACTGGGTGGCTTTCGCCAACAGGTTCGTCGGCGAGACGCTGGGGCTCTGCCGCTCGCAGTACACCACGCAGATCGAACATTACGACAACTTGGCCGCGATCTTCGACAACATGAAGCGCATCGACACCATCCTCATCGACCTCTGCCGCGACATGTGGACCTATATTTCGATGGAGTACTTCAAACAGCAGATCAAGGCCGGCGAGGTCGGATCGAGCGCCATGCCGCACAAAGTCAATCCGATCGACTTCGAGAACGCCGAGGGCAACTTCGGCATCGCCAACGCCCTTTTCGAACACCTCTCGTCGAAGCTCCCCGTCTCGCGCCTCCAGCGCGACCTCACCGACTCGACCGTGCTGCGCAACATCGGCGTTCCGGTGGCCCACGCCGCCATTGCGCTGCGATCGCTGATGAAGGGACTCAACAAGGTGATCCTCAACCGCGAAGCGCTCGACCGCGATCTGGAAAACAACTGGGCCGTGGTGGCCGAAGGCATCCAGACCATTCTGCGCCGCGAGGGCTACCCCAAGCCCTACGAGGCGCTCAAGGCCCTGACCCGCACCAACGCCCACATCACCCACGAGTCGATCGCCGCATTCATCGAGACGCTCGACGTGGCCGAAACGGTCAAGGAGGAGCTGCGCGCACTCGCCCCCTCGACCTACACGGGCGTATTCCGCTAAGACGGAAGGATACTCCATACGGCAGACAAGTCCCGGTCGTGGGGACCGGGACTTGTTTTTGGCACGGGCTTTGCGATTCAGACAATCAACTGCGGAACAGCAACCGCAGTGAGGTTTCTTCATTTATTTAAGTTTGGGTTAGTAGTTTTAGGAGGGCAATCCTCCGCAGGCAGCAGGCAATCGTGAGATTCCCTGCTGTTTTGTCATATATTGCGCCCGGTTCCGCTCCGACCCGTTCATTTTGCCGTTTTATCCGGCCCTGCGGCGACTTAAGCGGAAAAATATTTGGATTTATTTGCAGGAAACCTTACTTTTAGCCCGTCACTTGCCGCAGAACGGATCTTCCCGCAGGTCCCGACTGCACCCGAACAAAAACTGTTATTAATCACTAATCCCAAAAATCACATCTATGATTAAATCGATTCTTTCGTGGAGCACTGCGCTGCTGGTGCTATGCTCCGGTCTTCTGGCCTCGTGCGACGACAAAGACGAGGGGGGGGGAAATCCTCCTGCTCCGGCCGTCACGCTGGCTGTCGGTGACGCCGCCTCCAACACGCTGAAATTCACGCTCACCCTGAGCGACGCGGACAAATGCACCTATGTCTGCACCAAATCCTCCGAAGCCGTTCCCTCGGCCGAGAAAATTCTCGCCGACGGCAAATCCGTAACCGCATCGGGTCTCATCACGATCGGCGACCTCGAACCCAGCACCACTTACCGCCTTTCGGCAGTCGCCTCCAACGGCAAGGTCAACGGCAAGGTCGAAACCATCGAACACACCACCTCCGCCCCCGACGTACACCCGGCCGTCGTTCTGACGCCCGGCACGCCCACTTCGACGACCCTTTCGTTCACCGCGGCCCTGACCGACCCCGAAACGGCCGCATACGTCTGTCTCGAAAAGACCGAAGGGACGACCGTTCCCACGGCCGAAGAGATTCTCCGCGACGGCACCGCCATCGCCCAGACGGGTGAGCTCCTCGTCGAGAACCTGAAACCCGCCACCGTCTACCTCATCGCGGCGGCAGTCGCCAACACCGGCGTCTATTCGGAGGTCGAAACCCTCGAAATGGAGACCGTCGCCCGGACGCCCGTCGTCACGGTCATCGCAGGCACTCCGACCGAAACGACCCTCTCGTTCCATTTCAAACTGACCGATGCGGAGAAAGCCGCATACGTCTGCATCGAGGAAACCGACAACCCGACGATTCCTTCGGCCGAGGAGATTCTCCGCGACGGCACCGACCTGCCCGTATCGGCAGATGCAGCGGAGATCCGGGAGCTGAAACCCGGCACGACCTATATCGTCGCCGTCGCCGCGTCGAATAAAACAGTATACTCCGACGTCAAGACGGTCGAGATGACCACCGACCAAGCCGTCGAAGGCCCGATCGTGTTCGACCGGCAGGCTGCAGGCGGATACTATCCCACCGAGAGCAGCTACATCGGTGAATTCCTCTTGGTGCTCGCCGACGGCGAAACCACCGAATCCGGGGGCGTCTACGCCACCACCGGCGCAGGCCGTGCCATGAGCATCGACCTCTACCAGATGGCGGTAAGCAATCCCAATACGACGATCACCCTGCCGGCCCGCGACTACAGGTACGCCACCAACAAGGGCCTGACGACGTTCGACCCCGTGAAAACCTACTGTATGGTCAACGACGGCAAAGGCAATATCACCCGAACCGACTTCAAGGCAGGTACGATCTCCGTCAAGAAGGCCGGCTCGACCTATACGATCACCGCGACGCTGACCACGACCGACGACGAGGAGTTCACGACCAGCTACGAGGGTCCGCTGACGATCGAAAACAAGACCTCCACCGAAATCCCCGATCTCCCCACTCTCGACAAGGACGTAACGAATCTCTCCTTCATCCGCGCGCTGGGCAAATATTACAGCGATTCCGACACGGCAGACCAATGTATCGTAAATCTTTACGACGTCGAGCCGACAATCTCCTACGGTTCCGATTACCTCGGACAGGCAGGACATCTGGTATCGCTCGATCTCTCGACCGCCGTTTCGACGGAAATGCAGTTGCAGGAGGGAACCTACAACGTCTCCGCATCGGGCACGCCGGGTTCTTACGAAGCCGGCCGCCAAACGGAGTTCATGGATACGAAACTCCCCGTAGGCACCTACTGCGAAGAGCGTAACGACAATTTCCAGTCGTTCTACGGATTCGTCGCGTCCGGTACCGTAACGATCACCAAATCGGGCAGCGGTTACCGCTTCGTACTCGACTTCACCACCGACAAGGGGCACAAGGTCAGCGGCACCTACGAAGGCAACGTGGAGATGACCGACAAACGATGATGATAAGGCCCGGCATTCGGGCCATGCCGAAAACGGAAACGGGCAGGATGTCTTCGCGGGCATCCTGCCCCTCGTTTGTGCCCGTCCCGTTCGCAGGTCTGTCAGTTTGCAGCCCGGCCAATTCATGTCCCGGCCCGCAGGCGTCACACGACCCGCCCCCGCGAACCGCATAGGCGCCCTTCCGGCACGGCGGTCCGGCACGGGTTTTGCAATATACCCTGTCAACTGCGGCACAGCAACCGCAGTGAGGTTTCTTCATTTATTTAAGTTTGGGTTAGTAGTTTCAGGAGGGCAATCCTCCGGAAGGCAGCAGGCAATCGTGAGATTCCCTGCTGTTTTTGTGTGTTTTCGCCTGCAAAACGCCCGCACGAATCACGCACCCGTCCGAAACGACATTCCGCCCGTCTGGTTACGGCACGGAAACTGATTGGCCGTCAGGTGTAAACCACAATTCCACATTATGGCAAAAAACAGAAACATCACAACAACGCAGCTCGCGCTGATGACCGCGGCGGCTGTCATCAGTCTGCGCGGGCTTCCGATGATGGCGCAGGAGGAACTTACCATGTTCTTCTACATCTTCTTCGCCACCTTCCTGTTCCTGATCCCGGCGGCGCTGGTAGGCGCCGAGCTGGGCAGCGCCTTCGCCTCGAAAGGCGGCGGCGTCTACACATGGGTCAAAGAGGCCTTCAACAAACACATGGGCTTCACGGCCATCTTCCTGCAATGGATACAGAACGTCGTCTGGTATCCCACCGTACTCGGCTTCGCCGCGGCGTCGATCGCCTACATGATCGGCATGCCCGACCTCGCCCAGAACGGACTTTTCGTCGGGCTGTTTTCGATCGCCATGTACTGGTGCGCCACGCTTGTCACCCTGCGCGGCACCTCGGCCATATCGGGCATCACGAGCAAGGGATTCCTCATCGGCACGGTGTTACCCGGCATCGTCGTGATCGTCATGGCGGTCGTCTGGATGATCGGCGGCAACTCCGTCGCGCTGGAGCATATTCCGGACACCGTCAGTCAGGTCGTCAATATCGACGCCGCGCACCACGTCCATCCGCGGCTGTTCCCCCACATTACGGGCATGAGCGACATCGCCTTCCTCGCGGGCATCCTGCTGCTGTTCGCCGGCGTCGAGGTGCACGCCGTGCACGCCCCCGAACTCAAAAAGCCGCAGACGCAGTTTCCGCGCGCCATGTTTCTCGCGGCGCTCATCTCGTTCGGGCTTTTCACGCTGGGCGCGCTGGCCGTGGCGATCATCACGCCCTATGACCAGATCAACCTCCAGTCGGGACTGTTCACCACGTTCCAGATCGTCTTCGAACACTACCATGTGGGCTGGCTCACGAACGTCATGGGACTGCTCGTAGCGTTCGGCGCACTGGCCGGAGTCATGTCGTGGATTTCAGGCCCCAGCCGCGGCCTGCTATGGACGGCGCAGGAGGGCGTGCTGCCCTGCTTCCTGCAGAAGACCAACAAGAACGGCGTGCAGATCAACATTCTCATCATCCAAGGCTGCATCGTCACCCTGCTGTCGTCGCTCTATATCGTCATGAACGACGTGAGCGTGGCGTTCTTCCTGCTGAGCGCCCTGACCGTGGGTCTCTATCTGCTGATGTATATGATGATGTACGCCGCGGGCATCCGCCTGCGCTACACGCAGCCCGACCTGATACGCAGCTACCGCATACCGGGCGGCAATGCGGGCATGTGGCTGGTCGGCGGCATCGGATTCCTCGCGGTGCTCTTCTCGTTCATCGTCACCTTCTTCCCGCCCTCGCAGCTGCCCGTCGGCAGTCCCGCCATG
Source organism: Alistipes finegoldii DSM 17242 (assembly GCF_000265365.1). NCBI lineage: Bacteria > Pseudomonadati > Bacteroidota > Bacteroidia > Bacteroidales > Rikenellaceae > Alistipes > Alistipes finegoldii. Next base: position 688,750 of record NC_018011.1, read on the forward strand.
TATACGTGGCTGGTAGTCGTCGGCACGGCGGTCTTCCTCTCCATCCCGTTCGTCATCAGTTTCGTCATGGACCGCAGGGCCGCCGGCGCCGCGAACAAGCCCTCCGGCCGATAACCGCAGCGGAACCGCCGGAACCGGCACGTCTGTCGAAAATCCACCTTACGCTTCTTCTCCCGTCCCGCCGAATATGCCGCGGACGGGAGAAGAAGCTATTTGCATGCCGCAGAAGGCGGTCGGACACCGTGCGGACCGCAACGAAGCCCCCGCAAAGGTAGTTTTTCACCGGCTCGGCACATTCTTCCGGAATATAATATTTTTTTATTCCGTTTTTTTTTAATTTTGTGTGAGACTATGACTCCGGAAAAAGAAAAAGAACTGCTGACCGCTCTGTCCAAAGGGAACCAATCCGCATTCGATTCCCTCTACCTGTTTTATGCTCCCAAGGTCAGGGAATTCGTGTTCCGGCTGCTTAAAAACCCCGGCGAAGCGGAAGACGTCACGCAAAACATCTTCCTGCGCGTCTGGGAGAAGCGCCGCGAACTGGGCGGCACACGCTCGCTGCGGAGCTACCTCTACACGATGGCCCGCAACGCCGTATTCGACATCTTTTCCCACTCGATCGTAGAAGACAAATACATGCAGGAGCATATCAACTCGGCCGCCGAGCGGCGCGACGCTCCGCTCAGCGAGAAAATCGAGACCGAGGAGCTGGCGCTGCTCATCGCCGTCGCCGTGGACCGCATGCCCGAACAGCGCCGCCGGGTTTTCAGCCTGAGCCGTTACGAAGAGCTTTCCAACAAGGAGATCGCCGAGCGGCTCAACCTCAGCGTCAAAACCGTCGAACGCCACATGACCGCCGCCCTGAGCCAGCTCCGCCGGCTGCTGACGCTCCTCGCCCTCTTCGTCTGAAAACGCGCCCCGAAAACGCCCGTCCGAAGGCGCCTTCCGAAAAAATACGAAAAAAATCGCTGCCGGGTGGGGGTTGCGCCCCGCCATGCCGTCTTATTTATAAAAGCATATCCCGGATAAAGACCGCATACGATGGAGAGACGACAAATAAGAGAGCTCATCGGCAGATTCCTGCACAACGACGTCCCCGGCGAACTCCAGACGCAATTCCGCCGCTGGATGCTCCAGCCCGGCGACGGCGACGAAAAAGAAGCCGCGCTGCGCGAGGAGTGGACCGCCGTCGTGGAAAGCCCTGCGGCGGCCGACCGCAGTGAAGAGCTGCAGCGGCTCCGTCACACCATCCGCATGCGTGAAGCGCAGCAGCGGCGCAGCCGCATTTTCCGCCGCATACGCTACGCCGCGGCCGCAGCCGCCGTGCTGCTGTTTGCCGTCGGCGAATATTACTACGTACGCTCGGCGTCGGCCGTTCCGGCCGAAATCCGCCTGCTGACGGCGCGCGGGAGCAAAGGCGAATTCCAGCTGCCCGACGGCACGAAGGTATGGCTCAACGCATCGAGCCGCCTGACCTATCCCGAAACATTCGACCGCAGGGAACGCCGCGTGACGCTCGAAGGCGAAGCCTATTTCGAAGTGGCGCGCAACACGTCGCACCCCTTCGTCGTCGATATGAACCGCATGGAGATCGAAGTGCTCGGCACCACGTTCGACGCCCGCTACGAGCGCACCAGCGGCATCGCCGAAACGACGCTCAACAGCGGCTCTATCTGCGTCCGCACGTCGCGCTCCCGGCAGGCCGTGCGGCTCCGGCCCGACGAACGGCTGGTCTTCAACGAGACCACCGGAAGCATGATCATCGAACAGGTGAACGCCTCGAACTACAACAGCTGGATACAGCCCACCCTGACCTTCTTCGACATGACGCTCGAAGACATCATCACCAACCTCGAACGCTGGTTCAACGTTCCGATCGGCACCGACGCCTCGGTGGACCGCACCATCTGTCTGTCGTTCCACGTACGCCACGAATCGCTCGAAGAGACCCTGCAGGTCATCTCGCTCATCACGGGACTGCAATACACGCTCGACGGCGAGTCGGCCACGTTCCACACCGCACGAACCACCAGATCAAGATAACCTGAAAAAACCGAAAAGCCTATGGGAATTCCTCCTCCGTGATCCACGAAAAAAAGCGGATGCTGCAACATCCGCTCCGACTTAAAACCCCGACGTGCTTCGTAATGTAACCGAATTACGAAATGACAGAACCTTAAATCGTTACAAAATTATGAAAAAATCCGGAAAATCCGGCGGAAAAGGGATTATTCCACTTCCGCCCGGAAGATTCTTTTTGCTGACGCTGTTATTCACGCTGCTGGCCGCAGCCAGCGTCCGGGCCCAGAACCCGCCCGTGAGCATCAACGCAAAGGCAATCACAATCAACGAATTATTCACCCGCATCGAGAAACAGGGCGTCTATACCTTCGCCTACAACAATGCCGACATCGACCTCAAGCGCGTCGTGACCGTGCACGCCAAGGAACGTCCCATCGAATCCATCGTCCGCGAATGCCTGCCCGAAGTCAACGTGCAGGTTTCCAACAACAAGGTGATCCTGACGGCCCGCCGCAGCGACCAGAGTTCGATGCCAATGCACAAGCTGACGGGCACCGTGACCGACGAAAACGGCGCGCCGGTGACGGGCGCCACGGTGATCGTCGTCGGCACGCAGCGCGGCACGACCACCTCGGCGACGGGCGCCTATACGCTGCAGGTCCGCAACGGCGAAATCCTCGAATTCCAGTATCTCGGCTATGAAAAGCAGGCCGTCTCGGTCGGCGGGCAGACCACGCTCGACGTCACGCTCCAGCCTTCGAAGGCGATGGCCGTGGACGAAGTGGTCGTCATCGGCTACGGAACGGTGAAGAAGGGCGACGCCACGGGTTCGGTGGCCAACATCAAAATCTCCGACGTAAAGGACCTCCCGGTGCTGTCCGTCGACCAAGCGCTGCAGGGCCGCGTCGCCGGCGCCGACATCATGTCCACCACGGGCGAACCGGGCGCCACGACTTCGATCCGCATCCGCGGTACGCGCTCGATTTCGGCCTCGAACGAGCCGCTGATCGTGGTGGACGGCGTGATGGACGCCGTCAGCGACCTCAACGACCTGAACATGGCCGACATCGAATCGGTCACGATCCTCAAGGACGCCTCCTCGACGGCGATCTACGGATCACGCGGCTCCAACGGCGTAATCATCGTGACCACCAAGGGGGGGGGTAACCAGACCAACACCAAACCTTCGATCACGCTCAAGGCCGACATCGGATTCTCGCAGCTGCCCCGCAAGCTCGACGTGATGAACGCCACGGAATTCGCACTCTACCGCAACGACTTCGCCTACTTCAGCACCCAGAGCGGCTACGAGGACATCGGCGAGGGCACGCCCCAGTCGAAATATCCCTTCAAAGACCCCTTCTCGCTGGGCAAAGGCACCGACTGGATCGACGAAATCACCCGCACGGCGCCCTACCAGAACTATTCGCTCTCGATTTCGGGCCGCTCGAAAAAGAGCAGCTACTACGCCTCGCTGGGTTACAACGATTCGCAGGGTATCATCGACAACAGCGGTCTGCAGCGCATCACGGGGCGTCTGAATCTCGACCACCAGCTGTTCAAATGGCTGAAGGTCGGCTACCGCGGCAGCTACACATGGCGCGACAACGCCCAGAACCTCGCCGAAATCGGCGGCACGGCCTACTACCGCGCAGCCATGTATCTTTCGCCCCACATCGACCCGCAGGAGAACTACAACCCGCTTTGGGGCAACGGCCAGCGTATCAATACGCCGCGTGCGACGATCGACCAGAACACCTACTCCATCGAGCGGACCTCGCTCAACCACACGGCCTATCTCGAAGTGGCGCTGGCCAAAGGCCTGAAGCTGCGCAGCCAGAACTCCTACTATTCGTTCCAGCGCCACACCTACCGCTACTATCCGGGATCGCTTCCCGCCAAGAACGAGGGTGAAGGCGGTCAGGCCTACCGCGCCGAATTCCACGAATTCAGCCTTTCGAGCGAAAACACCCTCAGCTACAAGCTCGAAACCAAAAGCGGCCACAACATCGACGCGCTGGCCGGTTTCACCGCCTACCGCTACAAGAGCGACAACTTCACGCTGAGCGGACAGGGCTACATGGACGACGACGTGCTGTGGAACAACATGAACGCCGTGACCGACAAGGAGACCTATTCGGCCGCCACGGGCCTGACCAAGCGGACGAAAATGTCGCTGCTGGCCCGCTTCAACTACAACTACAAACAGCGCTACTACCTCACCGTAACGGGGCGTTACGACGGTTCGTCGAACTTCGCCGCCAACAACAAGTGGGGCTTCTTCCCCTCGGTGGCCCTCAAATGGAACGCCGCCAAGGAGAATTTCCTGAAGGACGTACGCTGGATCGACGAGCTGTCGCTCCGCCTGAGCGCCGGACGCACGGGTAACGACGCCATCTCGGCCTACCGTTCGCTGGCGGCCATGTCCAGCACCACGAGCGGCTATCTGTTCGACGGCATGCAGCCGGGCGCCTACTACCGCAGCCGTCTGGCCAGCCCCAACCTGACGTGGGAGAAGACCGACCTCTACAACGCGGCGCTCGATCTGGCGTTCTTCAACAACCGCCTGATGATTACGGCCGAAGGCTATATCTCCAAGACGCGCGACCTGCTGCTCACGGTGCAGACCGCTTCGGCGACGGGCTACACCAGCCGTTACGCCAACATCGGCAAAACCTCGAACAAAGGCGTCGAGCTGAGCATCGAGAGCCGCAATATCGTCCGTCCCAAATTCTCGTGGACGACCAACCTCACCATCGCCCACAACAAACAGAACGTGGACGACATCGGCAGCGAGGATTTCGTCACGGCGCTCTCGTCGCCCGGCAACAACCCCTACATGATGTACGGTTACGTCAAAGGCTACCCGCTCAACGCGCTTTGGGGATTCAAGTACGGCGGCACGTGGAAGAGCGTCGAGGAGTTCGAGCGCAACAGCGTGACGAACACCTACGTTTCGGCGCTGGCGATCAACAGCGACGCCGCGTCGCGCAAGGCCTCGCTGGGCATGCCCCGCTACTACGACATCAACAACGACGGCTCGCTCAACAACGACGACCTCGTCTATCAGGGCAATGCCGACCCCGACCTGTACGGCGGTCTGCAGAACAACTTCCGCTTCGGCAGGCTCAACGTCGGCATCTACTTCACCTATTCGCTCGGCGGCAAGATCTACAACTACTCGGAGCTTTACATGGCCGGCAGTTCGATGTCGAACCAGTACCGCTACATGCTCGAAGCGTGGCATCCCGTGCGCAACCCGCAGTCGAACCTGCCGCGCGCCGGTGCGGTGGACGCGCACGTGCCGAGCGACCTGATGATCTACGACGCATCGTACATCCGCCTGAAAAACATCACGGTGGGTTACACGTTCGACCTGAGCAAGCGTTCGAAGTTCATCCGCGACATCACGCTGAACCTGAGCGCCGAAAACCTCCACATCTGGAAAAAGTACAACGGCTTCGACCCCGACGTCTCGACCGACAGCAGCGATTCGGCGCTGCGGCGCGTCGATCTGGGCGCATACCCCAAGCCGCGCACCATCGTGTTCAGCATCCAGCTGCGTTATTAACCGTAATCCGAGAACATTATGAAAACAAAATACATCTTGCTGATTCTCACGGCGTGGCTCACGGCGTCGTGCTCACTGCAGGAGGACACCGAAGGGTTCTCGACCCCCGGCGACTTCTATAAGACCAAGACCCAGTGTCAGTCGGCGGTGAACTCGTGTTATATACCCCTGAAAAATCTCTACACCTACAAAATGATGATCGCCACCGAAGGCGTCACCGACCTGATGTATATCGCATCGGGAACGCAGGACGCGCAGCTCGACATCTCGCCGTCGCAGCCCCGCTTCGGCGCCGACATGTGGACCTACGGCTACCGCGGCGTCATGTACTGCAACATGGCCGTGACGGGCATCGAGAATTCGACGATCGACGAAAAGGACCGCCACAGCCTCGTGGCCGAAGCCAAGGTGCTGCGCGCGTTCTACTACTACCTGCTGACGAGCTTCTTCGGCGACGTGCCCTTCTACACGGACGACGTCTCCGACCACGAAGTGCTCGACCGCGTGGCCAAACTGCCGCGCATGTCGGCCGAGGCGACCCGCACCGCGCTGATCGAGGACCTCGAATCGTGTCTGGGCGCACTGCCCCTCATCCGCACGAGCGAGGCTGCGGGCAACCGCGCCGGAGCCGCCATGGGCCACATGCTCATCGCCAAACTCGCCATGTGGAACAAGGATTACGACAAGGCGCTCGAAGCCATCGCCGTGCTGGAACAGATCTACGGCGACGACCTCTCGGTCTACCCGGTTTCGGACATTCCGTTCCGGATGAAGAACACGCCCGAATCGATCTTCGAGGTGCAGCACACCTATACCGCCGGCGGCCTGATCTACACCTCCAACGTCGCCAGCATATGCATGCCCTATCCGCGCAACAGCGACAACGTCTACTCGAACGTGGTGATCGAGGAGCTGGGCGACGCCGCCACGACATGGTCGCCGCTGCGCCCCAACAGCTTCTTCTACGGCAACCTCATGCCCGAAGGCGGCGAAGACCTGCGGCGCGACATGCAGATAATCACCGAGTGGAACGGCGTGAAGTTCACTTCGGGCGACGCGATCGTCACCCGGCCGTTCATGGGTCCCAAATTCTGGTGCCCCGACCTTCAGGCCGCCTACGACTCGAACAACTACAAGGTCTTCCGCTATGCCGACGCCGTGCTGATGGCCGCCGAATGCTACTGCGCCCTGCTCGACAAGGACAAGGCCATGGAGTACCTCAACAAGGTCAAACGCCGCGCGGGCATCGCCGAATACACGCGGTTCCGCACCTATCCGCTGCTGCTCAACGAGATCCAGAACGAACGCGGCCGCGAGCTGCTGGGCGAATTCCAGCGCAAGTTCGACATGGTGCGCTGGGGCATCTGGTACGAACGCACGGCGGCGCTTTCGGACTATGCGAAGGTCAAGACCTCGATCCAGCCCTGCCACGAATACTACCCCATCCCCGACACGGAGGTGATCTATTCGGGCGGCGCTTTGGACAACAACGAATACAAGAAGTACGGATTCTAAATCAACCGACATGAAACCGAAAAACAAAATATATCCCCTGCTGCGCATGCTGGCCGTCGCGCTGACCGCCGCACTGCTCGGTCCGGGCTGTCAGAAGGACTTCAAATGGAACGAGCCGCTGGCCGTCACCCAAAACGGACTCAACCTCACCTCCGCGGCCGGTTCGACGCGCGTCACGGTCTACTCCACGGGGCGCTGGAAAGCCGAAATGGCCGAAGGCGCATGGGGCGAAGTGAGCGAGGTGTCGGGCAACGGCATCGGCGACTTCCTCTTTACGTACGAAGCCAACAACGGCGTATCGCGCCGCGCGCGCATCCTCGTCAGCGGCGAGGGCGAAGAGCAGGAGATCGTCCTCACGCAGGCCGGCGCGGTCACCGAACCGACGCTGGCGCTCGCCGAAACCGAATTCGAGTTCGTGCGTCTGCCGCGCGAACGCGTCCAGATCGGCGTTACGACCAACATGACGCAGGCGCTCGAATGTATCCTCATCACGGCAACCGACGTCACCGACGCGGAGAATCCCGCCGAAGCCGGCTGGCTGAAGGAGATCCGGCTCGAAAAAGACGCCGAGGAGAACATCGTGCTGGTCTTCGGAATCGACCGCAACGACGGCAGCAGCGACCGCAAGGCGGCGATCCGGCTCGAAATCCCCGATGCCGACGGCAAGATCCTCGCCCAAGCCGAAGCCTCCGTCGTCCAGACCACCGACAATGCGACGGTCGTTTTCAAGGACGAAGAGACGACCGTATCCGTTCCGGGCGACCAGCACAACCGCAGCGCACTGCTGACGGCCAACTTCGACGTCGATCCGGCGCACTTCTCCTTCGACATCGCGTACGACCCCGCAGGCACGCAGTGGATCACGGACGTGACCTTCAGCGAATCGGCCGTATCGTTCATCGTTGCCGAGAACACGGGCGACCAGCCCCGTTCGGCCAGTCTGAAGATCACCTACAAGGACACCGACGTGGAGTGCAGCTCGACGCTCCGGCTGACGCAGGAGGTCAAGCAGCTCTCGATCGCCGACCTGCGCGCCATGATCCCCGGAGCGGAAGGCGAAGTGGAGCTGACGGGCGAGAAGATGCTCTCGGCCGTAGTCATCAGCGACGCCGGCAACTACAACATGGAGACCAACCCCAACCTGACGGACACCTCGATCGACTTCTCGGTCAACGAGAAGACCGCCTACATCGAGAGCCTCGACGGTCAGTACGGCCTGCGCATCGTCACCAAACTTCCGGCCGACAACATCCTGAAACGCTACAGCTCGGTACAGCTCTCGATCAATGGGCTGAAGCTGGTCAAGGAGTCGAACCCCGAACGCTATACGCTCACGGGTTTCACCAAAGAACATGTCCTCAACCAGAACGCCGGAACGGCCGCCGACCTCCCGAAGAAGGAGAAGCACATTTCGGAGCTTACCGATGCCGACATCTACACCTATGTGACGCTCAAGGAGTGCGAATTCATGCTCAACGGCGGCGCCTACATCAATGTTCACGACGGCTACTGCTACAAGACCGACCTCAACACGCAGGGCGTGCTTGATCCGCGCTTCGACTGCGCCGTCCGCGGCGTGATCGACAGCCGCGGCGAGAAGATCAACATGGTGCTCAACACGCAGGTGCGCTGGCGCCGCAAGGGCGACGGCGTTCCGGCCGGCTCCGGCCCCATAAGCGGCATCATCGTCCACACCAAACTGCCGCGCTACGGCGTGAAGGGCGACGTGGGCACCTACCAGATCCGCCCGGTCGAGGAGGCCGACATCGCCTTCTCGCGCGAAGAAAGCACCCGCAACTACTCGACGCTCGTACGCTGGGCATGGCCCGGCATGACCACCAACGCCGGCATCAAGCAGCACGCGGACGGCAGCATTGTTCCCTATCTGGGCGAAGGCCGCATGTTCTCGTCGGTGAGCAACAAACTCAACACGTCGGCATCGGTGGCAGGCGTCTCCTGCACGCTCGACTACAACAATCTGGTCTATGCCAAGGGCATCAGCGCTCCGGCCGTGCGTTACAACGGTATCTGGTGGAACTCGTCGCGCAACGAGGGCGAATGGGTGGCCTTCAACTTCTCGACCGAGGGCGTCAGCGGCTCGTGCATGAAGATGATCCTCTCGGCCGCACTGGGCAACCTGAGCGCCGCCACGATCGTCGCTCCGCTCTACTGGGACGTCTCCTACTCGCTCGACGGCAGCACCTTCACCCGGTTCGACACCGTACCCATCCGCACGCTCGTCTATTGGGCCGGCCCGCAGTGGTACGTTCCGGGGCTTTACGAAGTTGACTTCGACCTGCCGTCGGCCTGCTTCGGACAGAAGGACGTCACCATCCGGCTGCAGGCCGCCAGCAAGGTGTGCGGCAGCACCACGGGCGAGGACAACGGCACGACGACGAAGACCTACGTCTATTTCCGCTTCGGCGACGTTTCGGTCAAATATTTCTAACCACGTAAAAAACGCAATCATGAAATACGCAAAGAGATACATGGCAAAGATCGGCTCGGCGGGCATCCTGCTCACGGCGCTGGCCGCGACGGCCTGCATGGACCACGGCGACGATATTCCGCTGATCGAGCTGGGTGCGGTCGAGAATTCGTTCACCGTCAACGCCACGGCGGGCCACGTCGACATACAGGTCTACTCCAACCAGCCGGCCGTGCTGTCGTTCCTCGACGACGGGGCCTCGTGGGCCGACCTGAGCGACACGCGCCTGCCGCTCGACGGAAAATTCTACATCGACTACGCCGACAACACGGGCTTTCCGCGCATGACGCGCGTACTGATACAGAGCGCCGACGCAGTACGGTCCGACACGGTCGTACTGCGCCAGCGGGGCGCCCGTATCCCCGCAATGGCGTTCGAGGGCGGCACCTCGACCAACGTACCGGGCAGTTCGGGCGGCAAGGCGTCCGTACGGTTCGGCACCAACATCGCCCCCGACGAGCTGACCTTCACCACGCAGTACGACGCCGGGGAGGAACCAGCCGAAGAGTGGCTTTCGGAAATCGCGCTCCAACCCGCCGGGGAGGAGGAATACACGTTCAATTTCGACTACGCCGGCAACGACACGGACGAACTCCGCACGGCTACGGTCACCGTCTCCTACGTCAACGGCTGGGAAGAGACCGAACAGCTGACGCTCAACGTCATCCAGCGCACGAAGAACGACATGCTGGGACACGACATTTCGTTCGCCGAACTGCGCGAGAAAGCGCTCACGGTCTCGAAAGTCGATGAGTACTGGCTGCTGGAAGGCTACGTTGTCAGCGACCGGGATTCGAAGAACGCCGGCAACAACCCGATGCCGACCGACATGAGCGTCGATTACAGCGGATGCGAGAAGACCGTCTACCTCGAATCGCCCGACGGCCGTTACGGCTTCTGCGTCGAAACGGCCACTCCGGAGGACAACGCCTTCACCCGTTACGACAAGGTGAAAATCCTGCTCAAAGACGCCGAGCTGGTCTTCGAACCCGATCCGGACCGCTACATGATCAAAGGCATCCGCTCGTCGATGATCGTCGAGCGCGTGACGGGCAACGACGCCTCGGTGCTTCCGGTCAAGCAGAAATACATCTCGGAGCTGACCGACGAAGACATCTACACCTTCGTGACGCTCCGCGACTGCGAATTCGCCGTCCGCAAGGGCTCGCTCACCCCCGTGCACGAGGGCTACACGCTGGCCGACGCGCAGGGACGTCTCAACATGTACCCGCGGCTGATACGCGACAACAAGGGCAGCCTGATTCACCTGCTGACCAACACCACTTGCCCCTACCGCCGCAACGGCACCCGCCTGCCCTACGGTTCCGGCGAACTGGCGGGCGTGATCGTCCACGAGCGTTTCCCGCAGTACGAGTACGTCGATACGGCGGACGATCTGGCCAACGGCATCATCGGCTCCTACCAGATCCGCCACATGTCCTTCGCCGACATCCGCTTCGCCGAAGACCGCTCGCAGAGCTTCTCGGAGACGCTGACCGAATACAGTTACGTCAAGGGCAAGGCCGCGGCCGCCGACGGCTACGCCTACTGGTATCCGACGTGGGGCACCAACGGACGCTTCACGCAGACCGCCTCCAAGTCAGCATACCCCAACGGCGTCTACAATGCGGCCTGCTGGCACTACTTGGGCTGGTGCGGCACGGCGCGCGGCACGGCTCCGTTCCGCAGCCACATCGGCAACGACGGCTATTCGGGTTTCGGCGTCATCCTCGAAGACGGCACCAATTACGCCGTGAAAAGCACGGCAGTCAATACCGACGGCAAAGGCACCGACCAAGCCAACTGGCTGGCGTGGGTGACGACCTACTGGTGGAACGCTTCGACCGACCGGCCCTATGCGTGGGTCGTGGAGTTCTCGACCGCCGGGATTTCGTCCGACCGGGTATCGCTGATCATGAGCGTGCAGAGCGGCCGCGCGACACTCAACGCAGGTCCCTACTTCTGGAAAGTGCAGTGGTCCGCAACGGGCGATTACGAGAGCGACGAGGGGTGGTTCGACGTCGAAGCGGCGCAGACCGCGCCCGACGGCAGCGCCTACACCTTCACGCAGCCCGACTTCCCGGTATTCGCCACGCAGCGCAGCTGGCAGCTCCCGGCCTATAAACAGGTCGAAATCCCGCTGCCCGCCGAGATCATGGGCCGCGAAAAGGTCTGGCTCCGCATCCAGCCCGCCAGCCGGCTCTCGTCGGGACTCGGTTTCCTCGACGGCACGATCCCGATGGGCTACAACGCCGCCGGAGCGATGGACTACTTGGCCGTACGCTACAACAGATAACCCGAACTCCAAGATCTAAAAACCAAAACAATGAAACGATTCCTATTTTCGATAGCTCTGTTATTCACCGCTTTGGCCGGATGCTCCAACCACGAAGGCGAATCCACAGCCCCCAAAAGCGAACTCAACGTCATGAGCTACAACATCCGCTACGCCAATGCGAGCGACAAGGGCGACGCGGCGTGGGACGCCCGCAAGGAGGCTTCCGTCGCGATGATCCGCGACGTCAAGCCCGACGTGATCGGCATGCAGGAGCCTCGCTTCTCGCAGGCGCAGTATCTGATCGGCGAATTGACCGAGTACGAGCACTACTATCTGGCCCCCGATGACAAGGACTCGCAGCACCGCAATGCGGTCTGGTGGCGCAAAGACCGCTTCGAGATGCTCGCCCAAGGGTATTTCTTCCTCAACGAAAAGGACATCACCCAGCCGATCAAGGGCTGGGGGCACAACCAGTTCCGCACGGCGTTGTGGGTCAAACTGCGCGAGCGCAGCACCGGCAAGGAGTTTTTCTTCTTCAACACCCACCTCGCGCACCGCGCGTCGCCCGTCGAGGGCGGCGATATCGATCAGGTGGCGCGCACCGAGTCGGTGAAACTCATCGTCGAACAGATGAAGCAGATCGCGGGACGCTACGCTCCGATCTTCGTCACCGGCGACATGAACGCCTCCTACGCCGCGGGCGACGGCCGCCGCACCTGCCTCGACGGCTTCTTCGAATTCATGTGGTCGGCGCGCGAAACGGCGCCCGACGGCGAAGCCGACGACGTTTACAGCTACAACAACTTCGGCGAAGGCACTCCGCGCTTTACGTGGAACATCGACCACATCTTCTACCGCAAGGTGACGCCCGTCCGGTTCCGCACCATCAACAACGACGGCTACGGCGTTCCCTACATCTCGGACCACTTCCCGATTCTCTTCACGTCGGAATTCTGATGAACACTGCATGCGGGGCGGCTCCGGCCGTCCCGCACGCATAAAATCCCGCAACATGAAAAAACTGCTGTTTACGCTTCTGTTCTGCGCCGCGGCTGCCGCCGCAGCGGGCAGCGAACCCGCGGAGCTGAAACTGCTCTCCTACAACATCCGCTACATCGGCGCGCCGGGCGACGAAGGCGACTTCGCGTGGGACGCCCGCAAGGAGGCTTCGATCCGCATGATCCGCGACGTGCGGCCGGATGTCATCGGCTTTCAGGAACCCCGCCGCCAACAGGTCGCCTACCTCGTCGAACAGCTGCCCGAATACGGCCACATCGAAATGGGACGCGACTTCGGCGCCAAGGACGATCCCGGCGAGCATCTGATGATCATGTATCTCAGGGAGCGATACGAACTCCTCGACCACGGCCACTACTGGCTGAGCGAAACGCCGGACGAAGTGTCGCAGGGCTGGGACGGCCGCTGCCGCCGCGTGACGGTGTGGGCGCGCCTGCGCGACCGCGCCACGGGGCGCGAATTCTGCCTTTTCGATACGCACCTCGACCACATCGGCAAAACGGCCCGGCTCGAAGGCGCCCGGCTCAACGTCGAACGGATGCGAAGCATCGCCGGCAAACGCACGCCGCAGTTCATCGTCGGCGACATGAACGCCACGGCGGGCACGCCGGGCGGCGTATGTCTCGAACCCTATTTCAAATGGCTGAAATCGGCCTGCGAAGAGGCTCCCCTGACCGATCCCCGGCCGACCTATCACGGCTTCGGCAAGGCCAAACCGCTCCACATCGACCACATCTTCTACCGCTGCGCCGAACCGCTGCGCTACCAGCTGCTCGACAGCACGGGATACGGCGTGCAGTACCTCTCGGACCACTACCCGATCGTCTGCACGTTCCGCTTCTGACCGGGCGGCAGTGTATACACGACAAAAACCGCAGAAACCGTTTTGTCCGGTTTCTGCGGTTTTTCATTCCGGACAACGCCCGAAGAAAATTGGGCCGCTCCGTCCAATATCGCCGCGCGGCAAACACGCACGCGCTCCGGATAATCCGCCGCCCGCCGTTCCAGCCAACCCGCCGACCGACTAACCAACCAGCTAACCGACCGACCGGCCAACCGGCCAACCGGCCGCAATTCCGATCAAGGGCGGTCGAAGGCGGCCGAAACCGGTCGGCACGACGCCGTTCGCGCCCCGCCGCTTAAAATTCGACGGTGATTCCCAGCGTCGGGATCAGCGTCCCGCTCTCCTGCCTGATGTATTTCATGCGGTAACGCTGTTCGGCGGCGGGCGCTTCGGGATTCTCCACCACGCCCGTGGACATCAGCACGTCGGGCTGGCGCAGCTTGCTGCCCGTTACGTTCTGCAGGTCGATATAAAGCCCCAGCATGCAGTGCCGGAAATAGAAGGTCTTGTCGATGCGCAGGTCCAGCTGGGCGAAGGCGTCCAGCCGCCCGTCGTTATAGCGCGCATAGTCGTAATAAGGCCGCCCCTGCGCGTCCCATGCCTCGACCAGCGACGATTTTCCGACATCGTAAGGCGTATAGGGCGTTCCGCCCACGGCGCTCAGGCGCGCCCCGACGCTCCAGCTGCGCGGCAGGTCGTAGGTGCCGCTGAGGTTCACGACGAAACGGCTGTCCCACGCCGAAACGATATAGGGAGCCGCTGAATCGCGGCGGTATTCGCTGCGGAACAGCGTGACCGAACCCACGAGATTGACCTTGCCGGGAATCTGCCAGCGGGCCATCGCCTCGACGCCGTAGGAGCGTCCCTCGGCCGACGAGCGCAGCTCTTCGTTGCCCACCACGCCGTAATCGTTGCCCTTGCAGGAGAGCGGAATCCCGTCCGCGACCGAAAGCGGAATATCCCCGTACAATTTGTAAAAACCCTCGACCGACACGATCAGCCGGTCGCGCAGCCGCCATCCGACACCTGCGCTGAAAGCCCCGACGCGCATATAGTGCAGGGATTTGTTCACCCACGCATCCGCCTCCTTGAATCCGAGCGCCGTATAGGGCGGCAGCTGGTAATAAAGCCCCGCGCTTCCGCTCAGCGACCAGCCCCTGCCGAGCCGATAGCCGACCGAAGCCCGCGGCGAAAGCTGGTGCCAGAGCCGGGCCATGCGCGGCGAGTAGTCGTTCCCGTCGGCGCGCAGGCCGAGCGAAGCCGTGAAACGCTTGTCCTGCGAAGCGTAATCCGCCCCGGCGAAAAGCCCCCAGCCGACGATTCCCAGCCGGGTCCGGTAATCGGACAGCAGCGTCTCGTCGGTGAAAAGCCGCTGGAACGTGCGGTTCGTATAACTCGAATAACTCAGCTCCGCGCCTTCGCGCACCGTCCAGCGACCCAGATAGCTGCGGTTTTCAGCCCGCAGCGTGGTTTTCTGCTCCACGGAGCGCAGCCGCAGGGTGAGGTTCTCCTCCGAAGAGTCGTCGTTGTCGCGGTATTTGAGGTTGCGGTTGTTCAGGTAAGTGTGGCTCAGCGTGACGGTCTGCACGTGACGGCCCGCATAGTGCCGCCACGACGTGCCGACGGTAAAGGTCTCCTGCCGAATCCGGGGCAGGTAGCTCAGCAGGTATTCGGCATCCTCGCCCTCCTCGTCGAGGTTGAGTTTCATGTTGTCGAAGCCCGCCAGCCCCAGCACCGTCAGTTCGTCGCGCTCCGAAAAACGCGTCTTGACCTTGAACTGTCCGTCGATATAGTTGGGCAGGAACGGCAGGCCGATCATCTTGAAGAGCAATTGCAGGTAGGACTGCCGCAGCGAAAAGAGATAGGAGGTTTTCCCGCCGATATGTCCGCTGCCGCTCAGCCCGACTTCCGACGCTCCCAGCGTCGCCTTGAAGGTCTGCTTTTCGGGATTCCCGTCCCGCAGCCGGAAATCCAGCACGGAACTCAGCGCCCCGGAACGGTCGGCCGGGAAAGCCCCGGTATAGAAGCTGATCTCGCGGATCAGGTCGGCATTGACGATGCTCACCGGACCGCCCGTGGCTCCCTGCGTGGCGAAATGGTTGATATTAGGGATCTCGATGCCGTCCATGTAGAATTTGTTCTCCGAGGGACCTCCGCCGCGCACGATCAGGTCGTTGCGATAGCCCACGGGCGAGAACGACACGCCGGGATAGGAGCGCACGATGCGCGATACGTCGCGGTTGGCGCCGGGACTCTTTTCGATCTCCCGCAGGCCGATCACCTGCAATCCGACGGGACTTTCGGCCGTGGCCCGGAACGGCGAAGGCACAACGGTCACGGCTTCGAGCTGCGTGGCGTCCTCCTCCAGCTCGATCTCGATAAAGGGCGTGGCCGCCGACACGATGTATTCCGGCGTAACGACGCTTTTGTAGCCCACCGACGAAGCCGACAGGCGGTGAATGCCGGGCCGTACGCGCCGGAGCGTAAAGTGTCCGGCGGAGTCGGTCGAGACGCCCTGCTGCTCCTGCCCGACCGGCACGACCGCCGCATAGGCCACGGGGCGCCGCGTCAGACGGTCGATGACGCGGCCGTTTACGGGATAGCCGCTCTCCGGCGTTCCGGCCGCCGCCCGCGTGCAGGCAAGCAGGGCAGCGAAGGCACATATGATTCGTAATCCGAGAGACATCATATGGCAAAAGTACAAAAAAAGTACAAAACCGTTCCGGTTTTCCAGCGGCTTCGCCCGGCAAATTCCCCGGCCGGTCCGCGAAGACTCCGCGGACCGGTTCCGCACGGCGCTCGCTCCAATAAAAAAGCCGTTTTTACCAACCGGAGGTTTCGAACATTATTAATTCGATAAGCGAACAAACCGCAGCCAAGAAAAAAATCGGCGGTTTTCTTGGCCGCTCCGCAAAACGTATTATTATATTTATATATAATAATAAAACCGCCTGCAACTTTTTCCGCCGGAAAAACACCTTGAAAAATTTCACAAAAAGCTTGTATTTCAGCATATTATCTTTTACCTTTGCAAAACCATTACGACAGTGCCCGTCACTGCCGCGCCGTGCAGCCCCGTTCTTTTCGGAGGGTGTACCGGTTTTTCGACGCAACACCAGACAGACCACATTCCGAACCGGACAAACCGGTGAAATTGCAGCGCACGACACACGCTGTCCTCCGGTCGGTTCCATATATTTTCGGAGGTCTGTGGCCGAAAATGTCTCACCAGTCGATTTATATAAAAATAAAAAGTTATGAGAAAGCAACATTACACAGCCGAAATTCCAGTTTCCAATCCCTACAACATCGCCGCGTTCGAGGATCTGGTATCCAATATCCAAGCGGGATACAACGAAGAAAAACGACTGAAGAACGCGGCTTTCGAATTCATGATCGACCGGGGGATTTATCTGGAATTTCACGAATGGCTGCACGCTCCCGAACACAAGGAGCACGGCAGCGACGTCATGGGGCGCCTGCGCATGTACATGACGGGCAACAGGCTGACGAAAATTTTCAGCCGGTAACGACCGTAAGACCGGATTCCGATACGACGCAACCGAGGCTCCGGCTCACACAGGACGAAAAAACCACTCCCAGACAGGGAGTGGTTTTTTCAAATCGGAAGGACGACCGCTTCCGGTCACTGCAGATAGACCCCGATGTTTCCGCTGATCTGCTGCAGCGATATTTCGCAGAGCTTGGTATTGTACTGCGCCGTGAGGATGCGCTCCTCGGCGTCGAGCAGGCTCTTCTGCGCCTCGCGCATCTCGATGCCGGGCAGATCGCCCAGCAGGTAACGCTCCATGGCGATTTCGTAGTTCTCGCGGGCGGCGATCAGGTTCTCGGTTTCGAGCTGGATCACTTCGAGGTTGTTGCGGTAGGCCTGCCAGAAATTAGACAGATTCGCCATGAGCGACTGCTCCAGCTGCTGACGGGTCAATTCGGTGTTTTCGATCGTGATCCGGGCGTTGCGCTGCTCGCGGCGGCGGTTGCCGTCGAAGATCGTGAATCCCAGCTTCACCCCGGCGTTCAGCCCCAGCGTACCGCGCGACTGAGTGGCGCCGTTGCCGAACCGGTTGTAGGTATATCCGTACCCGGCGGTCAGGTTCAGATAAGGGTAGAAGCGCGAACGGATGCTTTTCAGGTCCAGTTCGGCCAGCGTGTTGTCGTGCCCGGCCAGCAGCAGCGAAGCGTTCGCAGCGCGCGTTTCAGCCTCCAGACGATCCCATTCGAGTGTGCTGTTCACCTCGATCAGCGAATCGCAGATCGAAAGCCTGCCGTTGAGATCGTCGTTGGCCAGCAGTTCGTTGATGCGGATGCGCGATGCGGTCACCAGCTCGTGCTGGGACATGTATTTCGAACTGTCGGCATTGAAATCCACACGCGCCTGCAACAGGTCGAGACGCGAGAAGCTGCCGATCTTGAACCGCTCTTCGGTAATTCGCAGCCGCTCGCGCGAGAGCTGCACCGCATAACGGAAATTGCTCAGACGCAGGGTCTGCTGCACATAATTGTAATACTCGGCCGTAAGCGTGGCGACAAAATCCTCGATCGTGATGCGGGTTCTGAGCGCCCCCATCTGCTGCAACTCCTGCAGCCGCTTGTAGTTGGTGCGGATGCGGAATCCGTCGAAAAGCGTCCAGTTCACCGCAACGCCGGCGTCGAAGGTCTGATCGTAAATGCCGTTTTCGATCACGGCGTCCCCCTCGCGCGGGGTCGTGCGCTCGTTGTCCAGCGCCCCGCTGTAGCCGGCCGTCAGATCGACGCTCGGCAGCATCCCGGCGTTGGCCGCCGTCGCGTCGTTGTCGCTAATGCGCTGCTCGTTGCGTATGATGCGGACGTCGTAATTCTGCTCCAGTCCGAGCTCCAGACACCGCTGCAGGGTCATCGGCTCGCCGCACTCCTGCGCCGCGGCCGCTCCGACAGCCCCCGCGGCCAGAACCGTTAAAATCAGTCGTTTCATTTCGCGTTCTTTTTCGTTTTTCGGATCCGGTCGGTCGATACGTAACTGTAAATCGCCGGCACGATATAAAGGGTCAGCAGCGTCGAAACCACCATGCCGCCCACCACGGCGACACCCATGGCGATACGTCCCTGCGCCCCCTCGCCCGAAGCCATCGTCAGCGGCAGCAGGCCCAGAATGGTCGAAGCGCTGGTCATCAGAATCGGGCGCAGGCGCTGCAGCGAAGCCTGCTCGATGGCCTCCCGCTTGTTCAGCCCCGCATCCTGCTTCTGGTTGGCGAATTCGACGATCAGGATACCGTTCTTGGCGACCAGACCGATCAGCATGATGATGCCGATCTGGCTGAATATGTTCATCGTCTGCCCGTTGGCCGCCATGAACACCAGCGCGCCGGCAATGGCCAGCGGCACGGTCAGCATGATGACCAGCGGGTCCTTGAAACTCTCGAACTGCGCCGCCAGAATCAGATATATCAGCACGATAGCCAGCAGGAAGGCGAATATCAGGCTCGAAGAACTCTCGCGGAACTCCTTCGAATCGCCGGCCAGCGCCGTACGGAAGTCGTCGCCGAGCGTCTGCTCGGCGATACGGTCCATTTCGTCAAGCCCCTGCCCGATGGTCTTCCCCTTCGCCAGTCCGGCCGAAACCGTAGCCGACAGAAAACGGTTGTAGTGATAGAGCTGGGGCGGCGCGACGTTCTCTTCGAGCGTGATGAGGTTGTCGAGCTGGATCATCTCGCCCTTGTCGCTGCGCACATAGATCGACTTCAGGTCGGCGGGCTTGTTGCGCTGCTGGCGGTTGATCTCGGCCAGTATCTCGTACTGCTTGCCGTTCATGTAGAAGTAGCCCAGACGCTGGCCGCTGAGTCCGTACTGGAGCGTCTGCGCGATATTGCGCGTGCTGACGCCCAGCAGGTTGGCCTTGTCGCGGTTGATCGCGATGCGGGCTTCGGGCTTGCTGAATTTCAGGTCCACGTCGGCCATCTGGAATACGGGGCTTTCGTAGACTTTCCGCATGAATTCCGGCAGCACCTCCTGCAGCCGTTCGATATTGGTCGCCTGCAGCACGTACTGCACCGGCATGCTGCCGCGCCGTCCGCCGAAGGTGCTCTGCTGCTGCACGAACGCGCGCGCCTTGGTCCTCGTGCGCACGGCGGCCGACACCTCCTCGGCGATCTCCATCTGCGTACGCTCGCGGGTCGCGATGTCCTTCAGGGCGATCTGCACGTTGCCGCGGCCGCTGGAGACGCGCGCCGTCACGGCACGGGCTTCGGGCACGAGCGAATCGACGAGCCGGTTGATGCCCTCGGTATAGTCGCGCAGGTATTCGTAGGTCGCGCCCTCCGATCCGCGGGTGTTGATCGTAATCTGCGAACGGTCCTCCAGCGGCGCCATCTCGGCCGGGATGCTCCCCCACAGCCACCCGATCAGGCCGATCATCAGCGCCACGAGCGGCAGGGCTATCCAGCGCCGCCGCAGGAACCCGGCCAGCGTGCGGCTGTAGAAATTATTGAGCCAGACGAAAAACGGCTCGGTCTTGTTGTAGAACCAGCTCTGCTTCTCCTGCCGCACGAGCAGTTTGGTAGCCAGCATCGGAGTGATGGTCAGCGCCGCGAAGGTCGAGATGACCACGGCGCCCGAAATCACCAGACTGAACTCGCGGAACAGACGCCCGGTCATGCCCTCCATGAAGACGATCGGGAAGAAGACCGCGATCAGCGTGATGGAGGTCGAAATGACCGCGAAGAAGATCTCCTTCGCCCCCTCGATACCCGCTTCCTTGGGCGACATGCCGCGCTCGATGCGGATGTAGATGTTCTCGGTCATCACGATGGCGTCGTCCACCACCAGTCCCACCGAGAGCACCACGGCCAGCATCGACAGCACGTTGATCGAGAATCCGGCCACATACATCAGGAAGAAGGTGCCGATCAGCGACACCGGAATCACGATACACGGGATCAGCGTCACGCGCCAGTTGCGCAGGAACAGGAAAATAATGATGATCACCAGCAGGAACGCCTCGTAGACGGTCTGTTTCACCTCGTCGATCGAAGCGCGTATGAAGCGCGTATTGTCGAATCCGTAATCGGTCACCACATCTTCCGGCAGGTCCTTTTTCATCGACTCCATGCGTCTGTAGACCTCGTCCGCGATCTCAATGTGGTTGGCTCCCGGCTGCGGCACCACCACGATGCCGACCATCGGAATGCCGTTCATCTTCATATAGCTGCGCGTATCCTGCGGTCCCAGCTCCGCGCGGCCCACGTCGCTCAGACGGATGATGCGGTCGGCGTCCTCGCGCACCACCAGATCGTTGAACTCCTGCGAGGTGTGCATCAGTCCCAGCGTGCGGATGGTCAGCTCGGTGGTGTTGCCCTCGATGCTTCCCGACGGCAGCTCGACGTTCTCCCGGTCGAGCGCGCTCTTGACGTCCGCCGGCGTGATGCCGTATCCGGCCATCTTGGCCGGATCGAGCCACAGTCGCATCGAATAACGCTTCTCGCCCCATATCTGCACGCCGCTCACGTCGCTGATCGTCTGCAACTGCTCCTTGACCGTCAGGTCGGCGATCTCGCTCAGCTCCAGCAGCGAACGCTTGTCGCTCTGAATAGTCACCATCAGGATCGGCGTAGCGTCGGCGTCGGCCTTGGTCACCGTCGGCGGGTCGCAGTCGCGGGGCAGGTAACGCTGCGCGCGCGACACCTTGTCGCGCACGTCGTTGGCAGCCGTTTCGAGGTCTACCGAAAGTTCGAATTCGACCGTGATGCGGCTCTGGCCCTGACTGCTGACGCTCGACATCGACCGGATGCCGGGAATGCCGTTGATATTCTGTTCGAGGGGTTCGGTGATCTGGTTCTCGATCACATCGGCGTTGGCGCCCGGATAGGAGCACGTCACCGAGATGATCGGATTGTCCACGCTCGGAAACTCCCGCACGCCCAGATAGCTGTATCCGATAAAGCCGAATAGCAGGATGATGATCGTCAGTACCGTGGACAATACGGGACGCCGGATGCTGAGTTCGGAAATATTCATACGGCGGCGGGATTATTCGACGACGTCGAGTTTGACGGGCAGATCGGTCCGCAGCTGCAGCGTGCCGGAGGTAATCAGCGTGTCGCCCACGTTCAGCCCCTCGATAATCTGAATGCTGGACTCGGTCCGCAGGCCGGTCTTCACCTCGACGGCCTGCGCCTTTCCGCCTTTGTAGAGATATACCTTGTCCACGCCCATCTCCGGCACGATGGCTTCGGTCGGCACGGCTATGGCGTCGGGAATGTCGTGCAGGCGGATTTTAACGGTCACGAAACGTCCCGGCAGCAGCGTTCCCCGCGTATTGGGATAGAGCGCCCGCACGGCCAGCGTGCGCGTGGCGATATCCACCTTCGATTCCTGCGCGTAGACCTCCGCCCGGAAGGTCTCGTTCCGGCCTTCGACCGTAAACGAAAGCGGCGTTCCCGGCCTGATCTGGCTGGCATAACGCTCCGGCACGAAGAGGTCGATCTTGAGCGGCGAAATCTTCGTCAGCTTGGCCACCACCACGCTGGGCGAGGCGTAGGCGCCCTCGCTGACGTTTCGCAGACCGATAATTCCGTCGAACGGCGCACGCAGCTCCGTCAGCGCGATATTGGCCTTGACGATGTCGATATCGGCGTTGAGCATCGCCAGCTCCGTACTGGCCTGCTCATAGGCCTCCTGACTGACGGCGTCCTTTTCGAGCAGCGCGCTCTGGCGGTAAACCCGGTCCTCGGCCAGCTTGAGCTGCGCTTCGTAGCGCGACAGCTGCGCCAGCAGCGGTTTGTCGTTGACCTTGGCCAGCAGTTCGCCCTTGCGGACGATCGACCCTTCCTTGAAATTGATCTCGACGATCTTGCCTGAAGTCTCGAACGAGAGGTCCACCTCTTCGTCCGGCAGCAGGTTGCCGACCATCGTAATGCCGTCGGCGAGGGACTGCGGACGCACGACGAGTCCGTTCACGTTCAGGACGCTCTTCTTCCGGGGCGCGCTCACCGCGGCCGGATCGGCGTCCGAAGCGGAGGAGCCGGGGCCGAAGTGTCTGTAAACGCCCAGCACGGCACAAAATACGACGAGGATAACGGCCGTAACGATCCATTTCTTTCTTTTATTCATTGCAGCAAGTAAGGTTTGATTTCGGAGTCAGGGCAAAGATACGAAAAAAGCGCATGCAACTGCTATTCCCGACCGGCCCGATTGCGCTCCCTGCGGATAAAATCCGCAGCTTCCGGCCATCCGGCAGACATCGCAGAGGGCCAAACGGCAAAAATCGGGGGTGAAACGCCGCCGGCATTCCGCAAAACCGGGCATGCGCGCAGCCGGAAGCCGTACCATTCCGGTGCGAAAAATCACGACGCTCCGGACGCCCGAAATAGGAAATACGCACCGCACCGCCGCCCTGCGGCAGCCGAAAGGCACAGAATTTGAACGACGAACCGCAAACAGAACACCGTGCCGCAAAGTTTTGCAAGAATCGAATCATTTCATTAGAAGCCAAGACTTTCCGGACACGGACGTCGGTCCCGGAAAACATCCGATATTAAAAATTTAACGTATCGCAATCCCGTTTCCTGAAAAATTTATGTACTTTAGCCCCTGTTTGCAATTTACACACCCGGATAACACCCGGATTTTCGACCACACGACGAAAGAATGGACAAGCAACCGGACGAATTGATCTTGCAGAGCCTCCGGCAGGGCAGTTACGATGCATTCGATGCGTTGTACATGCGTTACGCCCCGCATGTGGAGGCGTTTGCCTTCTGCATGCTGAAAAACCGGAGCGAAGCCGAGGATCTGGCGCACGATATCTTTCTGAAAATCTGGGAAACCCGCGAGTCGATCGGCCGCATCAAATCGTTCCGCAGCTATCTGTTCCGGATGACCAAGAACGCCGTTTTCGACATCTTCGAACACAAGAGCGTGCAAACCCGTTACGAACAGCGGCTCCTGCACGTCGAGGACCTTCTGACGGACGACATTTCGACGAAGGTCGCCACCGAGGACCTGCTGATGATTATCGACATGGCCGTGGAGCAGATGCCTGAGCAGCGGCAGCGGGTCTTCCGCCTGAGCCGCTACGAAGGGCTTTCCCATCAGCAAATCGCACAAAAACTGGGCGTAACCCCCAAAACCGTCGAGTATCACATCCGCACGGCGCTCGCCGAACTGAAAAAAATCATCGGCGTCATCGCCTTCTTCTTCTGATTCTTCCGCCTCACGCCTCCCGGCAGACAAAGACGACACGAAAATTGTTGTCTTTTTTTATTTGCAAAAAAATTCAGATCCCGACTAGGGACGCCCCTCTTTTTCCCGTCATACTATTACAAACGCACAGAAAGAACGGACATGATAAAAAAGATAATACACACGTTCCTGCACAATCCGATGCCGGAACAGGTACAGCAGCAGTTTCGGACATGGTGCCTGAACAAGGAGCGCGCGGGCGAAAAGACCGACGCCTTATGGAAGGAATGGGAGCGGCTCGACCCGGCGTCCGTCCTTCCGGCGGACGAAAAGGCCTACCGCCGCAAGCTCGACCGGCTGCACCGCGAAATGACGCCTCCGGCCGCCCCGAAACGGGGGCTGTTCAGCATCACCCGCCGCACGGCCGCCGCTGCGGCCGCAATCGTCCTGCTGGCGATGTCCGTCGAATTCTTCGTCGTGAAACGTCTCTCGGCCGACACCACGACATGGCTGGTGACCGCCGAAAACAGCAAAGGCCGCTTCACGCTGCCCGACGGCTCGGTGGTATGGCTCAACGCCGACTCCCGGCTGGCCTACTCCGACCGCTTCACGGCTTCGGGCAGCCGCGCGGTCCGGCTCGAAGGCGAAGCCTTCTTCGACGTGAAACGCGACACGCTGCGCCCCTTCGAGGTGGAGATGGGCAAACTCCGGGTCAAGGTTCTCGGCACGCGCTTCACGGCCAGCCATATGCCGGCGTTCAACACGGAGGAGGTGACGCTCCTTTCGGGCAAAGTCGAGGTGTCGGGCTACCGCGCCGACCAGTCGGTCGTCCTCACCCCGGACCAGAGCTGCTCCTACGACGCCGGTTCGGGCGCGGTCGCCGTGCGCAACGTCGCGGCCAGCAACTATTGCAGCTGGACGGGCAACTCGATCATCTTCGACAACATGACGCTGGCCGACATCGCCGTCAATCTGGAGCACTGGTACAACATCCGCTTCCGGATCGACGAACGCATCGACACCTCCATACGCATTTCGTTCACCCTGCGGCCCGAAACCCTCGAAGAGACGCTCAAGATCATCGAAACGCTGACGCACCTCCGCTGCCGCCAGATAGACAAACACTACGTAATAATACACAAATAACCAAGAAAACCGACCATGGAACGCAACACATGAACGCCGGGAGACCTCCCCGGATCTTCTTTCAAAGAAACTCAAGAAACTATCAATCAAAACTTAAAACTCAGTCATGAAAAAAGATGAACGCCTGAATTTTTCCGACCGGACACCCTCCGTGCGGAGACTTGTCGTGTCGCTTGTCCTGATGCTGCTGGCCGCCCTGCCGGCAGCGGCGCAGAACAAGAAAATCACCGTCGATCTGGACAACGTCCCGGTCCGGGAATTTATCAAAACCGTGGAATCGCAGAGCGGTTATACATTCGCGTATAACAACTCCGAAATCGACCTCACGCGCCGCGTGAGCGTCAAGGCGGCCGACGAAAACGTCGTAGACGTCGTCATCCGCGCGCTCAGCGCCCAGAACCTGACCGCCCGCATGGAGGGCAGCCGCATCGTCGTCAGCCGCAAACCGGCCGCCGCACGCGTACAGACGGCGCAACCCGTAAGGGGGGGGGTAGTGACCGGAACGGTCAAAACGATTTCGGGCGAGCCCGTCATCGGCGCCAGCGTAATCGTCTTGGAGACCAACCGGGGCAACGTCACCGGTCTTGAGGGCGACTTCTCGGTCGAGGCCACGCCGGGCCAGACGCTCTCCGTCTCCTTCCTCGGCTACAACACGCAGCAGATAAAGGTCGGCAGCCAGACGTCGTTCGACATCACGCTGACCGAGGACAGCAAGCAGATCTCCGAAGTGCTGGTCGTCGGCTACACTCCGATGCGCAAGAGCGACTTTACGGGATCGATCGCCAGCGTCAAAGCCAGCGAACTCTCCGCCACCACGCCCACCGTGGGCCAGTCGTTAGTCGGTAAGGTCGCCGGCGTCGAAGTCCACCAGACCAGCGGTGCGCCGGGCGACGGCGTAACCATCCGTGTGCGCGGCGTCAATTCGCTCTCGGCGAGCAGCGCGCCCCTTTACGTCATCGACGGCTATCCCGCTTCGGAGGACGTATTCATCAACCCCAACGACATCGAAAGCATCGACATCCTGAAGGACGCCGCTTCGGCCGCCATCTACGGTTCGCGCGGTGCGTCGGGCGTCGTGCTCATCACCACCAAGCGCGGCAAGGACGGCGAAGCCGCCAAAGTCAGCTACGACTTCTCGTACGGCATCCAGCAGCTCGACCACAAGGTGGACCTGCTGAACTCGACGCAGTTCCGCGACCTGCTGATCGACGCCCGCAACAACTCCTACCGCCTGCGCGCCACGGCCGCCGGCGTGTCGTGGAGTCCCTACGACGACAACACGATCCGCGCCGCCAAAGGCTTCTCGCTGGCCGAAGTGGGCATCCACCCGATGTTCTACGACTTCACGACCCGCACCCCCGTAACGCCGCAGTACGACACCGACTGGCAGGACGAACTCTTCTCCAACGCCGGCATCATGCGCCACAACGTATCGGTCATCGGCGGCACGAAGGCCATCAAGTACATGGCCAGCGTCGGTTACATGGATCAGGACGGTATCATCGCACCGTCGAACCACAACCGCATCAACGCCCGCATCAACCTCGACGCCCAGATCACCAAGCGCCTGACGGCGAGCATCAGCTACTCGATGTACGACGCCAAGAACACCGTCGTACAGGCCGAGGGCCGCATGATCAACGACGGCGTGATCCAGAGCGCGCTGATGTACCTGCCCAACCTGCCGGCCTACGAGGAAAACGGCGATTACGCCCGCAGCGCCATGATCCGCATGAAGACGGACTGGGGCATGAACTTCCCCGAAAACCCGCTGGCGATCGCCAACGAGCTGGACATCAACGAGAAGATGTCGCGCCACAACCTCAATCTCAATCTGGTTTACGAGTTTCTCCCCGACCTCAAGCTCTCGGCCCGGCTCGGCCAGCAGTGGTACAACTACCGCTATTTCTATTACCGCCCGATGAGCATCGGCCGCGATGCCGCCCCCGCCTACAGCGAGGAGCTGCGCTCGTCGAACATCGCCCGCACGACCTCGACCTACGACGTGGACCGTCTGGGCGAGTTCACGCTCAGCTATAAGAAGAAGATCGGCCGCCACCACATCGACGCGCTGGCCGGCTACACCCTCCAGAAGAAGACCTACGACCGTCTGGGCGTCGAAGCCACGGGCTTCGCCGACGACCGCATCCACGAGGTTACGGGCCACGGCTCGAACGCCTCGGACATTTCGCTCTACAGCACCCGCAAGGCCGCATGGGCCATGATGTCGTTCCTGACCCGCGTCAACTACTCGTTCGACGACCGCTACACGCTGACCGGCTCGTTCCGCGCCGACGGTTCCTCGCGTTTCGGCATCGACAGCCGCTGGGGTTACTTCCCCTCGGTATCGGCCGGCTGGACGCTCTCGAACGAACCCTTCCTCAAGGATGCGCTCAAGGACGTGGCTTCGATCCGTCTGCGCGCCAGCTGGGGTAAGAGCGGCAACAACGACATCGGCAACTACGCCAGCCTCGCCGGCATCTCGTCGGGCAGCTACGCCTTCGGCCAGACTCCCGTATCGACGACTTACGAAGGCTCCTTCACCGACGCCGCGCTGGGCTGGGAAACCACCCGCCAGACTAACGTCGGTATAGATCTGGGCTTCTTCAACGGCCGCCTGAACGTGATCGGCAACTGGTACAACTCCATTTCGACGGACATCCTCTACAAATACCCGATCTCCTCGATCTCAGGCGCGACCTCGACGACGACCAACATGAGCGGCGCCAAGATCCGCAACCGCGGTTTCGACGTCCAGCTCGACGCACGCCTCTTGACAGGCAAGGTAAACTGGAACTTCAGCACCAACATTTCGGTCAACCGCAACAAGGTCGTCAGCATGGGCGGTCTGGACGACATCATCTCCACCACCGAACGCTCCGTAGGCTCCCACATCACCAAAGAGGGCAAGCCCATCGGCTCGTTCTACGGCTATCAGGCCGTAGGCATCATGTCGAAGGCCGACTATGCCAACGCCCTGCTCGACCGCGACGTCTACATCAAGAACGGCAACAAATTCCCTGAAGGCTACCAGCTCAAGGGTCCGGCCGTGGCTTCGTACGCCCTCGACAACCTCTCCTACGGCAATGCCATCTGGAAGGACGCCAACGGCGACGGCGTCATCACCACCGACGACAAGACGATCATCGGCGACGCCTACCCCGACTTCACGGGCGGCTTCTCGACCAGCCTGTCGTGGAACGGACTCGATTTCAGCGCCAGCTTCGCCTATTCGTACGGCGGCGAGGTCATCAACTTCCAAGACTACTACCTCTACAACATGGAGGGATCGGGCAACCAGTATTCGATCGTCGCCGACCGCTACATCTCGGACGCACAGCCGGGCCGCAACAACGTGCCCATCGCGTCGCGCATCTCGACGACCAACACCTCGCTCAAACTCTCTTCGTATTACGTGGAGGACGCTTCGTTCTTCCGCTGCGCGAACATCACGCTCGGCTACACGCTGCCCAAACGCTGGACCAGCAAGCTGCACATCACCTCGTGCCGCGTCTACGTCAGCGGCGACAACCTCTTCACCATTACCCCCTACCGCGGTTACAACCCTGAGGTGTCGTATAAAAGCAGCAACATGATGCCGGGCTTCGACTGGGGATGCTACCCCCTCTCGCGCATCTATTCGGTCGGTTTAAACTTAACTTTCTAAATCTTGTACGAATATGAAGATCAAACATATGTTCATCCTGCTCGCCGCCTCGGTCTCGACGGCGTCCTGCGGATTCCTCGACGAATACGACCCCAACGCCACGACGGTCGGCAACTTCTACAAGTCCGAAGCCGACATCGTCACCTCGCTCAACGGCGTCTATGCGTCGCTCACGCAGAGCTACTACTACACGAACAACCACTACTTCACCGACGTCCGCTCGCATGACACGGCCGTGACGGACAGCGGCGCCAACAGCGGCATTCCCTACCAATTCTACAACTATACGCTTACCGAGGAGAACTCCTACGTATACAACCGCTACACGCAGCTCTTCAAGACCATTTCGCGGGCCAACACGCTGCTCGCGCATCTGGACGACGTGAGCTATTCCAACGGCGACGCGCGCAACACCTACGAAGCCGAAATCCGCTTCCTGCGCGCGCTGACCTATTTCCATCTGGTGACCGAGTGGGGCGACGTGCCCCTGATCCTGACCGAACTCAAGACCAAGGACGAGGTGCAGGCCAACAACTACCGCCGTCCGAAGAGCGAGGTCTACAAGGCGGTCTTCGCCGACCTCGACTACGTACTCGGCAGCCCGCTGGCCGACATGCAGCCCGCATCGGAGTGCGGCCGTGCAAGCAAGGCTGCCGCATGGACGCTCTACGGCAAGGCCAAACTGCAATACGCCTGCGACGAGGATTTCGCCTCCGAGAAGTCGGCGTCGCTCACTTCGGCCATCGAAAAGCTCACCGCCGCATGGAACCTGCGGTCGTTCGGCGAACTGTCCGACATCCCCTACAACGCGATCTGGGACCTCTCCACGCAGAAGTCCTGCGCCGAGAACATTTTCCAGATCAACTACATCCAGAACAACGCCGACCTCGGCTCCACTTGGAACTACCTCTTCGGTCCCAGCAAAACCGGCATCACCTCGAACAAGGTGGGCCTGATGCAAAACATGACCACCAAAAGCGTCTACGACGCCTTCGCCAAGGAGGACGTGCGCAAGAACTACCTGCGCGAGACGACCGTTGCGGGCGTGACCTACTACCACACCATGAAGTACGCCGATCTGGAGTGCGGTGCGAACGGCTACGGCGGCAACAACTGGATCGTCATGCGTTACGCCGACGTGGCGCTGATGCTGGCCGAAGCCTACTACTGGCAGGGCACGGAGCCGACGGCCAAGAGTTTCCTGAACATGGTCCGCAAACGCGCCGGACTGGGCGACTGGTCGGGCACCGACCTGCGTCAGGGCATCTACGACGAGCGCCGCAACGAGTTCATCCAAGAGGGACTCCGCTGGCAGGACCTGCTGCGCATGTACTCCAAGCAGGAGATGATCGAACATTTCAACGCGATCAACCCCAACTTCGGGCTGAAGGACCTGCTGCTTCCGATCCCCTACAACGAACGCATCCTCAACACCGAGGGACTTTACCAGAATCCGGGCTACGGCGTAAAATAAACCGACGACGTCATGCGATTCACAAACAGAATCATATTGATCCTCTGGGCGATCGCGTGCGGGCCGCTCGCTGCCTGCTCCGACGGCGGCACGGAGGCCCCCGGACCGGAAAACGGGACTCAGACCATCGTCTGGACGCCCGCAGTTCCGGTCAGGGACGCCGCAGTCGTCTTCTCGCTCGAAGGCAGTCCGGATAACGTCCGCAGCGTGCTGTGGATGTTCGGCGACGGCGCGACCGCGACTTCGGGCGCAGACGAATCGGCCGAACACACCTACCGGACGGCCGGCACCTACACGGTCAGGGCGACCGTCACCCGGCTGCATGGCCCGATGACCGAACTCTCGGCCACGGTCGCCGTCGCCGATACGGAGGCCGCGATCGTCGTCAGCAACGACCATCCGGCCCGGATGGAGCAGGTCGCCTTCGCGCTCAGCCGCATCCCCGGCGTGTCGAGCGTCGTCTGGAATTTCGGCGACGGCAGCGCGGCGCAGCGCGTGACCGACCCGACGCAGCGGGTGGAACACCGGTATGAAGCCGACGGACAGTACAGGGCCGGCGCCGCCATCTCCTACACGGACGGCACGACGCAGACCCTGACGCAGACCGTCACGGTCGAAGGAGCTTCCCTGAGCCGCTCGTGCCTGAATTTCGACACCGGCAAAATGTGGATCATGGCCCACCGCGGCAACTTCAACAACGGCTACGATCTGGCCCCCAACTCTATGGCGGCGTTCCGCAAGTGCGTCGAACTGGGATGCGTGGACTTCATCGAAACCGACGTCCAGATCACCAAGGACGGGCAGGTCATCTGTCTGCACGACAACTACCTCAAGCGGTTCACCGACTACAGCTCCTATGCCGGCGACGAAGGCTACGTCATCAACTTCACGCGCGAGGAGCTGCGGAAATTCCGGCTGAAAACCACCGACGGCAAGGTGACCGGCGAACAGATTCCGACGCTGGAGGAGGTCCTCACGGAGCTGCGCGGCAAGGTCTGGTTCAACCTCGACAAATGCGGCAGCGACGACGTGGACATCGCCAAGGTCTACGAGGTCGTCAAACGCTGCGGCTGTCTGGACCGGGTGCAGTTCTATGTCGGAACCAACAGCGACAGAGCCGCTTGGCTGGCCCGTCAGGAGCAGCCGGGAATCATCGCCCCGCACGCCAACAACGCCTCGGCGCTGGCCGCCATGTCGGCATTCGCCCCCGTCTACATGATCCAGACCTCGACGGGCTATGTCAACAGCGCATGGATTTCGTCGCTCAATGCCAAAGGGCTTTCGGTCTCGAACCTGCTCGACGACGAGGGCGCGGCCTTCCGCAACGGCAACACCGTCACGATGGACGGCTTCGTCGCCGCGGGCCTGCGCATGATCCAGTGCGACTACCCCGCCCTGATGGACGAATACCTGAGAGACAAAGGGAAACGCTAAACCTTAAAATTTCAAAAAATCAATTTCAATGAAAAGAATACTATCATATCTGAGTATCGTGTTGCTCTCCGCATCGGTCGCATGTTCGGACAGCAGCGAGATGGACAAGGCCTACAACTCGGTCATCACTCCCGGCTTCACGTTCGGCGAAGAGGAGATCATCGCGGGCATCACTCCGGTCACCTTCACCAATACGACCACGGCGGAAGGGACGACCGTTTCCGAATACTTCTGGCACTTCGGCTTCGCCGGAGAGGGCAACTGGTCCGAGGAGGCCGCTCCCGACCCGATCGTCTACAACCGTCCGGGCGACTACACGGTCACCCTCACGGCATGGGGCGCCGACGGCAACCGCGCCACGACGACCAGAACAATCACCGTCCTTGCGGACAACGTGCTGCCGACGGCCGACTTCAGCTACTCGCCCCAGATGATCAGCATCGGCACGACCGTGACCTTTACGGACAAATCGACCGATTCCGACGGCGAAATCGTGTCGCGCGAATGGCTCTTCCCCGACGGCACGACCTCGACGGACATCAACGCGACCTACACGTTCGAACAAATGGGCATGTTCAACGTCCAGCTGACCGTGACCGATGACCGCGGCGGCTCGAACAGCACCTCCAAGGCCATCAACGTCCGCGCAGGCGACGTCAACGCCTTCACGCTGCTCTGGTCCACTGCGGTAGCCTCCGCCGATGCGCTCTGCGCGGCGAGCGTCGTGGCCGCGAGCGACATGGGCTATATCTATTCGGTATCGGGCGACGGCAAAATGGTCGCGCTCAACACCGACGGCGCCAAGGTATGGGAATACGACGCCATGGCAAAAGACGGCGTATACCTCAAGAGCGAAATCTCCTATCCTTCGGTGGACACCGACGGCACGGTTTACTGGGTGGCGCACGGATACGGCGGCTCCTCGTCGGCATCGCTCGTCTATGCGTTCGACGGCGCGACGGGTTCGGTGCTCTGGAAGAACACGACGGCCTACGCCCCGGCGGCGCGCATCGCCTTCTCGACGCCCTGCATCAGTCCGAGCATGGTCATCGTCGGCAGCCGCGGCACCAACGGCGCGATCCGCGGATTCGAGAAGGGCACCGGCAAGAACACCGCTACGGCCACCCCGGCCAACGGCGGCGGCACCTCCGGCACGATCGCGCTCAAGAACGGCGTGGTGATCTTCACCAACACCGCCCAGTACGGCTACGGCATCATGGTTCCCGACGCATCGTTCGTCTGGTCGCCGGTTCCGACCTCCGACACGTTCGCTCCCAACAAGATTCTCTCGGCCGGCCGCTGCCAGCCCTGCGTCGATGCCGACAACTGCGTCTACCTTCCCGGCATCGCCGAAGGATCGGGCACTTGGAACCTCGCGAGCTTCGACTGCACGAACCTCACCGCATCGTCGAAGAAGACCCCGAAATGGAGCGTGAACCTGCCCGACGGATTCCAGCAGACGGGCGCATCGCTCAGCGCCGACGGCACGACGCTCTACATCGTCGCCGACAAGGCCACCCCCTCGGTGGTCTACGCGCTGAACACCTCGAACGGTTCGACCCGCTGGTCGTACACGCTCGACGCGGCAAGCAACAGCATCCCGGCCGTCGATAATCTCGGCCAGATCCACCTCTGCACCAAGACGGGCGATTACGTCGTGCTGAGCGCCGAGGGCGAACTCCGCTACAA
Organism: Alistipes finegoldii DSM 17242; assembly: GCF_000265365.1. Taxonomy (NCBI): domain Bacteria; kingdom Pseudomonadati; phylum Bacteroidota; class Bacteroidia; order Bacteroidales; family Rikenellaceae; genus Alistipes; species Alistipes finegoldii. Next base: position 722,068 of record NC_018011.1, read on the forward strand.
GGAGCATCTGGCCGACTCGGTGGACGGCTCGCCGACGATCTCCGAATGGGGCTACTCCTACTTCCTCGGCAAGGACTCGGCGGCAGGTGCGCTCAAGGTTTACTCCGTAGCGCTGCCCGGCGTCACTTCGCCCGCAGCTTCGGCGTGGTCGCAGTACGGACAGAACGCACGTCACAGCAACTACCAGAAATAACCGAATGTAGAATTCCGGAGGGGCGGCGGTCCGCAGGGCCGCCCCGCCTTCCGGGAAATATAAGGAACCTGAACATGAAAAAAACAATAATTCTCGCGATGTTCGCGGCGCTCTGCACCCTGACAGCCGGATGCGCCGACGATTTCAAAACGGTACTCAACGACAAGTACTACGAGGACGACACGCCCTCCCGCGAACCCGACATCACCGAGCAGACGCTCACGCTCGGCAGCTACAACCTCTGGATTTCGAGCAAGGGCACGGGCGACTACCTGTGGACCAACCGCCGCACGGTGCTGGCGCAGTCGATCGTCAAAAACAAATGGGACATCTTCGGCTTCCAAGAGGCCAACGGAACGATCCAGAACGAGCTGCCGACGCTCGTCGGGCAGCAAGGCGGCAAATACGAATGGTGGTTCGTGGGCCGCGACTCGCAGGACGGCGTCAGCGGCGAAGCGCTGGGCATCGCCTACAACCCCGAACGTTTCGAGCTGACCGACAAGCACTTCTTCTGGATTTCGCCCACGCCCGACGAAATGAGCTACGGCTGGGACGAGCTGGGCTATCACCGCATCGCCGCCTGCGCCATGGTGACCGACAAACTGTATAACAAGCAGTTCTTTATGATGGTCACCCACGCCCCGCTGGGCGCCACGGCGCGCGCCGAGGGCGCCAAACTGCTGATCGAGCGCGAAAAGATGTATAACCCCGACGGCATCCCCTCGATTCTGGTCGGCGACATGAACGCCGCCATGGACGACGCCTCGTCGAAGACGCTCCGCACCCATTGGAACGACTCGTTCCTCACGGTGGAATCGGATTTCATCAGCGGTCCCGTCGGCACCTTCAACGGCCACAAAATCACAGCCGACCTCACGCAGGCCACGGCGCGCATCGACTACATCTACTCGCGCGGCGACGTGGAGCTAAAATCCTACAAGGTGGACAACACCGTTTACGGCAACATCTACCCTTCGGACCACTGCCCCCTGACGATTCAGTTCGACACCGACTACGAGAAACCCGCACCCGACGTGGTCGAGGGTTCCGGAACGGCCGCGGACCCGTGGCAGCTCAACTCCGTGAGCGACTGGAACACGGTCGCCGCGTCGATCAACCGGCAGGCCGAAGACGCCGTCTACACATCGGCGGCCTACTACCGTCTCACGGCCGACATCGACTTCGACAACAAGAACCTCACGCCGATCTCCTTCACGGCCGACAACACGATCTACTTCGAGGGCGAATTCGATGGTGCGGGACATAAGCTCCTCAATGTGAAGATCGTCGCTCCGGGCAAATCCTGCGGCGTATTCGGCGCCAACAAGGGCACGATCCGCGATCTGGCCGTCGAAGGTGCGCTTTCGACCGAATTCGAGATCGCGGGCGGCATCGTCGGCATAAACGCCGGCGTCATCGACGGGGCGACCTTCAAGGGCGACATCACGGGCGGCACCGGAGCCAAGACCATCGGCGGCATCGCGGGCCAGAACAAGGGTACGCTGGTCAACTGCGCCAACCTCGGCGGCACGATGAAGACCGACGCCCCGAAAGACCCCAACATGGGCGGCATCGTCGGCCAGATCGCCAAAGGCGACGACGGCTTGGGCCGCTATGTCATCAACTGCTACAGCCGGGTGGACCAACTCGAAGCGAAACACAACGACGTCGGCGGCATCGCCGGCATCGTCAGCGACGACAGCTTCGTCATCAACTGCTACTCGACCGTGGAAAAGATCACAGCCAACAGCTCCTACGCATCGGTGGTGGGTTACAGCAAGAAAGGCAACCTGCAGAACATCTACGGCAACTCGGCATGTCCGTCCAAGTCTGCGGCGAACTCCGCCGTCGGCAGCGACAAGGCGGCCGGAACGGTCTGGAAAAAGACGACCTTCGCCCTGCTCTCGCTCGACGAGATGAAGTCGGGCGCCGTCACCGTACCTTCGAGCGGCGAGTCGTGCGCAAACTTCGCCGCAGCGCTCAACGCCGGCGCAACGCTCTTCAACGACACCCCGGCGGCAACGCTGCCGGGCAAGCCCGACGTCGTCCTGCGCAAGTGGACGGCATCGGAGAGCTATCCCGTACTGGAAAAATAACTCTTCAGGAGAACCGGAACTTTCCGGTTCTCCCTTTTTAAACCGAACGAAATGAAACGTTACCTACTCATCCTCTGCGCAACAGCCGGTCTGTACGCCTGTTCGCAGCCGGCGGCCGAAACGACGGACAAAGCCCGGTTCGTCCGCGCGGAACTCCACAACCCCTCGTCACGGTACGTCGTGGTGGTCTCGCACCGCGGAGACTGGCGCAACTGGCCCGAAAACTCCATCCCAGCGATTGAATCGGTGATCGGCATGGGGGTAGACATCATGGAGCTGGACCTCAAGCTCACCAAGGACAGCGTGCTGGTCCTGTGCCACGACAAGACGATCGACCGCACGACCAACGGCCGCGGCCGCGTGTGCGACATCACCTACGACTCGATCCGGCGCTGCGTGCTGAAAACCGGCCACGGCGTGAAGACCTCGCTCAAAATGCCGACCCTGCGCGAAGCGCTCGCCGTCTGCAAGGACCGCATCGCGGTGAATATCGACCAAGGCTACGAATATTACGACCTCGCGCTCGCCATCACCGAGGAGCTGGGCGTCACGGATCAGGTGCTCATCAAAGGCAAACGTCCGGTGGAGACCGTCTCTGCAAAATTCGCGGAATACGGACACAACATGATGTACATGCCGATCATCGACATCCTCAAGCCGCAGGGCAGGGAGCTTTTCGAGGAATATGCCTCGAAGGGCGTCGTCCCGCTGGCTTACGAAGTGTGCTGGGACGACTATACGCCCCAAGTCGAAGCCTGCATGCGGCAGGTCGTCGCAGGCGGTTCGAAACTGTGGGTCAATTCGCTCTGGGACTCGCTCTGCGGCGGTCTGAGCGACGACAAGGCCTTCACAGAATCGCCGGACGAGGTGTACGGCCGCCTGCTGGACATGGGCGCTTCGATCATCCAGACCGACCGGCCCGAACTGCTGATCCGCTACCTCGAAGCGCAGGGACGGCGCAAATAACCGAGCGACATGAACAAATTACTGATCTGCATGGCCGTCGCATGCGTGACGGCCTTCAACGCCGCGGCGCAGAGTTTCTCGGCCGCGACCTACAACATCCGCCAGCTCAACGCCAAGGACACGGCCGAGGGCAACGGCTGGGAGCGGCGTCTCCCGGTGATCTCGTCGCTGATCCGGTTCCACGACTTCGACATCTTCGGGGCGCAGGAGGTCTTCCACAGCCAGCTGCAGGGCATGCTCGCGGCGCTGCCCGGCTACGATTACGTCGGCGTCGGACGCGACGACGGGGCCGCAGGCGGCGAATACTCCGCGATCTTCTACAAGCGCGGCCGCTTCCGACTGCTCGATTCGGGCCATTTCTGGCTCTCTGAAGACCCCTCGAAGCCCGGCAAGGGCTGGGACGCCAAATACGTCCGCATCTGCACATGGGGCCGGTTCTATGACAGACAGAGCCGTCAGCGGTTCTGGTTCTTCACGACCCACACCGACCACCGCGGCGAACAGGCTCAGGCCGAGAGCTGCCGCCTGATACTGGCGAAGATCGAAGAGTTGTGCCGCGGCGAGCGGGTCATCCTCACGGGCGACTTCAACGTGGGCGAAACGAGCCGGAGCTACGCGATCCTGCGCGACTCCGGCATCCTGTCCGACACCTACGACACGGCCGAAATCCGCTATGCCGAAACAGGCACCGAAAACTGGTTCGACCCCGACATCAAGACCTTCCGCCGCATCGACTACCTCTTCGTAACGCCGGGCTTCCGGGTGCTCCGCTACGGAATCCTGACCGACACCTACCGTTCGGAAAACCCGGACGGCGGGGAGCGGAAATTCCGGGCCCGGACTCCATCGGACCACTTCCCCGTGCAGGTCGAACTGGAATTCACGAAGCGGTAAGACTCCGATTAACCTGATAACGCAACCAACCTGCTTATGTCAATACTCTCATTTTTCAGAAAAAGCGCACCGGCGCCGCGTCTGCCGAAGGACGACGACGCCATGATGCGTCTCTACAAAAAACTCCGCTGGCAGAGCTTCATCGCCGGCACCGTCGGCTACAGTCTCTATTACGTCTGCCGCACGAGTCTCAACGTGGTGAAAAAGCCCATCCTCGAAAGCGGGGCGCTGGACGCCACGCAGCTGGGCGTCATCGGTTCGGCGCTGCTGTTCGCCTACGCCATCGGCAAATTCGTCAACGGATTCCTCTCCGACCACAGCAACATCAAACGCTTCATGGCCGCGGGTCTTGCGGTATCGGCGGTCGCCAACCTGCTGGTCGGCATCCTCGGCTTGGCCAACGGAGGCGGCATCGTCGGCAACATGGTGCTGTTCGTCGCCTTCGCCGTCATGTGGGGCGTCAACGGCTGGAGCCAGTCGATGGGCGCGCCCCCGGCCATCATCGCCCTCTCGCGGTGGTACCCGCTCAGCAAGCGGGGCACCTACTACGGATTCTTCAGCGCCAGCCACAACCTCGGCGAATTCCTGTCGTTCCTGTTCGTCGGCGCGGTCGTCGGCTTCTTCGGCTGGCAATGGGGATTCGTAGGCTCGTCGGTCGCCGGCGTGCTCGGCGTACTGACGATCGTACTGCTGATGCACGACACCCCCGAATCGAAAGGGCTGCCCCCGATCGAGGAGCTGACCGGCGAAGAGACTCCCGGCACGCCCCGCGACCACGGCAAAACTTCCGACCTGCAACGCTCCGTGATCCGCAATCCGCTGGTCTGGGTGCTGGCGCTCTCCAGCGCGTTCATGTATATCAGCCGCTATGCGATCAACGGCTGGGGCGTGCTTTTCCTGCAGGAGATCAAAGGCTATACGCTGGCCGCGGCCACGCAGGTCATTTCGGTCAATGCGCTCTGCGGCATCGTGGGCACGGTCTTTTCGGGCTGGCTCTCCGACGCCTTCTTCTACGGGCGGCGCAACGTGCTGGCCTTCGGCTTCGGCGTGCTGAACACCGTCGCGCTCTGCCTGTTCCTCTACTCCGGCGACGGGCTGGTCGTCAATATCCTCAGCATGATTCTGTTCGGCGTGGCGATCGGCGTGCTGATCTGTTTTCTGGGCGGCCTGATGGCCATCGACATCGTACCGCGCGAAGCGACGGGCGCAGCGCTGGGAATCGTCGGCATGGCGAGCTACGTCGGCGCCGGCCTGCAGGATATCGTCAGCGGCTGGCTCATCAAC